>NJBI01000029.1 GCA_005222975.1 Promethearchaeota archaeon Loki_b31
CTTTTTGATACACTCATGATAATATAATGGATCATTCTTGTATTTCAACTTTTCGTTCTTTTTGTCGCCGATTACGCCCTGTAACGAGCTAGAATAAAAAAAATAAAGATTAGATTAAAAATATATGAAAAAAAAGGTTATTTACTTTTTATTTTTTTCATTAAAATTATTGCTACTAAGGAAATCACTCCAAATATCAAAATTACATCGTATCCAGGAATAGGTGGTTCAGAAATAGGTGGTTCAGATGGAATGCTTTTTATTACAGTAACACTACTCGTTCCTATTTTGCCAGTATCATCTTCCGCAGAGAACGTGATTAATATATTTCCCTGAGAAGCGCTATCCCATGCGGTTTGGTTTACAGTTCCAATTAATCCTGAAAAGGTATAATTTGTTACTCCTCCATCTATAGTATACCATGTAGAATCTATTGGGGATTCATCAATAATAGTAATACTAAATGTAGGAGCATCAACTCCAAATTCTTGATCGGATACCGGTGAATGTATAGTAATATCTGGTGGTGTTAAATCGTCGGATTCGATATATACAGGATAAAACCATGCTCTATCCATAGGGTTAGGGACCCATCCATGGACATAAGTTTGCCAGGCATCATAATTTATACCTGTAATAAGTGTCATGCCAGGCATATATTCTTCAACCATTAACTTTTGTATCATCCAGTACATATTTTCCCTTACTGCTGGGTCAGTTTCTGTTAGAGCATCATCCATTAATACTTGTACATCGGGTTCGTAGAAGTTGCCTCCGTTTATATCGGAAACATTACTCCAAATAGGATTGATGTAATTTTCAGGGTCAAGATAATCAGGAGCCCAACCGAGCGCGTACATATCCATTTTTTCTCGGTCTTCTATTATCATATCTAGTAATTCACCCCAATTTACTCCGTTTACATCTAATTTGACACCAACGTATTTAAGATCAAAAGCTAATCTAAGTCCTATATTTTCCCTAAAATAATTTCCAATATTCCACGTATAGTTGTAATGTGCGAGAGGACTACCACCGTTTGCAACGGCAATCCACTCGGCGTCTGTGCTTAATGCAGATAAACCTGCAGCAGTACATAATGGTCCCCAAACAGAGTCAGTAAGGAGTTTATTTCTTGCCACAGATCTATCGAAGATAGCACAGTCTAAACTATAGTTTGCGTATGGAATACCTTGTGGAATGTAAGTTGGCCATCTAAGAGCGACTTCATCGTAAACAACATCGATAATATACGAGTAATTAAGTGAATACGATACGGCATGCCTCATAGCTTTATCAAGGTGTAAATAATTGAATGTAATCCAAGCAACGGTTAGGGTATTTCCATATTCTTCACACGATAT
The DNA here is from genome assembly GCA_005222975.1 of Promethearchaeota archaeon Loki_b31. Lineage (GTDB taxonomy): Archaea > Asgardarchaeota > Lokiarchaeia > Sigyniarchaeales > SOKP01 > SOKP01. Next base: position 1,365 of record NJBI01000029.1, read on the forward strand.
ATCAGGATCGGCTTGGAATACAGGAATGAAGCTTGGGTCCACGCTATCTATAAGGTCAATAACACCGGATAATAAACCGTTACGCAAAGTAGTAGGATCTGGTACAATCGAATATATTAAAGTTTCAAGTTGAGTAGGACCTGTATTATCAGGAGTACCCCAATAGTCGGCAAACCCCTCGAAGCTTACCTCGTATAGAGGTATATATCCTATGTATTTGAATGGTCCAGTACCTATCAATGTATCAGAGAGTTGATAATAATCAAGAGGTGGTGTTGATTCAGGTGATAATATACCAGAGCCACTAGAAGTCAAAAGAGATAGGAATGATGCTTTTGGCGCATTTAACGTAATTTTAAATTGGTAGGTGCTGAGAACTTCAGTTTTGTTAATAACTCGTTTTCCGTCGGGCTGTTTATATAAAATGCCTAATTGAGTTAGAGGTATTGTAACTGGAACTGGGACATTAAATGGTGCCGGCAGATCTGCATTGCCAGAATAATTCATGAAATAACATAGCCTATCGAAGCTCCATTTAACGGCTGCTGCGTTAAGATCAGATCCATCATGGAATTTAATTCCTTGTCTGAGTGTAATGGTATATTCTGTTCCATCAGGTGAGATTATAGGGAAGTCTGATGCTAACCACGGAATAATTGGAAGATCTAAATCCGAGATATTAAACTGATAGAGGTGTTCAACAACTTGTTTAATTACTTTATTTGAAGGAGTATCATAGGCATAGTGAGGATCTAAGTCTGTAATACCATAATATGTGCCAAAAACAAGTGATTGTTCTATTGGTGGTGCTGATACTTCAAGAAAAGGATTTTCTTCATTAAAAAAATCCAATTCTTTATTAGGGTTCTCTTGATATTTACAAAATTCTCTACCTAATATACTGGATAATGCCAGAGTACATCCCAACAGTAATAAAACTATTATTGCTTTAACATTTTTGTGCATTTATGTCACCATTAAATTTATGGATCAAAGAAGAATGATTATAATATTATATTTATATCTTTTGATACATTCATTTATCCTCGAAAAAATACAAATAGCTTAGCCTTTAAATTAAAATGTGAAGTATAAATATTAAAAATTAAAAAAAAGAAAAAAGTAAGAGATTGGATTAACTAATTAAACCAAAAAAAGCTGCTAAAAGTATTATAATTCCGCCGATTAAAACCGCAAAAACAATTAGAACCACGCCAATTGCCCCTAATATGAATGGAGTGTAATGTATCGGCTTTATACCCAGAAAAATTCCTACTAGTGCTAGAATTAGTCCGAAAACGCCGCTAAGTATTCCAAATCCATATGGCATTAACCCTAAACCTACAAGAATCATGATTGCCTCGACTAAACTAATGATACCTCCTACAACGGCCATAACCCTCATAGCTTTATCCGTTTCTTGATATTCGCTCATTTAATAATCACTTTAAAAATATTTTAGTTTTTAACTAGAAAATAGATTATTTCCACTTAAAAATTTATAGTGCAATATAATATTGTATTTTGAATTCAATTGATAGTATTAATCAGTATTATTAGACTCTGTATCTGTTTAAATATAGGTAATCCTATTTAAGTATTAACTTGAGATTATCTGAAACAATATACATAAAGCATTCTGACCAACTTTCTAAATTGTGTCATTTAGCTAAGAATTTATATAATTTAGCTAATTGGTATGTAAGACAAGATTTTCTTAAATTGAATAACTTTCTCAATTACTACGATCTGGATTATATATTAAAAGATAAACAAGTATTTAGAAAATTACCTTCTCAGACTTCTCAACAGATTCTAAAGCTAGTTAATAGAAATTGGAGATCCTATTTTAGAGCATTGGAAGAATTTAGAGCAAATCCTAAAAAATTTAAGAACAAGCCAAGAATTCCACGCTATAAAAAGAAGAACGGAGAATCTATCGTTATTTTTACAAACCAGCAATGCAGAATTAAGGAGGGGTATCTATTCTTTCCAAAAAGAGCTAATCTCAAACTAACGAAAACAAGAATAAAGGAAAAACTAAAAGAAGTAAGGATTATTCCATTAGGGATAAAATATAAGATAGAAATGATATACGAAAAATTAGAGCAGGATTTAGGATTAAATAAAAATAATATATTATCAATTGATTTAGGCTTGAATAACCTTATAACTGCTGTAAATAATATTGGGTTAGATCCAATTATTATTAAAGGTAAGGTGATAAAATCTATAAATCAATATTACAACAAACAATTAGCTCATTATAGAAGTATCGAAAACAAGAAGAGTAATTTCCAAGACACTAAAAGGATTCAAAAATTACATCTAAAGAGAAATAATAAAATAAACACCATATTTCACAGAATTTCTAGACTTTTAATTGATTATTGCATCGAAAATAATCTTGGAACTATTATAATTGGATATAATGATGGCTGGAAGCAGAATATAAATATTGGTAAGAAAAATAACCAGAAATTCGTTCAGATTCCGTTCTTAAGGTTGATTAATCAAGTTAAATATAAATCAGAATTGATTGGAATTACAGTAATAACAATTAATGAGAACCACACGTCTAAGTGTAGTTTTCTCGACAACGAAGAGATTAGACACCATAACAAATATGTAGGTAAAAGAATTAGTCGGGGATTATTCAGAACTTCCAATGGTACGCTCATCAATGCCGATGTAAATGCAGGTTATAATATAATGAAAAAGGTATTCCCAAATTCCGTAAAGGTTGATGGGATAGAGGCATTCGGACTGATGCCACAAGTAATTTATCAAAATATATTTGATACTATTATTTGAAATAAAATGATATTCATTTTGATGGTCTAGCCTATTGTTTCGAAAACAATTGATAAATAAAAAAAAAATGAAGGTTTATTAACTTAATCCAAAATAAAAAAAGGTTCATTTAGAGATCGTAATCGGCAAGCTCTAAAATGGGAGAGGAGGGATTCGAACCCTCGGCCACTTGGCCCCCAGCCAAGTTTTAAGCCGTAGAAGACATATTCCTACGGTATCATACCAAGCTAGACCACCCTCCCGTTTTTAAAAGGAGATTGTTACATAAAGATTTGGTTATTGGTTGGCGTTAACACAGTTTTGTATTATTAAAAATCTTAAATTCTATTTATTTTTATTTATCCTATATTTTAAACCAATAATTTTTAAATTCTTTAGAGGTTTTTTAACCTTATAATTTTAATAAATTAAATTTAGCCTAGTTTAAAAAATGCGTTCCAGAAAACCTTTTATTATTTTTTGGCCCCAATATTTCGACGCAAAAAGGAGTAGATCGGAGGGAAGACGCATTCCAAAGAAATTTGCTATTGATAAAATCAATACAAATGATATTGTAAAAGCAGCAAAACATCTAGGTTATAGCGCCCATTCCGAAAAAGGATATCAATATCCTAGAACGTGGTGGGACGATCCTGGTAGAGTATCAATTGATACGAAAGGTAAGGCAAAATCTAAAGTCTTAATAGAAGTTGCTAAAGAAATTAAAAAGTTACAACTAAAAAAATAATCAATTATTATGCACGAATTTTCTTTTGCCTATGACATCTTCAAAATTGCCGAAGCTACCGCTTTAAAATATAACGCTAATAAAATTTCACAAGTATATCTCGAGATTGGCGAGTTAACCTTAATAGTTCCTGAGCTACTCAAACGGTCGTTTGAAATGGCAACTAAAGGCTCGATTGCTGAGGGTGCCGAATTAAAAATAGAAATAGTACCGGGAAAAATTAAGTGTCGAGATTGCAGTAAAGTTTCAACCGTTACTTTAAGCGAAGAGTCGTATTTAACAGGGTTGCAATTATTTCAATGCAGACATTGCCAAAGCAAGAATACTGAAATAATAGAAGGAAAGAAAGCTAACGTAAAAAACATTAAAATTCAAGAATAATTTGTTTGAAATTATATATGAATTTAACAGTTATTTGGGAAGGTAATTTACCATTAGAAAGAATAAAATGGGGCAAGAAGCATCTTTCTGAATATAAATTACCACACAAACTGGATTTAAAAAGGAAAGAAAATTGGAAACGTCACTTGCAAGAAAATACTGCCGATTATGATGGTAAATTATTGTTCTTAAAGAATTTCCTTCAAAGAAATAATAAAATAATTCTAGATATTGGATTGATTCGATTTTCAACAGTCATTTTCATGGTGAAAAATAAAATAAGCGTGAATCAAGGTATTGGAATGCTTGGGACTCAATGCTTAATTTTTTCTCCTTGTAAAAAGTATATCTTAGTAGGTGAACGTCCTTTATCTCAATCATATTATCCCGGAATAACTACAGTTCCAGGAGGAATGCTTGAATTAGATGACTTAGAAGATAAACCAAAAGAATCCTTTATGAGGGAAATATATGAAGAAACACTGATACCTTTTCAATCTGATGCTTCTTTATATGCCGTTTTAGCAGGATGGAATAATATTTCTGTTACCTTTCTTACTTCGATAACAATTACCGAAGACTATAATTTTGACCCAACGGAAGTCATAAGTGGGGACAAGAAAGAATGGAAGAACAACTTAAGGTGGCTTTCATTAGAAGATCTAAAAAATCTTCCCTCTAATAAATTACTTGATGGTCTTACTTATTTTCAATTAAAAATATCTAATTTTATAGAAAATTAAGAATGTTTAGATTAGATTAACTTAACTTAATAAACATTTAAAAAATAGAATGTACCTAAATTAGTATGGCGTTAAGCACTCCGTGCTGTCCAGGTCTGCTAACTATTTTAGCCTTACCCAACTCTGTTTCGACAATAGCGCCTTTGGTGAGAATATGGCGTCTATTAAAATCTTTAGAGGCTGGATTACTGTCAAATTTTAATATCTTAACTTTTGAGGTTTTATTTGTATTAAGGTCTGTGACATTTATAAACGTAGATGAGAACATTTTGAGCTTGGAATTTCCCCCCATAGTGCGCTGATGTTTTTTTTTTTCTTGAGCTATTTTAGTTTCAATAGGAGGCCGTTCTAGTTCTCTTTTCCTTTTTTTATGAAAATGCTTATATTTTTTTCCTGTGTATTTTCTTTTACTTCTTGCTTGACTTCTTGCCATGATAAAAAGACACTCATCGACTCAAATATGTTATAATTGATAATATAATATATCTTTAAAATTTTTTGTTTAAGTGTTTATAAATTCTAAAAGAAAAATAAAAATAGGAGAAATTAATTTATTTATTATAATTATTAAATTATTATAGAATAATTGTTGAAGAGAATGATGGAAAACAAAAACAATATGCTCAACTTGGACGAGGATTCTTTAAACCGAATTATTAAATCAAGTACTACTACCGTAGGGATAATTGTTAAAGATGCCGTTGTAGTTGGAACAGAATCTCAAGCCACCGCGGGATACACAGTAGCTACTAAAACTGCCCAGAAGCTCTTTCAGATTAACAATTACACTTGCGCTACAATCTCGGGTGGAGTGGCAGATTGCCAATATGTTGTTAACCAACTCAAAGCACTTTCCAGGTTGAAGCAAGTAGAAGAAGAAAAAGTGCCAGACCCGCAATATATCGGAAGTTTAACGAGAAACATATTATTTAGCGGAAGGTCTTACTTTGTCTGCATGATGATAATAGGTGGATATTCCCAAAAGTCTAAAAAAGGTATTCTTTATGGTGTTGATTTACTAGGAACTTTATACGAAGAAGATAAATACATTTCGTTTGGTTCCGGGGCTCCATTCTCTTTAGGCGTTCTAGAGGCAGACTGGAAGCGAAATATGACTAAAACTGCTGGAATTGATCTAGTAAAAACCGCGATTACAAGTTCCCGAGAACGAGATGCTGCATCGGGATTCAAGATTCAAATCTGTACCATTGATAAAAGTGGTTTCAAACAAATTCAATAAATTGTGTGTTTGTAGATTAACAGTTTATTTAAGTACCAATTATCAGAATTATTATTCTTTATTTTTTTAAATAAATTTAAATGAAATTTATTGTATAAATTTTGTAAGTTTTAAAATTAAAAACATACTAGAGAATTTTTCTGGAAAATTCAAAGAGTTGAATTAAGAATCGAGATTATTGGATATTTGGGAGATTTATTGGCTCAAAAAATCAATATAAGTCCACCTGCTGCCCGTGGATTAATAAAGCTATCGATAAAGGACGAGTTAGGTCCTTTTAAACCATATAATCAAATTGATTTTGAAGATTTGAAAAAAACTTTTGAAAATTCTCTAAAAAGAAGATTAATAAAATTAGAAGTTCAAGAATGTGAATCTATTCTTGATTATATAATAGATGAACTAACTTTAAACCAGTCGTTAATAACAATTGGAGGAGTATAAAGGATGGCCCTTATTATTTTATTCTGGATTTTCGCTATATTGTTGATATTATTTATTGTTTCACTCTTAGTTGTAGGTATTTTTTTCTTAATTAAAGGTAATCAAAATAAAATGAAGAACCTTATAGTTATAGGAATAGGTTTTATTGCAATGGTTATCGGTTTTATTGGTAGCTTTGTCTTTAATTTGGGATTTGCTTTTCAAGAAGTTTTTGTTTTTATTGGATTCGTTTTATTAGTAGTTTTTACAAATATGACGTTTTACAAAGGTAGAAAGTCAAAAGCAAAAGTAGTATTAATTGTTACGGTAATTTTAGGAGCCATACAGCTTATACTTATGACACTCCACACTCAATTTTCAATTAATACCTATTATTTCAGAGTTACTTTAGATGTACCCTATACTTTTTTAGTCTTTAATTGGATGGCGTGGTCATCCTATTCCGCTTATCAAAAAATAAAGAATAAAAATATTCAACCATGGATAAAAGTTCGATACAAATTAGTTGCTTTCGTTTCATTTATTCTCAGCTTTAATAATATATCCGAGTATTTTCAGCCTGTAGGTACTACATGGGGCGATCCTGATAATTTAATAAGCCTAGCTGTTTTTGGTACAACTGCTGTAATATCAGTAATTTTTGCAATTGGGTTTAGTTTGGCATGGATGATGCCAAATTGCCTTAAAAAGTTTTTTAATAGGAATTATCAACTTTTAGATGAAAAAGAGTATACTGAAGAAGAATTAATGAATTTAATTAGAGAACAATTAGCGAACAGGAATAATTAATTCTCGTAATTTTTATTCTTACAGATTAATCCTTAACAAAGTTTATCGCTATTTGAAGCAATTTATTATTTAAATAAATAAAACCATTAATTTCCTTGCTTCTAGAATCCATTATTATCCATATTAAGTGTTTGAACTTTTTTATACCACAGTTATGATAAGATTTCATACATTTTTTATCAAAGCCACTCGGATTTGCTCCAGCGGGGTGAGAATGAAAAATTGCTATTAATTGTAAATTGTTATTTTTTGAAATAGTAGTTGAAAGTTTTATCAACATGTCGTCGTTATCTAACAAGAATGCAACAGGACTTTTATTGCTAGAGTCAATACATTGAAAATCCTTACTATAATACTTATAATTAAAATCACCATTATTATTAATTTCTTGAATTTCACCGAAAATTAAACCGCACGCTTCATTCGGGGTGGCCTTTTCAATACATTTTTCTAATTCGTTAATTAGGATTTTGTCAAAAAAAAAAATAATATCGTTTTCAAATCTCATTTTATACTTCATACTCGAATTAAAATAACGTTAAAGCCGCGTTTAAAGCGGCTAACCGCGATATTTGGGGATTTTCACCCAAACCTATTATTATCACATCGTCTTTCTCAAATAATACCTTAGCTTTTTCAATTTTAGATGTAAAATACTTCAGAGTTTTTTGATTGATTTTCTTTTGTTCTTCGATGCTATTATTTACAAATTTAGAGGGAAAGATAATATCTTTTCCATTGTAGACAAGACAAGTAGCTCCAGAACCATTAACCTTTATTGCCGCGTCTCTTTGCTCGATTCCGTTCTTAATCTTCTTAGTAGCGTTCTTAACTAAACAAAAGTAAGGATTAATATTTTCAGGTTCAATAATAATATCTTTTAAAAAAGTAAGGTCCGCTTTTTCTAATAAAGGAATTTTTTTTTTTACTTTAGCAAAAAATTTATGCCCTTTCTCAGTTAACACATGCCCTTTCCTTTCTCCTTCGTCTGGAACTACAATAAACTCACTTACATCTTTTAGTTTTTTAACCAAAGATTTTGCTGTTCCAGATCCAATTTGCAATTCATCTTTAAGGCGATATCTTCCAATGCCTCCTGGATTTTCTCCAAATATAAATAAAGATAATATTATATGAACATAATCGAAAGTAGGTCTAATAGTTAGACTTTCAAATAGTGGCTTCAATTCACTTAATTCTTTCATGCTCTTGTAAAAAAAATATTACATCAAATAAAATTATAAGTTAAAATAGTATTATTTCCTTTATATAATCGATATTAATTACTTTATCGGGAAGTCGGCGAATTTTTTAATGGCTAAAAAAAAAAGAGATCAAGATCAAGAAGATATGCACGAATTAATATTATTTAGAGAGCCGACTGCTCAGGAAATAAAAAAATTCGAATCTGTTTCTCTTGAATATATTGATCAAGAAGACAAAATTAATTTAGTATGCAAATCAGAACCTTTTGGAGGAAATTATCTTTACTCCTTGGTAATATCAAATATTAGCGTTGATCCGATTACAGAAATTAAGATTAGAGTGAGAATTCCAAGATTCTTAAAGCTTTGTAGAAGTACACCTCCAACTATAACCATAGAAACAATTAATTTTGAAGAAGATGAAGAAGAAACACAAGTAAAAATAGAATTTGAAGTAATAAAAGGAAAGGCTCAAAAACAAATTAATTTATATTTTTGCCCGTTATCCTTAGAAGAAAAGGGTGAGATTAGATCATCCGTTACATTCGTTAATAATGTTGATTTTGTTAGGGCAATTGAGACGGATGCTATTACTATTCAATTCGATCCATTTAGCATTGAAAGAAAAATATTACCAAGCGCTGAAGTTAAAAAATTCCTACAGAAACCCGGGATAAAAAAAGCGATTAAAAGTATTGGGATTGGTATAGAAAAATTCTTCGACGAAAACTATTATTTCAACCAAATTAATAAAATCATCCAAGACCAAAATTTCCAATTAATTATTAAAGATAAAGATAATAAAATTGCTTGGTTTTTCGGAACAGAATTAGTATCGGGAATCGATGTCTTGGTAATTGGACAAATTATCTCGGGTAAAATAGAATGGTTAGCAGCGTCGCAAAACCATCCTTTACTCATCTCCATCTTAACAAACTTTATAAACTCTTTTAAAGAAGAAATGATGATTTTAAACCAAATAAATTCTGAAGATCAAATTTTTCACTTAGAATGTAAATATTGCGGCAATATCTTATCTAGCTTTCCTGGAAAAGGTAAATCTATCGAATGTAATAAATGCAACTACGAACAAGTTATTTGGAACTAGAAAATTTAATTACTCCTTCGTAAATGTATTCTTTCGATGATGTGTTTTAAAAATAGATTAAATTTTTTTATGTTTCATTTGATATTAAATTTCGCTTTTCAGCATTTCACAATTTGATTAAATTTTTATTTTCTTCTAAAATTATTACCAATTGTTTCAGTATGTCAGGTTTAGAGCCCTTTTTATTCATTTTAGCATTAAATATTCACAGATTTGAAAAATCAGTGCAAGATATTTATATTGTACGAAATGATTCGATTAGTATGATTTGAATTTTGTCGTGAAATTTTTTTCGTTTTTTTCCTTAGAAAATCAAGTATCAATCAAAATCTTTAAATATATAAAAGAACATTCTTTATTTGATTAAGTAAATTTAATCAAAAAAATTAAATTTAAAAATATTAACTAAAATATATAAAGTGGAGGAATTATCATGTCTGAATACATTAGTTGGAGTCCTATTAGGCGCCTTATGAAACATAACGGTGCTGTTATTGTCGCAAGAGACGCTGTAAACGAGCTAGTCGATTGGATGGGCGCATCAGCAGAAAAAATAACCAAAAGTGCGTTAACCTTAACGAAACATTCAAAACGTAAGAAAATAACTCGGGACGATATCTTATTAGCTATTAAATACTTCAAATAAATAGCAAATATAGTTTAAAACTTATTTCTTTTTTTTTTCTTTTTATTTTATTTATTAAATTAATCAGGAAAATTTCTATTAACTTTTATTAGCAGATGTTTCAAATATTGTTTCATATAGAACCTTTCGCTGTTGCAATAGTTTAACTTTTCGTTATTTGATAATTCTTTACATTTTTTCAAGAGAGTATGGATATCTTCAACTATAATAAAATACTCTTTTTTAGCAACATCACATTCTTGAATTATTAGATCATTAACTAAATTTGAGTTAAAATCGTTGTCTCCAACTTGAGTTTTTCTACTATTTATTGAAGGGCTATCTATGTTTGGTTTAACTGTTTCAATGAAATATACTACTTCTTTACTATTGCTGAAACCTTTTGAAATGAATACTCATCTCGGAGAATTTTCGATTTAATGAAAGAAATCACAAAACAATATTTAAAAGAGAAGATAGTAGCAATTTATTGTTAAATAAGAAAATTAGTAAAAAAGTCTATTAATCTAAGCAATAATTATTGTTGATGTATTTTTCTAATCCTTCGAGAATACTTCTAGTTCCCTTAGAATTATAATTTCAATTAAATGTATCTCTTTTAATTCCTTTTATTTCATAAATTTTATTAAATTATATTGTCTAGCTCCTTCTTGATCGAATAGTTTTGCGGTTGTTTCTCCGATGCTTGCCTCCGCTCCTGTAATTATGCTACTTTTCTTTCTAATTTCATGATTGTTAAATCCCATTTAATTTAATTCATAATCCCAAAATTTTTCGAGCTTCGGATGGATCTGCTGTTTCACGCCCCATTTCTTTACTGATATTTACCATCCGAAGTACAATCTCAGCATTATCTTTTGCTGGAACATTCTCCTTCAAGAAAGGATAGTCTTCCGTTCCTATACGCACATTCCCTCCATTAGCAATTGACATTACAGCAATTTTAGTCTGTTCTTCCCCCATAACACTAATCGTATGAAGGCAATTTTCGGGCATGTATTTTATTCTATGCAAATATTCATCCGCTGTTGGTGGTGACCATGTGCCCCCAGGCCAGTTAAAAAACAAGGTTAAAACATGGGGCGCATTCAATAAACCTTTTTCAATTAAATAGTTAAGATTCCAATATGAACCTATATGCCACACTTCCCATTCAGGTTTTATACTAAACTTTTCGCAAGTAATGCAGTACTGTTCTAATTCGTCAAGATCGTGGATTTGGTTTACTGTCATTTCAGTAAAATGCTCATCGTGATGATTCAATATCACAGAAAGCATGTCGGGTTTCGCATGAAAGTCTGGAGCTCTTTCTTCTATTGGGTAGCTGGACATACCTGCTTGGATTATAATATCGCATCTTTCTCTAATTCTTTTAACAGTTTCGATCTCTTCTCCTCTGGGCAGGTGAACGTGAGCGATTGCAGCTCCAGCTTCATAGCATTTAACAACATCCTCTATCAAAGCATCTGTTGTTTCCGCCCAATTTTTTAAATCAGGATACATCCAAGAATTTGCAGTTGTGGCTGTAATAATCATCTTCTCATATTCTATCATTACATTCTTACAATTTAGCTTATGATTATAACTTTATATTTATTATTTAAGTAGTAAAAATTTTAAAAATTTGATTTTTTCTTCAGGTTATTTTAAAAAAGTATTGTAAAGTTTATTTAACATATTACAAATTAGGAGGATAAACTACTTTACTATCTATTCTTGATCAGAATAGAAATATTTAAATATGTATGTAAATATTTATTACATAGCAAAGAAATATTTTAAGCTTTCTTTTTTAAAGGCTTAAAATGTTAGAAAATTGAAGATAATTATAATTTACATATAATAAAATTAATAAAAAAATGGAGGAATTATAATATGAGTAAAAATGATTTAGACTTTCAAGGTAAAATTTCTCGCGATTATGCTAAAAAACAGATTCTTAAAGGCTCTATCGGTTATTTTCTATTTTATGCATCGTGGATGTTTTTGACATCTGGGCTTATATACTTTTTTGAAGCTAGTATACAATTAGAATGGTTCTTATTGATGATATTCTATGTAGTACTTATTCCCTACGTGTTTTATTTGATTTTTACTATATGGTACGAATTTAAGTACGTCAAAATGTTTTCGTTTGAAGTGCAAGAAAATACCCTTGTTATTCGTCATGGTGTTTTCAATAGGGTTAAAGCTACGATTCCTTATAGTAGGATACAAAACATTAATATGACGAATGGAGTTTTCGATAGAATGTACAAGACTTTTACTGTTAAGGTTGAAACGGCTGGGTCTAGCGCAGTCACAGCTAGTAGTCAATCAGGTCATCTAAAACCGGAAGGATATATTCCTGGATTGAAAGACCCTACTCTCATTGAGAATAAAATAAAAGAACGCTTAATGAGATATTCTGCGATACCAAGTGGTTTAGAAGACAAGATTTTTAAGCCGGAGGAATTGGCATTTGACAACTTTATCAGCTATATTCTTTCAAAAATGCGCGAAGGAGAAAAGCTAAGAACTTCAATCAAAGAAAGACGTGAAGGTGTTAAGTTGACAGTCGCTAACTTAGCTGAAAAAGTTGGTGTGCCTATTAATACAATCAAATATTTAGAAGAAGGAAAATACAATCCAAGTCTCGCCGTAGCTTACAAAATCGCTGAAGTGTTAAATTGTAAAATCGAAGAGCTTTTTAAATTAGCTTAATTTTTTTTTTTTCACATTTATTCTAAAATATATTTTAAAATTATATAGGTGAGAAGCATCTGAAATTTAAGAAAAAAATAAAATCTAAAGTTAAAGATTTTAGAGAAAAGCTAGGTTTAACTCAACAGCAGTTAGCCGAAAAAATAGGTGTTTCTCGCCAGACAATCTATTATCTTGAGAAAGGAGATTACAATCCTTCTCTAACAATTTCATTTAAACTTTCAGAGATTTTTAATAAACAGTTAGATATGATTTTTTATCAAGAACCTATCATGAAAGATTTGCTAGGTAATAAAACTCTGGACGAATTAGAAAGCATTTCTGAAACTATAGGTATGAAAAAAATTAAGTTGATCGAGCTAAAAAACCTTAATGAGTCTCAATTGGCTTTAAATTATAAGAAAAATGAGATTGAGAAATTGTCTCATGCATTAGGTTATAAATTTGAAGATTTATTTGAAGAATAACAATTCTTTTCAGATTAGAATATATCGAAAGCTTTTCCCATCCAATAAATGACCAGATACGAGTTTGGTATCACCTGTGTTAATCCATTTCCACTAGGATTTCCGCCTGTACCAAAAAATTTGCCATGTTCCCAGAGGAAGTGATGAACACCCATTTCTGAGATGGTTAACGGGAATAGGTATCGAACATTATCAATATCAATTAACTCCCCCATCCAAGAAAAGAGAGTGCCATACACATTATTTTCAAAGAAATCCAGCCATTTAGCGTTTAAAGGACTAATTTCCATAGCGGCAATATCAGGGTTAAGGCTTGTTGCTCTTGTTGAATTAGGCCTCATAGTTAAATTGTAATTCCTTATTCCATTACCCCATCCACTAGTGTTGAATCTCCATAATTGATCTAAAATATCCCATTTTATTGTCTCATCATTATATTGTGGATCCTCAAATACAGAAGAATCCTGTACCAGAGTCATAAAGGCAAGATGAATAATATTGAAAAAGGCATTCCGATGGTATCTTAAGAAACTATAAAAACCTTCTTCAAATCTTTTTATGTAATGATATTGTAATAAGGGATTGTCTTCCAGCATTATTAAAGCGAATTCTACATCCATACTAAAAGCTAAAGCGTAAGTATCCATTGCAGTATTGCTAACTGACCCCATATGTCCGTTATTCATTGACATAATCTTTGCTGCCACATAGTTGTAAAGAGAATCGTATTTTTCGGGAAACGCTGTAGCACCTATTCGTAATAAGGTTAATTGCCACATATTTTCTCCTAATATTGGATTTAGGTCTGAACCTACAGGTTCTCCGTCTCCACCTAATAATAACCAGTTAGTTTTGCGAAAACCTTCGATCATTTGCGCCGCTAATAAGCCAATTCTTTCTACGCACCATCTACTATCATCATTTGCTTCAGGATCAACAAATTTTAATACGCTGGCAAAGCCAAGATAATATCCTGCTAACTCGTCGCGGGAAGTATGTACTCTAACTCTCCAATTTTTATAAGGACCCGTTCCATTAAAATGTCGTGGGTGATCATCGAATAGCCATTCGTGATATTTTCGATTCTCTGGAGCAGAGACAAACCTTGCTGGCATTCCAGGATAATCAGGACCAATACCCCCGTTGGGAGCAGCAAGCATATTAGTAAATCCTGAAACGCATTTCTTTATCATACGGGTAGCATTATTCAATTCGTCTGACATTCCAGGTAAATCGATATTATCTAATGCGTATTTATAACGCAAACATTGTGAGGCAAGCGTATACCCTAGATGGAGATTTCCGTTATCGGTTCCGTGCCAATTTCCAACCTCGCTATAATTATCGTTAGTAAATGTAACATCAATACTAATGTTAGTAGGAACATGCCATTTCTCCAACTGATAATTATATGTATCTGCCATTTGTTTCAAATAAGTTTGATTTCCTTCAATTTGATTTAAAGGTGTGAAGTAATCTGTATTTGGAGGGTCAAGATTTAAAGTAAGTGAAGCGAGATCGTTAAGGATGTAAAGGCCAAAACCTAAAAAGATAGAAAAACTAATTACCGGAATTAAAAATAAAAAAGTTATCGCGATATTTTTTTTAAAAAGATTTTTTCTCGTTCTTATTCGCATTTAAACCACATTTTTTAAAAGAGTAATAAAAAATATCTCATTTGTTTTGCTATGTATTTATTTTCACTTTTCTACTATTTAAATTTTTAAAAACTGAAGCCACGACGAATCATCTTTTAATTGTTCATATTTTTCTTTATCTCCAAAATCTCCTCTAAATTGATTTTTCTCCATCTTTACTACTCTTACTTTCCAGTTTCGCTCGTTCATACCTTTTAAGAGAGCCTTTGGTATTTCTATCTCACCTCTTTCAGAAGGCTTGAGGTTTTTTAAAACTTCGAAAATTTCCTTAGAAAAAATAAACACGCCACAATTATTTAGATTCGATCCGGGCGTTCCCTTTGGTGGCTTCTCAACTATATTTTTGCAGATAATATCGTCACAAAAAACAGCAGCTCCTAAATGAGGGTCTTTAGTGTAATTTGCTACTAAAATAAAATCGTACTTTTCTTTTCGATGAGTATCATACACTTTTTTATAAACTTCATAAGGTACTAGAATATCCCCCCATGTTAGAAAAAAATTATTATTAGAAATTGAATCTTTACAGAGTAATAACGCGCCTCCTGTGCCATTTAACTCTTTTTGCTCGATATATTCAATATTTACCCCCCACTTTTTACCATTTTGAAAATAGTCTATAATTTGTTCTTTTCGATATCCTACTACTATTATAATATCTTGAAATCCAGCATAAATTAGCCCATTTAAAATATACTCTAACATGGGCTTTCCATGAAGAGGTATCATTGTTTTTTGGTATTTTTTAGTATAGGGATACAATCGTTTTCCATAACCGGCACATAACACAATCGCTTTCAGTACATCTCAACTCCTTTACTAGTTTCTATAATAAAAGCTTCCCCGCCAGCATCTTCTATAACATTCTTAAGAAGATGTACATTATTTGGCATTAAAGCAAACATCGTCCCACCGAACCCAGAACCATTAATTTTTCCACCTAAAGCCCCAGAGCTTAAACTATTAGAGATAATTTTATTAATTTTATTAGTTGAAATCTGTATATTGTCTCTTAATTGTTCTTGATGCAAATTTAATAGAGATCCTAGTCTTCGATAAAATTTAACCATATTATTCGAGCTCTCTCCTTGTTTTAATAAAGAAAGTTGTTTATCGATTAATTCCTTTGCTTTATAAGTAATGTCTCTATTAATAATATTTCCTACAATCTTTTCCTGATGCTCTTTTTTTAAACTAGGTAAATACGGCTGTATATCTTCTAATTTTGTATAAAATTGATTGAATCCGGGCATTATATTGGAAATTTTCTCAAAAGCATCTAATGTTAGATTTTTTGTTCTAACCAAGTCATCTACCGTCTCTTTTTTTTCCATTGAATTTCCTAAAACAAACCCTTTTAGCTTGAGGTCATAAACAATTAAATTAGGTTTTGGGAGTACAGGTTTTAAAAAGATTAAGTTTCCAAAAACCGAGCTAAAGTGATCCATCATACCCCCTCCTTCTTTAAACTCCTTTACTTCCGTATTATACCCCTCTACTGCTAACTGAAAGAGATCTAATTTTGTATCACTTATTATGTTTAAAAAATATAACCAAGCAATCACTAAAGCTGAAGAACTGGCAACACCTGCGTTAATTGGGATATCCCCGGTAATTTTAATCCTATATCCTTTTTCAAACCTGCTTCTTTTCCTGAGAAATTGATTGTAACCACTAATTAGATAATCTCGATTTGATTCGTAATCGAGCTCTTTATTATTTAGCGATATCTCTACGAATGAATTTAAATTAGGCATATTTATTAAAAATTTTGGCTCAGAAATTCTTTCTGCTTCTAAATAAATATACTTTGATATCGCCATACAGATTATAGGATAATCCAAATAATCTTGATGCTCGCCAAAGAGACATATTCTTCCGGGAGATTTAATTCGAATCATTTTCTTGTATTTACTTTTATTAAGAAATTACTAACTAAATTCAATTTTTTTTTTTTTGGGTATCTTTATAATTTAAAAGATTTTAGTGTATGATATTATATTACTAGGATATTACTTTTTTTTTTCTTTTTTGGATATTAAATTTTATTGATGTCTTAATGATGATTTTTCTTTAAGTTATTATAGCGACCTAGATAAAAAATAACGAGTTTAATTTATGATACACGATTTTTTAATAATCAAAGACGGTTTACCATTATTATTCAAGAACTTTTCCAGTAATAAAAACATTTTTTCGCAAGGTGATTCATTATTATTGGTATCGGGATTCTTTTCAGCATTAAACTCATTTTCTGACTCGTTTGAGGATTTAGGAACGATAAGTGAATTAAAATTATCTAATAACGATTTAAAATTATCTTTTTTAAAAGATTCAAGCATCCCAAATTTACTATATATCGCTACTTATGACGAAAAATCTAAAGCCATAAATGTACTAAGAATCCTACGAAAAGTGTCTCGTACATTTTTACAAAAATTCAACATCAATGAAATATTAAATTGGAGAGGAAGAACAAATGCATTTGAGACGTTTGAATGCATATTAGAACGCTTTAAAAAAGAAGAATTAGAAGATAGTGAATCTGGGTTCAAGGAAAGAATCGTTGAATTATTCAAAAGTGTAGAAGAAAAACTTAATGAAGAATCCAATTTATATGCATTAAAAGGTAAATTAGAGCCTTCGCCGGACTTACCGCATTATTGCAATCAAATTCCCCGTTTCACTATTACTAAAAAAATTAATCCAAAATATTTTTTAACTGGCGAAACTTCATGTAAAGTTTTTTATCAAATTAATGGAAAGAAATCAATTGAACAAATTGCGAAAAGTTTGGATTTAGAATATTCACAAGTATATAATATTTCGAAAAATCTTATCAAACTTGGTTTTATTAGTTTATCTTAATACTCGTATTTAAAAATTTCAAAAACCCACGCTCGCCCGCCCGCTTTTTCAATAGCTCGAGCAACTTCCTCTTGCTTTCCAGGAGCGATCGCGAGCATACAACCTCCCCCCCCAGCACCCATTTGTTTTGCTCCATAAGCACCAGCATTTTTAGCTGCTTTACATAATTTCAATATCTTTTCTGTTGCTGTCTCTAGGATAATTTCTTGTTCTTGCTGAATATCCATGTACATTCCAAACTTTTTAAAATCGCTTTTCAATAATGCTTGTTTGCCTTGATTTACACAATCCTCAATTATCTTAAAGGCATTTAATGTTAGGGAATCTCCTTCTCTGATTTGTCTTTTAATTCTATTTAATACTAAAACCGCTTTTCTTTCTTCAATCGAATCCCCTACTACGATTGGTAGATAACTAATATCTAGTTGTTCAACTCTAGGATTTTCATTAGTATGAATAAAAGTTATACCACCATGAGCTATACTATATTGATCCATTCTTCCACATTGAATGCCTAAATCGTGATTTTCTCCCAAATATGCAAGTTCAGCGATTTCGTTGTTAGAAAGGTTAAAAGAAAAAGCTTTACTCATTGTTCGTAAAAATCCTACGGATATTGCTGCCGATGTAGATAATCCTACGCCTATAGGAATATCAGATTTAACTTCTAAAACAAACCCATGGGTAATTTTTTCTTTCAACCGTTCATACAAAACACTCCAATAACCTAAATCATTATCTCTTGGAGGTGAATCACCCAAATTAAATTTAATTTTTTCTTTCGTATCATGACTATAAAGTTCAATTATGTCGTCAGACCTAGCTGTGTAATTAAGCCTCATCATTAAGTTTATTGCCATAGCTATAACAGGTTTTCCCAATAGATCAACCTTATCGCCCATCAAGCAAATTCTTCCTGGAATTTCTAGACTTTTTATGTCTTCCATTTTTAAAATAAACTTATATTAATTTAGAAAAAATAAATGTTAACAAAAGGATGTTAAATTAAATACTGTAATAATAAAATAAAAGAATTATTTTTGAACTCTTTTCTGGTGTTGCTTTTTCCTTTTTTTTTCTTTATCTTCGATTTCTTCTTCGAGTTGTTTTAATCCAGGATCATCCTTCCCTTCAAATTTGAATGTTCCAACAATTTTACTTTCTTGTTTTTCTCCTGATTTGCTTATTTTTTCGAATGTAATTATAACTGGTTTATTTTGGTTTAGAGCCATATTGATAAAATTTATGAAACCAGAATGTTTACTTGGAGCTATATTGAATTTAATGGATATTTCTTTGTCTTTTTTAGTTGTAGTCTTCAGTATAAGTCGTAATTTCAATTATTGTCACGTAATTTTTTTTATAGTATAATTGTATAATTGTTTTAAATTCTTTAAGATTATTAGATTAAAAAAATTATAAATATTAAAATTAAGTATTATATATAAATAAAAAGAATTTCAAGAGGTCATAATGTCTACTAATCTTTTTCCTTACAAATATCTAAAGGGGCAGTGGTATCAAGCAGACGAAATTAATGACAGCGATGTTGTTGTTATTGTAGATACTTCACAAGAAACGATTTGGTTTCAGGGGGGGAATAAAAGTACGGCTAGAAATCGTAGTGATGCTCGAGCATTATTAGGCGATTTAATGGAGAAATATACGTCTTACGAATTTAAAAGAGTATCGAATGAAACCCCAGACGAGATTTTAGTAAAATTGGAAGATTTAAAAGAACTATATTATGTTAGAAGTGTTGCAAGTTTAAATTATGATTTGAGAAAAGCATCTAGTATTTATTTCTATTTAAATAGCATTGGTTGTCTACTATTAATCATTTCTATATCTTTCTTAGGATTATTAATATTTGGTTCTGGAACATCATTTATCGATTCACATCTTCACTATTCAATACTTTTTGAGAATTTCATATTTCAAATTTCTTTTATTTCTACGTTATTGATAGTTTCTTTTTCATTATTTGTAACCAGTACCATAATGGGAATTTTTTTAAAGAAAAAACAGTTATTCACCAAAACGCTAATATCTGGAATTATAATATTTATTACTTTCTTTATAATAAAAATATGGGATATATCGCTGTATTACGAAATTATTGGACAGTTTATATATTTTAGGATTGATGCATTAATTTGGTTTGCGTTTTGTATTGAAATCCTTCAGGCACTCGCGATGATAATAGGTTTCTATACGGGAATAATTAGTTTTAAAAAAATATATGAGAAGAATGATTAAAATTAGCGAAAAAATAAAGTGGATCTAAGAGTTATGGCTTCAAAATTTCGTCTTCGTAGAATATTTCGACCCTTTATTAATTTATTAGCGAAGGGATTAGGCAAAATTGGCGTGAATCCTAATTTAGCAACGATCATAATGCTTTGTTTTTCTATTTTTAGTTTTTTTACTCTTGTTTTTTTTTTTAATTTATTTTTTTTCTCTATATTTGTATTTTTAGTGGGTATTTTTGATGGCGTTGATGGGGCAATCGCTAGGATAAAGAATAGAGCAACAACTTTTGGAGGCTTCTTTGACTCAGTTATGGATAGAACGAGCGAATTTGTAATTTTTTTTGCTCTTTTGTTTTATTGCTGGAATTCTATATTATGGGGATTTTTTGATATGAAAATAATAATTTTTATTTCTTTTTTAAGTTCGATAATGATAAGTTATTTGAGAGCGAGAGCTGAGACCTTTTACAAAGGAGATTTTGATTATGGGTTAATGGCTAGATCAGAGCGGCTATTTTATTTGTTTATTACTATGTTAATCGCGAATTTTTATGGATTCGTTAACGAATTTTTATTTCTTTTTATGATTTTAGTAATAGCTACGGCTTACTTTAGATATTTTAAAATTAAGAAGCTTATAAGAAATTTCGAAAAAGGAAATTAAAATTTAACCTTATTTTACAATTTAAATAGATTCTATCGTATTTCTATCTATTTTTAAGTAATTCAATTATTAACTTATCTCCATCTTTCAAATTATAATAATCTCTTAAATAAGGCTTCGCTAAGATCTCTATTATGTTTTTTTCGTGATGAGTTCTTTTAATATCTAATATAGCAGCTTTTCGGCGATTATTTTTATCATCCATTCGGGAGATGTACACATCATAGCATTTAACAGCCCCGTATTCTCTACTTTGATCTTTAAACCCCTCAATTATAACTGGTGATATATTTTGTAGTTTTTCACGTAAAATTGTGTTTGTAGCATCAGTTAATAATAAATTTAACGTACCTATATAAGGTTCGAAGCCTAATTTTTTTTTAAATTGATCATAATAACCTCTAATGGCAACATAATATCCACCTTCGTGTATACCCTCTACTACTTCGCCAACGATCAAAATTGACTCAAGGAGAGATTTCAAATTTTTATAAACTGTAAGCATAACATTAGTTCCTTCTTTAGTTATTGATATCGTTTGTGTTTTACCATCAGTTTTTCTTTTGATCCAATTTAATTCAATTAACGCGTTAATTCTCCGACTCCCTGATTGTTGACTTAATCCTAATATTTCACCAAATTTAATAGTGCTTATAGTAATATTACGCTTATTCTTTGTTAATCGACAAAGTTGATAAAGAGCAAACCAATTAACATAATTTTCCTGTGAGATTTCTTCTTCAGCCAATAGTCCACCAATAAGTTTATTTTTTTAATTGTTCTACAATTTTCTTTTTAATAAGACTAGAAGAGTGTAGTTTATATTTATCATAATAAGTATCTAACCTTTTAACTGTTATGTGGGTCAGCCCTTTTTTTATTAATTCTCGTTTTAGTACTTCTATATCGTATTTTTGATCTGGTCCCAAGAGAATTATGTCTGGATTTATTTCTTCAACAGTTTTAAGCGTATCGTTATCAGATCTTCCTAATCTAGCTTCTTTTACATTTTTTATATTTTTTATTACTTCTAATCTCTGATCTTCAGGTACTATTATTTGATAATTTTTAAATTTCTCTGCGTTTTTATCTGTAGATACTATGACATAGACATCACCCATTTTAGCAGCTTCTTGGATTAAGTATAAATGTCCTGGATGGAGCAGATCAAAAGTTCCAGCAATAAGTACTTTTTTAACGATTTTTTTTCATCTCGTTTTAATGTATTCAATTAAATTTTTAAAAATTATTGAGATTTAAGACTTTTTTCCATACATCTTTTTAAATCATTCATTTGAAGGGAGATTGAAACGTCTCCTCTAGTTTTCTCTATTATACTTCTCGCTACATCTGTTTTGTGCCTTAAATCTTGAGTTAATCCAGAGGGGTAGTCAATCGAAAACAATTGCGTGTAGATATCATCCATACTTTCTAAGATATAGTTTAGATCGTCTATAATAGAATTTCTAATATTATCTAACGCGTATCTTCGCAATTCTCCGATTACATCAGCAAGCCCTAAAGCATAATTTAAAGGCGTTATGTTTAATTCACTAGGCAATGGAAGAGCCTCTTTTGAAATAATCGAATAAAACGCGACAGCTTCTGCGTATTCTTGTTCTGCAGTTTTTAAATACTTGGATAAAACGCCTGGATTATCTTTTACCAATAATAATAATTCTTTATGGTTTTGTTTTATAATTGAAACTTTTTCGCGATATTGATTAAATTCTTTTCGATGTATGTTCTTAATTGCAATACTACATTCCCGAATTATCCTTCTGGACATTTTGAGTATTTCTTCTCTATCTTGATCTAATTTATCCAGAACTTTTGTTAATTCAGAGAAAATATTTTTAAGCCTCATTCTTATAAATAAATATTTTAGTAATAATTAATTTCAATTTTAAATTGTTAATTATCAAAAGGAAGAAAAATATTTAGGATTTTTGATATAATCATGAAAATTTTATTAATTCACTCCGATGGGGTAGAAGTTATAAAAAATAAAGTAGCCACAAGCAATCCACAAGATTTTCCCGAAGATGTAATTAAAATGGAGGGCTTAATTTTAGTGGCTTATGTATCTGTAGAAGATCAAGATACATACGATACAGATTTGATTTCCAAACAAGGTGCTCAAGTGATAGAAGACGCAATAATTCAAATAACGAATTTTCCCGAAAAAATTAGACGTAAAAACGAAGAGATAAGAGAATATAATAAAAAGATTGAAAGTGGCCAAACTAAAGGGAAACCAAGAAAAATTCTTGAGTTAATAAAGGAAAGGGGTACTTATAGGGTTGATCAAGTATTAGTTTACCCTTGGGCGCATTTAAGCAAATTTCTTAGTAATGAATCAAACGCTATGGATGTTTGTCCCAAAATAGCAGAATTCTTAAAAGAAAAAGGTATAAAAGCGAAATTTTCTCCATTTGGTTGGTACAAATCTTTTAAAATAAACTGTATTGGTCACGAAGTAGCTGAGATGTACCGAGATGTAAAGTTATTTATTCAACCCGGAGAACACATAGAAAACGCTGTGTTTAAAGTAATTACTCCCCAAGGAACTGAATTAGATTTAGAATTTGACGAAGACAAAAATGTCTTGCCCTTAAAAGAGGTTAAAGACGAAGATTTCCAGCTTTTCTTAGAATCTGAATTAGGAACGAAAAGAATAGACGAAGGAATCGAACCAGCTCATATCAAAGTAATGAAAGAATTTGAGCTTGTAGATTTCGATCCAAATACAGATGCGGGGAACCTCCGTTGGTACAGTAAAGGAATGATCATGAAAAACTTGATCAAAAGTTTTGTGGAAGATAGGATAATTGATTATGGCGCTATTCTTATTGACACTCCTCTTATGTATACGACTAAAAACAAAAAGTTAACCGCCCAAACTGCACGTTTTCCAGCGAGGAGTTATTGGGTTGAATCGGGAAATGATAGGTATATATTAAGATATGCTTCTGATTTCTTACTTTTTGATTTATTAAGCTCTATGAATTTAAAACCTCATTATTTTCCATTAAGAATATATGAATGGGAACAATATTCCTTTAGACGGGAAATGAAAGGAGAACTTACAGGTTTGAGAAGGTTAAGAAGTTTTGTAATGCCTGATATGCACACATTATGCAAAGATGTAAAGTCCTCCGTAGAAGAATTTAAAAGTCAATACTTCTTAATAAAAAATCTTTTAGAAGACCTGGGAATAAAATCTTATATAATTTTCAGAGCAACTCAAGATTTTTATAGAGAAAACAAGAAATGGATTAAAGAATTGATAAAGAAAGAAGGACAACCAGCTTTATTAGAATTATGGGAAGAACGGTACTTTTACTTTGTTTTAAAATTCGAAAGACCAGTCCTCTCAGCTCAAAATAGAAGCGCTACACTCTCAACTAACCAAATTGACCTAGAAAGCTCGCTTGAATATATGTTCGATAACAAAGGAATAAAGAGACTAAAATATGACATTCATTTTACAGATATTGATGGTATAAAGAAGTATCCTGTAATTCTTCACAATTCTCCAACGGGGGGGCTAGAAAGAATTTTATGGGGGTTGATTGAAACAGCTGTTAGGGATAAGGACAAAATTATTCCCGGATTTAAGACGTGGATATCCCCTATACAAGTAAGAATTATCACAGTTAGTGAAGATCAGAAAGAATACGCTGAAAAAGTTTTGGAGATTCTCAGCAGAGAATTTTACAGAGTAGATTTTGATGATAGAGATGAGAAATTAGGAAAAAAAATTCGACAATCCGAAATAGAATGGATACCATATACAATAATATTAGGTAAAAAAGAGCAAGAAGCTCAAACCATTTCGGTACGAAAAAGATTAATCGGTCAACCTATTGGCCCAAAAAAAGGCACTTCAAAAAATATAAACGATATAAAATTAAGCGAACTACTGGAAATGCTCGACGACGACACGAAAGGGTTCCCTAAACACAAATTACCAAAACCTTTTAGACGATTTTCAACCAAAGTGTATTTTAGAAAGTAACGCGCGAATTGCGTATATATGGTGATGTATGATTACAAAAATAAAGTGTGTTATTATCGATTTAGGAGATGTAATTATTGATTTAGATTTTAGTAGGTTCTTTAATGAGGTAATAACTCCATCTCCTTTGAATAAACCTAAAACTCCAATAATGTTAGAATTTTTTCGTCAATCAGATACTTATCACCAAGGTAGAATAACAGATAAAGAGTTCTACCAACAAGCTTGCGAATTGCTTGAAGTATGTGCTCTTAATCAAACTGAGTTTTATAACGCGTTTAATAGTATTATTGCAGACCTCAATCTAGATATGGTTGATTTAATTAGAAATATTAAGACTTTAAATAATTTAAAGATAATATGCATGTCAAATATTAATTCTAGTCATTGGACTTATTTGAAAAAACAAAAATGGAATATTTGGGAGCTTTTTGACGAATTTATTCTCTCGCATGAAATACACATGACAAAACCGGACCCGAAAGTTTTCGAGTATGCTTTAAAAATAGCAGGGTGTAAACCAGAAGAAATTATATTTATTGACGATGGTTTTAATAACGTTCGATCAGCTCGGGTATTAGGAATAAATTCAATAAGATTTATCGGATTGGATAATTTGGTTGAAGAGATCCAAAAGTTCGACATAAAGGTAGGCTAGAAGGGTTGAATGATTAAATAGGGTATTGAATTTTATCTTACGCTGTTATTTCCCAATATTAATGTTATCTAAACATGCTCGAGCTAATTTCTCAAAAGCTAGTTCAACATTATCTCCCGTTTTAGCAGAAGTTTCTAAATACTCGCAATTTAATCGTTTTGCCAAGTCTTCTGCCTCACTCCTCTCAATTTGGCGTTCTAAATCGTTCTTATTTCCGACTATAAGTATAGGTATTGACTTTTTAACTGTTTTCTTTATACTGCTAATCCATCCAGGGAGTTTTAAAAGAGATTGAGGCGAAGTTAAATCGAATACTCCAAATGCCGCATTACTCCCCTTAAAATAGATCGTACGTAGTTTTGCAAACTGATCTTGTCCGCCTATGTCCCAGAGTAGTAGCCTAATGTTCTGTTCGTTAATCAGAACATCCTTTATCAAGAAATTCGAACCAATGGTTTGTTTTAAATCGGAACTAAAATAATCTTTTATATATCTGACGAGTAGGGATGTTTTACCTACACTCCCAGGTCCAAACAAACAAACTTTAAATTTTAACGACGATTCTCCCAATGATTTCACCAACGGGTTGCGATTATTTCTCTTAGGTTGAGGATGTTCAAAAATTCATCCTTACTAAGGAGAACATTTACTATTTTTATTTTATTACTTTTACTATATTCAATATTATCTTAAAGATATTTATATGTTTAGGATTGTAAATTAATACTGGCTGGTACTTCAAAAGAAAAAAGTAGTAAGGAAAAAATATTTTTGAGTTTGTGTAAATTTTTAATCTATTTTTTTCGTTTCTTCTTCCCAATTCCCCCCATAGCAGCCATTAGCCATTCGGGACTACCGACTCCATTTGCATATTCCATCCAAATATACATTAAGAAGCCCATAAAACCGACATAAGTTATGTTTATAATGAGGAAAAGTATAACATCGAATTGTCCAATAAATAAACCAAGAAATAGCTGGTGCACAAAAAATAGACTTAACGAGACTTTACCGTAATATACTAGCATTTTAACGAAAATACCATATTTCTTCTTGATATCAATAAAATAAAAGCAGATGGCTATTATTAAAAGCGCAGCACCTAAATTATAAAACATGTTTGGGCCTCTACCTCTGATTAAAAACTCAGGCATTCCGGGAATTACAAAATATTTTTGGTCATTTGCTACACTTAATAAGATCATGTGAGGATATTCTCGGAGTCCACCTGGTATTGAAGATTCAGTGTACAATTGAGAACCTAAACCAATACCTACCGCTACCAAGATAATACCCCAGACCATAAAAATTCGAAATAAACCAACATACGCATCGTCAGTCCCCTTATTCATTGCTTCGTAGAGATATTCTCCAAATATAGTAGAAATAAAACAGATAGCAAGACCTGGAAGGAGGGGTACCATGGGGTTTGGTCCGATTACTATAAAATGAATTACGATTACGATTAAATTATCCGCTTCCAATCCTGGAACAAAAATTAGGTCTCTAATCACATTTGAAAATACTACGATTAAAATAGCAATAATGCCACGATAAAACTTAGTTAATTTTAAAGCGTAAAATGAAAAGATCTGTGAAGCGCCTATAAACATTAGGATGTTCCAACCCCAAAGGCTTAAAGGGAATGGTACGCCAAATCCATCCAAAGTTAGGGATACAACATTATAAATCATCGCTATTAGGATAATCATCGCGCCTCTCGAGAAAATTCGCATGCGAATTACTTTAGGAGGGAGTATGTTTTGCTTATTTTTTATGCTGAAAATTACGCTTAGAGACGAAAGAAAAACAAATAGCGATGGGCCAAGGAAATCCATTAATAAAAATAATATTCCGTAAACATATTGGTTTTCACTGTTTAACCAAGCGCTACCCGAATGCGCTAATATAATAAAAACAATTGCGAAACCTTTTACAAAATCAATGCTTCCAATTCGTTTTGGCGAAGCAAAATCCCTGATATCTTCTAATGGGATTAATTCTTGCAAATAATTGAACAGTGGAGGAGATTCAGTTGCCCTTCCTAATTCATTTTCAATCGATATTTTTCACCAATTAAAATTATTACTTGAAAATTATAGAATATTCTTGTCTTATGAAAATTTAAACTTTATCATAAAAGAAAAATTGAGATAAGAAATTAAAAATTGTTGAAAATTTTATTAGAAATTATTTGTATCGACTTATTCTTCTGAACCTTTATCGCGTTCGTGTTTTATTTTATGAACTGTTTCCTTTATTTCTTCTTCTATTATGCGTATTTCCTTCTTAAAAGTATCCCCTGTCTTCTGTCCAATTCTCCCAATTTGGACCATAATCCATTCTGGAGAACCCGCGCCGCCATAAAACTCGTTCCATACATACATTAAAAAACCCCAAAATCCCAAATAACCAAAAACAACGAATACTAAAGCAACCAAATTGAGAGAACTTAAAAAGAGTGTAATAAATATAAAATGTAGCAAAAACAAACTCAACGACACTTTTCCATAGTAATTCACCATGGATATAAAAACATTCATTTTCCTTTTTATGTCGATAAAATAAAAACTAATGGCAATGAGTAAAAGCGCAGCTCCTAAATTATATATCATGTTAGGCGCTCGTCCTCGAATTAAGAACTCCCACATCCCAGGATATGTAATCTCGGGGAAGATACTTTGTGTTTGCATTATATTTAAGAGATCTATATGAGGATACTCATTTAAAGGAAGTTCACTGGTTGTAAAACCTCCGGGAACATATGCATTGCTACCTAAAAAAATGCCAGTAAGAACAAGGAAAATCCCCCAATATAAAAAGGTTCGAAATAACTTTTTATAATCTTTTTTCGTTCCTCCAACCATGGCTTCATACAAATATTCTCCAAAAATCGAAGAAAGAAAACATATCGAAAGCCAGGGTAATAATGGGGTCATAGGCGAAGGTGAAACTATTATATAGTGAAAAATAGAGATTATTACATCTCCTGCTTCTTTTCCTTGAAAAAGCCAAAATCGAATATTATCAGAAGTAAAAATAATAAATAGACCTATTACTGCTCGAGCGATTTTACTAAGTTTTAAAGCGTAATAAGAAAATATCTGTGAAGCGCCTATAAACATTAGGATGTTCCAACCCCAAAGTGTGGCGGGAAAGGAATACCCTTCAATTGTGAACTCAATAGAAATTAAATTGAATATAACTGCTATTACAATAATCATTATTCCTCGAGAAAAAATTCTATTTCTTATGACCTTTTCTGGTAAAGTTCCCTTTTTTCGCCGAATACTAAAAACCACACTTAAAGCGGATAAAAAAACAAATAAAGATGGACCGAGAATGTCAAGAAAAGAAAGCGCTATCCCATAGAGAAATATCCAAGTAGAATCAAGCCACGCACCTGCTGTATGAGCTATTATTATAAAGACGATCGCGAATCCTTTGACGAAATCTATGCTCCCAATACGCCTTACAGACGAGAAATCCCTCAGTTCCTCGACCGGGATCGCTTGCTTTAAATAATCTAAAAGGTGTATCGAGTCCAGATCAATTTCTTTTTCTTTTTCCGATGACATTTCAGTTCAATATTTTTTTTGTAGTTCTATTTTAAGACTTAAATTAATATTACTATTTTAGTTTATACTATTTGAATGTTTTTTTAAATATAAAAACCGTATAAACATAAAAAATTATGAATATCAAAAAATATTTAGATTTTCGTTTGTTAGGATTAACTGGCTCGATATTATTGATAATATCACAATTTTTATCTTGGTTCTCTAACCAATCTTTATTATGCATATATATTATTACAACGAGTGTAGCAATTGAAGATTCTTTTTTATATCTATTTCCTTTAATTAGCGGAATAATCTGTTTAGTTGGAACGGGTTTAATCGTTTATAAAATAGATTATAGAATTAATTCTGTAATAATTAATTTCGTTGGGTTGGGTTTTTTTTTGATATTTATTTTTGAAATCGTCACAAAAGAATTCATTTATCTTCCTACCGCCCAAATAGGTTTTTACTTTTCAATTATAGGCTCGATATTAATATTCTTCGATATTTTAAACGTCCTTATAATAAAGGAAAGCTAAGTGAGAAGGGGATCAAGCAATTAGTGAAAAAGAAGAAACACATACGGAAAACGCTAAAAATTACGATGCTGAGGCTAATTTTTACTATGCCTTGGGCCATGGACTTAGGAGAAAGATTATAAACATTATTGGAGAGAATAAATTTACTTCGTTCACATATCTTAAAAAAGAATTAAAGGTAAGTACAGGTACGATTTACCACCATTTAGATACTCTGTCTCATTTAATTGAACAACGTGATGATAAGAAATATTACTTAACTGAATTGGGACTCCATGCTTACAATTCGTTAAAGGATAACATAAATACAATCATTACTCCTGATTTTAGCAAAAAAGAATTTAGTTCGCCAATTTTGAAAGGATTAATGCGCTTGACTCCAAAAAAATATATTAATTACGAAAGCAACCAAATGATTTATACGATAATAATCTCAATTACGACTGCTTTAATAGGGGCAATATTTTGCGGTCTGAACGGTTTATTTCCTTTATTTCTCTTTTTTGGGCAATCTATAATAGAATTCGAATTTATTGAACCAATTCTTCAAATAATATTTGCAATTATATTTATAGGCAATATTGTTTTCTTTTTTCTAATTAACGAAGGCATAAGTCGCATAATTTATAAAAAAAAAGAAAATACCTTGAAATTTTTAATTTCTTTTCCCATTATTTTTTTTCCTTTAGATATTTACTTAGTATTGCATTTTATCTTATTCTCTACAGGTTCTTTAAATTTACCAGCAGTTAGAATATTAGATAATGTGCTCGTAATTTTATTCCAAGTATTGTCTTTATGGTTGTTAACATATAATTTAAGTGTGAATAAAAAGTTAAAAATTGAAAAATCGTTAATTATTTCGCTGTTGATCCACTACGGAGGTTTTTCTATTATCCTTCTACTTTCTATTTAATCGTTTTAAAATTGTAGTCGTCAAAAATCTTAATAATTTTAGAAATTCTTTTCTCTGAAGAATCTAAATCCTTTGTTTTCGTTGCTATAAAACAATAATACAATAAATCTCGATCCACAACCGATTTACTTAAAGCAATTGGGGGTGTTACTATTTCTGGAATCACGCTCATTAATTTTGGGATAATGGTATTCATTATATTTTTGAACGATTTATTTCCAGAGTATTTCAATTCTAATCGAGTGAAATGTGAAAACTTATTTGGCTCTAATTTTGTTAATTCAAATTTAGATTTATATTGATTAAATAGGAATTCTAGAGGATTATAATCCAATATGTTCCTAATACCGATATATGATGTAGTTAATCTTGGGTTAATCTCTATAAAATAGATAGAATTATCCTCTTTTTTTATGAAATCTATTCCAAAATATCCCTGGAAACTTTTTAAGTCCATGGATTTTAAAATCTTTTCGAATTTATTTCTTAAAACTTTATAATTTTCTACTGGAGTAAAGCCTCCTAAGTAGAGAGAATCTTTATTGGGATCTAGATTTTGTACATTTTGAGCATTTAAACTCAGAATTATTTGATCCATGGCGTCAGTCTTTTCAGGGTTAGTTCTGTTAATTATAGAAATACTTAAATCATCGCCATCAATATATTCTTGAACTATATAGCTTCTAGCTGTATCAAGTTTTGCTTTAGGCCTTTCAAATAACTGTAAAATCTGATCTTTAGTTGTAAAGTGAAATAGTAATTCCGATCCTGCACCATCTTCGGGTTTCATTATTATGGAACTACCGAACTGATCAAATTTTTGAAGTATGAAATCTACATCCATCTCTCCTCCTTTTAAAGGGACTTTATAGGTTTTTGGAGTGTTGACTTTATTAGCTAAAAAATATTTGTAAGTCTCTAGCTTAGATGTTCCCAACCAAACACCGTTTAAATCTATACTTAGAATTTTCTTTTTAAGATCTTTTGCTATTTGAGTAAGTTTATAGAGGTGCTTTGAAAATTCTGGGGCAATAATAAAACAATAAATACATTCATTTAAGCAATCTGTATAAACTTTTATATAGTCATCATTCTTTCTAACTAGTTTTATTTTATCTGCTTTTAAATATTGAGATAAAAAATCAATCCTAATATCTAATAATGTAGTAACTTGAAAACCTAAAAAAAAAAAATCTTCTATAATAGTCCTTAGCATTGCATAACCTTCATTAAATAAAGATGGCGGAATATCGACCTGATTAAAACCTCCTCCAGAGGCAAATTCAAAGACAAATATTTTTTGATTAATCATTTTTAATGTATATTAATTTTCATAATTTTAATATGGTTTTAAAATGATGATTAAATTATTTTAATTAACTGAAATTTAAACAAAAAACTATAAGTGTGGAATATGACTTTTTTTACAAACGAGATAATGCAGCGTATTCGATATCTGCATTATAAAATAAAGAAAATTGAAGAAGCTTTAGAAAAAGAAGAAGAAAGTGTTAGTTTAGACGATTTAAACCTTGTTTTAGAGTACACTAAAATTTTAAACATTAACTATCAAAATGAAGACCAAATTAAAATTTTAAAAGATTTAGACATCACACCGAATTTTTTAGAACCTTTAGACAACAACAAGGAAATTCAAATAAGAGATTTAATGTTTGAGTGTGCACGTACTTTATGGGTGATGGCAAGAGCCTATTCTCATATCTCAGAAAAATTTGAAGATAAGGAAGATTGGGAGGATGCGATAATAGCGATGGTAGAATGCAGCAAAATGTATAAAACTGCTGCGTATTTTAGTGCCGCATCTATTAATCAGACTGAATTAGGAGTAACTCTTTCATCTGAAAATCTCGAATTGAATTCAGAGGAGGCTCGAATTTTAGCAC
The DNA here is from genome assembly GCA_005222975.1 of Promethearchaeota archaeon Loki_b31. Taxonomy (GTDB): domain Archaea; phylum Asgardarchaeota; class Lokiarchaeia; order Sigyniarchaeales; family SOKP01; genus SOKP01. Next base: position 33,675 of record NJBI01000029.1, read on the forward strand.
AAAGTATTGCGGCATTAAAGGAAGAAAATTCTTATAATATTTATTTCGCTTCAAAATTATACTCGGGATTAAGCTCTTTATCAAAAAGATTATTTTATTTGAAAAAACACGACGAGAAGAAAAAACAACAATTAAGAGCTCAATTTCACTTTGATATGGGTAAAGCTTGCAATCTTAAAGCTCAAGCTTCGTTAGAATCTTCGATTACAAATATTAATAAAGACAAAGTTAGAAAGTTACAACAAAAAGCAAATTTCTACTACGAAAAATCTAAAGAAATCTGGAAGGAAATGCTCCAAGAGTTATCTGATTTATCAAGCGAAGAAAAAAGCAATATTGACGGCAATTTGGCTATTGTTACGGATATATTGAAAGAAAACCAAATGGATGTTTTAAATTACGACGAGATTAAAAGAATTCAGGATCCTGAACCAATTATTATTATCCCAGAAAATTTAGCACCGTTCGTTCCAAAAAGCACCATATATTTAACCAAATTTGTACCTAAGGATTTAAACATTAAGAGGTTTAAAACGTTCCAAAAAAGGAAACTGGAACAAAAAATACCGTATAGTAAACGAGAGCGATTGATAGACAAAAAAGCTGGTATCGTAAGAACTATTAGTGAATTGAAAGTGCTAAAAGAGAATAAGGAAATTGAAGTGGAAAAATTTGCAGAACTTATGGAAAAATATTCTACTAAACTTAAAATGTGCGACACCGCATTAGAAAAATTAGCTAAATTGTAATTCAAGAAAATTTATTTTTATTTAAAATTTTTAATTATACTGATTTAGCTAATCTTCTTAAGGTTCTAAGTATAATTTACGATTTTTTTCTAATTCGAACTTTCTTTCAGCTTCAGTTATAAAGAGAAGATCGTAAACTTCTTTAAATATAACCCCAAGTAACAATGTTTCTATAATGAGATTTAAGTAAACCATCATTACTTGCAACTCGTGCAAATTAAGAAATAAAAGTGATAAAAATGTAAAATATAAGGGTAAATAGACTAAAGATACAATTCCAATCCTTTTTCCAAATTTAATAATGTGCTTGTCTTCCAATTTAAAAACTTTTTCTAATTTTAACGCTTCTATTATGTAATAGATGCTAAAACTCATATTTAATACTGTCAATAAAACGATAAAATCTCTTTCTTTAGGTTCCAAGGCAATATAGGGTTTTAAAATAATCGAACTTATTAAAAAAGTAAGTGATATAATAAATTGAATTAAGGATATTGATAACAAACCGTCGTGAAAGTTTTTATAATCCATTTTTTTATTTAAATCCAAATTTATTAATATTTTAAATCAATTATTTTTAAATTTTTAAAATTGAAATTTTATTAAAGATAAAAACAAAAGATATATTAATAGTTTTGATAGATTAAAGTGCATCTGATGAGTTATTTAAACAACGAAGAAATTGAAAAATTAAAATTAACACACCCTAAAAAGCGAATCTTGCGCTTTATTTTTCTATTTACCGGACTTTTTATAATGTTTTTAGGATTTTTATTCTTATTTACGGGATTTGATTTTGAAATAACCCTCGAAGGTTTTAATCTCTCGTTATTTGTTGATATCCTAATAATTATTTTTGGAGGGATAATAACCTCAAAATTTTTCATTACGCCCTATTACATCCGGGAAAATTCTTTGACAATAAAAAGAATGCGCGATTTAAGAGAACCAATAGAAAAATTCGTTAAATTCAATTCAATTACGTTAACAAGAGGTATAGCTGCATTACTTTTAATCAGTGTTGGCATATTTTCTTTTCTTATATTCGGAGATGATATTGGGCATGAAGTAAAATATGGGAGCGCTGTATTCCTTGGCGGACCATCTTGGTTTTATGTTACTGGCCTTCCAATGCTAGGAATTGGGCTGGGTTTACTAATTTATTTTCTATTGAGTCCCTTTCGGGGAGTGTTCTCGAGATCAAAGAATTTTCTTTTCTTTTACGAAATAAGACCTGCGTTTCCGTGGTTAACGGAAATTCCTAGGAAAGACATTGAAGTACTTCGATATCAAAATAATCACGCGGGCCCAAAATTAGCTTGGATTATAATAATGATTCCTTTTATCGTTTTACAACTTATGACAGCAATCCCCTTATTTGCTGCTGAAAGAGCAGGACCTGAATTTGTACTATCTTGGACTTTTGTCGTTATTTCTATTTTAGACATCCTTGCCTTAATTATTTTGGTAATGTTTCAGCAAAACTATTTTGAAATCGCTACAAAGGAGAGACTTTATGAAATGTGGTTTTCTCCAGTGAAATTAAGAAAACAATCTCAGTTCAAGGAGGATTTTAGCATTTATTTAGATTGCAACCCAAATTTACGAGATGGAGAGGAATTAAATAATAGTGTATTATTTTCAGATGTAAGTACTACTAATTTTCAATTATTCAACTTAGTCTTTGGGTTGTTTTTAATAATATTTGCAATAGTTATGCTAACGCAGATGGTATTTTTTGGTCCTTTAGTTTGGTGGGTCTCCTTAATGTATGGCTTAATGCTATTTGTAAAATCTCTATTTTACGATTTTGGTAGTAAAGATGGAGATATACTACAGTTTGACGAAGAATTAAAGAAATTTAGGTTCAAACGATTATTTTACTATAAATTCCACTATGTTGCCGCAAATAATGTAGAGTCGATCAATGTGAGAAAGTGGTATAGAAAATTAGATTTCTTTGATATATTTGGAATAAGCGGATTACTTGTATTTATGACGATTCAACAAGTAGAAGGGTGGGTAATTGCTGATACAATGGGTTTAATAATTGATAACCTTCTAAGCACTTCGTTATTGTGTGTGGTGATAGTTTTTATAATAATTTATGTATGCCTTCCAATCGATGTTGTCGAATTTAAAACCGCATCTATAACCTATAGAATTCCAATTACTTTAGATTTAAAAGAAGACCATCTTATCAATAAATATCTAAAGAATCTGAAAGTTTTCCCTAAGGAAGTTCTAAAGCCCGACATGAAAAAAACTTTTTTAGTAAGAATGGGGTTTATAGGTGCCTTTATTATTGGAGCTTTAATATATATAGCAATTTATTTTGCTTTTTCATTTTAAAATTACTTTTATATCTTAATAAAGATATATTAGTGCATATGTCTGACCAATTAAAATTAGGCTTATACATGAAAAATATGTTTTCAGACTTAATTTATATTAACAGTATTATTGCTACTGAATTAATAAAAATTACTGAAAACTTAGCCGCATTAAGGCATGGAGAGGAATTTTTGAAAAAAAGTAGTTGTTTGCGCGAACACAACGCCTTAAATCGGGAAATTTTAGGCATTTTAGATAAATATAATAAAGCTCCAAACGAAATTACAAGAAAAAAATGTTTAGAGAAACATGTTTTAAACCATTTAGAGGATAGCAAATAACATGCCTGAAGATGAGGATGATTTTGATAAGTTTGTTGAAAGACTCCAACAAGAGATAATAGATGAAGAGATTGAAGTTTTTAACAAATATGTTGTTAATTTATATCATAATCCAAAAAATTGGGGAATACCGTCTAATTTCACAGTTTCACATTCATATAAAGGACCATGTAACGACACCATGGAATTTTTTTTAACAATTAAAGATGGAATAATTGAAAGCGCAAATTTCTATACCGATGGTTGTGGCGCGACTGTAGCAACAGGAAGTCAAACTACATTATTAATTGAAGGAAAACCTATTGAATTTGCAGAGAATTTGAAACCAGAAGATATTGATCGCGAGTTACACGGTTTACCGGACGATCATAAACATTGCTTAGAATTAACTGTTATAACTTTAAGGAGTCTAATTGAAAAATATAAAAACAATAAGGTTTAATTAATCTTAACATGACTACTGTAGAAATAGAAAATATAGAAATTCCGATAGAATCTGATAATATAGAGCTCAAAGGTTCAATTTATTATTCGTTGAATACGCCTCCAAAAGCCCCTTTTATAATAAACCTTGCGGGATTATTAGATCATCGAGAAAGTTATTTTGTAAAGTTGTTTACAGAAAAGTTTGCGAGTGTTGGATTTTACGTCTTATCGTATGATTACCGCGCACATGGAGAGACTAAAAAGCAAACAGGTTCAAGATGGGATAAAATGGTTGCTAAAATATTTTCAGATATTAAAGAAGTAATTAGTTGGGTTGTAAATGAGCAATCAGAAAGATTATTAGACGATAAGATAGTATTGTTTGGCAGAAGTTTGGGAGGAGCAATTATTTTAACTCACGGGTTTCTTGATATGAGGGTAAAAAAGTTAATAGCACTGTGCACTCGTTATGATTATATAACAACAAGGATAAGATTCCCCGATGAGATTATAAAACTTATAAGCCCTAAATATTATTTAAATAAAGATCCGAAAAATAATGAGAGAATCTTGATTGCCCATTGTAAAGATGATAACCGCATTCCTTTTGAGTATTTAGACCAGATAAAAAAACATCTTGGACTAAAGAAGGAAAATGTAATACAATTCGAAACAGGGGGTCATTCATTCAAGGGGCATAGAGAAGAAATTTTCAAAATTTCTCTTGAATTTTTAAAAAAAATATAAGAAAGAATTCATTAATTAAAATGTTAAAATCCCAATAGATAAAGTGGTATTTTATGGAAAAAATTCTTATTGTAGGTCCAGCTTCTCAAATACTGGGAGTAAAGATTGCAAAAGAATTAAATATTGAATCGATAAATACCGAATTTAAAACGTTTCCTGACGGAGAGAATTATCTGAGAATTAACATTGAAGATGAAACTATAATAGAAGGAAAAGCAGTCATCATCGTTCAATCAACAGGACCAAATTTTTGCGGCAACCAAAATTCAAGACTAATTGAACTAATAATGATGGTAGATTCCGTCAAACGAATGGGGGCAAGCAAAATAACTATCGTAGTACCTTATCTTGCTTATGCTAGGCAAGATAAAGTATTTAGACCCGGTGAATGTCCTTTTGCTCATGTGATTTTACGTATGATTAATTCTTTAGGTATAGATGAATTTTATACTGTTGATGTTCATACTCCTGAAATTTTAGAAAATTTATCGTGTAAAACAATTAATATTGATTCAATGAAGATATTAGCAGATTACATTAAGTCTTTAAGTGAAAAAGACATTGTTGTTGTTTCACCTGACAAAGGCGCAGTTGAAAGATCTAAAGCTTTTGCAAAACATTTTGGAGAACATGTACTTGTTGATTATTTTGAGAAAACTCGCAACGTTAAAACCGGAGAAATAACTATGACGGGCAATTTAAGTTTGAAAAATAAAGATGTAGTCATTGCAGATGATATTATCGCAACAGGAGGAACGATGGCAACAGCAATCAGATTATCTAAAGATAGTGGGGCTAAAAAAGTATTTGTTGTGGCAACACACGCTTTAATGTTGCAGCATGCGAAATATCGCATCTTAAAAGCTGGAGCAGATTATATCATAGGTACTGATTCTATTGATAACGAAGTAGCTAAAGTGTCTTTAGCTAAAACTATAGCAGATTATTTAAAATTCGATTAAATGCTTCTAATAATTCTGAATTATTTCTAAAACTATCTCTCTTGTTATTTTTTTTAATTCTTCTTTAGAAGAATCGTTCATAATTTTGTAGTTGGCTTTATTTATTACATCTTTAAGGCCAAATCCTAACTCTCGTTTATCCCGTTTCATAATTTCTATAAGAGTTTTTGAATCATCACTACGAGCACGCTTTTTTATTCTTTTATATCGCAGATATTCACTAGTTTCAATAGCAATAACCGGAAATTTCCAATACCTACGAAATACTTCTATTTCAGATAGAGATCTTATTCCATCCACGAAAACTACTTTATTTGTTTGGTTTTTAATCATCTCAACCGATTTTTCCGCCACAATCGCATCACCCCCTCGTTCTCTTAATTCTTTGGCTATTTTACCCAAATTTTCGTTATTAGGTTCAATATTTTTATTTATAGCCTCTTTCCTAATCACATCGCCCATCGTTATAGTTATACCTAAATCTTCAATCGCAATTAAAGCAGTTGATTTACCAGAACCAGGAAGTCCGCAAAATCCAATAACTTTCATAACTTTTAAGAATGTTTTTCGAATTAATTTAAAAAGACTATAAAAGAATAAAAACCATTAATTTATAATTAATTTGTCAAAATACTATATAAATTGATTATTTGATGAGCGGAAGAGACACTAGTAATAATGATGTAGATGACAATATCGCTGAACAAAACGAAAACGAGAAAGAAGATAATGAAACATTGACTACTAAATCAGATGATATTATTGAATTATCAACAAAAGAACATCATATTCAAAAATATGGTTTTGATCCAGCGGAAACTCCTACATTTATTTCATACAACGCATATAGGCGAATTATTGGCTACGCAATGCGATATGGAAATAAAGATTTACCTCAAAAAACTTGGCGTGAAGTTTATGGAATTCTAATAGGCTCGATAAAAGATAACAAAGAAGTTATCATTAAAGATGCAATCCCCGTGATGGTTGGTGATAGAGCCTATGTTGAATATAAAAGCAAACATTATGTAGATACAGCACAATTTAACACGGCAGTCTATGAAAGATCTATCCAAGATAATAAAGAAGAGTTCTTTGTAGGGTGGTGGCATACACACCCAGGTATTGGCTTTATATTTTCGCCTAGAGATATTGAAACGCAACTGTTTTATCAAGGTGTAAATCCTTTTGCTATAGCTTTAGTGTTTGATCATTGTGAAATAGGTTCTAGTACTTATTACTTAGGAATTGCGGGAATAAGGCTAAAGAACCCAGATCGCGGCATGTTTGCTACTTATTCTAATACTATAGAACTAAAATTTGAATTAAGTAAAGAAAAAATGGTAAAAAACGCTGAAAAAGAAGTTAAAAAAATTTTTAAAAACATGAAAAATGTTTTAAAGGAAGTTAAGTATATTGATGATATTTTACGACGAAGGTATTTGGCTCAACTCCAGAGAAACTTTGGTCTCATTACGGTCTTGAAAAAAGAGATTAAATTAACTGATGAAGAAAAAGAAGCTGAAGAGGATGACTATTACTTATACGAATGGGATCCTGATATTGACAAAAAAATTTATAGAATCCCTAAATTTAGAGAAAAAATAGAAAAAGAACTTAAAAAATGCGAAGATAATCTAATTCAGATAAAGAAAACTAATCAAATGAAAGATTTTGAACAAAAGAAAGATAAATTTAAAAAAAAAATTAAAGCAATGCTAGCCAAGCCGAATGAATGGCATAAAAAACTAATGAACGAGTTTACTAAGCGTATTGAAATTATTTCTCCTCTTTTTGATTATTTAGATACAGATGAAAGGAAAATAATTGAACACTTTGAGGAAAGAAGTTCTGATTATAAAAAGATATTAGACGATCTTAATTCTCGTTCAGAATTTAATATTTGAACTTCTAATTCTCACAAATTTTTTAAATAACTTTTATATTACTTGGAGTAATATTAATCTTAATCTGCTTTTAAATCAAACTTAACAAATTACTTTCATGCCTAGTAATACAACACTTATAATAATAAGAAATCGCGCAGATAAAGAAAAAACAATAAAAGAAGCCATTTTTGCTTTTTCAGGGGGTACTAAATCGCTTTTAATAAAAGGAGAAGGCGAAGAGATTTCTACCGCAGTTGAAGTAGCAGAAATTGTAAGAAATCGCATGTATCCTGGTGTAGAAATAGAGAATATTTCACTGGGAAGTCGTCCTTATTTCGAAAAAAGACAGCAAGGTAATTATAGAAGAAATAACAATTATAGAAAAAATAACTCAGATAATCGAAATAAAAAGGATTTAATTAGTAAAATTGAAATTACAATTTCAAAATCAAAAATCTAAACTTTATAATCAACATTAAATTAACTTATATTGATGTAGATAACCATTTATGACATTTGACAAGTTAGGTCCCGTCTTAAACGAAACGCGAACCACAACTTTGTGTATGGTATGCGGAGATTATATATACAAAAGAATTTACCAAGACGAAAATTCGAAAAATAAAGAGAAGACAATTTTCGTTTGTAAAAACTGCTTGAGAAACGAAGAGAAGAAGAAGTAAAGTTCAATTTTATTTATTTGAGCTCAGAATTTTTCTTATTTCCTTTATCAAGATATTTTTCCCAATTAAATTGAAAAATGAATTGCATAATTGCTAGAGTAAGTAATAACATTATAGATTCGGTTATCACGCTCGAGATATCATTAAATTCGATTCCCGTAGCATTAAATCCAAGTAAAATTAATAAAGGGAAAATTACATAGAATAGAGTGGTGATATTCTTCCCTGCCCAAGCCCATATAATACACCTAGAGAAATTTATTTTTTTATCTGACATTCCTAAAGCGATCCATAGAGGATCGTCGGGAATTGGCAGAGCTGCGGCAATAAATATGTATAAATGCATGGATTTTGGGTGATCTAATACCAGCTTGCCGAATCCTTGTATGTTTTCAAGTGTTTTTGAGTGAGTTCTATTAGCAATCTTTTTTGCGCCAAGCCCTATTAAGAAGCCTACAAGTTCGCCTATTGCGCTCCCCAACCCGCCAACAACAGCGATTCCTAATATTTCTAACCAAAACGGACCATTTATCAATACTTCACTCAAGGTCAATCCTGCAATTGAATATTTAAGATAAATAGAATTAGAATAAGAAAAAAGAATAAAGGGATATGGTATAGGAAACCCTATGCTAGCGTTTCCTATAAGACAAATAAAAAAAGAGATTAAGAGTGCTATGATATAATTGGAACCGTCTGTAAGTCCAGTAATATCATGCCTTGACAGAATAATTGCTTGTTGAATCTCTGGAACTGTTAAGAATAAGATCAAATAGATAATAACCCCTAAGTAGAAAAAAGTGAAAACAATAGTTAATTTTTTCGAAGTAGCCATTTAGTTCTCCTTGATTTCTCTTTTAAACCTATTTCACTCTGGAGAGTTTTGTTCCTAAGCCATTTCTAGCTTGCAGAAAAAATTCTATATTTTCCGTTACTTTTCCAATCTTATTTACTTTGTTTGGCATTTCTGTACTTTCTATAAGGATTATCAATTCATCAGTTTTTGGATTATATATAATATCTCCTTTTTCAACGATTTTAATTGATTTCGAATTATGGCCTTTATATAATTCCAAACCTGGAAGCGTCCAATAAGTTTTTGCTCCAAAATCAAATCGACCTTTTAGAACAAAAGGCATCTTATTTAGAATAGCATCGGCAGAGAAGGGGGCATAATGTCGAATTATATTAGCAAATACGCTCCCAATCCCGAAGAGATCAATTTTTATGGAAATTACTCCGCTATCAGACATAATCGCTCAATAATTTGTATACTGTAATTAATAGAAACGGAACAAAAGATTTAAATAGTCGTTTTGTAATATATATTGTTGGACAATAGTAATAATATATGCATTGGTTTAGAATTCATCAATACAATTGAAACAACCAGCTTGTTGTTGCAAAATTGATAATAGGTTCTGGATTTTTTTAGTACACCCAGAGTTAATACTTATGCCTTGATTTCCACGCGGATTTATTTTATCACGTTCCTTTAGTGCGCTATACTAAAACACAGGAAAATTAATTTACACTAAGTATATCCCATTCCTAATAAATTAGCACTTTGGAGCAATAATGTAATAATAGAGATATAGCAATCAGTTTAGAATTGATATTAGTTATGGTGCAAATTGACACTCTTGCCTGATCTCTTGTCGAATTAAACAAT
>NJBI01000002.1 GCA_005222975.1 Promethearchaeota archaeon Loki_b31
TAGCTTTTTTAATTTCAGAAGGTTTAGCTGGCATTAAATAAAATAAGGATTTAACGAAGATAAATCTTTCTATTAAGCTCAAGGAGCCTATTTATTTTTGTCGGGTGAGTGTTGTTTGACACTAAAGTTTTTTTTTGTCTTAATATCTCGATTTTTGATTTTTCCTAATTAAAGCTTTAAGATTATCCACTAGCTGAAGTGGTAGTTAAAAAATAGGTTTCTAACTACTTTTATTTCTTTTTTATTCCTTTTTTTTAACTGCCAAGTTTCATATTTTTTACAATAAGTCTGAAGGCAAGGTTTGTTCAATAAATAATCTACGAAAATGCTTCGGGGATGGTTGATTGCCAAATTTTTCAGTTATAAGCCGTTCTCCTTGGTATATTAGTACATAAGGAGCCCATAAATCATCTGATATAAATTTTAATATTGCTTTAATTCCTGCATCAGGAATCACTTTAAAACTCTTTGCATATTTTATAAGTTTATCATCCGTCCATTTATGAATATATTTATTGTAAGCCATATTACTTTCAAATCTCCTGAATCCTCTTCTAAATTCGCTCTGTTCAGCTAAAGTCTCAATAGTATCTTCAATTTTGGGATTGGGATGAAGTTCTTCTAATAAGATTCGTGCACTTTCAATAGGATTAAATAAAACACTTTCAGCTGTTACTCCAATCCCTTCTGACACTACCATCTCAGGTGTATAAATTAGTAGAATAGAGCTTTCAAAATAACCTTTAGCGCGATATAAAAGATTTTCTCGTACTATCCGTTCAGTATGATGTCCTGGATACCCCTCATGGCACATAATATGTAATAATTGGGTCCAGTAATAAACATTAGTAATATCAATCTCTATTCTTGAAGCATAATTTCCTAGATACCAACAATATAATGACCAACTTTGGTCTTCCACTTCAACTATTTCAACCTCTTCATTATCCGGTAGCAGATTAGGAAAAAGTTCTTTCGTTCGTGTTTGTGCTATGCGAAGCGCTTTCATAAACACGGATTTTAAACGATCTGCTGGAATAGTCCTTTGTATAGCATACCTTTTTATTCGTTCGGATAAAGTTCCTTTTCCCTTATACAATTTATCTGCTTTTGATGCTAGATTATAAAAAAAGTTATCGTCGTATAATATCGGCTCAAAATCAAACAATTTCTCGACATGTTCTAAGTATGGAATTTTCTCGCCATTTAATGTTTTTAATGTGGTTTCAATAGCAGTAAGAGTTTTATCTAGGAATTTATAGCGCTTTTTTTCGAATCCTTGCTTTGGTAATTGAGCAATGAGAGCTCTACAATCTTTTAGGAGTATTATAGGAGAACATTTTTCCTCCATATCCACCATTTTTTTTAATTTAGGGGGACCATAATAATGCTCAACATAGCCATCTATATGCTTGTTAGTCCTTAATCCTAAGCATAAATATTTTATGGCAAAATCATTTAACTCCATATTAAACAGCCAGTTTTGCTATTTTCTTTCTATCTCTTCAATTTTTCTTGATTAGCTTTAATTAGTTAATTAGTATTTTCTTCAAGACCTAATTGCGACACCATCATTCTTTTCAGCTCTTCTTTATTTTTAGGCAAACCAAACATATCTGCATACTTATCTGTTGTAGCCAATTCAGCTGACCTTCCTTTTTTTATTGCCGATATTAGATCGTTTTCTAAAAGGTATTTGACGTGCTCGTAAGCCCCACTTCCTCTTAATTTAATAACAGTTGATTTTAAAATTGGCTGTTTCAGCGCTATAATCGTTAGTGTTCTTAAGTAACGCTCAGCAATAGCGCCTCCTTTGGCGAATTTAGATACTGTTTCGGTAAGTTCAGGTCTAAGCTGCATCTGGTATTTCTCTCCAATTTGAGCGACAATTAACGCGCCAGAACATTCTAAATAATCAAAAGCAACAACTCTTACTAATTCTTCAACTTCTTTTTTGGGAATTTCTAATTTAGTCGATAATTCTTCGACATCAAGGGGTCTACCTGCTGCGTAAAGGGCGCCTTCTATTAGATTTCTCCGTAGTTCTTTTAATTGTATTTTTAAATCTTCTTTCGTGATTTCTTGGGGAATTTGGGGTTCTTCACCGTCATTTCCTATAATTTCTATTTCCAGTTCACTTAATATTTCTTCTGAGTTTTCGGAACTTAATGTGTCTTCTTCAAATTCTTCTTTGGATTCTTTTTCAAGTTCTTCTTCGATATTCTCATCGGTATCAATAGTATCCTCTAATTCTTCCGGAATCTTTTCTACTTGAGAGATATCTTCTTCTATTTCACTTATATGTATTTCTTCCTTCTCTTCAACTATTTCAGTTTCAATTTCAGGTAGTTTTTCCAGTTCTTTTTCCCTATTTTCGTTCATAATTTATCACCAAAATTATTTTGTCAAAATTATTTTTTTAAGTTAATCGAAATATTTTTAAAAACGTCTTCTTGTGATAACGTTAGCTTATTGCCCGTAGACAGGAACATAAGCGCCAAAAACATTCTTACAAAAGCAAACTTTTTACCAAGGTCGCTTTCTTCTTCAGTATTAATAATTTTTGCTATTTCAAAAAAAGTCGTTTCTTTACCGTCAAGTTGTATTTTCGATTTAATGCGGTTAAACCAAGAATTGTGCAGTTCTGCTACCGTTTGTTCTTTTCCACTAATATGTTTCAAAAGTTCTTTTGGTAATTGAGCTTTTGATTTCGTTTGAATTCTTTGTTGTTTTATTTCGTCCCTCCGCATTCTCCGCCGTTTTAATTTTTCTTTCTTTTGCATAGTTTCGATTATGGCAGACCTCATCGCGTCAAATAATTCATCTTTAGTGGAGATCAGCATTTTTGGCTGGATGGGTTGCGGTAATGCCTTTGGAATTGTTCGAGAATGTTTTTCCCGGAATTTCTCTAATTCTTCTTTTTTTTGAATTTGTTCTTCTTCTCTTATAATACTCGAAATTTTATAATGATGAAGTACTGCTGATGTTTTGAGAGCAATACCTGAAATCTTATAATTGATTAAATCTTCGTGTAGCATTTTATCGAAAAATTTATCTACCAACGATGCCAAATCATAGAACGCAACATTTGATTCTTTTGCGATTTCACTATCTAATAGCGAATTATAGGGGGGTTTTTGCCAAAATTTAAAATCAAATTTTTGTTTATGAATCAGTGCAGGATCTTCTTCTTCGCCAGCAATTAACTCTTCTTCAATTATTTCTTCCACATCTTCCTGTTCTTGAGTTCTATCTACAAATTCTGGATGAGAAGTTATCTCGCTTAAAAACTTTATAATATCGTTCTTTTTGGACTTAGAAGGGATTTTAATCTTATTTTTGCTCGCAAATTCTCTTAATTGCTTAACACTCCATTCCGTGAAGGCGTACTTCTTTTCTAAGGCATTTTTTTCAGGAATAATATTACACCTAAAACTTTTGATTGTTAATTTTAATTTTCTTCTACATTTGTGGGCACATCTGGAAGTTCAAGTAACCTCTTGGCTTCTTCTTCCAAGTCTACGCTAAAGATATCGGTTATTCCACTTTGTGGCATGGAAACGCCATAAATTCGATCAGCATTTACAATATTTTCCTCTCTATGACTGATTACCATAAATTGTGCTTGTCTCGCAAATTCCTTTATAACCACACTGACTCTATGCACATTTGGGCCGTCTAAAGCGGCGTCAATCTCATCCATGATGTAAAATGGAGCAGGATAAAATTCTTGAACGGCAAATATAAAGGATAACGCAACCAAAGTTTTTTCACCCCCACTAAGGATCTGCAAACTAGAGATACGTTTTCCACGAGGTCGAGCTTCAATAGTAACACCTCCCTCAAACGGTTTATCTGGCCGATCAAGAATCATTTTAGCTGATCCCCCAGGCGAAAGTTTCTGGAAAATGCGTGAAAACTCTCGGTTTATCTCGTGGTATGCTTTCATGAAGGTTCTAGTCTTCTCCAATTCAATCTTATCAATTGCATCAAGTATAGCTTTCCTCTCGCGTTGAATCGTCTGTCGCCTCATATCAATTTCGTCGAATCGCTCTTTTACAGTATCATATTGAGTAATTGCCTTTAAATTAACGGGTTCTATTGCTTTTTTCTTGCTATTGGTAGTTGAAATATCCGATTGCAAACCAGCTTCAGATAAGTCGTCAGTAACTGGGGGTAATGAGCCATAATCTTTAGATCGTTGATATAACATTTCAATTTGATCCGTGGTGATAATTTTTTTAGATTCGTAATTATTCAATTTAGAACGTTCCATAGAGTGGTCTGATTTAAGTTCATTCAATTGATTATGATAATTTTTTTGTTTTTTCCAAGATATATCCTTTCCTTGAATTTCTTTGTTTATCTCTTCTTGCTTGAGGCTCTTTTTATCGTTTTCCTGGTTTAGGTCGTCTTTAACATTTTCAATATCTTTTAATATAGAATCAACTTGTTTTTCGGCATCTTTAATATCTTCGTGTAAGGATATGATTTTTTGTTCTCTTTCCTTATTTTTGTTTAATTCGTTTAATTTAGCTTGAGATTTGTGAAGATCTTTGTTATATTTATTTAATTTTTTTTGAGCTCTCTTTTGGGCGTCTAACTCTTTGTTTTTATCCTCATGCATTGAATTTATTATTTGTTGTACCTCGTCAACTTTCTTTTGTACTCCATCTACCTGAGAGTTAAGCCCTTCTGTCTCTTGATTACAAATTGTAATTCTTTTGCTTGCTTCAACATTTTCCTTGGATAATTCTTCAATTGAATTTATAATCATCATTACATTTTCAAGACCCCTTAACTTATCCATGGTCGTTTCTAAATTCTTGTTCTGTTCATCAATTTGTGTTCTTAACTTTTCAGTACTTTCCCAAAAGTTGTCTTTTTCAGAAAGACGGGCTTTTATTTTTGAAATTATTGCATCTTGCTCTAGCTTAAGATTCTTTATATTTTCTTCAGTATTGATTATAACATTTTTCTTCTCTTCTATATTACTATTTAATTCTTTTATATTACTTTCAATTTCAATAATATTGTCGTAAAACGATTGAATACCTTGTAGTTCTTGTAGTTTCTTTTGCAGCCCACCTAATTCTATTTGTTTGCCTTCAATATTTTTTTTAATTATCGAAATATCGTCCCAATACATGTTTTTTAACTGCTTTAAATTTTTAATCTCAGCCTCAAAATTTTCTTTTTGCTTCTCTTCTATTACCAAGTTCCTCTGCTCAATTTCATCCCCAGATTTCTTAATTTTTTCATTAATTTCGCTAATTCTTTTATTAACATCTTCTAGTCTTTTATTACAAGCAGTAAGATCTACTGAATCGTGGTTGTTTTGAGTGCTAATCACGCTTAATTTTTTGTCAATAGTATTTAAGTCGTTATTTTGAGAATGAAAATTTTCAGTGATTTCTTCGAGTTGTTTATATAAATCTTGGCTTTTCGACATAGTTAACTTTCTTAACGAAAGATATACATTTTCAAGGATCTCCATTAAATCTTGTACAAAGCTATCAAAGGTTGAGGTAGATTCTTGTATCTCCACATCTGCTGATTCTTTTACCTTATCTATTAATTGATCTATGGTAGAATCAATGTTATCAGTAAAGAGTGCTAAAGTTTGAAGGATAGATTTAAGAGTTTCAGACATTTCAGAAGCATCAGATCTTTCTTCAGCTTCAGAGCTAACTCCTTCAATAGTTTTCATAATGTCAACTATGTCTAAAACAAATTGTTTAAAATTCGTTCCACTGGTTTCGATAGCTTCTGCGTTTGATTGTTGAATGTTACCCTTTATTGATTCAACGGATATATTGATGTTTTGAGTTAACATATTTAAAATCTGAAGGATTCCTGTAATATCTTCTGTGTTTCTTTCGTATTCTTCTTCTGTACTTTCAATCTTCACCAATAAACTATCTTTTTCGGTTGAAAGTTCCCCCAGGCGTCTTTGAATATTTTCTTTTTTCTTATTCAAATTTTGTGATTCTTTGTCTGTTTTAGTAAGGTTACCGCTTAAAGTAAACGATTTTAAATCCAATTCACGCTTTTCGCGTTCAAGATTTGTAAGTTCTTTTTTAATTAATTTTAATCTAGTATTGATATTTTCAATCCTAGATTTGTTATCATAGATTTCATTTACGATAGAATCTTGTTTCATTAACAATAATTCTAAATTTTGTTCATTTTTTCTATAAGTAGAATCTTCTTCTTTAGTTTGTCTTCTAAACTCGTTAATATCTTTAAGCAAAGTATCTCTTTTTTTCAACAATTCTTTTAAAACTTCTTCTGTATCTTTTCCTTTATTAAGGTCTTTAATTTTATTTTCAGTAGCAACTTTTCTCAATTTTAATTTCTCAATACGGTCACTATTCATTTTAATTTCCGTATTCAATGAGGATAGCATAGAGTTGAAATCGGCTATTTTCGAATTTAATTGGCTCTTTTCATCTCGTAATTCATTTATATCTTTTTCTAATTCTTTCTGGTTATCGTTTTCCTTAGAAATTTTTACATTTAAGTTAACTACTTCTTTTCTTATAATTTCCGCTTCCTTTTTTGTGTTTTTTATCGCTTCCTCTACACTCTCAGAATCTCCTTTCAATTTATTAAGTTCTGCTTTCAACTTTATTTTCTTCTCTTCATTTTTTTTAATGTTTTCTTTTAGAAACTTTAATTTGGCTTTAGTTGAGGAAATGCTCTGCTTAATCGTTGAAATTTCTCGATTAAGTGTAGATTTTGTGTTGTTATTATTTTTGATTTTAGTATCAATTTCTGCTTGTTTTTGTTGTTTACTTTCGATTTCGTCTTTAGCCTCTTCAATCAAGTTATCTGTTTCCTTTATTACCTTTGATTCTGACTCTATTAAAGAATCGTAAGTCTGACCCTCTTCAAGTTCCATTTGTAAATTTTCTAACGTTTTTATCTCTTGAGTTAGTTTTTCTATTGATTTTTTAAAATTTTTTAAAGAAGTTTGATTCGAAGATTGTTGGGTTTTTAATAGAGTAATATTTTCGGTAATGACTTCTCTTTCATTTTCTTTCTCAGATATAGTTTTTTGTATGTTTTCCATAACTAGGGTTTCTTGTTGTAGCAACTCTTCTTGTCTTGTTAATTTTTCCTGCAATTCTTCAATAATAGAATTAGATTCCTCTATTTTAACCTCCAATTCGTCCTCTTCTTTCCTCAATTTTGAAATCTTTAAAGCGATCAATTGAGCATTGTAATACGAAACCTTTTCATCTAGTTCCTTCCAAGCTAAAGCATCGTTTTTTTCTTTTTCAACCTTTTTAAGTTGAGAAGACACTTCTTTAAAAATTGCTTCAAATTGTCCTAAATCGCGCTCGGCTTTTTCTAACTCTTTCATCGTTGCGTCCTTCATTTCGTCGTACTTTTGAAGGCCAATTAGATTTTCAATGAATAGTCTACGACCCTCTTCGTTCATATGAGTCAATTCCACGATTTTTCCTTGCAAAACAAATTGGTTGCTGCCATCAGGATCTACATTAGCTACAGCTAAAGCGTTAAGAATTTGTTGACGGGTAGCTTTTTTCCCATTCATTTTATAGCCGCCACCACCCCCTCTTTGTATAGTTCGACTAATTTCAAAAGTATTAGTTCCGCCTGGAAATATTTTTTCGGAATTATCAAAATATAGAGACACTGTGGCTCTATTTGAAGGGTTTTTACCTCGAGAACCAGCAAAAATTAAATCTTCAAGACTTTTAGCTCTCATAGTTTTCTTGCTTAATCTACCTAAAGCAAAAGTTAATGCATCAATAATATTGGATTTACCGGCCCCATTAGGCCCTACGATGCATGTAAAACCTGAAGAGAGCCTTATAGTTACCGTACGATCTCCGAAGGATTTAAATCCTGTCATCGAAATTTTTTTAATATAGGTCAAATTAAAACTGCCATTTCTTTATATTTTTTTTAAAATTAAAGAATACATTCGTATATTTATATACTAATACTCAGTATTTAAAAAAATAAGGTTGTGGTTTTTTATTTTGCTACATTTTTGAAAAATCTAGAGTTAAGAGCATAATTGATATTAAAAAAGAAAATTGTGTTTATTAAAAATTGCGTCTAAAATGCTTTTTAATTGCCGTGGATTTATCACCATGAAATAAAAATTGTAGTTTAATATGTTATCGGAAAAATTTCTATAATCGTTTAGGTTATTTTTTTTAGAGGCGTTTAAAATTCCAATGTTTCTAAGTGTCGTAATCAAATTTTTAAATTCTTCCATATCTTTTTCGTAATCAATTGATTCACACGAAACAAGATAAAGATCTTTTAATTCCTTTATAGTTATGTAAAGATTTGAGTTTTTTAAGAAATGGTTCGATAAATTGTCTAAAAAGATTATTGTTAATAATTCTGCTTCAGAAATATAAGAAAGCATGCTAAACTCGTCTGTAGCTTGAAGCGAAACGAACTGATTTCGAAGGATTTCAGAGATTTCTAGATTGTTTAAACTACCTTGCTGATTTAATACGGGATAAACCTCCCGTAATATTTCGATCCCTTTTCCTGGAACTGGCACATAATGCTCGAAAATTAAATCGGTTATAAATTCTACTAATTCTTTGTCAACTTCATGTAAAAAAGTTAAGGAGACTCTTTGTTTTAGAATGTCGAAAAGTTCCTTATATGAAAAATAATTTAATTTCTTCTTTAAGTCAAATTCACTTATGAGATCTAATGTTGAGGGTTTTAAAGCCTGATTTACGGTAGCTAGAAAGCTAACGCTCGTATCTTTACCGTATTGTAAGAATTTTTTGAAGATTTCTGGCTCCAAATGCTCGATATTGTTAAAAATGAATACAAGGTTGTGATCAACTTTTCTACACGTTAGTTTAAATAGATTCCATAAATTTGATATATTCGAATTTATAATGCTTTTAAAATTAAAATTAGTATTTTGATTTTGACCAATTTTAGTTAGTAAAGAAATAATAATTTCCTCTAGATTTTTTTCCCTACAATCAACTTGGATGTTTAAAAATTCGGTGTTCAAGTTTGATAAATCTCTAATAACTTTATTTATAATAACTTGCTTTCCAATTCCTTGGATTCCTTGATATATGATAGATAAACTAAAATCATCTGAAAATGAATCTTTTAGAATTGAAAATAGAGATTTCTCTTCTCTATTGCGATACAATATTTTGGGTGGGACATATTGTGCGTCAAATAAAGCTCGAGGACCTACATAACTACTATTATTAACCTTTGGTGTTGATATCATTTTTTTTTTTATTTTTTATTATTATTTTAAATTTTCATATATAAACCCCTCGGGGGGATAGGTCATTGGAACTAAAAGTTTTTTAAAAATTAAAATATAAAACCAGTTATCCAATTAGAAAAAAAATTAGAACCCAAATTTAAAAATTTGATTCTTAATTTCTTACATCTTAACTTTTCTTACTTTTAATGAGTTCTTATCAATAATCTCCTTAAATCGCAATTTTCGAAGCTTTTTTGGAAAGTCTAAATTAATCTCATCATATACAAATCCATTGGAATCAATAGGACCTTCAACTACTCTTAACTTAGAAGGCGAAATATAATTTTTCACAAACGAAATTATTTTACTTTGTCCAGGAAATTTTCTTTTTAATAAACTTCCATAGGTATTACAAGCTACTACAGGAATTCGATTTTCAAGCGCTCGCGCTTTTAAATATATTTCCCAGTTTTTGATTCCCTCCGCTCTGATTTGTGTAGGGGAGAATAATATCTCCGCTCCATTTTCGGTTGCTAAACGAGGCGTTTCGAAAAAAGCAATGTCAAAACAAATAAGAATTGCAAACTTCGATTCACCTAATTTAAAAATATTTAACACCCGTCCCGGTTCGAATTGCCCCTGTTCATATGAATAGAGATGGATTTTATCTTGCCTTCCTATTTCTTCACCTTTTTTATTGAAATAGTAGCATGTTATAAATGGTTTTTTTTGATTATTCCTTTTTTCCCAAATTGCTCCAGATAAAAAGGAAATTTCATATTTATTTGCCAAATCTTTAATAAACTCATAATTTTCACCTCTTTCTTCTTGAATATTTAGAGGAATATCATTGAAAAAGGGAGTCCATCTTTCTGGTAAACAAATAATATCACAATTATTAAATTCATCTAATAAATTTTTCAATAGATATTCGATTTCAGAATAACATTTTTCGATATCTTTATGAAATTTTGGTTGAATACATGCAACTTTCATTTTTTTTCTTATATTTTATAGTAGTATAATCATAAAAATATATAATTAAAAATACGATAAAAAGAATTTAAACTTTAACTGGTAAGAAAACCTAATTAAAATCTTTAAAGCCCAAAGAAAGAATCATAATCAATATTCATAATTTGAAGATCGGAATCTAAATCCCGAGTTGAAAATAAATCTCTTCCATATTTTTGAAGAAATTGAGCCTGAAGATTTTCGTAGAAATCTCGTAAATCTGTTAAATTAAAAGAATAATAAAGATTTAAAGCATGGTTAAAATATTCTAGAAACTTTCCTTCTAAAACAATCAATTCTGCAAATAAATCATACCTGATAATGATTACATTTCTAAATTTTGTATATATAATTTGTTTAATAGCATTTTTTATCCATCCTTTCCATCGGGTTCCGACAATGAATAACATCATATCTTTTTTTTGATATTTAATCGTTTTATCTTTAATATTATCATTAGAAAGATCACTCGTATAATCAAACATGAACGCACTTAGTATTCTTAAGGAATTAATATCTAATCCAAGTCTATTCAAAAGTTTTGGATTATTGACGAGCCTAAAAAATAAATATTTCATGTTATTTATGTTTAAAAGAAGTGAATCAACTTTATATTTTCTCCTCGTTGAAACTATAGTTTCTGAATATATTTTCAGTTGTTTTGACATAAAAAACATTGTAATAATATACTGAAAAGCTAAATGTAAATATGTTCCCATAAGACCATATATTTCAACGCAATCGGGACATCCTCTGCCTCTTTGAATAGAATTATAACTTGCCTTCCACACATGGTCTGAAACCGCCATACATTGCCATCTGAGTTTCGTCTTGTTCGGAGGTTTCTTTCCCCTACAACGCATTGTCGCTTTAAATTCCTCACGAGTCATATCCAATTCCAGGTCATCCCTAGAATTTCCCAATAATACACAATCCTCATAAGAAATTTCTCTACAACGAGGACAACCAGTACCTCCAGCAATGCTTCTATAATGTGCAAGCCATGTATGGCTTGAATTTATTGAACATCGCCACGTTAACTTTACTCTGCTGGGAGACACATTTCTCCTATTGAGCATTGCGTTATCAAATTCCTCACGAGTCATATCAAATTCCAAATCATCTCTAGAATTTCCCAATGCGACACAATCTTCATAAGTAATTTCTCTGCAATGAGGACAACCATACCCTATTTTAATAAAACTATAGCCTTTTTCCCAAAAATGGCGTGGATTTATCGAACATCGCCATCTTAGCATTACTCTGCTGGGAGACACATTTCCCCTATTGAGCATTGCGTTATCAAATTCCTCACGAGTCATATCAAATTCCAGGTCATCTCTAGAATTTCCCAATGCGACACAATCCTCATAAGTAATTTCTCTGCACTGAGGGCATCCATAACCTATTCTAATAAGGCTGTAACCTTTTTCCCAAAAATGGCGTGGATTTATCGAACATCGCCATCTTAGCTTTACCTGGCTTGGACTTATTGTTCCTCTGTTTCTTATAACCTCATCAAATTCCTCACGAGTCATATCAAATTCCAGGTCATCTCTAGAGTTTCCCAATGCGATACAATCCTCATAACTAATCACATTAATTACCTTTTTTCAATTTTTTTTTTAAACTCTTTTTAAAATAATAATAAAAAATAGGATTTAAATATCTTTCGTGATTTACATATTTTGAAAATGTAATAGAATTAGTTTACAATCATGAAATAATTGTAATTCAATATTAAAAATATAAACATGCGATTTGATGCCAACTTACGATATATTACTTAAAACTTTTACTACCCGAAAACTAAATTACTTATTTGCTATAAGTAAATTTGTTTGTGATACAAGAACACCTATTCCACCGTTAAATAATAATGACTATAGGATAAATAGAGAATCTTATAGAACATATTTAGAAAAGCTAACTTCTCTAACAGGCACCTCCCTCCATTCATCATATATACGACAATTGGAATCATTAGAAATAGATAAATTATTATTTAAAGATAAAAATAATAATTTGAGATTTACTGAACTAGGATTAAGCGTAGCCGATTTTTTTAATCAGTTACATATATTTTTTGGAGAATCAGATTTCTTCTATTTTCTTGAAAATACAAAGGATTATTTTAAAAAGAAGAAGACAAAAATTATTTTTTTTTTTGTTATATCAGAAATAATTTCAATTGCATCATACTTAGACTCATTATGGAAACTGAAGAAAATAATAGAGTATTCAGATAAAGAAAGAATATCTATTTTTGAAATACGTAATATTAAACGCGAATTTGAATCAGAAATGCCAGTTGAAGGTTCATTATTAGGATATTTAAAAATAGATAATTTTAAAACATTTATTGAAAATATTGCTTTAGCTTTAAAAGAACTACCCGCATATACAGAACGGAGAAAGAAATTGTTAATTAGAATAGATTCTGCTTTTCAAATATTACTGGGAAAAAATTACGATAAAAAAAAAATAGCTGATTTTCTATCCTTAGAAAAAAGTTTTAGCGAATGGGGATTTTTACAGCCAAATCTCCAATCTAATATTCAACCTCCTTTAGGATTTGATGAAAAGCTTTCAAACATCCTTAAGGAAGAAATTCAACCCACATATGCGTTTGTAAGGGAAAGATTTGGAAATGAAGATCTCAAATTCTGTTCCAAAATCCTTAGAAAAAATGAATCCAATCGAATTTTAGTTTCGAATAAAATCATTGAAATATTACCCTTATTAAAGCATATAGGTAATGTATTACACGTTCCTTTTACAAGTCTTAAATTAATTGAAATTTCAATCCTAATTCCATATATTGAACAACAAGCTAAACCCAATATTTATTTAATACCATTTGACAAAGGATTTTTCTTAGTAACAGCATTAGTTCCTTTATATCGATATTCTTCGCCTCCAATCAGAAAATTATCTATAACATACCCCTTGAATTTGACTATAGCCGAACATATTTATTATACTTTAAAAGATAAAACCTTTATGGATTTAAACAATTTTGATGTACGAGTAATTTATTATCTGCTCCGTTCCCTTGAAAGGATTGTATATGGAATATATTTTAAAAAATTATATACTAAAAGTGAGGAAGCAGATTTAATAAAGGAGTGGGGTGTTGGCTCAGAGCATTATGACACTTATAGAGTAGGTTCAGAATTCTTCAAAAAAGATACAGAATTTAATTTTGAAAGAATTAATTCAAGAGAAGATCCTTTATATAGTTCAGAAAATTTATGTATTTTGCTTGTTCCGAGAGTTAAGATATATTATGATAATTATTTCATATCATGTGGAATAACTATTGAAGCAAAAAATCACATATACTTTCAAGCATTTGAATCTAAAAATTCTCCAAATCCGATATATTCTAAAATAATTAGACTTGTAGGAACTTCATTAAAATAGAAGGTTTGCTATGTTTCAGAAGTAAATTATATCGAGTGTTTCTTCTAAAATTCTCAACAGATAATTATTCACTTACATCATCCTCAATATTGATAATTAACCTCTCCCAAAGATCACATATTTCGGCAGTTTTTTTGGGAGCTATCCCAATATAATTTTCTGGATGTAAAATTAGCTTTATATGGTTCTCATTAAATTTCTTTAAATATGGTTTAATAGTTTTATCCTCGAAAATTAATTTTATAAGAGATTTACTTTCTTGATTAGATACTATAGTCAATTCTCGCACTTTTTCATATGCATTTGAATACCCTGATTGAGAAAGTAATATCTGTAATGGCTCAGCAATGATTTTATCTGCACTTTGTACGAAATTTTTCTTCATTTTATCTCTGTTTATCTGTAAATTTTTTGTGACATTAATTGCTCGTTTTACAGAAGAATCGAATATAACAAATAATTCAGGTAAATACCTTGATGATAAAGAATTGGTTAAATCACCTTGATGTTCAATGATTTGATTTAAGTACAATGTTATCATTGTTGGCATAAATTTTTTCCAAGAACTTTTTATATTTTCAAAATTAATAGGATTTCTCTTCTGAGGCATTGTTGAAGATCCTATTTGTTTTACATCAAAACTTTCATATACTTCTCCGATCTCTGTTCTCTGTAAATTTCTCATATCGTCAGCATAATTAGCCAGAACTCCCCAACCTAAAACAACTGTATGAATTAAGTTAATTAATGGTTCTGGAGGCAAAATTTGAGTAGAGATTTTTGATGATTTTAATCCCAAACTTTTTAATAAATCATATTCAAATTTTTCAGGATTGTCTAAAAATAAGGATAAAGCATTATAGGCCCCAATAGACCCACTAAATTTTCCTACTAAATTATTTATAGCATTTTTTACTTTTAAAATCATATTGCCCCATCTATTAACATATTGAGCAATAAAAAATCCAAAAGTTAATGGTTCTGCATGTTGTCCATGAGTTCTACCCATTTGAAGTGTGTTTTTTTCATTTCTAGCCATTTCAATTAATGAACGTTCTAACTTGACCATATCTGGCAAAATTATGTCATAAAACGCATTTTTATATCTTAAAATATTAGCGATATTAATAATATCATAAGAAGTCGCTGTTAAATGAATATAGAGCTTTGCTTTGGGGGATACTTTACTTTTTATAATTTCAACTAATGCTCGGATATCATGCTTTAATTCTTCCTCCTTTTGATATACTTCTTTTGTATAGATTTTTTCACTAGCTTTTTCAACTTCATCTATTATATCTTTAGGACATATACCATATTCCGCAAGTTTCCTTATAAGTGCAACTTCTACAATTGTTTTATATTTAATAAAAGCATCTTCAGTTAAGTAATCCTTTAATTCTTCTACTGAATATCTAAAATCGGTTGGAGAAAAACAATCAAATTTTTTCATTGAATTTCATTTATAATTTTTGTTCTTATTTGTTTAAGTTTAGGATTATCAACATTTAATTCTAATTCATCAACATTGATGAACCAAATTTTGCTTTTTGTCATAAACTTAAAGAAATTCTTAATTTTTTCATGGAAGTCCATAAAATATCCTGGGTCCGCATTCTTCTCATACTCACGACCTCTTTGTAATATTCTACGCTTTAATATTTCAATTGATAAATCTAAATATATTACTAAATATGGAATTCCTACTTTTCTTATAATATAATCATAAAGATTTTTAAAAATCTTCAATTCTTCATCTTTTAAATTTAATTCTGCAAATACTAAATCCTTTTCAATTGAAAAATCTGCTATTAAAAATGAATTTTGGCAGTTTTTAATAGAGTCTTTCAATTGTGTAAAATGAATTAAAAGAAATGTAACTTCTGTCTCAAAATTTATACTTAAATCTCCACTATAAAATCTTTTCAGGAAAGGATTTATATTATATTTCTCAAGTATTTTCCCGATTTTTAATTCACGAGAGAAATAGTTAGTTAAACTTGTTTTACCAGAACCTATACCTCCTTCGAAACTTATTAATTTCACCATAATAATCAATATTATAATGCTACTAAATTTTTTACAATTAAGAAAGATTTAAATTATAATCCAAGAGTTATTGCATTAACTTTTATTTTTCTTTTTTTTTCTTTAATCCTTTAAATAGATTAATATTAATTAATGCCTTTACACTAGAATTTTTCTCTAAATGCATATTTTTCTTGACTCCTATTTTATATTTCGGTTTTTTTTGAGATTTATATAGTGCAATAAAAGCAATTAAAATCGCAAAAAAAGATAGAATGAGACTTATAATACTTATATTACTTGTTTCTGTTTCATCAAATTTAATTGAACTTGATGAAAAAGTAGTGATTATGGTAAGAGCCGTTATTAAGATTGCTAGAACAGAAAAAACTGTAGTACTAAGTGTGTCTATTCGTTTTGAGAACGCTTTTTGAAAGTCTTCAATATTTTTATCCATTTTATCTAATCGCTTTGGTATTCGTGCAAATAAACCACTTTTTAATTTAGTATTATAATGGTAAATATCATATATTTCTGTAGGTCGATTTTTATAAGGCAGACTGACTCCTTCTTTATATTTAGTTGTTCTAACAAAATCTATTAAAGCCAACTTTTCCCCTAGCTTAAATGTTACATTCTCATCGGATAAATTAAAGATAGGACAATGTAATGGACCGACCCAGCCAGGATCGACTTGTAATGCTCCAAGCCAGAGCAACCCTTTATATATCATACTTACTCGAAGATTCCACCTAGCTATTAAAAATGCTGGTAAATTAATTCTCTCGGCAGTACTAATAATTACACATTGGAATGGAGGGATATTGATTTCATTAGAAATTTTGTCAAGTTCATAAACTTCTTCATTTTGAGCATATTGCTTTCCTATTGTTAATAGATATCCCGCAGGTTTTAAATTTTCTTTATTAAAATGTTCTTTATCAATTAATTCACATTTTTCAACTAAACGCTCTATTTCATCACTTAAAAGTACTCCTGCTTCTCCATTTGAGTCCTCCTTTAAATAAATTGCATTTATCTTTTCAGTCTCTTTCGACTTTTCCCTATCAGATTTTCTTTGTGTTTTTTTACTACTTGGTTTTTTACCTATATTTCACCACCTCCACTATTTTTCTATCAATAAGTTCTTCGTCCATAGGACCTATACCAAGAAAATTTATCTTTGTCTCTAATCTTTCTTCTAAAAAATAAATGAATGACTTAGTTTCTTGTGATAAGTCTTCAAATGTCTCAACACCTTTATTTCTATAATCAAGATAATCAGTTCCCATTAATGCTATTTCTGTGGGTCTATTTATAAAAACTGCTTTTTCGACTATGTCAATATCAAATCTCGCTACACGTCTTAGCCTTTTAGTTACAGATGTAAATTCTTGAATTTTATATGGATAATTACTTTCGCTTCTTATTGTTTCCCAATCAATTTCATTTGGAAGAGGTCCAGAATTTCCGCCAACTCTAATGGGAAATGTCCTTATTACCATTATAATATCGGAAACGATTAATGGACTAATACCTACTTCACTTATAAATGCGGCAGCTGTTGTATCTCTACTCGTTGTGTATGGATAATATTTACTATGATAAACAGAAAGACCGAATCCCTGAGTTCCCTCGATTACAATTTTATTATTATCTGAATAATGCTCCATTACTTTTTTATGTGTACAAGCTAAATATTGTTGTAATTCAGGAACATCTTTCGCAAGTTTTATATCTTTAGTTCTTAAAGCTCGTTTTGCTACGGCAATCCCAGTTCCTGTGCATGTTGATCCTATACGATTATTCAAATTATTTCTAATTTCTTCTTGATCATATCCTTCGTCTATAATGACAGCATTGCGATCTATACCTAATCTATCTGGAAACAGTTTAAACAATTTAATTTCCTCTAATAATACTTCTAAGTCAATGAGACAACCAGCAGCAAGATATAATCTAGCAGATGGATTTACAACACCTGCAGGAATTTGTCTAAGAACCACAGGTTCGTTATTAATATTTATTGTATGTCCGGAATTTGGTCCACCACATCTAATAGCGACATTATAATTATGATTGCGACATAAATGTGCGGTTACCTTCCCTTTCCCTTCAGATCCAAATTGACCTCCTATGACAACAGTAATAGTCAATATTATTCACCTTTTTTTATAATTATATTAATCTTGGAATTATTAAATGTTCTTCAACATCATTTCCTAAAGCTTCATATTCCTCAGCAAGATAAAAATAACCAACAAGAGCAGAAGTAAAAGCATCGAGTTCATCGTGAGTAATTTTTTCATTTTTTGAAATAAATTTTATTCCTAAATTCTTTAATTCTATTTCTAATTCTTTTAAATCAACTTTTTTTCTTGGTATGCATAAAATATCTTGAGCGGCACCAGGATAACTTTCTATTACTTTAAAACCTTTTTCACGAAATATACGAGATAATTTAATCCCCCTTAGAGTTAATTTTTGCATGCTTTTAATGAGACTTGGATATACATTTATACCTCTACTCTTAAGAATTCTTTCACATTCGCGTGTAATTCCAAATTTTCTGCATTTACAAGAGTCATCTGCACAACATCTCCCTTTAGGTAAACCTAATGGAGAATCTATAGATATAATAGTTGGCTTTGCATTTATTGTTTTAGAAATAATATCATCATCATTTTCTAAAGGTGATAAATATGCCTCTTTATCTTTAAGAATACAAAATCCAGAACTTCTATTTTGAGAACCTGTTAGGTCTATTCCAACAGACACGCATGAATTATTATGTTTTTTAATCTTTTTAATCATATTCTCTAAATTAATATTAACTCTTTCAATTTTCTTTGGATTTATACAAAATAAGAGTTCATTATTTAAATAAACCTCAATTATACCGTTTGGTCTATTTTGTGTAATAATTTTTGGAATAAAATGCTCTGATTTCTTTTTTAAATTCTCTTTTTCTTTTCTTATGATTTCTTTAAAATTTTTGGTATGAGGTTGTTGAATTAATTCACCTAAATAATATGAAATTGTCTCTTTTTCATCTCTAATTAATTTAGATTGAATTTGAGATAATTTTTTTAAAAAACAAAGATCCATAATGTATTTTAAATTAATAATATCATAGATATTATATAAAACCAAGTTCTCTAAAGCTTTATTATTACCTCTTAAAAATTTATTCCAAAAAGAGACTGCTTCTCTGCCATTTACTTCTTGTAGATTATCTGGTCTTTTAATATTTAATTTTTTTTCAATTTTTTTTAAAGGTCCTTTTAATCCTAGACTCCTTAAAAGATATCTTAAATCTATATGTAATGGAGGAAGTCTAATTTCAGGAAGCTCCTTTTTTATAAAGGGAATATCAAATAATTTACCATTAAAAGTAATAATAATTTCATAATCTTTGATATAATCAATAAATTCTTCTAAATTACTATCTTTTATAAAAATCTTAACCTCTTTTCCATTATAAGTACCAATTACGGTGATTTTGTCATAATATAAAGATAATCCTGTCGTTTCAATATCCAAAAATATCGTCTTATCGATGAAATCTTTGTAAACTCTCCAATATTCTTTCTTTGGTAAGTATTTAACAAAATATGATATAAGATTTCCATAGAATTCTCTCTCTATTTTGTCTAAGTATTCATTAATAAGTTCTCTCTTGTTTTTACTTAATCCAAATATTTTTGATTTTCTTCTAAAGATTTCCCAGGTCAAAATGCCCATATTCCATAAATGTTCCTCTGTTTTTTCTCCAATTCCCGGAACACAAATAAAAGTACTTTTCATCATATTTACTTCTGAATCACCATTTTTTATTACATTTAGTCCTATTTTTATCTTTTTATTTTGAATTGTAATTAGATTTTGTATTAATTGATTTTTATTGAAGTATTTTAACCGAATGTATTTAAAAAAAAAGTTAAGATACTATGTTTTATGTATAAAATTATATATAAAAATATTCTTATTAAGCCCTAAGTATTTTACGATTTTATTAAATATATGAATTATACATAAAATTACATATAAAACATTCCTATTAAATCCTAATATTATTTCATCAAGAAAAATCTATAATTAATGAAATTACACATAATTTTATATATAATCCTTTTTTTAAATTTTTTGTGACCGACAAAAAAGACCTATATATTATTATTGGTGGACTTGAATCACTATGCAAAAATCTAACACAACTATCACAAAATCTCATATATGAAGTAAATAATATAAAAAGCTTAATTAATTCTTCAGAAAGTAATAATTCTGGAAAGAAAATTTCTAAAATTGAATTACCAAATTATGCTCGTACTTTTTATGAAAATTATTTAGTAAAAATTTTAAATAATCATAAAGAATTAACAAAAAGAGAAATAAAAATTGAATGTGAACTCAGGGGAAAGAAACTTACTTATTCCGCAATAACTAAATATTTAACTAACCTAGTAAAATATAAATATTTAATATCAAGAAAAAATCCTAAAAAAAAAAGTGAAATGTTATATAAATTAAATTAAAAATAAAATCTTCTTTTAATATTTTAAAATCCTTTAATACCCAAAAAGATAAGAGAGAACAAGAAGTAATTGAAAAAAATAATGTAATTAAAGTTAAATGTGTTTTTATAATTGCTAACCAAATTGAAACATTATACCAAAAGATTCATTGTAACCCAAAAGAATTTATTGAACATGTCAAAGCAAATTAAAATTGCAAAATAAATTTTATTAAAGGGAAATAACACTAACTCTTTTCCTGGCTCAAAATTTTGTCTTTCATAAGAGTATAAATGGATTTTATCTTGTCTACCAATCTCTTCTCCGTCTTTATCAAAATAATAACTAGTAATTCTCGGTTTGATAGAATTTTTCCTTCTTTCCCAAATAGCTCCTGAGATTATACTTATACCGTACTCTTTTGCTAGATTTTTAATAAAGTTGTAATTATTTCCTCTTTCATTTTGTAAATTTAGTTCTTTTCCGTTTGTTAAATTTACCCACCTTTCTGGTAGGCATACGATGTCGCAGCTATCAAATTCTTTAATTAATTTTTTTAATATTTCTTCTACTTCAAAATAGCATTTATCTCTTTCTTGGAAAACTTCTGGTTGAATACACGCAATTCGCATAGTTAAACTTTACCAATATAAAATCTTTTATTTATGTCAATAATTATATCAAAGAGTTCATTCAACTTAGAGATTTCGTAATCGGGTTTATATTCTTTTGGAGTCTGTTCACCTGTTATATTAGTGTCGTATTTACCACCGCGATGTATATATACACTATGAATGTCGTTTAGTTTTGCCGGCACTATATCTTTATATATATTATCTCCAACATAAATTGTCTCGTGTCCTTTTACATTGAATTTATTTAGGCAGTACGAGAAAAGTTTTGGGTTTGGCTTTCTAATCCCGATTTCGTCTGTTATAACGACTAAATCAATTAAATCGTCAATACCAAGCCTCAATATCTTTTCGTATTGCTTGATAGGGATCCCATCTGTTATAATTGCTGTTTTAATAGAAGTCTCTTTAAGTTTCTCTAAGCAACTTTTTACGTCGTCGTATAACTTTATAAGCTTAATTTTTTGGGCGTGATAAGCCATTACAGCAGCGGCAATATATCTAACCTGATCGATGAATGAAATAGAAAACTTTTCAAGCTCGTTTAATCTTCTAATAAAATAATTATAATGTTTTGGAGAATTGCTTCCATATTCTTTAACGATTTCATCGATCAATATGAGGGCTTTTTGGCGATCAATTTTCAACCCGAAGTTTATCATCACGTCTATACCCTCAATTCTTGCTCGTTGAGAAAGCATCGTGGAATCAAAAAGGCAGTCATCCAAATCAAATCCTACTAGTTTTATAGGACACATAATCTTTTTCGGTTTAACCTTTTAGTTTTATTTAATTGAAATATTAATACATTATATTTTACACTACAGTAATAGATGACTATGTAAGATAAATTTATTTATCCTTACGAATATATAATTTTTAATATTAATTTATTCTAGGTAATACTATAAATATATTAGCCATAAAGATATTAAAAATATAACACTTAATGGAGTTTAATTAATTGAAACCCGTCGTTGCATTATCTTATTTCCATCGAAAAATCGGTCCACTAGTTTTTTATTCCTATCCAGATAGTATACTAGACGAGCAGCTTTCAATCAGAATCGCAAATATAATGGATCAAACAGTTAGTGAAGGGTTTTTCACACACTCGTTCGAGAAAAATAACTCAAATAATTATTACTTCGAGATTTCTTCAGACTGGGCACGGGGCAATAGAGATATGTTAATGGTTTCGATTATCTTCGATGAACAGATTACTCCAGAAATCGAACAAATTGTGCACAAATTATGCTTAGAATTTTCAGAAAAGCTTTTAAAAACCGAAGAAATTTTTGCAGCATTTTACATCTCCGATATAAATAACTTTGAAGAAGAAGATAAAGAGGTTATCTACAAATACAATGCGTTGGTTAAACTATGGGTCCAAGAATTATACTGGAATGTACTTGAAGATACTAGGGAAAAAAGCGAAGAAGAAAAGATTGCAACATTATTGAACAAAAAACACATGTTCCTGACACTAAAAAAGTTATCCAAAGGTCCAACTACGCTAGAAGGATTAAGAGAATGGTACAACGAGACCTTTCCAAAATTAGATTTTAAAGAATTAATTGATACGCTTGTTAGAAAACAGTTTATTTTCATAAATCAGATTGGAATTGTAGAAAAATATGTATTACTACTAAAAGAAGTTAACGCCGAAAGAATCCCTCCCGATAGCGTCATAGAATACATCGATGAAACTCCCGAACTAATTGAACCCGAATTAATAGAGTTATTACTTCCGAAAGTCCAAGAATATTTTAGTACTTATGAGAACAAAAGTAAGGAAGAATTAGAAGAAGATACCTTTACATTATTTCAAATTGTATCTGACCCTAAAAAATATAATGTGCTTTCAGAATTAAGGCACGGGCTAATAGCTAGCGATAAGCTACCAAAGTTAGTCTCCAAGACGACTTTAGACCATTTAAATACTTCGTTAATTTTTCTAAAAAAACACGACATTATTGAAGAATTAAAGTTTAAAAACGAGAGTTATATCTTTTTAAAAGCAAATATCCAAATAACTACCGCATTCCCCGAATATTTAAGAAAATCTTTATCGAAAGAATCTAAACCCATCAAAGCTAAAACCAAAAGGGAAATAACATGAGTAAAGTCGACGATTCTCTCAAAGATATAAAGTATTTACTAGGGAATATGGGTATGGACATCTTTTTTGCCATCGATAATGGAGCAAAAGATTACGAGACTATAAAAATCTTCTCTGGACTTCCAATGGCTTGCGTTAAGGGACGATTACCAGTTCTCCTCGACCTCCTACTCGTTGTAAAAAACGATGATGGCTACTTTTTAACTAATAAAGGATTAAATTTTAAAGCTCAGATCGAAAATAACCCTTAATTAAGATTTAAATTTCAGATTGGGGCGACAACGTCATCGCTAGAGCTTAGCTCTTATCTATTGTCATAAGTTCATCATTAATCTAAATTCTTACTTTTATTAAGGTCGTTATTAGTTAAATTTTTTGCTCTATGGTACTTCCTTTCAAAGTAGCCGGGCGTCTTTAAACCACCATACTCGTTTATTAATTTCTGTAAACCCCCCTCTTCTTTTATCCGATTTTTTAAGACATTGTATTCTTGGAGGGTTAATTCTTTTCTTTCTAAAAGATAATCTAAAATAGCAAACGCTTCCTCGTTTTCCGTACAACGCCTAATGAAATCGATTGCACCAGTATTTCGTAAGTCCTCGCAATAATCGTTAACTTGAACCAACTGTGGTTCCTCATCGCAACGTTCAATCTCGTAATCTACTGCCTTAATCTTTAAAGATTTACTCTTTTCAGATAATTCGCGCATTAGTCTAGGAAATTGGCGCTCTATTTTTGCTTTGTCGTACGACATTTTCAAACCGTCCTCATTAATAACATCTATATTCTTCTCTAAATCTTTAAGCTCCTTCTCATTTTCCTTTTCTTCTTTTGCATTTTCACCGTTTATGTTTTTTCCCGTTTTCTCCATTTGTAAATCGATTTCCTGTAGTAGTAAATTCTATGAGAGTTTGTTAATTATAAAAATCCAATTAAAATTATAAAAATATCTGTTAACAAAAATAGGAAAAGATTAACTTATGCGCCCTTCGAAATGAAATCTATACCCGCTAAACTTAAATTTTAGCTATTATAGAAATTATAATAAAAATATAACTAAATTTAATGACTACAGATAAAAGATGTGAATATTTTAAATATTATTGCCAATTCAAAATGCTAACAAAATAATAAAATTAATTAATTTTACATAATTTCAATATTTATTAATATTGGATTGCTATTGGAGATTGACTAAATTGACTAAATCGGGATATAGTTATGTAAAAGAAACATTCGAAAAACACGAAACTGGGTATCAAACAAATCACTGGGAAAGAGGAATCAAATACAGAAAGGGAAAGTCTGTCGAACGGGTTGAGAGGCCGACTAAATTGCATAGGGCACGAACTCTTGGCTACAAAGCTAAACAAGGTTACATCGTTGTTCGAGCGAGAATTAGAAAAGGGGGAATGCACAAGGTTCGGCCGAAACGAGGTAGAAAGCCTCGCGCGATGGGTGTCTCTAAATATACTACCGGTAAAAATTTACAATGGGTCGCTGAAGAACGCGTACAACGTAAATATCCCAACATGGAAGTACTTAATAGCTATAAAGTATATGCCGATGGTCGAAGTTGGTATTACGAGGTTATACTTGTAGATCCATCGCATCCTGCAATAAAAGCAGACCCAAAAATTAATTGGATTTGCGAAGCACCTCATAAAAGGAGAGTTTCCCGGGGTTTGACCTCTTCGGGAAAAAAAGCTCGAGGGTTACATAAAAAAGGATGGGGCTCTGAAAAGACTCGCCCGAGCTTAGGCGCAAATAAAGGGCGTGGTAAATAAAAAGGTTTTTTAGGATTTAAATATTTATTTTGGGTTTTATCTAATCCAAATCCATTAATCAAAAGAAATTATTATTAGAATATTAGTAAGTTTTGATTTTGAAGTCATTTGATGTGCCAATTTATAGTTTAT
This sequence comes from Promethearchaeota archaeon Loki_b31, assembly GCA_005222975.1. Taxonomy (GTDB): domain Archaea; phylum Asgardarchaeota; class Lokiarchaeia; order Sigyniarchaeales; family SOKP01; genus SOKP01. The sequence continues at coordinate 24,900 of NJBI01000002.1, forward strand.
TGATGGAGACTGTCATTCCGCCGTCTAGAATTATGTTTTGGCCAGTTATGTAGTCAGCTGTTGGAGAAGCTAAAAATAGGGCGAGATCTGCCACCCATTTGGAATCTCCAATTTTGTCTATAGGGATTTTAACTCCTCTCGTTTCTAGGAATTGTCGAATTTTTCTTGGGTCGTTATCATATATTGGGGTAAGGAACACTCCCGGCGATAAAGCATTGACAGTTATATCAACTGGGCCAAGTTCCAAAGCCCAAAGTTTTGTAAACGCAATAACTGTGGCTTTAGAAGCGCTATATATACCTAACATTGGATTTATTCCATTCGCTGTTCCAGCACAGGATGCAATATTGATGATTTTAGCCCGAATTGGTTTAAATTGCCTTTGGCTTTTCATTTTTCTAAAGAAAGTCTTAGTCACATTCCAAGTACCTTTAGCATTGATCCCCATAACTTTATCGTATGTTTCTTCTGATGCAGAGAGCGATTTATATGCACCACCATCAATTCCAGCGTTATTAATCAATATAAATACATTATCAAACCAATCAAACACTTGTTTTTTCATTCTTTCGACGTCTTCTAACTTTGAAATATCTGCTTGAGCGAGAAGTATTTCCACATTACTATCTTTTAAAACCAAATCACGCGTTTCTTCAAGACCCTTCATAATGATGTCATTCAATACTAAGTTTGCCCCTTTACTGGCGAAAGTTATAGCCATTTCTCTTCCAAATCCATTTCCCGCCCCAGTAATGAGAACTACTTTACCATCTAAAAATTTATTTTCCAAAATTTATTTCACTTCCAGTTTATAAAAAATTATAAGATAAATTAAAAATTAGTAGCCTGCTTCGAATAATCCCTTATTAGCTTTATATTTTCCTAAAAATTTTCCAGCTGGTGGTGATTCAAAAGCGATAGCTATATTAAGAACACTTGGGAGTCCAGAATCGAAAGCACGTTTTAATGCGGGCTTAATATCCTCAGGTTTCTCTATATTTTCTCCATAGCACCCAAAACTTTTCGCGATTTGAGAATAATCAATACTGGGAAGATCAACATCACAATATCGTCTTTTCATATTATTTTTCTGGTAAGTTTTTAGCATTCCCCACGCACAATTATTTGCTACACAGATTACGATGGGAAGCCCTAACCTAACAACAGTTTCAAGTTCTTGAACATTAAACATGAATGAACCATCACCATTAATACACACTACTGGTTTATCAGGTTTTGCTAATTTTGCGGCAATTGCAAAACTCGACCCTACTCCTAGATGTCCCATTCCTATAGAACAAAACGTACTTCGTGGATTTCGGTGATAATTAGAAATCAATCCAAAAGTAAATAAAGCAATATCTCCCCCATCCACTGCTATAAGTGTGTCTTGAGGGATGTTTTCCAGAATTTCTATAATCATTCGTTCTGGTTTCATAGGAATTTTATCAGATTTTAAAATTTTATCAATTATATTTCTATCAATTTCACGAGCTGTTTGAAGATAGTCATTCCATTGAGACCATTTACTAACCATACTTTTTTGAAGATCTTTTTCCATATCCACAATTAATTGGTTGATTACAGCCTTTACATCTCCGATTATTGCAATCTCAGCAGGTCTATTTTTACCTATTTCTTTTGGATCAATATCCACTTGTATGATTTTTTGATCCTGATTCCAAAGAGGTCCAGAACCATATATGGTAGTATAATCCCATCGACATCCGAATGATAAAACTACATCTGCTTCTGAAGCCGCTCTACGATATGTGCTAGATAAAGGATAGGATCCTGCGTAGGTATTCTCATCGATCGAGATTGCTCCAATACCATTAATTGTTGTGAGCGCAGGGATTTTATATGTTCTCGATAACTTTTTTAATTCATTTGAAGCTTCAGAGGCAATAGTTCCACCTCCGGATATAATAATTGGTTTTTCAGCTTTTTTTAAAAGGTCAACAGCAGCTTTAATCATTTCAGGATTTCCACTAGGTCTGTAGAAAGGACGGTATTTTTCTGGAGAGATTAACTTCTTGAAATCATTTTCAGTTGCGTTTCGAACCAATGCAGTTTCCCTAAGTTCAAGAAAAACAGGACTTCTTCTTCCAGATAATGCTGCTCTAATGCATCGTTGTACTGCAAAAGGAATTTCATAAGGTTCTTCAACAGAAATCTGTAATTTAGTTATCGGCTTCATTAATTCCATTTGGTTTAATCCACCTTGTAAAATTCCAGTATCATCGAACATCCTAGCTATTTGGGCTCCAATGACTAACATGGGTATAGAATCTGCTTGAGCGGCAGCAACGGCGGGTACAAGGTGGGTCACACCTGGCCCTGCTGTACCGAGGCATACACCTATTCCTCCCGTAGTTCGCGCCCAAGCATCAGCCATATGGCCCCCCGCTTGTTCGTGACGGACCATTACAGTATCTATACCTTCCTCGCGACCAAACCTTTCGATAGCGTCATAGACTCTTGTTAATTCACCACCAATAATTCCAAACATTTTAGTAATTCCTTCATTTAGGAGACATCTAACAAGTAGATCGCCGCCATTAGATAATTGTTTAGACATAAATTGAACTTATTTTAAATCAATAAAAAAGTTTCTTAAAAATAATTAAAACTCTATAAGTTCAATATAGTATCCTAAAGTGTCTATTGTATCTAAATATGTAAAGTTCAGTTTTCCTACTTTTCCAGTTTGGGCAATTTCTACATTAAACTTATTTTTAAAATCTTCTATAAATGGTTTCGCGTCTTTTACATAAACCCCTATATGATGTAAACCAGTTTTTCCCTCTCCAATAAAATCCGAATACAAATTAGGTCCAGTTGTTTCAATTACTTCTGCAATTTCAAATTGCTTTCCCCCAAAGAATTGCATTATCTTTTTCATTTTAAATGTAGTTTCTTTACCTTTATACATTACAGTAGCATCTTGCGTGACTATATTAATTGGCCCTTTAAAGTTGAAATAAGTTCGATAAAATTCAGCAGCCTTCTCTATATCTTTAACAACAATTCCTATTTGATCGAATTTATCTAATTTCATTTCTGACATGATCTTAATCAGACATCCTATTTAAGTGATTCGGCAAAATCTAGTCTGCCAGTGGGGTGTTTTAAGACGAACTCTCCGTTTAATATCTTTGTTTTTAGTTCTTCTGCTAATTTAATTGCTCCGAATCTATCCGACTGTCTTAAAACGACTGGAATTTCGCTTCCTTCGAACTCAATCGATTTTAGGTCCAATTTAAAAGCATCGGGACACAATCGAACGCAAGTACCGCAATTAAAGCATCGAGACCTATCAATTGCTGAGATAGCTCCGTCTTTTATTATGAACGCGTTTGTCGGGCAGTAATCGATAGTTTTGCATTCTTCGCAATCTTTACACACTTTAGAATCGAACTTCATGAAGAAATTGTTATCCCAAACATCGGCGTAGGTGATTTCTCCCACTTTCTCTCTTCCGACAAGGCTTAAAATAGTTAAATTAACATCTTTATCCGATTGTATTATGTTATCGAATATTTCTTCGTTGAGAATTGGAATTGGCAAGGCTATGCTACAGATAGGTTCTAGACCGTACGATGTTTTAAACGCACCCATGTATTCTGGCTTCATTTGAATCATTGGAGCTATAGTCATCATGTTTGGTTTTGCGACATAGTTACGGGTTCCAGGGCCAATAAGATAACCCATGCTACCGTTAACTAAAAGCGGCGAACCTACGCCGAAGGACTGAAATTTTGGGTCGTTTTGAAATGGATTTAAAGCGCCACATCCAGAAAAGGTAAGTTCTGTTTTGTTTGCTTCAAAAGGAAGGCAAGAAAATATGGTATCAACTTTATAAGATTCACAATTAAGCATTGCGTTGTAATTTTTTATAGCTTGCCTTGTGCCTACTAACTTTGCATATTGCATTTCCTCTAAAGTCATTTCTTTTTCGACTTTTTCTCCTTCGCTACTTTTTGCTACAAGTTCTACCGCTTTCCCTTCGACGAGTTCTCTAAAAAGAGAGCCTCCACAATAGCTATCTCTTTCTTGACTTTGAGCGGTCCCATATACGATCAAATCGACAATACCTAGATACTCGTTTGGGCACGGACCTGGAAAAGCAGGAATTCCATTTATAGAAATCTCAGTAAATTTTCTCAATGTTTTAGGTGCGACCAGCCTGAACGAGAAAACCCCCATAATTCCACTCATTAGGCCTTTAGTGGCCGTAGTAATCACATCTACATCTTCAAATTTAATGAGCTCGCCGTTATCCAATCGATTGATAAATTCCTGAACTGTGACAATGTTCGCAGTTCCGGTATTAATTTTCCTTCCTATATCAGAAAGCTTTCTTTTCTTAGGCAAGAGAACCACTCATAATATAAAACGCTTTATCATGTAAAATATTTATCTTAATAAAATTTTTTTTATTTAAAAAATACTTTAAATTCTTAAAACGCTACATTAAATTCAAAATCTTAAAACAGAGGTCTAATTCTAATTGTCTTACTTTGAATCTAGGTTAAAAATAAACTTAAACGATTTCGCAGAGATTGAGAGAAAGTTAAAATTCTGTCAAGAATTGCGGATAACCAATTTAATTTTAGAACCAAAAAATGACATCATAAAGCTCAATTCAGAGTTGAAGCAGCGAATTAGTAAAATCTCGACTCTGAACCTCTACTATCGCATTAATTTGAGGCCAAATAGCCTAAACGACCTAAAAAAACTAATACAACTTTATAATAATTTCTCAGATATTATTTCGGTGGAATCTATGGATAAAAACATTCAAATTCAAGCTGCTAAAGATTCTCGAGTGGATATAATTTCGTTTTCAGACCAAAATGTAATCAAGACAATTTCTCCAGGAATTATTTCCCTTATAAAACAAAATAGGTCTTTCATAGAATTTTCGCTAGCATCAATAATGACGAGAAACCAAGCAGTTCAATCGAGGTACTTGAGGAGTTTATATCGTGCAGTCCAATTAGCAATGCAATTAAAAGTTAACTACATTATAAGTGGAAATTTTGACGACATCTTTAAACTAAGACATCCTAGGGCTTTAATTAGCGTTTGTCATACGTTGTTGGGCATACCTTTATTGAGCGCCAAGAAAGCTTTTTCTGAAAATGTGTTAACCTTAATAAATCGCGTACAGGCACGTCAAGACAAGAATATCATCGAATCCGGGGTAAAGCTATTAAACGAGGGTGAGCTATAGTGGTAAAAAAAGAAAGAAATAGGTACATTCTATTCAAAGTAATTGCAAAAGGAAACTCCGATTTGGACCAAAGAGAGGTTTTAAACGCTATTTGGCAATCAATTTGGAAATATTTTGGATTGAGAGAAGCAAGTAAGATCGGCTTATGGCTGTTAGATATAGATTTCAAGGAAGGTTTCGGCGTCATTCGGTGTTCTCATAACACGAAGGAAATAGTTATTTCGGCAATAACTCTGATTACTGAAATATCTAGCAAAAAGGTAATTTTATCTCCAATAAAGACTTCCGGAACGATTCGTAGCATAAAGACTTTAAAAAAATTAATAACAAATAAAGGATAAATTAATTAGATATTACAATCATTAAAAAAGAAAATGAAAAAACCAAGCCTTACAGTCGCCCAAATCAAAGAAATTGACGAATCTTTTAACTTAAATTTGAATATTTCATTATTACACATTAAAGAGAAACACAAATACAGTTATTTATTAATTGTCAAATCAGAAACTACCAGATTTGCAAAATTAACAATATACCCTATAAAAAAAGAAAATGTCATAAAGGTTACATTAACGGGTTTAAACCAAATTGATGAATATATAGAAAACTTCTCTATGAAACTTCACGAATACGAGATCATTCATTCTTCGGGGTTGGTTTTGGTGGAGGGAAAATTATTTTTTGAGTGCTACCTTAATCTTTCATTAGGTGACGAAAAACATAAAGATTTAAAAACGCTTTTGGATAAGAATAAAAATAAATTCAAAGATATAAAAATAGAAGAAATAAGTTTAGCTAAAAGTAAAGTGAATTAAATAAATGAAAACATGGAAAGTTTTTCTGAAATTCTCTGATGGTACGGAAAAAGAGCTAGAATTATTCGATGCTAATGTATATTTTAATGGGTATTTAAAATTAAAAAGGTCTTACTTTATACGTTTGGTAAAAGCAATAAAGATGACTAAAAAATATACTACTGGACACGCGATTGAGAAAATCATTGGACCGGATGCAAAAGAATGGACTTTAAACGCTTGGATGTTGCTTTTGATCAAAGATAACGAAAAAAAGAAGCCGTTTTGGCTTTTCATTAAAAGAGAGAAAGATTTATCTGGTCTACTAATTGCGATAGGGCCAAAAGCGTTCGCAGAATATAATAATAGTAATATGCTTGAAGCAAAGCGTGATATAAAGCGATTAATAAATTACATTATAGCGTATTTAAACAAGTTTAATTGTAGCGTCCTACTTCCCAATTATCTCCCTTAAATTGAGGTTTTACGCCATCATTATAGAGATGAGTTCTTTTATTAAAATATAATGAATGATAATATTTGATTAATATCGTTAATAATTAATTAAGTAAAGAAAAAATATTAAATTCAATTTTAATTATCATTTTTAATTAAATGCTAAATTGAACAATTCAAAAAGTGGATATAGAACTTTGAAAAAAAACACAATAAAATTCTTAACTCTAATTGTCATAACCCAAATATTCTTGAGCTCCATATTTTTAATAACAAATGGCTATGGAGATCCAATTGAAATTAAAGTAGGTTTTGGAGCTGCCCCCGTTATAGACGGGATCATTGATGGCACTACGGGCGAGTGGGATCAAGCCAAGAAGCAAAACATTAACTTATATCCCAATATATCCGTTCCAGAAAACGGATTGGCAATTGACTTATGGGTCATACAAGAGGGTTTAAACTTATATATATTAGTACGATTTGACTTGCAAGATCATGGTTCTAGTAAATACGATAACGAGTTCATAGGAATATTAATTGCGGATGAAGGTTCTAACTCTGATTTTGCTGACGCTAAAATTGTTCAATATTCAAACATAAGTGAGAACACATTTCAATATCTAGATTACCATATTAATGATACAGAGTACGAAGAAGATATTATTTCTAATGGAGCCGGTGCAGCTAACTTAGAGGAAAATCAAATAACATATGAATTTTCAATGCCGGTTAAAGATACTGAAGATGAAGTTCAAGATGTTTATTTAAATTATCAGGATTTTTATGATTTTAAAATTGTGTTCGGAAATAAAACAGCGCTTTACCCAGATGATATTATGATTTCAAATATAGTATCATTATTTTTAGAATATAAACCAGGAGGTCCTGACAAACCGTTAAGCGAATTAATAATGTTTATTTCAACAATCGTTATTTTCAGCATAATTAGCGCTCTTTATATTTTTTATATATATCGAATAACTCAACTCAAGAAAGAAATCAGAAGAATAAGGAGTTAACATGTCAAAAATTAATAAAAATAGTGTTAAATCACAACCAACTAAAAAGAAGGAAAGATTAGAAGAAAAATTTGCATATCGTTCAGTTATTCTCTCTGCGATATTTGGAGGGCTATTTTTAACAATTTCAATTTTATTAAATGGAGAAATAATTACATTATTTCTGGGTGATAACCCATTTTTGTTAGCTTTAGATATTACAATTAAAGTTCTCGTTATTCTAATATTTAACATTTTAATCATGATTAGTCTTGGGAATTACAAAGAATTAACGGGCAAACCAGTAGATTTTAAAATAATAGGGCTGTTATTTTTCTTTTCGTTAATTCAAGCATTTAGAGATTCGTTGGTTTTCTCCTTTACTCTAGTAGGTCTATTAACTATCGTTCTTTACTTGTATTTAGTTCAAGAGAGCTGAAAGTCATTATTTTTTTAACATTTTAAATTCAAACATGAAAAGCAATTTACTGTTTATTGGTCACAGAGGGACTAGAATCAATAACAATGAAAATACGTTAAAATCATTCGAAGCAGCGATTAAATCCGGAGCTCAGTACATTGAATTTGATGTTCGGAGATTGAACGATGGAAATTTGTTGGTCTTTCATGATGCCTTCATAGACTGGACTATAGTTGGCTCTGTGTATCTAAAAGATTTAACTTACGATGAACTGAAAAATTGTAAAACTAAAATTAGAACTGCTGAAATTCCTCTTTTATCTGAAGTGTTAGATAAACTTGCAAAAAGGACGAAGTTCATGATTGAATTAAAAGAAGAAGAAATAAAAAATGATGTAATCAATATGGTGATTAAGAAAGGATTATTAAAAGATTGCGTTATTTGCGGAAGAAATTATGATTTATTAAAGATAATTAAAAAAGAATTTCCTAAATGTCAAGTTTGTTATAATATTACTAAAGGAAAGGGATTAAATTTAAAAGAATTTATAAAATTGGGGAATCAGAAGAATTTACATTTCATACCAGACATGATAAGTTTAAAGTCAAATTTAATTAAAGCTAATTTTATAGACATTTGTCACGAAAACGGTATTAAAGCTCTTGCTTGGGACTTTATTAAATACGCTAATTCTGTTAAAATGATTAAAGATTTAATTAAACTTCAAATAGATGGGATTTTATTTGATGATCATAAAAATATTAAAATTATAAAGCAGTGGTTAAAAAAAGCTTAACTTAATTTCGTTATTTTAGATGTTCCGGGAGGAAGTATAAGGATAATATCGTCTAAAGACAAAATTTTTACCCACTTTTTATTATCCACTTCAGAGTTATTAAGAAAGATTGATTTCAATTCCTTTGCTAACTTTCCTTTGGTTAGTCCAGATTTTGAAGGTTTAATTAGTATTGAATTGCTTGTTTTATTTTTAATGGTGCCTGATGGCTCGCAAATTACTTGCGGATATAATATTTTAACATTCGGATTAGCTCCGTCTTTGATTTCTATGAACTCTAATCGAAGAGTTAACTCAGTTTTAGCGTCTTTAATTACATTCTTCTTTCCAGAAATCATAAAAGAGCCTTTAGGTAAATACTCGCCAGAAGGAGGTGTTTTTGAAATTTGATTCGCTAAAACATAAAAAACATCAACAACGCCCCAATTTTCTTTCCAAGCTATAGAAAAACTTGCTACGAAGTCAGCCGCCTCCTTAATTGAACTTTCGGGAATTTCTTTATTTTCTGGATTTTTAATTACGGTTAGAGGAGAGCCCGGAAAATTTGTGTGAAAAATTAAATCGTAAGGCGTTATATATTTTTTAAATATCGTTTCGTTCGAACTCGCGTCCCTTCCGCCAATTACTAAGAAACCATCTGAAGAAATAAACCACCTAAATTTTTCATACCATTTTTTTGTTGGTTTTTTAATTAAAAAATTCACTTCTAATTCGATTGATTCTTTTTTAAGTTTTAGTTTTTCAACGTTGCTTTTTGTTTTTTCAATTGCCGGAAATGTTCCGGTTAATTTCTTTTCTGCTTTTTTACCTTTAGAATAAATTAAGTTTGCGTTTTCGCCAACCGATTTATTTAAATCCAAATATACTTCGTTATTGTTAATGTCAATTACAACTTGTTTGGTTGCGGGGATTATTTTAACAAAAAATGCTAACTCTTCTAAGCTTTCGTTTTTAGCACTTTGTAATTTAGCGTTAATTTCTTCCCAACCGTAGCCTTTAGCTTTTGCGTCTAAAATTCCATCAAATAACTTATATATGGCATTAAAATTGGCGTATATAAAATCTCCATATTCGTAATACATGTCTTTTCTTATTTTGAGTTCTTCAAGGTATTCTTGTTGATTTCTTAATATCTTTTCCTGAGATTTTATTTTTTGATTGATTGATTGATCTTGTGGCGTTATCAAATTACTGGAATCTATTTTTGAAAAGTATTCATCAACAGCGTCATTAAAAGAATTCACTTGTTTTTTCTTATTGTTTTTGAAAAGTTCTAATTCAAAAGGGATAACGGAGATCTCTTCTTCGTCCTCATTAAAAACAATCTGTGCATTTATTTCACCAAAAAGCAATTTATTTCTTAAGTTTTTGAAAGCGTGAAATAATAAATTCAATTCTTCTTGATTTAGATCGTTACTGTTTTTAGATTTATCAATCTTTGCCATATGACAAATTTCTTCACCATATAATCCTGAAATGTTTATATTTCGTGCTAAAATTCTTACTATTTCACCCTCAAAATTATGAATAATTTCGTTAAAGTCATTTTGATTAATAGTTAGAAAATCTATTCCCCTAGATTTTGGATATATGTATTCTCTATTAGCTAAAATATCCCTATCTCTATATTTGCTGTAGCGTTTTGCTATTTTTACAAGGTTTTTATCGTCTAATACTATATAATTTCCCTTATTGAATAGTTCTATTATAAATTTCCAGGGTTTTCCCTCTATATTGCTTAATTCGAATATAATAATTCTATCAAAATTATGTTGATTGATTGCTAAAATTCTTCTATTCTTTAGAAGTTTTCTTAGAGACCCAATGTATTGACTTGGATATTTTGGTATTGGGTAATCGTAATTAGTAAAATTTATACGCGAATCGTTTTTAACGATTAATATTTTTTTTTCATTTAATTTAGTCTTAATTTTTAAAATTAATATATCCTCAATTTCGTAGATATTAGTAATTTTACCTTGAGTTAGAACTAAATCTAATTCTTTCGTAATAGCAAATACATCGAAATTTGAAAATTTAATATTTTTTTTCATTGTATATTATAATGATTCTCTTTTTTTTTCTTTTATTAAAATATCAAAAATAAATTGAACTAAATCTAATTTACAAAATTTTAATAAAAAAAATAATATTAATAATACTAATTATGGGAAAAAAAGATAAACGGCCGAAAAGGGTTAATATTAAAAAAGAACGGCAAAGACTTATAAAAGAGAAAAAAAAACTACTTCCAAAGCAAGATCTTCAGGTGGATAAAAAAGCGACCAAAAAGATTGATATTCGATTAGAAAAAGAGACAAGATTATATTGGGTAAGAGCGATTTCAGGCGCTTTAAGCGGGTTAATAGGAAGATTGTTGTTTGATTTGTATGGTTGGAGGTTGTTAATTTGGATGTTATGTTTTTGGATTATTACGCCATTTTTTGTTAGTTTTATTGTGTATAAATACGAATACGATAAAGAGGAATGGAGCTGGAAGAATATTATAAAACCAGGTATTGGAATATTTTTCTTATTATTTATGATTGTTACTGTTATTACACATACATTTTTAGCTTTTCTCTGAATCGAACTATAATTGTATTGTTTGTTTTATTTTCTTCTCAATCTTCCCCTTAGAACTAAAGACAATTTCGTCCAATTTATATATCCTGTTGCAGTATATGCATTGAATTTTCAGTGGTTTTTCTTCTAGAACCATGAATTCTGTTTCAATTGGTTCATTGGAATTAGAAATGCACGTCTTGTTCCGGCATAAAATTAATTTCTTAATTACTTCAGGGAGGTTTACCTTTTTCTTTTCAATAACCTTATATTCTTCAATTAAAGAGATATTCGCATTTGGAGAAAGTATAGAAATTTGTTGCATTTGTTTTTTGTTAAGAAATACGCCTTCAATTTTTATAATATCTTTTCTTTGATATTTCTTAGACGAAACATTAACACCAATTGTAATAAGATTTGGAGATTCGTCAAGTCCCGTTAAACTCATAATAGTTAACGCGTATCCGGCGTCAATATGGTCAATAACAGTTCCCTTCTTTAATCTGGCTATTTTTAATTTTTCTTCCAACATTTTCTTAATTATTAAAAATTATTTAATTGAAAAATTTTACTAAATAAATTATTACTTTAATTTCTTAAATTAATATTAATATCGATATAAAAAATAAAACTGTTGACACAATAAAATTATAAGACAAGTTATCGTCAACCTCCAAATCCAAAAAATCTAAAAATCCAATAATTACAGCTCCAACTAAGGGAATTAAAATTAAACTTACGGGTTTTAACATATACACTTGTCTTAAAAGCAATAAAGTGATAATTCCAGAGATATATGCAACACCCATACCCGCAAATAAACCCTCATAAGTTTTTTTTGTATTTCGAATATTCTTGCGCCCAAATTTTTTTCCGACTAAATTTGCAGTCATATCAGCAAAAATTGACATCGTCATTGAAGTGCAAATTACCAATGGACCTATAGGTTGAAACATCCCATATAAGATTATTATTGAAAAACAACCAATTCCCATGGATATATGTGGGCCCAATCTCATGTGTCGCTCTTTTTTTCTTAAAATTCGATTAACTGGCTTCAAAGGGTAGAGGTCTGGTCTTAAAATTCTAATAAAATCGGCAGATAACATACCAAGTAAAGAGACTCCAACTAAAAAAACTACTAAATATTGAGTAAAAATCATTTTATTAACCTCTATGTTATAGATGGAAAAGAAGATCTCTGAAATGATATTAGGGAAAAATTCTAAAACATCTCTAAATATGTTTTGAACTAGAAAACCTAAAGTGAAGTAAAAAAAAACAATCCCTAAAACAACCAAATGAGTTAATTTTCTATAAAGTTCGTATTTAAATGGAAGCACCTCAGAGAATAAGGAGAAATCTTCTTTCCAAGGTTTCTCTTTTAAATCTCTTTTAACAATTCGCTTTTCTCTATAAATCGAATAATAAAAAAGAGGAAGAAAAAATATGATAAAGATTATCATAAAAATATCAAATGGAAAAACTATAAAATCAATATTCGAAATGTGTAAAAAGTTGATAGTAATTAAATTGATTGTTATACTAATTATTAGTATTAGAGAGTTTACCAAATTATTAATAAAGGCCCCTCTTTCGCCTCTTTTCTTCGCTAAAAGGGCGGTATATAATGAGATTAACCCATAAAGGTATAAGGTGCTTGTAATAATAAATGATAAAATATTCAAAAATTAACAATCTCCTTAAGTTTTCTTATAGATATTATCTGTGAAATATTAAAATCTTTATTAAAATTGAATTGATAAACAATTAAATTAAAAAAAAAATTGAAAATTTGACCTAAAAACGGGTTTCGTCAATATTGGGCATATCCGGTGCGGTTAAAGCTTTTTGAATTTCTTCATACGGTAGCTCGTAATCTACTAAATTGCCATTCATGTATTCTTTGTATGCTAATAAGTCGAAAAATCCATGACCACTTAGACAGAATATAATATTCTTCTTTTCGTTGTTTTCTTTAGCTAATAAGGCTTGATCTACTGTTTCTTTTACAGCGTGAGCCGCTTCAGGTGCGGGTAATATGCCCTCTGTTTTAGCAAACATTAATCCTGACGCAATAGCTTCAGTTTGATGGTGCATAACAGACGAGATTATCTTCTTACTTGATAAAATTGAAATTATCGGCGCCATACCATGGTAACGTAAGCCTCCTGAGTGAATTGGGCTAGGAATGAAATTATGTCCGAGCGTGTACATTTTTAAAATTGGAGCTTTTTTCGCAGAATCTCCGTAATCCCATCTGTACTCTCCTTTATTAACGCTTGGACAAGCTCTTGGTTCTACTCCAATGATCTCTATATCAGGGTTTTTGCCTTGCAGTTTGTCTCTAACGAAGGGTATCATTAATCCTCCTAGATTAGACCCCCCACCCATACATCCTATTAATATATCAGGTTGAATATGAATTTTGTTAAGTTGAGCTTTCACCTCTTGTCCTATTATCGTCTGATGTAATAGGACAAAATTTACAACGCTACCCAACGAATATCTTGCTTTATCACTTCTCATACTATGCTCTACTGCTTCAGATATAGCTATTCCTAGACTTCCGGGGTGATCTGGATCGTTTTCATAGTAATATTTTCCAGAATCCGTAAGGTTAGAGGGGCTTGCATGAACTTGTGCATTAAAAGCCCTCATTAATATATTTCTTCCAGGTTTTTGCAAAAAACTAGCTCGTACCATGTAAACCGTACAATTTAAATCGAATAAATTGCACCCGTAGGACAAAGCTGAACCCCATTGACCAGCCCCAGTTTCAGTGATCAACTCACTTACTCCATCTCTTTTAGAATAATAGGCTTGAACTAAAGCTGTATTTGGTTTGTGTGAACCTGTTGGAGAGACTGATTCGTTTTTAAAAAAAATTTTAATGTCATCGCCTACTATTCCAAGTTCTTTTTCTAAACCATAGGCTCTATGAAGAGGGGTGGGGCGGTATGATTTTGCAAAAATCTCCCTTAATTCTTTCGGGATGGGGATTAATGGATCTTGAGAAATTTCTTGAAGTACACACTCTTTTGGAAATATTGCAAAAGCAAGTTCTGGAGGTGCAGGTTTTCCATCCATTGGATTTATTAAGGGCGTCATAGGAGCAGGTAAATCGGGTAAAATATTAACCCATTCCTTTGGTAACTCGTTTGGTTCGAGTAAAATTCTTGTTTTATTAAAATCTATCATATCATATTCCTTTTTAATATTATTTCATCATCTATTTTATTTGATGTCTCATTTTAAGATTGGAGCCCAATTATAATAATGCCCAATTGCAAATGCAATTGAAATTTAAAATTCGATGTTTAGAAATAAAAAGAGCACGAAGTATGGTTTAACCATTGAAAAAGCGTTTTCAGGAACGCCAAGGCCACTGCCAACAAAAAAGAATATCTTCAGTAACCATAGATATAAACCATGCTTTTATATAGTGATATTATTGTCAGAAACTTATAAAGTTAATCCTCTGTGTTAAAAATGTATCTGTTATTTCCCTTCAAAAATACTTGCTAAATTTTTAGCTGCTACCCTCATTACCTTAACGGTCTTCATTAAAGTGTCAATAAGTGTTCCCGCACATACAATTACTAAACGTCCGGCATTACTAACGATAATGTAACCATCTTCTGCCCTCACAATTATTTCACTTAGCTCCTCTTGAAATAATGTTTTGATTGTTGAGCTTCCGGTCATCAGCAAAGCGCTCGCAAGCCCACAGAATTGATCCCCGTCTACTTTATATTGCGGAAGCGCCGAAAATGCGATCTGGTACCCTTCTACGCTTACGAGGGCAATGGCTTCTATGTCTGCGTTTGAAGTAATAAATGTAATTTGAGGGCTAATTTTTTCAATTTCTTCAGGTCCTATTCCTAAGTCGCTTCCAAATTCGATAATACATCACATTCTGGGGTAATTTTTTAATTTATTTGAATTTAAAGATTTTACAATATTTTAATTATAATTAATATAATGTTGATACTTTTTATTTTTTTATTTTTTGTTCCTCGTACTTTTAATAGAGTTACTATTTAAATCTTTTATCTGAAGAAAATAAAATCCTTAAAAAATAATTTCTATTGCTAAAAGTTAAAATAGATCATTATTATTCTATATAAAATTAAATTTGAAAAAACAACGAAATTATGATAACTACAAGAGAATCAATAAATTTTCAATTTTCTTTAATTTTTGGTTACTCTAGTCCAACAGATTTAATAGTTGGTGATGTAATTGGGCCGGGCAAGTTAACTAAAGAAAAAGTTAACGAACTAACGCAAGATGTAATTAAATTCTTGCGTATGTATAACGCTATTCTAAGAGATTATTCAGGTTCAGAAGTTTTTAGTATTGAATTTGAGTTGTATAATTTTGACGAAAAAGATGCGATGGTTAATATTTATCCAAAATCTATGTTATTAATTCCGGGTAAGTTTAAAGACTGTGAAAGTTTATTACTTGCTTTGAAACCGGAAACGGGCTATTTGGATCCTCATAAATCAAGGAAGTCTGTTAACCACATTAGTAGACTATTTTTTGAAGTGGAAGAGTTTACGAGTCGGCCCGAATTGGGAACTAGTGATAAAACTCAAGTCCTTAAAAAATTTGCTACGCGTTTTAGCAAAAAACTTTATGGAGATTTAATTGAAGATAAATGGAATAAAAAATTAATTGGTTTAAGCGTTTCTCTTCCAACCGAGAAAGAAATGTTAATTACTTATGCTGCGATAAAATCTGACACCAAATTTCTATGGAATAAAAGACCTATTGAAATGGTATTTTCAAATCATAAATATGAGCGCTTTAAATCTCCATTTACGGGCAAATCGATAATTGATCATCTTAAATATACAATATCTGAGCCTAGTGCTAATTTTATAATAGAAAAAACCTTAAAGTTAGGGACTAATCTCCTTAAATTAGCAAATACGGGGACTATAGATGAAATACAAGATAAGTTAATCTCTTTTTTTATCGTAAAAATCAAAGAAAAACTTGAGAATGTTAAAGAATTACATTCTGGAGATTGGGTAATTTCTAATATTGAGAGCATAATAAAAGAATTGGAGTTAAATATTGACAGTTTTTTAAAATACTCTAAAAAATTTCTAACTACGGGGGAAACTGGAGATTTGTTCGAACTTTTGGATAAATATAACAAATACATTATTAGTATTGCTGGAGATAACCTCAATATTTTTAAAGAACTTTGTCAATTTGCAACTGAATCTATTAAGTTATCAATTAGTAGTGGAGAAAGATTTAGAGCTATAGAATTAAGCTCTGTAATCAATTATTTTGCGGAAGTTATTAAGAATAGTTTTATGCTAATAATAGAGTCGCTTCCTCAATATCTCTCGAGACGTAGACTAAAAACCTTGACTTATTATTTTAGTGGTAATTTAAGCGAAAAATTCGATAAAGAACAGAAACCTTCGAAAACTTTAGGTCAAAACATATTAACTAAGTTTGAACAATATTTAATAAGCCAAATAGAAATAAGTCCAAGCGTATTGTCAAAAGTAAATAAATTCAATGAAGATTCTTTAACAAGAGAATTTAAAAAAATAGTAAATGGGAATATTAAATCGTTCTTTGAAGGGATTAAGTTAAATATAAGTGATTTAATTGCCTTTGCAGAAATTCAAATGGAAAAAGACTCGAAGGTAATAAAATCACATATAGTTAAATTTGAGCGATATTCTAACGAACTAAAATATTTATTGAATTACATTCTAAGGTACACTACGATAAATCGGTTTTTAAAAGAAGAACCAGATGTTGAAATAACAGACCCAGTAACTTTTTCGAATAGGTTTCATCGATTCTTAGAAAAGAGAGTTGGTGGGATTGATTTAGCCTGGAAAACTTATGTACTAGAATGGATAAAAGATTATGCTAAGAAATTCTTTAAAATAGAAGAAAAAAGAAATTGGTCTTTAGATGAGACCGTATTTGATTTCATAAGATATCTTGAAGAAAGGGAATCAAAAGAGCAAGAACCAGAAAGTTTTCTCAAGTTATTAGATAAATATATTTTAACCGTCTCAGATGAGATGGAGAAAGAACATTTAATAGATTTTTATAAGCATTATGATTTTTGCATTGATATAAAGACAGAATTTCCAAAATACATTCAAAATAATGTTGAAAAGGAAATTAATTTATTAAACATTAATCGAGAAAAAATAATTCCCGTTAAATATTTCAGCATTGATGGGGCAGAGCCGTTCTATAATTACATAAAAGAGAGAAAACTGAAGTATTTTTCGAAGTTAATACCAAGGCCTGTATCCTTGATTTTAAAGCATGAATTAACAAATGAAGAAAAAGAATTGTTTAATGCTGATTTATATCACACTTTTAATTTTAAATATTGGTATAAAAAAGCCAAATATGATATCGCAGATAATTTTAAGGAAGTATATCGAGAATGGATAAAAGATTTATGATAAGTGGAGTAAAGCGAAAAACAACTGCTGTAGAAAGCACCTATAGATTTTTTCAGACGATTGATCTGATAATTTCGCACTTGAAGCGAGAAGCCGATAAAAAGATAATTTTTGCATTGATTCATACGGCCCCTACATTGCGCTCATTGCTAATTGCTACGGCGGCAGTACATTTGTACCATTATATGGGTATTAAAGTGCAAGAATCGTTGGAGTCAAACAAATTTACTTTCGATTCAACTAAAGAACTAGAATTAAAAGAAAAAAAAATTTTGATAGAGGAAGTTGATTCCTTTTTAAAAACATCATTTGAATTGGAAGGAAGCATATTTAACAATATAATTGATTTAGAGAATTTGTTTTTGACGCTATTAATTGAAGAAAGAACAGGTGATCTTCAACAAACTCAGAGAGTGAAAAAAATAAACGATATTGAAACCCAAATTGAACGCGAACTGTTAAATATTATCTCTAAATTCCCATCCTTTTATTTTTACGATTTTATTGGAGATTTAATTGGGCTTAATGATATTATAAAAAGAGAAATCTTAGAGGAAAGCGCGGGACTTAAAAGTACATCGATTGAGATGGAAAAAAAATTAGAAAAAGAGGATAAAGAGGATAAATATATTGAAGTATCCACATTAAATCGCTTAATCGAAAGAATGCAAAAGCAGTTTGAGTTCAAATCATACAAGGAGTTACAAGTTCAGACAATGCCCATAAGAATGATAAAAAAAAGAATATTAGAGCATGAATTTAATAAGTTTCCAATATCAGTTCCAGGATTAAGAAATTACTTAGAAGGAAATAATTTAAAAAAGAGAATAATAAGGTCTATTGAGAGTGCTTTCAAAGAAAATATAAATTACGAACAATTTGAAGAGAAAATCCTATCAGAATTAAAATCTGAATTAATAAAGCAATTTAAGACAAATCCAAACGATTTTATTTATTTTCTTCAAAGTTTATATGAATCTAGTTTTGAAGATATTATTTTTTTAATTAACAAAAGAGGAATTAAGGATATTTTACATTTAATTAATGTCGATTATGAGTTAGTTGAAAATGTAAAGAAAAATATGATTAGATATAACATTAAAGAGCAAGATTTAATTGCTTTAAACGATAAAAAGAAAAATTTAATTAATTTAGCAAAAAAATCATTGTGTAATCTTAAATTTCCCTTTCTTGAAAACATAATTGCAAAATTTGGCAATTTTACAGAATTTAACCTGTTAAAAATTCTTTATAGAAATGATGTTGAACTTGAAGAGTTATGGAAAATTTTAGAGAAGACATTGGGTTTTTCAATTAATGATTTAAGAGAATTCGTAAGGAAAAAGCAAATTATCGACAAAAATTTTTTCCAAGATTTAGGTTTGAGCAATTATTCCCAAATAATTCTTCTTAATGATTTTGATAAGATTTTGAATAATTTAGTGAAAGATCTATTTTACTTTATTTTATCTAAAATTTTAAGACAACTAAGTCGGATCATTGAATTATATGGCATAATTTCAAACGATAAAGCGCTATTTATTTCAGCGTTAAAACGTGCAGGAAAAACTATAGATATTGAAGATTGGGCTCAAATAAAATTAGAAGAATTAAGCATCGAACGATTGATAAAAAGGCAGAATGAATTAGTTGTTGTTTTTAACGCTAATAATCAAGTTTTTCTTGTAAATGGTTTTATATTATCACGTTTAACTAATACATCATTAGAGGAAAGCATTTTTGAATTGAAAAATGAAGATAGTTATATCTACAAAGAAATTTTACCTTTAAAATTAAAAGCCGACTTAATATCCCCCATTTCATATTGTATCGCCTATGATTTAATTAAAAGATTTGAAAGTTTTGAAAAAGTAGAGAAAGAAAAAGTTGATATTGCCACAGAAGCTGAAAAGAAAATAGAGAAAGATAAGAAAATAGAAATTCGTAAAATACAAGAAGAAAACACTCTTAATTGGATTGAACGGAAAATAACTTCTACTTTAATGGGCATAAATCGTCCTGGTTTGAACCCCCGTCAATTCTATTGGCAAAAAAAAGATACTAAAATCGCAACAGAACAGATTATAATACATAGCAGGTTAAAAGGTGGCTGCTTTAATAGGTTTTATGAATTTTATCATTTTGCTGTAGAAAAAATTAAATCTCACATGGTAAATATGAATTTACCTAATTATGACAGAATTAAATCTGATGTCTCAGCTATTATAGATAGAATTTTATCTGAAAGATTGGGTCATGCTCCAAATTCTGTTGAAATTGATAAAATTCTTGATGGAGAGAGATACGAAATAGCTAAAGAAATTGTAAAAAAGATTGGGGTACTTTTAGACGACGCAGCTTATTTAAAATTCAAGAAAAAACCGAAGAAATAATTAAACACTTCAAAATAAAATAACAAAAATATTAAAATCATCATAATTTAGTTTATATACAAATTTTAATTTAAAACACCATTAAACGCGTATGATTAAACCATGTCGTGGCTTAAAAAAGAATTGGGCTATATAAAAGATTCATTTTCTCAAGTAATTAAAGGATTTATTCTTTTTGTTTGCGCAACTTCGGGTTTAGGATGTGCTTTATTATTAAGACATCTAGGGTATAATGGGACAATAATTGCATTTACCGGAATAGTTGTAGAAGCAATTGGCTTATTTTTGAGCTACTTGTTTTTCCAAAAGCATTTTACGCTAGAAGAAGAAGATGAAGCAATGCAAAAAGGGAAGAAATCATTTAAGTAAATTAGAATTATTTTACAAAGTCTTCCCATTTCCTTTTATTAATTCGATGAGAAACCAAATAATCCTTTACTTCTGTTAATAAAATTACGGGGTCATATTCCCAAGCTTCCGTTTTATTGAAAGAAAGGCATTTAATTTGTTGTAATTCAAATTTTGACTTTATTAAAAGGCCATAAGTAGCAACTTGTGGTAATGAATTCATAAAGTTTCCTTCTGGTTTATAATCAATCACTTTTACTATGTTGTCCTCAATTTGAATAAGATCTATGTGTCCGGTAATGAAGTTATTGTTAATCTTTTTCCAGATTGGAACTTCAATTGCGACTGAATTCTTATCTTTGATTAAAATGTTCTTTAAAACAGGTTCGTGACCAGGAACTTTTCCAATTTTATTGGTTTTAAAACTTTCAAATACATTTTGCGTGTAATTTGGTAATTTAGAATCTGAACCGAGGTATCGTATTTTTCCTTCTCGAATCAATTTTTTACTGAAACTTGTGATAAAAGCCGGTTTTAACCCTCTCATTTTAAATTGTGAGACGCGGGAAAGTCCTTGTAAATTGAACAAGTCATTGGGAATTTCTCCTTTATATATTCTCTTAAAATAGGAACCTAGCTTAATGAATTCTTCTCGATTAGGGTTTTTTTGCAAAATCTTTTCCTTATGATGGGCAATATTCCAATTAAAAGCATAAGGGATGTTCTGATGTACAAAAATCTTTTTTTTAAGCAAATTTACCACTCAATAATATAGAATCGTATTTTTAGCGGAATTTTAAAATGTATTAACATTTAATATTAATAGTGTTCCAAATTTAAAAGAAAATCATATTAACAAATTATTAATTTTTTGTTAGCGAGTAAGATATTTTCAGTTACGAATCGATTGCTATTAACCGTGTTTAGATTTTTACGAATTTGAAAATAAAGCTTAAATATTTATTAAAATGTCTCTAAACAAAAAATTTAAAGACGATTTTATATTTATTATTATAACTAAAATTGAATAGGACCTGTAGCCAAGCCTGGATATGGCGTCGGACTTCTAATCCGAAGATCGCAGGTTCGACTCCTGCCAGGTCCGCTTCATTAATTCAAAGAATTAACTCCTGTTTTTATATTTAAAAACATCATTGATACTAATACCATAATGTGCAAGTTTTTTATGAATCTTGTTTCTATTATACTCTTTTTGATTACTTTCTAAGATTTATTAAATCGTTCAATAGAGATTTAAAAAAGAAAGGAAAATAATTAGTGGTCTTATAAAGAGCATTGACTTCACATAACATGCTTAATTTTTACATCCACCACTATCAAATCGGATTTAGGAGAAAACGGTTTAACGATCTTAGAGTTAATTATTTCTTCTATGTACCATCCCATCCTATTTAACTTAGTTATTAAATTTTTAATTCCTTTTTCAATTGGATCTGGTTTTTCACAGAATTGATATAAATGTAAAATTCCGCCTGTTTTTTTCATCAGGAAGCATGCTATATCTACGTAATTAATAGATTGTTCCGGTAAATTCATTATTATTCTATCTAAGCGGTTTTTCAAATTAATTCCTAATTCATTGGATGAATTTATAAGGTCCATGACATCGATGTTATAAGCAAGAATTTCTCCTTTCAGTTTATTTAATTCTATATTTTCAATGAGATATTTATATGCCGTTGGATTAATATCGAAAGAATAAATTTTTACATGGTTGATTCTTGCTATTTGAATAGAGATTGGCCCAACACCCGCAAACATATCTACGATTAATTCATTTTTTGCAAATTTGAGTAAACTTAACCGTTTTCGCTCAAAAACTAATCTTGGCGTGAAATATGTATTTTTTACGTTTAATTTAAAAATACAATTATTTTCTTTATGAAATGTTTCAGGGTTATTTACGCCAAAAAGAGGTTGTAATTCTTTTAGCCTATATTTTCCTTTTACTTCGCTCTTTTTCTCGTAGACTGTTTCTACCGTCTTATTCACTTTTGCTATCGCCTTAGCAATTTTTCTCTTATATAATGAGGTTTTGTCCACACTTAACGAGTTTAATTGGTCAAATTCGATAATAGCAATTTTTCCAATAACATCATAGGATTTTGGTATTAAATCTATAATATCTTCTGATAATTCGCCTACTAAAGCTTCTTCAAGGGAGCGAAATTTATAATTTGGATCCATTTCCCCCTTGGCGTTAACAATTTCAAAATTTAAATCGTTTACATTGCTTTCATTTAATTTGTTAACATTTTCCTTGTTCTTTATTAAAGGAAAGAGCACATAAGCTCCACTATGTATAACTTTTTTTCTTTTATCTATAATATTTTCATCTGAAAATTTTGTTTTAATTAATTTTAGAAATTTTTCAGCGGAATCCTTTTTAATTTTTAAAAATTTAGTGTTTTCTTTTCCAGTTCTATTCATATGTATCATTAACCTTGAAAAGTATTGAAATTTGTTTCTTGGAATTAGTTAATTTGCTAATAATATTCCTGTTCAATTCCCTTGAGGATTTTGTACAATTTATAAGGATGGTTCTATCGCATATATAATTGCTTTTTCGAAAAACCAAATCTTTTTTACTTAGCAAAGTTAAGTTTTTATTGCCATAGCCGTAAAAAGAATCGGTTGTATCATCTAATTTTATTACGACATCGATCTTTTCCCCGTTCTTTACTTTTTTCTTTAATACTGAATTTAAATCATAACAAGATTTTGACGCTTTAATACCCAAAATACAGGTTCCCTTTTTAGTAAGGTAATCGTCCTTAGTTAACTCTATAGTTGTACTATGAGTACATTGAATAAGGGGATGGCCAACTGCATTGATTGAGTCTAATATAATCATTTCTTATTCTTCCTTTAAAAATTGAAAAAGTTCATCTATTTGTTTAATCACACAAGAATTTGATTCGTATATTCTATTTAAGATGCTTTTAAGCCCGTTAATTGGATGTGTGTTTGGAAATTGTGTAGATTCGTTAAATTGGTTAACATAAAATTCTGGAATGAGAAGGACACATTTTTTATAATTGTTCGAACGAATTTTTAAAAACGCTTCTGAATTTTTTATGGAATTTTGATAGAAAACATCATTAATAGAAGAGGAATAGCACGATTCGTATTGTCCCATTGGAAACGAATCGATTAATTCATATGGAATAATCCCGAAAATTATAGAATAAAAAACCAAATGGATTTCATTTCTTTGAATAAGTTGATTGTTATTTATTATATTTAACCAGTTACTCATGGTAGGCGAGTTTTTACCTTTTACATCCAATTCGGGTAAAATTATTAGATATTTAGCTTCTTTAGGGGGGCGGTAATTGTTAATTATTTTTTGTTCGAAACGATAGATTAAAGGTCTATCTAAACTTTCGGTACACGCATAAAGCCTTCCATGATTTTTATATACTTTCTCGTAAATCTCAAAAAAAGGTTTATTCTTTTTTATTAGACTGGCGGCTTTCACTAAATTAGGATGAGCTCGAATCCTTTGTTCGACTAACTCCCATAGATTTCCTTCTCTTATTGCTTGTCTTATCGTTCTTAATTCGGAGAAAGATAAGTATAAGTTGTGCTTTGCGAGTAATTCAACCCTTAAATTATCTTCAAAATTTTTAATTTCCTTAGGTGTAAATTTTGAGCAAATTGGGCAATGACACGGGAATTCTTTTAATTCTTCAAGATTTTTAGTACCTGTTGATAAGGAAAAATAGCGATTTTGCTTTGCAAATAATATATATGCTGCCGAATCCATTAAATCACAACCACACGCGACCGCCAAAGAAAAATATTGCGGCAATCCTAAACCAAACATGTGAATTGGTTTGTTGGGAGCAATATACTGTTTTACAGTCAATAACATTTGTGTGGTTAATTCAAACCTGTAATTTAAAAACGCTTTTACTATTCCGCCGATAGCGTAGACTCCAAAATCTAATTTACTCATTTCGAGTGAGCTTTCTTTCAGCAAGTCTAAATGTTTTCCTCCGTGTATTGGACCAAACCAATAGCAATCTGAGCGTGATCTCCTTGAAATATTACCTTTTGCCCTTTGAATAGTAGTTAACACTTTTTCCTTTGCAATATCATAGTGATCTTCTAATTGAACTGGTATATCTAATATAACAGAAAAATCAGCTCCTATACTTTCTTGAAATTTCTCAATACTATTCGCATCAATATCTAATGAATCATTATTATACATATATTGTTGAAACGCACCACTATCGGTTGCTATTATTCCATCATAATTTAAATATTCGTGAAGTCCTTTCTGTAGAACTTGAGTTCTTAAGTTTTCCTTTTTATAAATAATGTATGCGTTAGTAAAAAGACATTGCGCACCAATTTTCTTTAAATTGAGAGGGGAAATAATGTTTTTGTAAGGATGTACTACTGGAAATAAATTAGGAGTAAGCATCTCTTTATTGTTTAATTTAATGCTACCTAAACGCGCTAATGCATCGATATCATTTATTTCAAATTTCATATTCAATCACTTCTAGTTCAGAATTTATCAATCAAAAAATTCTTGTAAACGGTTTTCTTGAAATAATTTTTCTAACCAGTCTACTTTCCCTGCGTAATACTTTTCTATATCTTTTTCTTTTATAATATCATCCATTATCGTTTTAGTTATTGATTCAATATTTATTTTTGTGGTATTAATTTCTAATATGGGCGTATCTAATTGTTTATTCATAAAAAATTTTACGCAGTTTCCTAAAATTTCTGATTGAACATTTTCTCTAATTTTTTCTATTTTATATCCTCTTTTTTTTAACCTTATAAATAATTCATCTGGATCACATCTCAATATTATAACCCAATCGATATATCGTTCGGGAACAATGTCTGAAAAATGGCTTTCAATTATTAAAAACTCAAAATTTTCTTTTCTATATTTTTCTATTAACTTAATTAAAAAGGGAATTAATTTACTTCTATTTATAATAGATGTTTCTCTTTTAGTGTCATAATCTATTATTAAATTTTCTGAAATTGCTAATTCATTTAAACTAATTACTTTAAGTTTAAGATAATTAGCGATGTTATTTGAAACAGTAGTTTTTCCCGTTCCTGGGGTGCCAGAGATCACTAAAATTTTCATGTTTAAATAAGTAAAATCATCGGTAAAATATAAAATACATTCACCTAATAATAAGAATATCTTAAAATTTAATTACTGCTAATAAGAATTATCCGTGTTAAAAAAGAAAGAAAAATAAATGGTGGGCTTACATAGAGCGCTAAAGTAAAATGCTCTTATAAGAAGCACCAAATTATGGATTAATATAACCTTGACCTGGCATTACTCTCACTTTAAATATTAATTCGGTTAATTTTCTGATAAATTTAAACAAAAGATGGAAATTTTTTTCATCTTTTCATTAACTAATTTTCATCTTTTTTATTTAAACTTCGAGTATGATCTTTGAATAATAGCTAACTTTTTAATTCTTCCAAAACGCTTGGAACTATGATGAAAGGACACTCAAGATAGTATTTAAGTCTCATCTCCAGAGTTTCAACCGTTCGCATTCCGAACTGCGTTTGATACAGTTTGTTAATCTTTCTCATGGTCGATTCATCAACTACTTTTATCGACTTAACGTTCTTTAACGCCGGATATTTCTTAATTAGCACTTGGAAACGAAAGATTTGCTCCTCACACCTTATTAGCGTATCTACGGCACTTTTAAGCCAAGAATGACAATTTTCTGAAACAAGCCTTAATAAGAAGTTTAAAGAACATCGTTTTGCAGGGGAGAGGCGAAATTGATAATAAAATTTAGTCATGATTCTACGGATTGGGCGAAGCCACGGAAATTTTACCAGTGCTTTTCTTAACGCTTTCTTTTCGAATCGATCCATGTTTATTGGGTTCATTAAAACCAAGTATTTTGCGTCTTGGAAACCAGATTTTAAGTCTTCTAATTCTTTGCGAAAAGAACGGATAATTGCCCTCCACGCTCGATAAACCCTTGAATTAAAGGTTTTGAGCCCTTTCTCGGTAAGACCGTGTGCGGGAATGAACGACCCGCATTTTTCTTTTAATAGATTCGCACCTTTCCAGTGAGTCAATGACAATTCACTCAAAAATTGGATGAAGCGAGTTTCAATCTTAGCAGGGTTGCTTAACGAAAAAAGTGAGCGGAGCTTCAAGTAGATCTGCCAAGCTTTTTTAGAATCGGCAAATTTTAATTCCCTTTGCTTGTTATTCCGTTTTTTCGCTTCAAACTCTAAAGAAAGGCGTCCTAAGGACGACAATTCCTGAATTTCATCTTGATATTTTTCGTTTTTAAGCCTCGTTAACTCTTTTAATAAGCCCCTATTTAAAAGTTGAGGTGCGTGGAAGGCACATTTTAGAATTTGCTCTTCGTTAAAAAATTGTTTCACGCCAGCTTCAAGGCGGGCGGAAAAATCAATAGTCACGTAATTGATTGGTCCTAACCACTCTATTAATTTTTCCACGAAAAATGCCGTGTCTTCTTCGCTTTCGCTTTTAACTATGGCTCCTGCAAGGTTCTTTTTTGTAACTCGGTCGTTTGCTACGAGTATTCCTTTCTTGTCTACTTTTTTGTTCCCGTTTTGAGATCGTTTTTTTTTGTAGTCGCCGCTTTAAACGTCCCGTCAATGGAAATGAATCCCGAAAAATCTTTTGGAGGTTCTTCGTTAGAAAAATCAACGTTTAATTCGCCCCGTTTTCCCTCTTTATCGACCCATAATTTAACTTCACTAACAGAAACTTCTACGTTATGTAACTCGTTAAGATCCTTAGTTACGCGACGAATAGAATCTCCTTCTTTTAATATTCTTAATGTAGCGTATTTTATTACTCCGGGCATGTATGAAGTGCGAGGAGGTATGAGGGGATGCCTGATCGTGAATGTTTTCTTACAATCCTTACAAATGAATGTTACTTTCTCGTATCTTATCCGCCTACAGATCGTCGGCGTGCCAAGGTCTTGAATTGTTCGCATTTTATACGTTTTGCGTTTAATTTTTTCGCTACCGCAAGAGGGACATTTTTCAGGGAAGAAATCTGCGTCCGAATGCTCGCGAATTTCAACTTCTAACTTATCTTCGTGTTTTTTTTCCATGAATAATATTTGTTTTTTGAAGATTTAAGTTTTTTGTTTCAATTGGTTGGTAGAATTGGAGGATACGGGAATTGAGATGCGTAATAAGAAGCAAGCTATACTTTTTAGAGGAAATTTACTTGATAAGCTAAATAAGTTGAATAAAACACAAATTTTGTCGAATGAAAACACTTAAATGATTTATTAGCTATTCTTTAATAAACATACTCTATTTTTTAAAAGAATTAGCAATTGATTTTTTAATTTTAAAATCTAATTTTTATAAATTGATGTTGATTTCGTTCTTATGCTAATTATTTTGACTTAAAGACCGCTCGTACTTGTAAGAAGAACCATAATATAATCGGCAACGCCTTCAATAGAATCGGAAATAGCTTCCAAAATATCGAATATGTTTCCTATAGTAAAAATTGTAAAAAAATTTACGTTGTAGTCTGTTTCTTGAAGGCTTTTTCTTAATTTAATATTTAATAGGTCCACTTCGTGTTCGTATTGATTTATTAGCTTAGCGTACGGTCTCACATTTTTCCTTTCTTCCACTAAATCAATCACAAGCTTATCTAAATATTCAACTGCTTCTACGGTTGTTTCTATTATTTTCAAGATAATACTTACAGTCTCTTCGCTACATTGTTCCCAAAAACTTATTGGTATCGTAAGAATTCTTCGAGCAACACCAGTACTACAATTTGCTACATCATCCAATCTTTTTACTAAATGTGATAAGTTTTGTCTTATGCTGGGGTTTAATTCTCCTTTAGAGACGTCTTTTTGGATTCTCCTTCTTAATTTATCCGCATCGTCTTCTAGAAGATCAACTTTTAGAAAATTTTTATTAGCTTTTTCGAGATTTTTGTCTTTTAATAATAAATTTAACCCAACTTCTAATTCTTTCACGCATTCTTGAACGATTTGCGCGTGTTTGATCGTTTTTTCCAAGACATTTAAAGCCGTTTCTCTTTTTAAAAATTCTATTAATGAACCCATTTTTATCACATTTTTTTATTTTTTTGTAATGCTCTATATTACAATATATTATATATATTTTATTAGGTTAATCCAAATAAATTAAATCCAAAATAAATAAACCCAGCAAAAGCAGCAGCTATTGGAAAAGTAAGAACCCAATATATCCCCATTTTTCCTAATCCTTTATAATCTACTTCTTTTTTTTGAGCTAAACCCATACCAATTATACAAAATACGATGACGTGACTATGAGATATTGGTAAACTTAATAATGTAGCAACCATCAAAATTAAGGCAGTACTTAATTGAATAATTAAACCTTCGCTCGGACGAGAATCAATCATTTGCGACGCTAAGTTTCTAATTACATATCGTGCGGCAATATATATTCCAATACAAGAAGCAATCCCGCATATAAATGCGTAGAATAAATACTGCCCCATATCCAACGAGCCATTGTCCAATAACCCATAAAGGATACCTAAGGCCTCGCCCGAATTTGCTCCCACCCATATCTCGGCAAAGATAACAGTAATTAACAATAACCATTTGAAAATCTTTTCAGAATTCTCGATCTGGTTCAAACCTTTTAATTTGGATAAATAAGTTTTAGCAATTATTTTAAAAAGTACAAAAGTAATAATTAAACCAAACACAGGCGATATAAACCAACTAAGGACAACATTTCCCAATTTAACCCAATTAAACGATGTTTCTGGATTTACTCCTCCTTGTAAAAAAGAATACACGATTACAACTCCAACTATGCTCCCTATTAATGAGTGAGTGCTGCTTAAAGGAATTCCCGCGAAACTCCCAATTACTAACCAAATTATACTGCTTATCAAAACAGTTAACAACATAAAAGTAGTATAAGTTAAACCCTCTCCTAATAAATCAGCACCTACAGTTTTTGCTACAAACGCAAAGCTAAAGGAGAACATCCCAGCACCAACGGCTATACCCCCAATTAATAATGCAACCTTAAACTTCAAAACTCCTGCTCCTACTAACGAAGATAAAGTTTCGTCATTAGCGCCTATAGCGAATGCAAGGGAGATTGCCAAAAAAATTAAAACGATAACTAAAATTGAAGTTAGGTCGCCCGCCATATTAAATCGTAGTTTTATATTTTAATCGAAAATTAAATATTTAGTCGCTAAAAATTGAATGTACTCTGAAAAACTCTTGATGTGGTCAGCCAACATCATTACACCTTCTATTAATTCTTTCAAGTAAAGGAAGGTCCTTGATAAATAATCCATATCATAATTATACAGCCTGTTAAGAAGTTGCCACTCTTCTATTCTCATCTTACGCCTTTCGTTTTTGATATTTTCGCAGATATCGTGAGCTTTGATTAAATCAGAACCAATAAATTTGATTGCGTCTGTTAATTGACTTGAAATCAATTTTAATGATTTAAGTATATTCAGTATTTGGAGTTTAAACTCTTCATCAGGAAATACAACTCTATAAAGGAGCATTTTGTTAGCAGAAAATTCTCCAATATTTTTGATATCGTTAATTTTATTAAATAGTTTTAGCCTATCCGCCTTTGAAAACATTAACTTAGATTTAAATATCTTAGATTCAAAAGCTTTTTTGATTCGAACTTCAGTGTTAGTCTCAATGACATAATTTAGGTTTTGTGTGAAATTGTCAAAATCTTCCTCGACAAGAAATTCAATACCTTCAATTAATTTCAAATTTTGTTCGTTTATGTTGTCAACAAATAAGTGCGTTAATTCATCAATACTTAATTTTTTTAGCTCTTTCTCACTTATCTCCTTCATACTGAATATAACCCTTGAGAATTCTTAAATTTTTGATATATACGATATATATAATTAATAATTTCTATTGGGAATTTAATTTTACCATTTTTTTATTAATACCAAAATATATACATTGTATGTTAGAAAACTAGTAGCCTTACTTGAAATTTAAATTAATTTTTTTATTATCACCTTAAGATGCGCAATGTTCAAAAGTTCTACTTTTTTCGGTGTTATCACTGTGGTGAATGGTTTTATAGCAATAAGATATTAAAATCAAAAAAATGTTGGAAATGTAGTCGGTCGTTTCAGTTTAAAAATTCTTTTAAAATTTCCAAGATGGTAACGCTCCAAGAAGCCATTAAAACTATCAAGAAACTAAAGATGAGTGGAGAAAAAGAATCTCTTTTTTATTATCTTAACCCAAAAGATAATTTTAAATGAAAATTATTATAAAAAATAAAATTATTTAAACCTCTATTCTTCAATCTTTTTAAGATTCTAAATATAATATTATTAAATTTTTATTAATAATTCATATACGGTGATTTGGTGAATACTACGGAAATTAAAGACGAATTAAAGCTATTTGATAACAGTTTTATAAATCACTTAACTCAAGAAGCGGGAAACCAGATCGATTATTGGGACATAAGAGCAACGATAAGCAATGGAACAACTATAGATTTTACGGATCAAAAAAGTACAGAAATCTCTTCCTATGAAATTACAAATTGTGGAATACGAACTTTTGTAAATGGGGGAGTAGGATTTTATGTGTTGAAAGATCTTAACAAAGATTTAATTAAAACAAGCTTTTTGAAATCGATTAAGCTAGCTAAATTAACAGAGTCTTTATCAAAACACAAGTTCAAAATCAAAGAAGTTGATCCTATTAGGAAAAACTTTAAAATTAAGAGTAAGAGAAAGCTTGCAGATGTAGATATTGAAGAAAAGATTCTTCTCGTAAAACATCACGAAAAGCTTGCATCTACTTATTCTAAAAAGGTAAAAAATACGCATACGATTTACATGGATGGCGTTAAAAGCTATGTTTTTATAAACTCGTTTGGTAGTAATATTTATCAAGATTTTTCATATTTACGCTTACTGAACATAGTTTATTCCCAAAAAGGGGGTGTAATCCAAAGATCGATTAATTCTGTCGGAGGTTTAGGGGGGTTCGAAATATTATCTACAGAAAAAGCAGAAAATTTAAGCGTTAAAACAGCAAAAGAATCGATTCAATTATTAGAAGCAAAATCTCCTGTTGGAGGAAAATTTACGATTATAGCCGATCCTAAACTTGCCGGAACCTTAATTCACGAAGCACTTGGACACGCTTGTGAAGCAGATTTGGTTTTGAGCAAAGAAAGCATATTGGAAGGAAAGATTGGTCAAGAAGTGGCTTTTGACGATATTAATGTAGTAGATGATCCCTCAATGGGACAAGGTTCTAAATTTGGATTACCATATGAGTTATTTGGGAGTTATTTTGTAGACGATGAAGGTATCCCTTCCCAAAAAACAGTACTAATTGAAAATGGAGTGTTTAAAAATTATTTACATAACTTAGAAACCTCTTCTAGAATGAATGTACCTCCAAATGGCCATGGAAGAGCTTCATCTAGCTCTTCTAAACCTCAAGTTCGAATGGGATTTACTTATATCGAACCAAAAGACTGGAATGTCGATGAAATGATTCAAGACACAAAAAACGGAATTCTTTGTGAAGATTTTTTATACGGTTATACGAATCCGACCACAGGAAACTTCCAATTTAAGTGTAAGTTTTCCTATAAAATTAAAAATGGAGAAAAACAGGAATTGATGAGAGATGTTGCGTTGTCAGGTATGATTTTAGAAGTTTTAAAAAAAATCTCCGCTATTGGTGATAATAATACATTCACCTTTTCATCTGGAATATGTGGTAAGGGTGGCCAGAGCGTTCATGTAAGTGATGGAGGGCCATACATTAGGATCGACAATATAACCGTAGGGGGATTGAATTAAATGGATAATACGATTGATATTTTTGAGCTTGCCAATTATGGGATAAAAATCGCCGAAAAAAAAGCTCCAAATTTTAAATGCGCAGAAATTTTCGTTGGCAAGAACGAATATACTAATATTGAACTCGAAGAAAATTCAATAAAATACAGTGAAATTGGAAGTGACCATGGAGTTTCGATTAGAATTTACAATAAAAGAGGTTCTCTAGGGTTTGCGTTTACAAACAAATTAAATAAAAGAATTATTGAAAAAATTATTAAAAACGCTATAAAAATGATGAATGCAGGCACTGCCGATCCTAACTTTCAAAATTTGCCATTAAAATACAAAACTTATCCTAATGTTAAACAATTATACGATATCAGTATAAAAACATTAACCATCGAAGACTCAATTGAATACGTTAAAGAATTGATTAAAGTATGTAAAGACGATGACTTAGCGATTTCTCAATCTGGTGATTTCACATCTAATTGCAATATCTCCTATGTATTCAATTCAAATGATATTGAAGTGTTTGAAAAAGAAACCGAATTTTCAATTTCATCAAACATTATTGTAAAAAATAAAAGTACTGGAGAGACTTCAAATGGGTACGAATCCCAAATGAAAAGAAAACTAAAGGATATTAACGGAATAAATACCGCGATTGAAGCTTTAAAAAACGCGAAAAGAAATCTTAATAGAATTAAAATTAAGACCAAAAAGATGCCTATAATTTTATCTCCTAAAGGGACTATTAATCTTATTTTAAACCCAATTGCTTCCGCCATAAACGCAGAACAATTTCAATATAAACGAAGTTTTCTGGTTGATAAGAGAGAAGAAGTTATTGGTTCTGAATATTTAACTCTTGAAGATAACGCATTGATAGATGGTGCTGTAGGATCTAGTAATTTCGATGGAGAGGGCGTCCCTTGCAAAAATAAAAAAATTATTGATGAAGGAATTTTTTTGAAATCGGGCTTATTACACAACAGTTATACAGCAGGGAAGGAAGGCGTTGAAAGCACTGGAAACGCTTCTAGAAGGTCCTTTAGTTCTGTCCCTTCCATAGGTATATCAAATTTCGTTATGCAAACTGGAACTTCTTCTATAGAAGAAATGATACAAGATGTTAAAGAGGGCATATTCTTAAATTCTACCGGAGATTCTGCAAATATTGCTACAGGGGACTTTAGTGGATTAATCTCTCAAGGAAATTTAATTATAGATGGAGAAATAAAACAAGCTTTAAATGAAACTATGTTTGGAATAAATCTATTGGATTTATTTAAAAATATTGATGCCGTATCAAAAGATTATAGAATTTATGGGCCATTTAAAGCCCCGTATGTAAGGGTTAACGATGTACAAATTATAGGATCTAAAAATTAAATTATTATGATTTAGTTTATTGCTATAATTTCACGATTATTAAAAAGTAATATTTAATTTTAAAAATACCACATCATAAAATCTTCTAATACCTACAGAAGGGATTTCCCATAATTCCGCAATTATAATTTGATTCATTCCGGCCTGTGAAAAGGAAACATTAAATGCACTTGAAATCCAAACCTCTCTATGATGTAAAGTAATTGTCGACGAATTTACAAATGAGGTCGCGTTTAACGAGGGTGATGAGCCTAGTACAGTATCGTTATTTCCCTTCAAAATTTCTATATGGAATGAAAAATCCCGATTTAAATAATTTCCAACAGAAATATAAAAAGTAATATTTTCATCAACTGCAGCATTTGTAGGGTAATTTTCTGCTTTTTTGTCAGAATTCAAAATACCAAGATACCAATAACCCGGTTTAGGAGTTAATACGGCATAAATTATAAAGCCAGATACAATAATTATACCGATAATTAAGAGAATCTTGAGAATTTTATCAAATTCTTCATAACTGTTAAGTACTTTTTTTTTTCCTTCTTTAAGATTCATTTTGAACATTATCTTTAAACCAAGCTATTGTTTTCAATAACCCATCTTTTAGAGAAGTTGTAGGTTGCCAATTTAGAATTTTTTTAGCTTTTCTTAAATCAGCAGATCTTCTAACAGGATCGTCAATAGGTAAAGACTTGAATACAATTTCTGAATTAGAATTAGTCAATTCTGTTATGATTTTAGCTAATTGTAAAATAGTGTATTCTTTATCGTTACCCAAATTAATCACTTCTCCAATTGCTTCGTCTTTATAAACTGTCTTTAAAATTCCTTCAATCTCATCTACAACATAAATGAAAGAGCGAGTTTGAGAACCATCGCCAAAAATTGTTATATCTTCGTCGCTTAACGCTTGACGAATAAAGTTTGGAACAACTCTTCCAAACTCCGGCCCAGATCTGATTCTTGGTCCCGAAGTGTTAAAGATTCTTACTACCTTCGTTCTCATTTCGTGTTGTAATTCATACGCCTTGACAAAAGCTTCTCCAGCCCTTTTAGACTCATCGTAACAACTTCTGGGACCTACAGGGTTTACATGCCCAAAATAGGTCTCAGATGTCGGAATTGCTTCATCGGGAGGATTACCATACACTTCCGAAGTACTTGTATAGAAAAATAACGCATTATGGGCTTTCGCAATACCTAAAGCGTTCATGGTTCCAAGAGTATTACTTTTTAGTATTGGAATTGGAAATCTTTTGAATTCAAATGGAGACGCCCTGCTAGCCATATGCATAACAATATCAATTCTCTTAATATCGCCCACGCAAATCCCGTTTGGATGATGAGTCAATCCAAAATAAATAGGTTTAGAAATATCGTGATTAATAAAACGGAAATATTCTTTTTCCATCAAATGAGAGATGTTATCGAACCTCCCTGAAGATAAATTATCTAAACATATGCAATATGCCCCTTGTTTTACTAGAACATCGCACACCCAAGAACCTAGGAATCCTGCGCCTCCAGTTACTAAAATAGTTTTATCTTGAAATGAAATATTATCTTTTCTTAGGCGATTAATTATTTCAGTAATATCATCTTGTATCTTATAAGTCATTTTTACAACGCCTTTTTATCTTTATAAAATTTTCAAAAAATTATAAATAATTAATTTCCTAATATAGTAGAATTAGCGAGTTTTTTCCCCACAATATTGGCAGTATTTTAGCTCTAAGGGATAAAATTTATTACAACTAGAACATTTTTTTAAAGAATTCTTGAGAATCTGTCGTCCAAGCATCTCGAAGACATTTTCTACATTTTCTCCCGTCTTTGAAGAAACTCCAATTATTTCTCCTTGAAATTTGTATTTATTAAATAGTTCGTTAGCGTCTTCATGTTTGACTTCCCTTTGGTTTTCTAAATCAATCTTAGCTTCAATCATTAATTTTGTTTTTGGAGAATTTGGAACTGAAGTAATAACCTTAACCCAATCGTGAAGATCTTTTAAGGAATCTCTATTCGTAATGTCATATAGAATAAGAGCTCCAGAAGCGCCCGAGACGTAAGAGGGTAATAAAAGACGAAACTTTTTTTCTCCAGCAAAATCCCAAATGTTGAGAAGTATCTCTGTATCGTCCACTACAACCTTTTTTGTTTCGAAATCAACCCCTATTGTCGATAAAGTTGATTTATCAAACTTTCCAGTGGCATAGCGCCTAATGAGAGATGTTTTTCCTACATTTTTAGCACCTGCTACTATTACTTTAAATTTGATAATTGTTTTTACACCAAGTTTTTTTGATTATAATCTTATTATTGTAAATATTAGAATAAAAGTATTAATCTTTAATCATAAAAATTTTATTACTAAATTTAATTGTTTGTTTTTTCAATTTTTAAAAAATTTCTCATGCAATTATGAAATTTTATTACAACCTTTTTAGTATTATTTGCCATAAAAAGTATCCTTTTATTTCTAGAATTCAATTTTAAATAAAAAAATACTAAATTTACTTCCACGCGTGTGTTCTTTCGCTTTTACATTAAAAACTATAAGCAATATTTTAATAGAAAAAAAAATATTGTCAAATCATGGAAAATCGTTCAAATAAAAAATATATTGGGACTTTATCACAGAAAGAGTTAATGAAATTATACGCAAAGCATGTGAACGCACCAAAAGTTCGCACTTTTAAAGGATTTGGGTTAGGAATCGTACCAGGAGAGAGGAAAGGAGTCAAATTTAGGACACTTGCTGGACCAAGACCCTCTGATTCACCAATGGAACTGTTTGATTGCCACACATGTGGAGGTGTTTATAATTTAGGTCATCAAAATCCAAGAATTATTCAAGTTCTTAAGGATGCTTTAGATGGTGGGCTAGATATCGGTGATCATCTGCAATTATCAGAATGGAGAGCTATTTTGGGGAAAAAATTAGCGGAATTAATGCCTCCAGGAATAACAAAAACCACATTTGGAGTTAGCGGTGGTGAAGCAGTTGATACTGCCATTAAGTTTTCAAGGGCATATACAAAAAGGAAAGGATGTATCTCCGCAATTGGAGGATTTCACGGACATACCGGATTTGCCTTGGCAACTGGAGACCCTGGCTTTAAAGAAAACTTTCTATGGAATCTTCCTGGTTTTGAGCAAGTACCTTTTGGCGATGGAGACGCCTTGAAAAAAACTATTTCGGATGATGTTGCGTGTGTTATTTTAGAAACTATTCCAGCAACAGGCGGAGTATTAATCGCTCCAGAAGGTTACTTTTCAGAAGTTCGGGAACTCTGCGACGAACATGGGGTTATGATGATCATTGACGAAGTTCAAACCGGACTTGGACGAACAAGTCATTTCTGGGCGATTTATGGCGGTTTATATGAGAATGAAAAAGTTGTTCCTGATTTTATGGTTTTAGGGAAAGGTATGAGCTCTGGGATATATCCAATCTCTACTTGTAGTTACAAACCATTTATAGAGAAGTCAGTTTTTAAGGAGGATCCGTTCATTCATATTTCTACAACTGGTGGCTCAGATTTAGGTTGTACGATTGCGTGCGAGATGTTAGACATACAGTCCGATCCCGAATTTTTAAAACATGTAAAAGAAATGGGTAAGTTATTTGGTAAAGGTTTAGAAGAAATAGCGGACGATAATTCTGAACTAATAAAAGAAGTGAGGGGAAGAGGGCTTATATGGGGAATGGAGTTTAATAGCGAAACATTTGGGCAATTAGCTATGCTCTCCATAATAAAAGAAGGCGTCTTACAAAATTACTGTGGTAATAGAAAAGATACTCTTATTATGATGCCACCATTAATCGTGAAAGAAGAAGAAATTGAAGAGATTATAGAGAGAATAGGTAAAGGTGTCCATAATCTTAAAAAATTAAGTTAATAATATTTTTTTCTCAATTTAGGAGTCACTATGATATTTAAATCTACTTAATTTATAGATTTCTTGAGCGATTTTCTTTCCAATATTCTCAACTTTTAATAAATCACCAATTTCAGCGTTGAAAATATCTTGGAGGGATTTCAATTCTCGAAGAAGGTTTCTTGCTCTAAGCGAATTTACGCCAGGAACGCCTGCAACAATATATTCTAATAAACGAGAAATTTCGATGGGTTTCTTCTCAAACCTTAGTTTTAATTCACCTTTAATACTAGATTGTTCTTTTTTCGCTAATTGAAAAAGGAAAGTAGCAGTTTCAGTGGAATCTTTTGTTTTGTATATAGAAATTCCTAAATTCAAAATAATGGAAGTTATTGCACCGTAGAGCGCGTTTTGATTAATATTTGAATTAATAAAAGGGTCTCCTTCTAAAATTAAGATGGGTCTAATAAAGTTATTTTTTAAATCGTTCAATTCGTTAAATAATCTTCCATCTTTAATAGAATCATTAAAATCTTGGGCAGATTTTCGTTCAATCCCAACTCTTTCCGACACTATGTAATCAGCCACAGCTAGTTGTTTTAATTTTAAATCAACTCCCATTAAAGATAGTGTTCTAACAACCGCAGAGGCTGTTTCTCTATTGTCACAAATAATTGTAAATTTTTCAGCACCTTCAATTTTTTGGATCAACTGAATTTCATTTTGATTTTTTAAATTAGCCTTATCTCTACCTTCTTTTTCTTTTTTAACGAAATTTAAGAGACTCGATTGCCCAACAACTTTAGAGTTGGAATCAGTTTCTTTTATTTTTTTTAAACTCTGTTTCATAGTACGCTCCTTAGCTCTTTCTGCCCAATAGTACCCTTCATCACGGGTACCCTCAGCCATTAAAATAATAACTTTTCCTTCTTTTTCTCTACCAGTCCTCCCGCGACGTTGAATTGAACGTACAGCACTCGGAACGACATCATAAAAAATAACTAAATCACATTCTGCTATATCTAATCCTTCTTCGCCAACACTCGTCGCTATTAACGTATTGTAAATTCCCTTTTTAAAGTCGTCAAGAAGTCTTATTTGTTCCTTTTGAGTTAAACCTTTGTCAGATGTTTTACTCTGTTGTCCAACGAATTTATGTGCCGTTATGCTTGGATCTTTTTTAAGAAATTTAACTATATTGTTAACAGAATCCCGAAAATGACAAAATACCAAAATTCTTGAATTATTATCTCCAATTATCTGATTATGTAGAATTTCCGCTAATTTTTCTAGTTTAGGATGTACAACTCCCTTTATTTTGTTAGATTCAATTAATTTAATAACGCGTTTAATGTCAGGATCTCTTAGGAGTTCTTTTAACGATTTATTTGCTGTATTTTGTTTTATCTTTTCTATGTTTTTTTTCATGTAATCATCTAAAGCGCTCAACCCCTGAGTTTCTATTAGTTCATCCATATGAGAAAGCCTTATAGCATTTGCAGTATATTTTTTAGCCGTAAATAATTGGAACTTCTCGTCATCAGCTCTAGATGTCGAAATCCTCCCATTAATTACTTTATCTAAAGCTAATAAATTCTTTCTTGTAACTTTAGAGATATCTGATGTATTCAATAATTCTTTTTGCTTTAACCATTTATAAATTGTTCTTAATTTTTCTGTAATAACTTTTTTAATTTCTAAAAACTCGCTTGGAAGCTTAACCTTAATCCACTCGTTATCG
Organism: Promethearchaeota archaeon Loki_b31; assembly: GCA_005222975.1. Classification (GTDB taxonomy): domain Archaea; phylum Asgardarchaeota; class Lokiarchaeia; order Sigyniarchaeales; family SOKP01; genus SOKP01. Next base: position 64,276 of record NJBI01000002.1, read on the forward strand.
ACTTTGTAAATATAAGGTTTAACGTCTGAATCAAGATCTGTTCTAATTTCAAGGTGATCGATAAATAAATTTTTTTTTATTTCATTAATCTTCCCTTCCGTTGATCCTGGACTTGCCGTAAGCCCTAATATTTGAGGATTTTTCGAGGATTCCATGTACTTTTTAGCAATAAAACAATATGCGTAATTCCCAACAGCACGATGACATTCATCAAAAATAATTAAACTAACACTATTTAGTGAATAAAGATTTGAAATTACATCATTTTGGAGCACTTGTGGCGTCATAAAAGCGACCTTTAAACCATCCCATAATTCTTTCCTTTTTTCTGGTGAAGTCGTTCCTGTAATTGCTTTCAAGCTTTGAGAAGGAATAACAGTTAATCCTAAGAACGATTTATAATGTTGATTAACTAATGGTTTGGTTGGAGCTAAAAATATTACTTTTGAATTGGGTTTTTCTGTTAATCTCTGTACCGCTAACATTAAGCCTATAATAGTTTTTCCTAGCCCCGTAGGAATAACCACTAAACAATTGGTGTTTAGGCAATTAATAAATATACTTTCTTGATAAGCTCTCCTTAAGACTGTATTTTCTTTAATTAAAGGGTGAGATATATACTGTTCTTTTTTCGATATAGAGATCACCAGAAAATATCGTTCTAAAAGGCTTTTTAAAGTTATGTTTTTAATATATGTTTTAAAGTTATAGAGTCTATAGAATCTCTTAAATTATATTAATACCTTTTTAATAATTAGATATTAAATTTATTTTAAAAAATTTAAATTTCTCAATAAAATTTGCGCGAGTGGTTTAGCCGTATAACGACACGCTCACACCGTGTAAATCTTCGCTGATTTACAGCGTAAATCTCGACGGTCGGGGGTTCAAAAATTTGGAAATCTCTTTCAAATTGAATAATTCCCCCCTTGCGCACCATACTTAAGCGAGGGAAAAATTTAAACTTACTTAATTTACGATAAAAACCAAAAAAGTTTTATTTTATATTACATTTCAAAATTTAATTACTATTTCTTTGGTTTATGTTATGTCTTCTTTTTTAGAGTCTCGTGAATTGAGAAAGTTGTATAAAGAAGTTCGAAAAGATATTAAGGTCGGTTTTATTTTTCTTTCCAGATATGAAAAAGCGCGCATCATTGGTGCAAGAGCACTGCAAATTTCATACGGGGCTCCTATATTAATAGATAAGCCTAAGAATTTAATAGACCCAATTAAGATAGCATTACTTGAATTAAAATCTAAAATTTTACCCTTAACAATTCGAAGGGAATATCCTTCAGGAGTATATCAAGATATTCCTATTAATAAATTAATTCTTAAAAAAGATTAATGCATTTTAGATATTCATATGTAAAAAATGTTTTAGTCGCTCCATTATCCTTTAATTTTATTGAATTCTGTATTTCCCTCTTTCTGTAAGAATATATACAATATTTCCTTCGACTTGCTCTGTTTCTAAATAACCCTTAGAAATTAAAACTTCTAGAATTTTTTCTAAATCTGCTTTTTTAAATGGTTCAATACCCAACTGTATTTTACTTTGATTAACAACAATCGCGATGCGTGTAAGAAACATTCTTTTACTTATAAACGATTCAAGAACTGTAAGCTCATCGTTAGAAAGGCGTTCAAATTGATCGTGTTCTAAAATTTGGTCTTTAAGAGTTTTGGCAAGCTCTATTGTATCTTGACTTACTTCTTGTTTCTTTACTTCAACATGTTTTAATTGCACCAAATCTTTTGCAACTGGTGATTTTTTATTTTGAGCCATTTGCTCTAAGTAATTACGAATTTTTTCTTTATCCCCTACTTCTCTTTTCGAATTCTTATCTTCATTTTTATTCTCCATAATAATACGATAAGGAATTTAATTATAAAAACTTATATTCAATTAATGAAAAAAGTTTTAAAGTTAAAAACTGGAGAAACTATTACCATTAGACACGTCAAAGAATCAGATATTGACGGAATTTGGAATAATTTCAATAGTGTTGTTGATGAAGGGTTATATCTTCCAGTTTTTTTCCCGGTAAGATCTGAATTCGAAAAAAAATCGTGGTATAATAATATTAAAAAAGAAAGAGAAATATGTATTGTAGCTACTCACCCAAAATTAAAAAAGCCATACAATATCCTTGGTCAATGTGAAATCTCAAATCTTGAATGGGATGCTGCCACTCACGTAGGTAAATTAGGTATAATTGTACAAACAAAATTTAGAGATTTAGGTATTGGATTTAATTTAATTGACGAAGCGATTCGAGAATCTAAAAATCTAAATAATAAAGAAAAAATTATCTTAAGTTGTTTTTCTAATAACAAAAGAGCTCTATACCTTTATAAAAAAATGGGTTTTCAAATATTAGGTATAAGAAAGAAACAATTTTATATGGATTCTAAGTATTACGACGAAATTCTATTGGATTTGTGGATAGATGATTATTTAGCCAACAACCCTTAAATTCTTTAGAATTCGAAAGGGATTTCTTTACGGAAATCGAGTTCTCTTTTGATAGATTTCCCAACTCTCGGGAGTTAACGGATTTTCGTTTAGAAAAATAAAGTTCAAATTTTTTAAATTAGCAACATAACTCATATTAAATTCTTTGATGTGATTATTTTCTAAAAAAAGTATAATTAGACCTTTTAGATTACTAATTCCTTCCAATCCTTTAATACGATTTTTATCAATAAACAACTCTTGGAGATTTGTAAGATTGTCTAATCCACCAAGCGATAGAATTTTATTGTTAGAAATCTCTAATTTATTTAAATCTACTAGATTTTCTAAACCCTCAATTCGCTCAATATAATTATTGGATAAATTTAAAACTTTTAAGCTTAGCAAGTGCTTTAACCCCTGAATATGAGTGATCTTATTATTGTTTATATGTAAAGTAACTAAATTCTCGAGTTTTTCTAAACCAGAAATTGTTTCTATTTGATTAAAAGACAAAAAAAGGTTTCTTAAATTACCTAAATTATCGAGATTTTTTAGTTTTAAAATAGCGTTATAGCTAAGATTTAACAGTGCTAAATCGCATAAATTATCTAAATTTTCAATTTCTGTAATTAAGTTCCGATCCAACGATAATTTTTTTAAATTACCTAAATCCAGATTTTCAATCTTCTTTATTTTATTTGAAGATAAAGAGATTTCCTGGAGATTATTCAGACCGTTTAAATTTTCAATCTTTTTAATTTGATTCTGTGATAAATTTAAAGTTTTTAATTGTGTTAAATGGCTAAGGCCATGAATGTTATGAATGTTATTTCTTTGGAGTTGTAAATGCTCTAATTTAACAAGCTTATTAAAAGCCTGAATTTCAGAAATATCATTCAACTTACCACCCTCACAATTTAACAAGATAATTAATCCCTCCCTTAACGTTACATTGTATCCACAAGAATTTACATAATAGTCGTAAAGAATTAAATTAAAGCAAACTTCTAAAATTGCACGCGGAATGGGTGTATCGTAATTAGAATTAAATATTTCTTCGGCAAACTCATAATTTTTTTTCTTAAAATTTAATTTAATAGCTTTCTTCAAATAATCTTTAATGATTTTACGAGCTTTTTTTGTGTCAATCAAGTTTAATATTTCTACAGCAAAGAATTTTTGATCCATATTATTTACATCATTTAGCGTAAACTCTAAAAGAGATACGAACTTTTTATGATAAAAATAGTTGTTTCGTAAGATGTTCCCTGAAAAACCTCTGATTTCAAAGCTCTCATCTGAAAGAAATAATTGTTCAAAAAATTTAAACTCCTTTCCCTCATCCAATGAAGAATAGAGGTTTAACGCGGTTTCCCTTATACTGATCTTATCTGAATTTACAATCCACTCTTTTAATATATCTCTTGCTGTTTTTTTACCAATTTGTTCCAAATTTTTTTTAATGTAATCAGGATTTAAATCCATCTTTAAACGATTAAAATATATGTTTGAAATCTTCTATTAAAGAATCGTATTGCTTATTTAAAATATATTCTTCAATTTCAGATATATACAAATTTTTCTTTTTTAATTACTTAAATTCATTTGTATACACAAATAGATTTTATTGGGATTTCAAAAGTTATGATTTGTTATACCAAATAAAAAAAAGAAAAAATTAAATTAAAAAATTATTTTGTGATTTTTCCATATTAATAGGAATATAACCTTATTTTTTTTAAAGAAATACCCCCCAAATATCTCAATTTTTTTGTAATAAAAAATATTTATATATATCTAATTTATTATTATGATAATTTGAATTTGTTATAATTTGTCGATATTATTATACTCTAAAAAATAATATTGATAAATGTATAAAAAATTTTGAATAAAATTAACAAGCCAAAATAAATAAAAATTAAAAAGCTGAATATTATGGCAGAAGAAGAAAGTTTTTTAAACGCGAAAGCCTTAGTCGTTGATAACGGTACCGGGATTTCAAAAAATGGTTTCGCTGGTGAAGACCAACCTCGTTCTGTATTTCCAACTCTTATTGGCTATCCTAAGTATGAATCGATAATGACTGATGTCGAACATTACACTCGAGAATATTACATTGGAGAGGAAGCTATGCAACTTAAAGGTGTTTTAAAGTTGATGTTTCCTGTAGAACACGGTATTATCGAAGATTGGACTGCTATGGAAAAGATTTGGCATTACACGTTTTACACCGACTTACGAATCGATCCTAGCGAACATCCAGTTCTTTTAACTGAAGCTCCATTAAACCCAAGACCAAATAGAGAAAAAATGGCTGAAATAATGTTTGAAACATTCAACGTTCCAGCCCTTTACGTTGCGATGCAAGCGGTTCTATCTCTTTACGCCTCTGGTCGTACTACGGGATGCGTAATAGATATTGGAGACGGAGTCTCTCACGTCGTACCTATTTTCGAAGGTTTCGCTTTAAGTCATGCTATCCAAAGAATCGATCTTGCTGGCCGTGATATCACAACATACCTACAAAGATTACTCCGTCAAAAAGGGTATTCCTTTACAACTTCTGCAGAGAAAGAAATCGTCAGAGATATCAAAGAAAAACTCTGCTATGTAGCAATCGATCCAGAGAAAGAAATGATGCTTTCAAAGAAAGTTGCTGGAATGGAAAAAAGCTACATGCTTCCTGACGGAGAAACTATAAATGTAGGTGTCGAAAGATTTTTAGCACCTGAATGCTTCTTCAATCCATCAGTAATCGGGAAAGAATTAGAACCTCTCGATGATGTTATTGTCGGTGCTATTTCAGAATGTGATGTCGACCTTCGTAGAGACCTTTATGGTAATATTGTGCTTTCTGGTGGCTCAACAATGTTCCCTGGAATCAAAGAAAGATTAACCAAGGAAATTAAGGAACAGATTCCAGAGTCCGTTGATGTTAAAATCATTGCCCCTCCAGAGCGTATGTATTCCGTATGGATTGGTGGTTCAATTTTGAGCTCTCTAAAAACGTTTCACCGAATGTGGGTTACGCGTAGAGAATACAAAGAGATGGGCCCCCAAGTAATTCACCGCTGCTTTTAAGCCCTTTCGGGCAACCTCCTAATTTTTTTGAATTTTTTATTTTTCTTTTTTATTATTTTTTTAATTCCTTAAATTAAATACGAAAAAAAAAGGTAAATGCAATTTTACAGTTTCTCGTAGTTTAATATATTTGAGATTTAATCAGATTTATGGTGATCTTTCTAAATTACGAATTAAATTTTTTCGATATTTGCTCCATAACTCTTACAGTAATTGTTACTTAAAAGATTCTCTTTACTACAATTCTTGTCAAATTTCAGTTCTATATTTTGGTTGGATAATCCAGACATATTCTTTATTTCATTTAATTTTTTCAAAAAATTCGGATCTTGTTCACGAATTAGTTTCATAGGTTTAGCTCCGATGTATTGAGCCCATTTTTTCGTAATCATTTGTGGCGTTAGCCATTGCATCCCATAACCGAATGATAAACTTACATTCATGGTAATATAGGTGGTTGATTCGTTGGGATCGAAACCTATAGTCATAAAGTAGGTTTCACCATAGGATCCCATAGAGATATCCTTTTTCACATTTATTGTATAGAATAGATTAAATTGAATAAATTCTTCACCTACATCCCAGCAATCTGCTAATGATTTATAGAGTTAGGAAAAAAAGATTACTTCTAATTCTTTGATTTATTGCATTTAACTTTCGATACTTTGTCTCGATTTTGATTTAATTATCGAAATCTTATTCGTCATCAGAAGCATACCTAATACAGCATTAAGTATCAGAAATCCTAAAGAAATAAACAAGAATAGAAAAAACATACTTGATAGGAAGAGAAACAAGAATATAGTATAAAAAGGGAACAATAAAACACTAACAATTAGCATTTCAAAGATAAAAGTTTTATTAAATTCTTTTTTGTTTTCCTTTTTTTGGTCTTTTTCTTTTTTACTTTTGATCTCGTTCTTTTCCTCATCCGAAAGAAAAAAATAATTTCTTTCCCTCAAATGTTTATCTCCATTAAAATAGAATAATAAATTTAAACCAAAAAGAATACATATTTCCACCGTCAAAACCCAAAGATGATTTTTTTCTGTAAAATCCTTTAAGAATTCGAGACCTCCGAAGTTTCCATTTACCTTAACTGCTATAAATAAAAGATCTCCTAAGTAAAGAACTCCCCAAAAAATTACTACTAAAATCATTAAGCAAATGGCAACACCTGGGCCTTTTAAAGGAAATCTTTTAAATTTGTGTGAATATTCTTTAATTTGAAGGAATCCTGCTAACCAATACATAGATGTCCATATGGCGATAAAAGATAGAATTATAATTATGGTTATTAATACTGCCTCAAGGAAGGTCGGTTGATAATAAGAAATAACTCTCACATTCAATTCATGTTCATATGCAAAATTTAATAATCCTAAAAATGGGGAAAGTATAAGAATTATAAAATTAACAATAAAAACTCTTATTGTTTCAAAGAACGATTGCTTCATTTTTATATTTATCAACAAGGCTCTTTTTTCATGATCTTTCCAATACAGGGCAGTTTCAGGTTTATCGGATACTATATTGATAAGTAAAAATGAGGTTCCAAGAAAAGTTAACATCTTAACATAGGTCATAATGGAAAAAAAGAGATTTGAATATGCCCAATAAGAAACTACTACAGTTAGAATAAATGTTATCACTATTGCATATCCAAACTTTAGAACTATACCTTTTTTATTGACACTAATGTTATTTTTTATCTCAATATAGTAATCTTGAGTTTTTTTAGAATTGTTGTTTATAATTATCCTATCCTTTATGATTATTTTAAGATTAATTCGTAATAAAATTATAGAAAAAAAAAAGTGTATTATTTTAACCTACAATGCCATCAGAATCCAGTATATCAAAAGAACAAGCTAATCCTAATGCAATAAATGACACTGCCATAATACTATATTTTACAGCTACAATAGTACCTGCTGTATATAACAACTCAATTAGTGTGAGTGTAAGCCCTACCCCAAATAATATAATCATTAAAATTTGTTGAACTAAATCTTCCGTAAAGTAAACAGCGCCTATTGAAGTTAGTATTAGATTGAAAAATCCCGTTATAGCAACTAACAGTGATCCTATAGTAATAGTACCCTCCGCAGCAAGGGCGAAAAGATAAAGAAATTCCGCCCCACCTAATTGATATCCTTTGGGAACAAATGTGCAAATCTGCTGGTTTTAAATTCACCGTTGAAAAGTTAGAAAAAGGAACCCAGATAAAAGTATTATATTGTCCTTTAGTGGATACCGCAAAGGAATTGGAAGCAACTGATTGGGGGTATCATTTCTATTGTTTATCCGATTATAGTATTGTGAAAGGATTCAATTCAAATATTGGATTTAGAAGAACAAAGACTTTAATGGAAGGCTGTGTTTGTTGCGATCATTTCTATTTTAAATAATTACAGAAATAGGAATTTATAATTATTTTTAACCAAATATTTACTAACTATAAATCGGATATTTTAGATTCAAAAAAATATAAGTAGATAATAAATTTGATGTTGATTTAAATTAAAATGTATTAAGAAAAAAACGAGATCTAAAAACATTTTAATTATAATATTATTGTGTATTGGAGCGTAAATTTCATGCCTGAAAGTAGCGTTATTTTAAACGATCTTAACAAGGTTTTTATACCTTGTCGAACGGTATTAGAGATGGAAGCATTAACATCTTTGTTTTTAGAATATTATAACTACGATCTGATCAAAGAGGTTCCCAAAAGTCAACCATCCAGCCAAAAAATTATAGGAATTTTTCGAATTTTAGAATGCCAACCTCTTGAGAGGATTATTGAATATTTTATCGAGGTAGTTGTGCATAAACTCAAACCAATCGTGATGTATGCAAGGGACCATCAAGATCGATTTAGAATGGGAAATGTAGTGGCTTACACTAAAACGCGCGTGTGTCTCTATCTAGCGCTGCATAGATTAAAGTTAAAATTTTTGATCATCAATCATTTTATGAAGGAATTTAAAGAGAATAAATTTAAATTGAATTTACCGGAAGAACAAGAGAGTTTAGGCGCTCACGCGTTTATGGCTTCTTTCTATAAGAACTACACTCATAAGAATAAAATGAATCTGAGATTAATGCTTTCAACGAAAAGAGTTTCAGAGAGAGTTAGTAAATTAATAGATCTTAAGGACATTGTAACTAACGAGGATATTATTTACGCAATAACTTTTAAAAAGTTTTTAGATGACAAGAATCGAATTAAATTTATTATGAGAGAAATTAAGGCTTCACTATTCGTATGCAAAGTCATGTTCGCACAAATGGATGTTCTTAACCCTTTTACCGTTGGTAAAGAAACTATGATCGATGCTGAAGAAATTATGTTAAGCCAAGATTTTATACCAGTACTAATACCCGCGATTTCAAATTGTTATTTAGGGAATAATCCGGCTCAACTTGAAGATTTATTTCGAGCTTATGAATTTATGATGAAAAGAGTATTGGAAGGACTTAATTATGGCATAGAAATAGCTTCAGGAGGCCAAATAATTCTCGATTTAGATGATACAATATACAATTCAGGAAATATCTTCGATATTTAAGTAATATGCTGAAACTTACGCGATAGAAGAAGATAATAAAAAGTAAAAAATTGAATTTAATTCATATAAATTATTGTCGCTCTTTTAAAGCCTTTGCATATCTCTCGTATTTCCTTTTGCCAAAACCTATTACTTTAGCTAACATTTCTGACTTTTTGACGGATGTGTTAAATTCGTTTGGCTCTTTAATATAACCTTCTTTTAAAGCATTATTGTAAATTTCTTCGCCAATTTTAGTTCTTATCACCGTCGTAGTGAATCCATCTTGCGACCCTAAACCCCCAAATGATATGTCTGCATAAACATTGGAAAAATCTCTGCAAGCGTAGCAAGCTGCTCTAGTAATACCTCCCAATTCATTAAAACCTATGTGGATGGATTTCTGATTTTGAAGATTTAATATAAGGTCTTCTTTGATATTCATTTTTTCAACTTCGCTAAACGAGAAGTTAAATTTTTCTTCCAATTCTTTTCGTCCTTCAGTACTGAAAGAAAAATTTAAATTGCAAAATAGCCCTAAAGTATATTTTATTATGTGTGCTGGCAAAATACTCAATTCTTGCATTTTCCTAATAGACATAATTTGGCAAGGGGTACCAACGACTGCAATGCTCATCATATCCGAGCTAACGACTTTTTTTAATTTAGCTATTGTAGGAATGAAAGTATTATAGTTTTCTAAACCAACAACGCCTTGAGATAAATCAAAATGAGATCCTGCGGCTTCAATTAATTCTTCTTTAGTTGTCGCAAAGAAGGGTACTCGGTTAAACGGTCCTTCCTTTTTAGAAACTATTGCCCCATTTATTAAATTACGATCTAATAAATAACTGAGAATGGCAGTGACCGCACCTCCATCAGTCGCGTTCTTTAAAATTTCTTCCGAATTAGCTTTATTCGAAGTAATTTTCAACCAATTACCTATGGATACTTTATAATCGTATCTTTCATTTAACTCCTTATCTAACACATGAGTTTGGGGGCAAATTAAATAACAGATACCACATTTTAAACAATTATCTTTATTATAATATCTTGGAGGGCCAGATTCAGACATCTCGATTGCTTTTATCTCGTGTGCTGAGCAAAAACTCACACATCCTCCACATTCTCCACAAATTCCAAGTTCGTGAACATCTTTTATTAAATCATCAAAAGATTTTGGTAAAACTTCGTCAACCATTTTTTAACCTACCTTTTTTTTATTTTTATTTGAAATTTATTTAATTTTTTAATATTCGGTTGGCAATTTTTTAAGCTCTGCCAAAGAAAAAACGGGACCATCGATACAGACATATTTATTGCCAATATTGCATCTCCCACATTTTCCAACTCCACACTTCATCCTCATTTCTAATGAATTTAGTATCTGTTCGTCATTAAATTTTAATTCTTCTAGAACTGCTATCGTCGTCTTAATCATGATTGGGGGGCCACACACTACAGCTATAGCGTTATCCGAAGAAGGGGCTACTTCCTTTACAATAGGGGCTACGAAACCTACTTTTTCTTTCCACCCTTCCTCTTCGCGATCAATCGTTAAAACCACTTCAATATCGTCGTGTTTTTTCCATTCTTCTAAAACATTGCGGTATAAAACTTCACCGGAGTCGCGATTTCCATAAATCACCGTGATCTTCTTGTAATCTTTTCTGTGCTTCTCGTTTAGCAAATAAATAACGAGGGACCTTAAAGTTGAAAACGCGAACCCCCCACCAATAACCACAATATCCTTACCCTTCATTTCTTCAATAGGCCATCCGTTTCCAAAAGGACCTCTTACGCCTACAACATCTCCAATATTGCAGTTGTGAAATTCCGATGTTACGGTTCCCATCTTTTTTATAGTAAATTTAATCGAGCCTTCTTCAGTAGGAGATGAAGCAACTCCTATAGGTGCTTCACCCTTTCCTATTAAACTTATTTCAGCGAATTGTCCAGGAATATAATTGAATTTATTATAATCTTCTTCTTTTTTAAATTCTAATTCAAGAGTTTTAATGTCATTAACTTTGTTTTCAGAAACAATATTTTTTATAGTGGTTAACGTTGGGATATAAAGATTAGGCACTTGCATTCTCCTCCTCTTTTGGTTTTATATTATTTATTTTATTAATTATTGTTCTGAGATCGTTATTAACTGGGCATACTTGGATACATCGTCCACATCCCACACATCCAATTATATCGTAATTCAAGGGGTAATAACTAAATTTGTGTAATATACGATTTCGGCATCGCTCAATATTACTATTGCGGGGATTGTGACCGCTCGTATGAAGGGTATAAAGGCAGAATTGGCAAGTATCCCAGATTCTTATTCGTCTGCCACGATTCTCGTATTGAGCATTCTCATCGATAACATCAAAACAAGTGCATGTAGGGCATAAAAATGAACACGATCCACACCCTAAACAATTTTCGCTAACCTCTTCCCAAATTGCGTTGCCAAAATTACTTTCTAAAATCTCACTCGTGTTAGTTAGATCTAATTTTGTGGTTATTAAATCTTCTGCCTTCTTTGCTAATTCTTGTGCTTTTTTTATGTCTGCTTTAGAAGCTTTTAGAAGCCATGACAATTGTTGAATTAAGTTATTACCTTTATCACTTATACCTTCTACTAAATATTTATCGCCTAAATCTACTAAAAAGATATCCATATCATCTTTTTGGAAGGGATGTCCTTCTATCGACGTACAAAAACATGTGCTTCTTGGAGAATTACAACCAATTCCTATTATTAAGCTATTTTCTCTTTTTTTTAAGAATATCTCATCTTGGAAATCCCCAAAAGCAAAGAATTTTTCTAATAGATCAAAACTATGAGCATCGCACGGTCTTATACCGAAAAGAATATTTTTTTCGTCTAAATCTTTTCTATCTTCAATTTCTATAACATTTTTACCATCTGTTTTAAATTCAAAAAGAACTTCCATCTGTGGAAACAAAATTTCTTTTGGCGGAATTTTAGAATTGAAATAATTTAATTCAATTTCTTCTGGGTTTGAAATTTTTCTATAAGCAATATAACCTTTTTCTTTGACGGGAGCAAAGAAATTATATTCTCCTGATAACTCATTATATAACTTTGCGACCTGATCTTTCATTAAAATCATTACTTCCATTTTCTTACCACCTATATTAATCCTCTTCCATCATAAATTCTTCTTTATCATTTATATTAAACGACATCATTGGAGGTACCGTTTCTTTATCAATACCTGAAGTAAAGTTATATCTTTCTTTTACAATTTTCTCTAATTTTCTTGTTATTAAATTCAAATCAATACCCATGGGGCAAACGCTACTACAAGCGCCACAAGCAACACATCTACCCGCTAAGTGCATAGCTCGATTAAAATGAAAAGCAAAAATATCTGTAAAATCAGTTGTTTTTCCAAACCAAATGGGTTTATTTTGGTCCACGAAACACAGATTGCAATAACACATCGGACACACTTCTCTACACGCATAGCATCTCGTACATGCGCTTAAAGTATCTTTAATATACGCCCATTTTTCTTCAGAAGTTTTGGATTCAAAATCAGAAATATCGTTAAAATCATCTTCAATAACGGGATTTTCTAAGCATTCTCCTACACATGAACCATCCACGTTAGGAGGGGATTTGACTTTACAAACTTTACATAATTCATTCATATATTCGTCGAAAGGAAATGTTTCTTCAAAATCTCTTCCCTTTACGATAATATTATTACCCAAAATAGAGATTTCTAATATTTCTCTTTCTCCAATTTCCTTCTCAATTCTTTTTCTATTTATTATTCCATTACAGGAAATTCCTATCATTTTAATATTTTCAAAATTAATTTGATTCTCGACGGCTAAGTGAATTAATGCTCTTCCAACGCAACCTTTTGCGACAATACCAACTTTCAATTTTTGACCCTCTTCGTCGTACAGTGTAGGAATTCTAGGAGCTAAATAATTAGCTAAATTTACATAACATAAATTATTCCACAACAATTTATCCACATCTTCTTCATTCGTAATGAAAACTGGAGAAGAGCTTAAGGGGACCGTTCCCTTTGTATAACCGATAATTACATCAACTTCCTTTTCTCTAAGCAACTTCCTTGCTAATTCTTTAATCTTATTTTCAATGTCTTGGTTTTCTGATTCAATATCCCCCACTTTTTTATCACCATTTTTTCTCAAATTTTTTATTTGGTCCCAGTTTTTTAACCAATTTGGTGGTTTTTCTTATCAAAACAGCAAAACGTTCACCTTCAGCAGCAGAAGCCCACATAAAATTAACTCTATCTGGTTCAATTCCGAAGAATTCTAATAGATCCTTTAAAATTCCAAACCTTCTTCTAGCTACTAAATTTCCTGTTATATAATGGCAATCTCCGGGATGGCATCCAGAAACCAGAACTCCATCCCATCCATCTAATAATGCTTTTACTATAAAATAAGGATTTATTCTACCTGAACATGGAACTCTAACTACTCTAATATTTGGAGGGTATTGAATTCTACTCACTCCTGCTAGATCTGCTCCAGCATAGGAACACCAATTGCATAAAAATGCTAATATCTTAGGTTCCCATTCATCATTACTATTTTTTATTTGTTCTGTTTCACTCGTAATTTCGTTCATTTTATTAATTCCTCCCAGTTATCATTGCAAATATTTGTTCACCTGTGAAACCGCGAATGTCAATGGCAGCACACCTGCAGTTACCTGCACACGCCCCACATCCTTTACAGAGTATCTGGTTTATATATGCAACTCTACCGAAATGCCTATCATCGATTAATTCAATAGCATTATAGGCGCAATTCTCAATACACATCCCACACCCAGTACAACGAGCCATGTCAATCTCTCCGATTTTACCTTCAACCTCGATCTCATCTTTAGAGAGAATTGTACAAGCCCTTGCAACAGCTGCGTTAGCTTGAGCAATAGAATCCTCAATTGTCTTTGGACAATGTGCTAATCCTGCCACAAATACGCCTTCTGTAGCGAAATCTACTGGACGTAATTTAACATGGGCTTCTAAAAAGAAATTATCGTTGTTTAAAGGAACTTTTAGCATTTTTGCTAACTCCTCGTTATCCTCGCGTTTTGCTATAATACCCGCACTCAAAACTAAAAGGTCGGATTCAATTGTAATTTCTCCCATCTTCTGAGTCTTTAATTTAACTTTTAATACTGAACCTTCTGAAATTATTTCTGGAGGATCATTTTCTTCGTATTTAATGAATATTACTCCATTTTCTCGCGCTTTTCGATAATACTTTTCTTTAAACCCATATGTTCTTATATCTCTAAATAAAACTACAACTTCAACATTTGGATTTTTCTGTTTTGCCAAAAGAGCGTTCTTTATCGCTTCAGCACAACACATTTTACTGCAATAGGGATGGTCGTCGTTTCTAGAACCAACACACTGGATCATAACTACTGATTTTTTATCGTTAATATCATTAGAGGTGTTTAATAATTTTTCAAATTCCGATTGTAGAATTACTTTGTTATTCTGACCGTATGAATACTCTGTAGGTTGATATTCACTGGCTCCTGTAGCTACAATCACCACTCCATGCTCAAACTCTGTTTTCTCTTTATTTGAACCGTGGATAACTGTAGTCTTAAAATTTCCAATATAACCATCAATAATTTCAATTTCTGCTTGAGTAAAAACACGGATTAATTTGTTTGAATTGATTTTTTCAATTAAATCTGATATAAATTCTTGAACATTGCCACCTTCAAGCGTGGTATATATATGTCGAGCAAATCCCCCCAATTCTTTTTGTTTTTCAACCAAAAACGTCTCATATCCTTGCGTTGCAAAATTAAGTGCAGCAACCATTCCGCTAATTCCCCCTCCTACAATTAAAGTTTTTTGCGTTACTGGTAATTTTATCCGTTCGATAGCCTCAATATTTCTTGCTTTATTTACAGCCATCCTCACGAGGTCCTTCGCCTTTTCGGTTGCTTTTTCCCACTCGTTCATGTGAACCCAAGAACATTGATCTCTGATATTTGCCATTTGAAATAAATATCTATTTAAACCCGCTTCTCTAATTGTTTCTTGAAACAACGGTTCGTGAGTTCTTGGCGTACAAGAAGCAACAACGACGCGGTTAAGGTGATATTCCTTTATTACATCTTTTATTATCGTTTGAGTATCTGCGGAACATGTATATAAATTATTATCTGCTAAAACTACATTTGGAAGATTACTTGCATATTTGGTAACTTCTGGTACATCTAAAAAGCCCCCTATGTTAATTCCACAGTAACAGATAAACACACCAATTCTGGGCGGTTGACCTCTTACAAATATCTCCGGAGGAAGCGTTTTTTCTGTTATTAATGTACCTTTCTTTTCGTGTAAAAGTTGATTAACGCAACCAGCAGCAGCACTAGCTTGCGTAACTGTATCTGGAATGTCTTTAGGAGAAGAAAAAGCTCCACATGCAAATATTCCAGGTTTTGATGTTTGTACGGGGTTAAAAATATCTGTTATAGCAAAATCATATTCATTTAATTCTACGCCGAACTTCTCCGCAAGAAATTTAGCGTCGTTAGGAGGATTTAAACCAACGGCAAGGACTACCATGTGATAATCCTCTTCTACTATTGTACCATCTTCCGTTTCATATTTAATTCTTAAGTCTTTCGTTTCTGGTACTTCGGTTATTGAAGATACACGGCTTCTAATATAGCGAACTCCATATTGTTCTTGTGCCCGAATAATATATTTATCAAAATCTTTACCATATGCCCTTACATCCATGCTAAAAATCGTTGGCTGTATTTGATGCATGTGTTCATGGGCAATTACTGCTTCTTTCGCAGTATACATACAACATACTGACGAACAATAGGGCTTTCCTTTACCTGTATAATCACGAGAGCCTATACATTGGAGGAATGCTACTTTTTCTGGGACATCTCCGTCCGAGGGTCGTAATACTCTCCCCGCGTAAGGACCACTAGCACTCAAAATTCTTTCAAACTCTATACTCGTAACTACGTTCTTATACTTTCCATACCCATAAAGGTTACCTTCTGATGGAATGTATTCGTCAAACCCAGGAGCCAATATTATTGCACCAACATTAATTTCGGCTTCCTCGTCTTTTCTATCGTATTCTATGGCTTTTGCTTTGCAGACTCCTTGACATATTCCGCAACCAATACAATAATTTTTATCAATAGCAAATACGAGAGGTACTGCTTGAGGATATTTAACTGATGTTGCTGCATATTTCGCTAAACCTTCATTAAAGACATCAATCGCTTCAACAGGACACTCACGACCACATACTCCACAACCAGTGCACTTTTCAGGGTTTATATATAACGATTTTTTTAGTACTTTTATTGTAAAATTTCCAGCTTCTCCTATAACATCTTGAATTTCACAATTAATACTCAAATCTATGTTCTGGTGTCGCCCAGTTTCAACTAACTTAGGACTTACAATACACATCGCACAATCGTTCGTAGGAAATGTTTTATCCAACTGTGCCATTACGCCACCAATGCTCGTCGTGGATTCAATCAAATAAACTTTGTATCCCGAATCTGCTAAGTCTAATGCCGCTTGCGAACCTCCAATTCCCGCACCTACAACCATTACTGCCCCAATCTTTTCCATAATCTTATCTCCCCCATAACCTCATAAATATTGGTGTATTTCCTTTAATCTCTTGAAAGTCAACTTGACCGCGAGTTTTTAAAGTTAGTACATGCTCTAAAATTATACTCGGATCAATCTTTAACTCAACCGCTAAATCTTTTACAGAATTCGAATCTTTTTCTAAAGCAAGTAAAACTCGGTGCCGCTCAAATTCATCTGTTATCGCTTTATCCATTAAAATGTTAAAGCTCTGCTCAATGATTTGTTCCCCATAGACATTTTCACTTTCAAGTAGGGTTTTCTCTCTTCCTACTAATGCTCGCATCCTATTACTACCCGCGGCCAATTTTATTGCTTTAAGTTTATCGAGTATATCTTCGTCGGGATTCTCCCCACTTAGGGGTGAAGGACCTAATTCTTTAATGTGCTTAATGAATTCGGTTACAACTTCACCAAATCTAGTACCTTCCGAAGCAGAAACCCAATCTAATCTCACTCTTTTATCAAAGTTAATAAATTTAAGAAATTGTTGGGTCATATCAAATTTGGTTATTGCTTCGTAATTTCCTTCAAGATAATGGCAATCTCCGGGATGACATCCCATTACAAATACTCCATCGATTCCTAATTCAAAAGCGTGAAAAATAAATTTAGGGTCAACTCGACCGCTACACATGACTCTAATTACTCGCATATTCGTAGGGTATTGAATTCTGCTAACACCTGCTAAATCGGCACCAGCATAGGAGCACCAATTACATAAAAAACCTAAAATTTTTGGTTCAAAACTCATCTTTATTAACCTCCAAAAGCTTCAATTTCAGAAAAAATTTGATCATCTGTAAAATGTCTTATCACAATTGCTTGACTCGTACATGTTGCACCACACACTCCGCATCCTTTACATAATGCTTCTATAATTTCAATCTCATCCTTTTCATTTTTGATAATTGCATTAAAAGGACAGACTTTGATACATATTTCGCAACCAGTACACAGACTTTTATTATATTCGGGTAAACTTGATGTTGCTCCTTCTACTTCGAGCGATTCATGAGACAAAACTCTGCTTGCCCTTGCCGCAGCAGCATATCCTTGAGTAATAGCTTCTGTTATATCTACGGGCCATTTAGCTGAACCACCAATATAGATTCCATCTGTGGCAAAGTCGTTAGGACGTAGTTTTACGTGTGCCTCCAAAAAGAATTTGTTAGTTTCTAAAGGGACCTTTAACATTTGAGCAAGTTCTTTGTTATCGTTATTCGCAACTAACGGCGTTGATAACACAAGTAAATCATATGGAAGGATCAGTTCTTCCCCCATATATTCGTTAAATACTTTTACATGGTCTTCTTCTACAGTTGGTACTTTATCAAGACTATATTTAATAAAGAGCACGCCTTGTTCCCGTGCATCTCTATAGTATTTCTCGTAATCTGTTCCAGGAGTATATAAATCTCTAAATAAGATCGTAATATTTGCTTCAGGATTTTTTTCTTTAATAATTAAAGCATTTTTTAAAGCCGTCATGCAACAAACGCTTGAACAGTATGGGCGTTCGTCAATTCGAGAACCTACGCACTGTATCATTACAAAATTATTTGCTTTTACATCGTTATTTATAAATTTATGCTCTAATTCAAATTGCGTGATTCTTGTTTTACCGTCGTACCCATATAAATTGTTAGGCGTAAAAAGTGAAGAACCTACAGCAACTATTATAGCACCTACGGACAATTCAATATTTTTTCCATTTTGTTCTACTTCTACCTCGAAATTACCTACAAATCCATCAATATTTTTAACTATGGTTGATGTTAAAACTTGCAAATTTTGAGCATTTTGAATGTTATTTTTAATTTTATCTAAAAAATCTGAAGCGTCTAATTGATGAGGAAAGAGTTTATGTAGCGAATTTAACCTTCCTCCTAATTTATCTTCCTTCTCAATTAAGTAGGTTTGAAATCCTTGTCTGCTTAAATTCAGAGCCGCACTCATACCAGCGACACCTCCACCAATTACTAAAGCGGACGGGTTAACACTTACCATGATTATATCGAGTGCTTCAAGCTTTACAGCTTTAGCAGTTCCCATCCTAATTAAATCTTGAGCTTTCTTATAAGCTTCCTCGGGCTGCTTTTGATGTACCCAAGTACATTGATCACGAATATTAACAAAGTTAAAGAGATATTTGTTTAAACCCGCTTCGGAAACACAATCTCGGAATAAGGGTTCGTGAGTTCTTGGCGTACAAGATGCTACAACAACGCGATTTAAATTGCGTTCTTCGATTGCCGCCTTAATACTCGCTAAACCGTTTTCTGAACAAGTATATAGGTTATCCTCTGCATAGGTAACATTTGGAAGACTTTTTGCTTCTTCAGCTAAAGTCTTACAGTCTATCAAACCACCTATATTTGAACCACAATGACATACAAATACTCCCACCCTTACATCTTCAATATCTTTCTTTTCTTCTTCTGACATTTTTTTAACCTCCTCTAATTACTTCTGCTGCCCTTGCTGCCGCACCGCTCGCCTCAGAAACCGAGCGTGGTATATCCATTGGCTCATGCACGCATCCGCATGTGAAGATACCTCCCTTACTGGTTTCTGTTGAGTCAAAAGGAGGAGTTTTAACAAATCTATACTCGTTTAATTCAATACCTAAAACTTCTGACATTTTCTCAATTCCTTCTGGTGGGATAATACACGTGGCTAAAACTGCTAAGTCTACTTTTAATTCTTTTATCTCTCCATTGTCCAAATCTTCATACACTATAATCGGATTTTCTTTATTATCAACGGTAATTTGAGCAATTTTACTCTTAATATATTTAATACTATAATCATTTTCGCCCCTTTGAATAAAAGATTGAAAGCCTTTACCCCCTGCTCTCATATCTATATAAAAGACATACGACTCCAATTCATTATTATGCTCGTAAGCTATCATAGCTTCTTTAGTTGTATACATACAACAAATCGACGAGCAATACTGTCTACTTCTATCGTTTCGTGAACCGATACATTGTAAATAAGCTATTTTTTTTGGTTTTTCTCCATCAGATAGTCTTTTTATGTGCCCATCTTGAGGTCCAGAAGCGCTTAACAATCTTTCGAATTCTAAGGCGGTAACGACATTCCTGTACTTTTGATAACCGTAATTTCTTAAAACCTCATTATCAATATCTTCGATCAAATTATACCCCGTAGCAACGATAATAGAACCAACATTATTCAATTTAATTTGTTGATCTTGTTGCTCAAAATCAATTGCTTCCTTCTCACAAACTTTCTCACAAATTCTACAAGCGTTCTTTGTAAACCATAAGCAATTATCCTTATCAATCGTCATTATAGCAGGAACTCCTTGCAAGTAATACATATAAATAGCTCTCCTTTTTCTTAGCTGACGATCGAATTCATCTATTACCCTCATTGGGCATTTTTCAGCGCAAACACCGCAATTTATACACTCATCTTCTTTAACGTAGCGTGCACGTTTTAAAATATCGACCGAAAAATTACCGCTCTCACCCTCCACTTTCTGAACTTCTGAATACGAATAGAGCGTAATGTTTGGATGTCTATAACATTCTGATAATTTAGGGGCTAATATGCAAATCGAACAATCGTTGGTAGGAAATGTTTTATCTAATTGGGCCATTCTGCCCCCGATATTTGGAGCTTTTTCTACCATATCTACATGTATTCCCATATCCGCTAAATCTAATGCTGCTTGAATTCCTGCGATCCCACCACCGATAACTAAGACACTCTTTGAGTTTTTTTCCAAATTTACTTCACTCATTATTAATTTTAATTTTAATAAAGTTTAAACATTAAACCCTATACTTTCGAATAATTCCTTTGGTTTAATTCGATGAAAGTTAAATCCTAATTCTTCCGGTTTAAACCCAAATGATAAAGCCATCAACTCAGACAAATAAAAAACAGGTATGTTGTATTCAGTATTATTTCTCTTGTTAAGTTCTCTCTGATTAAACTCAAATTGTTGATAACAAGCAGGACATACTACAACAACACAGTTAGCGCCAGCTTCATTAATTGCTTTCAATTTGTTGTCTATCATTTGCAGAGATAAATCCCTATCCGACTTATCAAGAGGATTTCCACAACACTCCATTTTTAGCTCATATTCTATGGATTCCGCTCCCAATGTCTTAACGATTTCATCTAAAGTTACTGGTTCAAATGGGTCGTCCCATTTAATAAACTCTGAAGGCCTTAAATAGTGACAACCGTAATGAATGGCGACCTTAAAACCTTCCAAGGGTTTTTCTATGTTTTCTTTAACTTTTTCTAGATTTTCATAAAGAACTTGAGCAAAATGTTTTACTTCTGTTTTGCCCTCATATGTCTTTCCAATCCTTTTTAAGTATTTGTTAACTTTTTGCTTAGCGTCTCTATCCTTATTTATAAAATAATTTACGCCTTTTAATGTTTCAACGCATCCTGAGCAAAAAGATATGACTCCTCCATTGTTATTGCACAAACTTAAATTCCTTGCACCCAAAGCTAACCATGTTTCGTGGTCAATTAGTTCAATTCCAGTAGGATCAGGACAACAACTAAATCCGTCAACATCTCGTAATTCAATACCAAGTTTTTCAAAAACTTTTCTTGAAGATACCTCTAAATAAGGTAATCTTGCCGGAATAACGCAACCCAAAAATAAATCGTACGCCATTTTATTCGCGCCCCCTCAAGATATTTTTTTCAAAATTAGTCTCTCTCATTAGAGTTTTAATCTCTTCCGCTGACGCGATTTTGATCTCTGGAAGACCTAATTTTTTACGCCTAGCAACGATCGAATTTGAATAAGGAATGGCAACTCCAGTATCAAATACCGCTTTACCCTGGGAGTAAAACGCTTCGGGATATTTCTGCTCTTCAAAACACAAGTTTTTTATTAAAGTAAATATCTCCGTTAATTCTACCTTTTGAGGGCACAACTCAACGCATTTTTGACAAGTCGAACACAACCAGGGGTTAGGATCTTGACTCTCAACTAATTTATCCTTTAATCCTAATATTGCCTCTTCAATTATTTTTCTAGGATTATACTTCCCATTTGTAAGTAAAGCTACAGGACACCCACCAGAACACGTTGAACATTGATAACAATAACTTAATGAAGCGTTATGCTTGAGTACTTCGTTTCTAAAATTATAATTTACGACACTCATGTCAAAACCTCTTTTTCTAACCTTTTGTGATTTTTAATGGTATAACTAATTTAAATTTTACAAAAAGGAAATATAAGTTCAATTAATTTATTACATTTCAGCACAATTAGATAAATTATAATGGAAAATCGACATTTCCATTCTAACTTGTTTAGATAACTATTGAATTTGATTCTATTTTTAATTACTCGAGATGCTTTTGAAGATCTATGTAAATTGGTATCTCTTCGCCCTTCTTCTTAATTACAACTCTTAAAAGCCCATCCTCTATAGATGTTTCAATTGGTCTTAACTCTTCTTCGGACGCTTTTGGAGCGATATCCCCTTCAGGACGCTTCGTTTTAGTCTTTAAACAAGTGTGTTGCTCGTTATAGAGAAGACAGTGTGAACAACAAAAGCCTTCCGGCATATATCCCACTATTGAACACTTATCGTAATTGTCGCAATTACAGTTGTTACACATAAGCGTTTACCTCTATTTGCCTATGATAGTGGTTATCTTTTCCTTTTTTGCTTCTTCCTGAGTTTCAACTCGAATATGTTGAGAATTTGAGTCAAAAACCTTTGCTTTCATTCTAATATAATTTTCGCACGAATGTCTATTTTCGTACCCTACACAAATTTCGCAACAAAACGCAATCGGTTGGTACCCAACAATCGAACATCGATCGTAAGCATCTTGACTACAATTACAGCTATTACACATATTTAATTCCCTCTCGATTTTTAGTGAATAATTATCTGTGTTGGCAGGTTATTCCTGCTAAACTCAACTTCTCTTAGTGTCTGAAAGCATTTTTCCCGGTCTTCGTAAAAAACACATTTAGGACAACAAAAACCTAATGGAAAATACCCGACAATGGAACATTTCTCGTAGTTTTCGCAATCGCAGTTATTACACATTTTTATTCACTTTTATTATTTTTTTATTGTGAATTAATTCCCACAATTTTTTTTACTATGATCATAATTAGATAAATTAGTATTTAAATGTGACTTTTTCCAACTTTTCGACTAGACTTTTTATCGATAATTATGATTTTGTTTGTTTAGAGCAATGATTCTGATCAGAATCTACGCATCCAATAACGAACCAATTTTAACTGATCCAAATCACTAATTAATATAGAATATTATTATTCAAAGGTTCAAAATGTAAAAAAAGTTCAAAAAAAGCCAAACATATGATGCTTTTCGAAAAATAATCGCTATAAAATGGTAAAAATCATGAATTCCCTTGGACACGAGTGTAACCAATGAACCTAATAATGTTGAATATAACGAGTAGAAAGCGTGTTTTGATAGTTTTTAAAAATTAAAATAATTTAAACCTAAAAAAATAACATGTTCGAGTTTAGGAAGATATTATTTTTATCACATCAATGATCGATAAAGGCAAGGAATTCAAGTGATTTATGTAAGGATTCAACATTTTATGAACTTATTTAAGATAAGGTTTCAGAAAAAATTTCGAAAAACGATAAAAATTAATAATTGATCATTGATAATTGATCATAAGAACATTATAATTTTGTAAAGATATTAATAATAATACAAGTGAGTTAATTGAAATGGATGTTATAGACATTAAGATTTTAGAAGAATTAAAAATGGATAGTAGAATGTCGTTTAATGAAATCAGTAAACGTATTATGAAAACAGAAGCAACCGTTAGAAGAAGAGTGAAAAAATTGAGAGAAGATGGAATTATCAAGCGGTTTACAATAGATTATGTAATTGATACAAAACCTAAAACTTCCGCAACTATAAAAATAGAGCCTGATTTCAAAGATATTAAGCGAATTTTGAATGAATTAAAAGAAATTGAGGAAATAACGGCTATTTGGAGGTTATCTGGAGATTGTGGACTTCTTATGAAAGTAGATATTGCCTCTATCGAGAAGTTTAATCCCCTTATAGAAGACAAGATCTCTCAGGTTTCAGGAATAAAAATAGTAGAAACCTGTTTTATAACTGATATTATCAAATAACAAAAAAATTCTTTTTACTAATTACTAATCTTTTTTTAATCTAAATCTAAACGAAAAATTAACTTAGTTTTTACCTGAAAAATGGGGAAAAAGGCAAAAAGATATTAAAGTTCTAAAACATTAAGCCTAAAAAAATTAATAATTTTCCACAGTCACTTTTTTTTAATTATTTTGGGACGATATAACGAACATAAGAAAATAATATTTTCCTTTAAAAATTATTAAAAGATGATAAATATAATGATTAACGAGGTAATTATTAACCCAAAAAGTTGCATTTTGTCGTGCCCATTTTCACACGCGTGCAACCTTCCCAAAGTTGAAAGTTTATGCAATTTTCCAGATTATAAACTTTGCCATGATTACGATTCCAAACTAAAAAGATTAAAAGCCTCAACCAAAATCTTGCACTAATTAAAATCTAAACCCCTGAAACTGAGAATTTTATAATGTTTTTTAAAAATCAGGTAAATTCAAGGCTTAGTTTAAGCATAAATGGTCTAAATTAATATATATCTACTTTTAAAACTAACGAAATGCAAATACTAAGTAGTTAAAACCTAAGAAAAGAAAAATATTATAACTCTTTCTCTATTAAAATCTCGTTCAAAACGATATCGAGCTCAATGTCGGAGTCTCTTATCTTTTTAACGACTTTCCTTAAACCATAATCGTTTAACATTAGTTCAATAATGTTTTTATATAACCCGACTATGTTTTCCTTGCCCGCTTCGTAAAAAATTTGATCATCTTTATCAGCAAGGCCAATGCTTAGGATATCGTATAATCCCTTAATGGACTCCTTAATATCGTGGAAATTCTTCTCGGCTTTTTCTACACTACCATTCGTAAAATTTGTTTGAGGCATTTTTTTAATCACTATGTTACAATAATAAATCTGAATATTTAAATGATTATTATTTTCGACTATTTCGTGTAAGTTCACGATCAGCAAATGTAAGGGATTCTTATGGTGTTGACGAATATCATAAACAAAAATAATAAAATAACAGATAAGAAAATGTCGAAAATAGTAATAAAAAAAACTTTAGGTGTGATGATAATCAAAAATATATTAAGTCGATCGACGAATCTCGTCATAAAGATCTTTTTTGATCGAACTTTTCTGAAAAATGAAGAAAAAGTCAATTTTTAGAACATTATTTTTTTAAAAAACAATAGATAAATAAGCTAATACTTAACATAGTTCTCTCTTTTAGAACCCAAAATATATAAAAAAAAAACTTTATTGAGATTTTTCTTCCAATTTTATATTAGAAGTGATATAAAGGCTGATAACACAACTTATTATTTTTATATCGAGTGATTTCGAAATTAATAAAAATGTTAAAAAACTTATACATATTCGATTGTTGCCGGGGGTTTGGGAGTGATGTCAAAATATATATTTTTTGTATCAGGGATTTCAAACAATTTATATTTTATTTCTTCGATTAAATCGAGTGGTAAATTTGTAACGCTTGCCGTCCTTGCGTCGATGGAATTGATAGATCGGATGAGAACGTCGTAAATTCCTTCGTGACTTTCGTAAAGCTCGTAAAGTATCCTGGCATAACCTTTTATTTGTGAAGAAAAATGTACTAATTTTTCAAAATCCCATTCACCTTTAATCGATAAAGGAACTTCGTAAGTTCTTTGGCCGTTAATGATTCCGGTGACTTTTCTTAATAGCACATCCGTGGTTGTCGCTGCAAACGCTTGAAATGGTTCCTGCTCTCCCTTATCGTTAATTACCATAGGTTTACCAAATTTTTCAGTATAATAATCGTCAACAGTTGATTCAACAATATCGTGGACTTTTTTTTCAAATTTCAAATTTTCTGAAGTGACTGGACCAATAATACGAGCCGAGAGCGCTGGACCTGGAAAAGCTTTTCGATAAACTAATTCGTTAGGCATTTTAAAATACTCGAGAATTTTTCTTACTTCCGGTTTCGTAAGACTTGCTACAGGTTGTATCGTTGCTTCTACGTCGTATTCAATATCCAAATTGTGTTGACTTTTAACGAAACCTCGAATATTTTTATTTTTTAAAGAAACTTCTTCCTTTAAAGACATGGTTTCTTTTAGATCTGAGATTTTAACGCCAAAACTTTCTTCAATATCTGGTAAAATGGTACCATCAGATAGTAGGTCGCATTTTTCTTCTTTAATGACTTTGCTAATTGTATCTGAGTAAGCGTCTTTGAATAATTTTCTTTTTACTTCGGCATCCTCTTCTCCATAAATTTTAGGAAGAAATTTTTCCCTGATATCTACCACCATAACTTCTGGAAATAGCTTTTTAATATTTTCTCTTTCTTCGACCCCCCTAATTATTCGCATAAGTCCATGATCGATAAAGACCGGAATTGTATTGATATTTGCTTCTTTAAGCAAAAGGTAGGTCGCAGAACTGTCGATCCCTCCAGAAAGGGCACAAAAAACTTTTTTATCCTTCGCATGCTTCTGTAAAAATGTTATTGCAGCCTTAACAAACTTTTCGGGTTCGCGGGGCGGATTTATTAATCGATGATTTAGCATAAAATAAATAAAGTTAATTCATAAAAAAAGCCTAATTATTAATTGGTTATGATTTGCCTAATTTTTTATAGAAGTTATTTGATGTAATATTTGATTCATTTATATTCAATTTCTAAAGAAAATTAAAGGTATAGCGATTTGTCTGATACAATTTCCCCCGAATTAAGAGAAAAAATCGATTTGGTTGTCGAAAAAGCAATAGTAAGGCTAATTGAAAAAGCTTCAAAAGATCAATCGTTAGAGGCGTTAATAAAAACTCTAATAGTTGAAAAAGTAATGAGTAGACTTAAACCATTAATGAATAGGTACATAGCGAAAAAAATAGCTAGAAAAGCAGTTGAAAGAATAGTCGATAGAATGTGGGATAGACACAGAGATAGATTAATGGCAAAAATTAGAGCGTTGAAATAATTTTCAATTAACTTCCTTTTTCAAAGACCTAACGAGTTCTTTGATTTTTTTCAATATATCGCTGGTGATATTCTTCCGCTATAAAAAATTCTGAGACGGGTTTAATCTCCGTAACTATTTGTTTTTTATACTTTCCAGCCTTTTCAAGCATTGATTTTGCCAGGAGGGCGGTTTTTTTCTGTTCTTCGTTATGATAAAATATGACAGATCTATATTGAGTGCCAATATCCCATCCTTGTCGATTAAGGCTCGTTGGATCGTGGATGTTCCAAAAAATGTTTATCAATTCTTCGTACGACACAATAGAAGGATCGTAACCAATTTCAACTACTTCTGCGTGCCCAGTTTCGCTCGAGCACACGTCTTTATAGGTCGGATTTTTCAAAGTTCCGCCGCTATAACCTACTCTTGTTGAAACAACGCCATTAATCTTTCGAAATTTTTCTTCTATACCCCAAAAACACCCTGCTCCAAATGTTGCTTTCTCCATAGTTCTATTTAGGATTAAAAAGAGGTTATTAAAAAACAATTGGATAATTTCTTATAAACAAAAATGATTGAACGCAAATATTTTTAAAATAGATATAGATAAAAGAAAAAATTTTGAAAAAATTAATTTAAGAATTACTTTTTTTGAGCTTCTAAATCTTTTAATTCGCGATGAAGTACTTTTCCCACTATTGTTTTTGGAATTTCATCAATAAATTGTACAAAACGCGGATATTTATCGCCTGCCATATTTTCTTTTGCCCAATTAATGATGTCTTGTTCGCTGATTCCCTTGTCCTTATATTCTTCCTTCAATACGATATATGCTTTAATGTTTTCGTTTCCCTTGTCATCAATTATTCCAATAACTCCGCATTCTTGAATGGCTTCGTGATAATATAAGAGATCTTCTACTTCAGTGGGGTAAACTGAATGTCCTTTATATTTGATCAAGTTCTTTAACCTATCTTTTATGACAAAATATCCGTCTTCATCCATTAAAGCTAAATCTCCCGTCCATAACCAACCGTCTTTAATCGTATTTTTAGTTTCCTCTTCACGTTTATAGTACCCCCTCATCATTTGCGGTCCTCTTACTACTATTTCCCCTACCTCTCCGACTCCTAGCGTGTTGCCTTCAGCGTCACATATTTTTACATCGGTATTAGGAAATGGCATTCCGATCGTGCCCGGTTTCAATTTGCCTTCGAATGGGTTTGCGGTAACGGCTGGAGACATTTCTGTTAAGCCGTATGCTTCTCGAAGCTTTGATCCTGTTAGTTCTTCAAATGTTTTTCTTACATCATCTGGAAGTGGTCCTGCTGAGCTCAAGCAATACTTTATGCTAGACAAGTCATGATTTTGAATTCCTTCATAAATATTTAAATTGTTATAAATAGCAGCAACTCCTGGAAAGACGGTAACTTTAGTCGCTTCGATGACTTCGATAATTTCGTGAGCCTCTCTGGGGTTAAATACGCACGCTAATTTCCACCCGTTATGGATGCTCATATTCATCATAAACCCCATGTATATATGGTAAAAGGGTAAAGCTGCGAGTAAAACCTCTTTTCCTAATTCTTTTTCAACAAACCATACTTCAGCTTGAAAAATGTTTGCAGCAATACTTCCGTGTGTAAGCATTGCTCCTTTAGGGAATCCCGTTGTCCCACCAGTATATTGTAGCTGAGCTAAATCGTCTCGAGTGATCTCGACTACAGGCGGGTTTCGTAGAGTTTCTCTTATTAAATCTTCAAAAGATGGTTCCCCTTCCATTGAAAATTCAGGTGGAGCCATAGGATCTGGACTTAGATAAGGGCCTAAATTGCTATAAAATTTATGTATTACTCCAGTATCGTTAATTATAGGATCAACCAATCCCATAAAGCCCTCCCAACCAATATATACCTTTGCGTCGCTATCGATTAGCTGTCGTTTTATCTCTAATTTCTTATACAAAGGTGAGATTGGCGTAACTACGCCCCCTATTTTCAAAATACCAAAATAGTAGGCAATGAATGCGGGGTTATTAGTAAATTGGATTGCAACGCAGTCACCTTTCTTTATGCCAAGCTCGGTTAATTTAGTCGCAACTCGGTAAACAATGTCAAGCAACATCGTATATGTGAGTTCGAACCCCATGAAATATGTTACAATGTTATTTGGGTAAGTTTTCACAGAATCTTCTAGAAAATCAATTAAAGTTTTATTTGGGATGTCAACTTCTTTTGGAACACCCTCTGGCCAATGTTTGTAATAAATTTTTTGATCTGACATAATTTTATTTTTATATAAGATGTTATTTATTGTTTTTGTTCTGAATATAAGTTAAAACTATACTTAAGTATGGAAGAATTTTTAACCTAGATATTAAGATATTCAGATAAAATTTTTAATGATTAATCCTTTAAAGGATTATTAATATAATTCGAAGAAAAACTATGTTATATTATTGTTAATGAGGTGTTCAAAATCGACCGAGATGGTGCTTTTAAGTTATGCATTTTTGGTGACGGAGGCGTAGGTAAAACTACTCTTATTCAAAGATATCTTACTAAAGTATTCGATGAAGATTTAAAAATGACGATTGGTGCAGATTTCTCTATTAAAACATTCGAAATTGAAGGGAAAAAAGTTGTCGTTCGAATATGGGATTTTGCTGGAGAGGAACGCTTCAGAGTTCTTTTACCTAGTTTTGCGAAAGGCGCTGATGGGGGGATCTTTATGTATGATATTTCAAGATACACAAGTATAAAGAACTTAGACGATTGGCTCTCAATATTTGAAAGAAATGTGAGAGATAAACAAATAAAAATACCAATAGTTATGGTTGGAGGAAAGTTGGATCTTGAGGATAAACGATCTGTTGAAACAGCTGAAGCTATTGAGTTGTCGAACATCCACAATTTACAAGGTATTTATGAGTGTTCTTCTAAAACAGGAGTTAATGTGGAAGATATATTCGAATTTATCACGCGTAAAATGATGGAAAATGCTGGTATGCTTTAATTTTTCTATTTTTTATAGGGAATAAATCCAATCCTTTATATTATAAACTAACTATATTAAAATGAATTTTTCGGGTTGAGTAGAAGCATAGAGTGGAAATCCGATTTTGTTACTAATAACGGAAATAAGTTTCATTATTATAGAACAGGAGGGGACAAACCTCCTGTATTACTTCTTCATGGCGTTATGGATAATGGATTGTGTTGGACACCTCTTGGTCGTGTTTTAGCTAGTGACTATGATGTGATTTTACCAGATGCTAGAGGTCATGGATTGACTCATATATCTGATGAAACATGGACTTACGAAGCAATGGCAGATGATGTTGCTCTACTAATTAAAGACCTTAATGTAGATAAAATACAATTAGTTGGTCATTCTATGGGGGCTGATACGGCTGCTTTAGTAGCAGCGAAATATCCCGATCTTATTAAAAAGATTGTTCTTGAAGATCCCGGCTTTAGTATGAGTGAAATATCATCGATTAAAAAATCTTCCTTTAAACTTGCGATGAAATTAATATTACCTCGATTTTTAAATAGTACATATGAAGAACTATTAAAGAAAGGGCATAAGCAAACCCCATTATGGTCTGACGAAGATTTAAAACCCTGGGCAGAGTCAAAAATTCAATTTAGGGAGAAAGATCCTAATTTAATATTTAAAATGTTTAAAAATGAATATAAATGGGAGGAAATAATTAAAAAAATCTCTTGTCCAATTCTACTCATCACCGCGGATAAAGGGTTAACCTCAGACAAGTTAGCCCAGAAAGTAATGGATGTGAGTAAAGCCGGAAAATGGGTGAAAATCGAAGGCGCAAGTCATAGCATTCGGAGAGAGCAATTTAAACAGTATGTTCAAAATATTAAAGAATTTTTAGGCTAACTTTTTTTAAATAATGGATTGAGGGATAAGATCAATTAAATTCAAATTATCTAATTAGAAATATTTATCGTCTTACTATGCAGAAGTTCTCTTGATAACTTTAACTAAACCTTTCTTCCGTAGTTTACTTAGCATTTTTTCGACTTTATCAAGGGGTTTTTGCGAAATCTCAGCGCATTCTTCTACTGAATTCATTCCATCACACACTTTTAACAATTTGAACTCATCTAATGATAACATTCCTAATTGAACGCTCATTGGCGAAACTTCTTTAACTACAATAGGGATCCTTACTTCTCCACCTACTTCGATGGTCCCAGCTCCAACTTCACTCATACTCGGAGAATCTCCAAAAAACGATTTCACACCCGTTATGTCGTAATTGTCATTTATATAAAGATAAATCGTGTGTTCCTGACCTGAATAATCATCTGTATCTTCTAGATCGGGGTAAAGATTTATGTGTTTATGTTCTTTAGTATATATACCCATTTTTAATCCGGATTTAATTTCTTCCTTATTTGCCCTAATATTGACCATTTCGGAGCATATATCACACCAAGCCCAAGCTTCTATAAGGCTGAAGTATTTCATTACTTTATTCTCTGGCATCGCGTTTTTCCAAAAAAGTAAATTTTGTATAAAATAAACTTGATTATAATTATTATGTAGTGAATTAATATAAATATTGATTATGAATAATTCCTTGGAAATTTAGGTAATAATTATTTTCTAAAATCGAAAATAATTAAAGTTAAAGGATATTTTACTATCCATTATAGTTTACTAAGATTAACGATGTCAAGTTTTAAAAAAAAAATGTGTTTCTCGTGTGGACGACCGATTGCGCCTTATGAAGGTGCAGTTCATTTTCCTTGTCCCCAATGCGGGGATGTAACTATTTGGAGATGCGAACGATGTAGAGCTATGGGGAACCAATATACTTGCCTAAAGTGCAGCTTTTCGGGCCCATAATTGATTGAACGACGATATTAGATAATATAATTAAGAGATTGTTTAAAGTGGGAGAATTTGTAGCATTAATTGATGTTATTCCAGAAGACATAGATGTTAATTTTGAAGAACTCGTTTCAAAATTAAGAAGTGTACTTACTGATAACGCTGTTATCGAAAGTTATGAAATAAAACTTGTAGCATTTGGTTTGAAGAAAGCAAGAGTCCGTGTTAGGTACCCTGAAGAATGGGGGGGCACAGATAAAGTCGAAGAATTTTTTAAACAAGTTGAGGGAATCCAAGGGATTGATTCTATCGCTTTTTCAAAAGCTTAGTTTCCGTTGTCATTTTGTAGACTAATCTTAAATTTAATCCGTTCTTTTAAGTCTTTCTTTGTCAAGTTTTGAATAATCTGAATTGAATCTAAATTTATTTTATCCTTATAATGAATTTTAAAAGCTTCTAACACTTCGTGAGCTTGATTAAAATTTTCAGCTTTTATTAGAACATCATAAATCCTTTCTATTTTACTCGCTGCTTCGTTAATTTCTGAAACATAAAACTCCTTTTGAACTTTTTCAGCTATAATTTTCATAAATTCTTCTTGTTTTTTAATATGATGATCCATATCTTTTTCTATTGCCAATCTAATAACTTGTTCTGAATAATGAATAGCGTCATCGTAAACACCTTTCATTAAACTACCTTCTGCTAAATCGCTTAATTCTACTATTTTTGAAAGCGTCTCTATTTGAGGATTCTTAATAGGAATATAACTATCTTCTTGATCTAGTTTACCTTTTTTTACTTTCTGCTTTTTGTCTTTTTTTTTCATAAGAGATATATAGAATTTGTTTTGTTCTTCTTAATACTCTAATTGAAAACTTGCTATTTATATCTTAATTATTTGAAGAATTGCATAATGAGTAAAAAAACCATTTAAACTATTCTTTTAAAAAGTTTATCTAGTTCTTTAAATGAGATAAATTTCAATGTCGGTCTTCCATGAGCGCAACGAAACGAGTCCTTACATTTTGCTAAATCTATAATTAACGATCTAACCTTTTTTAAAGACAAGTCGTCGCCCCCTCTAATGCTTTTGTGACAAGCTAAATAATTAATAATTTCTTCCAATTTTTCTGAGAAGCTTTTATCTTTCCCTATTTCTGTTATATCACTAATTATTTCTTTAATAATCTGCATACTCGGGGTTTTTCCCATTATTATTGGGATTGATCTTAAAATGAAAGTGTTACCTCCAAAATGTTCGAAATCAAATCCAAGTCGATTAATTTCCTTTAAATTGTGTTGTAAAAAGAATTTCTCGCTCGGACTTACCTCAATTTTAAGTGGCGAAATTAATTTTTGCTTACTTTTTACGGATTTTTTATAAAGATCGTAAAAAAACTCTTTATTTACGCGCTCCGATGCTGCGTGTTGATCTAAGATATATAAACCGCCCTCGTCATTTTCATTAATTCCTTCTAAAATAATGTAAGTTTTATTACTTAATTGGCCAGTGCGAGATATTAATCGAAGTTTAGGAAAATTTTTTGCTACGACATACTTTTCTCTCAAAAAAGTTTCTGCTGAAGTGACTTCCCCCAATCCTTTATCAACATCGTGATCAGTCAAACTTAATTGAACAGATTTCTCTATTTGGTATCTTGAACTTTTTTCAAACTCTTCTACTGAACTTTCAGACTTATCGTACGGTTCTTCTTTATCATCTTCTGCTTGAGGTGATGTAAATTTACTAATTTCTTGAAAATCGTAAGTAACTTCTTTTTCAATAAACTTTTCTTCAACAAATTTACGAACGATATTGTAAACCTTGTTATATATGTAATCTTCGTTTTCAAACCTTATATGTAACTTTTTAGGGTGTACGTTAAAATCAATTACAGAGGGATCTATTTCTAAATGCAGAACGAAAAAAGGATATTTTCCTGTCATTAGAGTTCCTTTATACGCTTCTTGTATAGCCCTAAACAAAAGGTCGCTTATGACATACCGCTTATTTAAGATTATACTTGAATGCGTCCTATTATTTTTTGAAATCTCACTATGACCAAGTAACCCATGGAGAATTAAATTTCCTTCCTTGAAATTGAAAGGCTCCATAAATTTTGCCACATTTTTCCCATAAATATGAAAAAAGGTCGTTTTCAAATCATTAAAAGCGGGACAATTAAGAACATTTAAATCATTATGCATATAAATGAAATGAAGATGAGGATAAGCTAAAGAATACCGCTGTATGATATCAGTGATGTGGCCAAGCTCAGTAGGGTCTCTTTTTAGAAACTTTTGTCGCGCCGGAATATTGTAAAACAAATTTTTAACCTTGATATCTGTTCCAATGGGACAAAAAATTTCTTTTTTATCAATAATTTTTCTATCCTCTAATATTAATTTTACGCCTCGTTCTTTTTCCTTAATCCTTGAAGTTATTTCAACTTGACTAACTGCTGCAATACTAGCTAAAGCCTCCCCTCTAAAACCTAAAGTAGATAAAACCTCTAGATCTTCGATTTTGTTAATTTTACTACTTGTATGGCGCTCAAATGCTATTACAATCTCATCAGGAGGAATACCAATGCCATCGTCTATAACATGGATTAAATTTTTTCCGGCTTTTTTAACGATAATTCGAATTTCTTTCGCTCCAGCATCTATACTATTTTCAATTAATTCCTTCACGACATTCGCTGGTCTTTCTACTACCTCTCCGGCTGCGATCTTTTCGGCATCATCTATTTTCTTAATTTTATTTCTTTTCAATTTTTTGAGAATTTCATTTCTAATAATTTTTTGAAGTTAATATCTTTCACATTTTAATTAAATTTAAAATAATACTCCATTAAAGTTTAAATAAATTCGATTTTTTAATCATTTCTAATGAAGTTTAAAATCTAAAGTAATTCTTTTAAATCGTTATAAATACTTTAGATTATTCATTTTAATAATATTACCATTAATATTTTAATAAAATGAGAATCGAGAGAGAATACCCTTTTCATAAATATTTTATTTGTTTTTTAGCCTTTATCACCGTTTTATTTATTGCTTTAAGGATTCTTATCAATTTATATGATTTTCCAATATTATTAGAAATCTCTCGCGATGTCGATTTTAATATTTTATTAAGAGGATTCCATAATGGTTTAAGAGATTTTTATAAAATCGCGGAAATGCCTTCTGGAATTCCTGATTGGCCGCCATACTATCTATATTTTTGGTATTTCTTGTTTTTACCTATGGGGTTAATTCCTTTTGAGATTGGAGTTTATATATGGGATGCTTTAAGATTAATTTCTGTGAGTTATGTTATATTAAAAGCTTATAAAATATTTGGAAATCGCAAGGATCTTTTTATTTTTTACGGGTTATTAACAATAGGTTATTTAATTGATGGGTGGTTCAATAATGTCAATTTTGTAATACTATTTTTTCTGTTTCTGTCTTATTCTTTTATGAAGGATGATGAAAAATTGCTTGCTGGAATTTTTTTTACTCTTGCTACATTTAAGATCAATTCAATTTTGTTCCTTCCGGTAATTATAGTAGCAAGGAAAATTAAATTTAGGGATCTACTGTATTATATTATTCCATTCTTTATTATCTGTCTGCCTTACCTTATATTTCCAGATTTTCTTTCACAGATGTTGAACAATTGGCTGAGTAGTGATACAAATGTTCAAGGTCTAACAATAGTAGACTCCATTCTTTGGAAAGCTTTACAACCTTCTCATTTAATGTTTATTAGCTTCTTATATATCATTTTTTTCGAAAGCTTAACAGAAGGAAAAAGAAAAAAGCAGATTAGAATAATTATTATAATTCTCTTTATTGCTTATTATATATATAATTCGTTAGTTGTTTGGATATTTCCTACATTTTTACCTTAGCTGATATTTCGCGTCTTTTCTTTAAGCTCGATTAACTTTTTCATGGCATCGATTGGAGTCATAGAGTTAATATCGATGTCCTCGATTTTTCTAATTAGCTCTTCAATATTTTCGTTATCCGCGCTTTCTTTCAATACAATTGGTTTAAAAAAAGTAGTTTGCACAATTTTTTTTTCCTTTTTAATACTAATTTCTGGTTTGGTAGTGGTCTCTGACTGATACTTAAGGTTTGTTAGTTGTTCTTTCTTTTTCTCAACTTCAAATTTTTTTTGTCCTAATTCCCTCTCCTTTTTAATTAGTTCGGCTTCGCACTTATTTAACTCTCGCTGTCTTACATCAAAGTCTAAATTCAAATGTTCTAGCGCTTTCTTTTTCTCTTGAATAAATTTGTCGTAATATTTGTTAGTTAATCTTCCATTACCATTTTCTTCTACTGTAGCTTTAAAGGGATCTTTTTCCTCGATTTGGTTTAAAATTTCAAACGCTCTTATAATAACGTCATCTGGGATTCCTGCTAGCTTCGCAATGTGAATTCCATACGATTTATCAGTGCTTCCTGGTTGTAATTTTCGAATGAAATTAATGCTTCCATCGTCATTTTCGATAATGTCTAAATGATAATTTTTTATTCTTGGTAGATTTATCTCAGTTAATTGGTGATAGTGAGTACTAAATAGCGTCTTTGCCTTTAATTCGTGTAATTTTTCGAGAGTTGCTAAAGCGATACTTTGACCGTCACTAGTGCTCGTGCCTCTTCCAAGTTCGTCTATTATAACTAGGCTTTTCTTCGTCACAAAATTTAATATCTTAGCCGTTTCAGTCATTTCTATCATAAATGTGCTTAATTTCCTCGCTAAATCATCAGACGCGCCTATACGTGTGAAAATCTGATCAATAACACCTATAGTAGCAGATTTGGCTGGGACAAAACACCCCATTTGAGCAATAATACAGATTAAGGCAACTTGTCGAAGATATGTGGATTTCCCTGCCATATTCGGCCCAGTAATCATTAAAATTTGCTCATTATCCGTATCTAAATAACAATCGTTAGGAATAAATTTTTCAGATAATCTTATTTGCTCAACAACGGGATGTCTTCCCTCCTTAATCGTAATTTTACCTTCGTTATTGATTTTTGGGCGACAGTAGTCGTATTTTTCTGCAACTTCTGCAAAACAAGCAAGAACATCAATATATGCTATTTTTTTAGCAGTTTCTAAGATTTTTAATGTTTCTCTTACTATCTTTTCTCTAATTGTACAGAATATTTCATATTCCAAATCGTTTATCTGTTCTTCCGCTTGAACAATCTTTTCTTCTAGCTCTTTTAGTTTTTTTGTGGTGTATCTTTTCGCATTTTTGAGAGTTTGGCGTTCAATGTATTCTTCTGGAATTTTTGTGATATATCTTAGCGTTTTTAAAGTAATTTGTATATAATATCCAAGAATGTTATTATGTCCCACTTTAAAACCTGAATTTACTTTCCATCTATCTCTCTGCTGTTTTTCGTAATCTAGAACATATTTTTTACCATTCTGGAGGATATCTCTTAATTCATCAATTTTTTCGTTAAATCCTGCCTTTATCAAGTGCCCCTCTTTGACTGTGGGTGGTGCGTCGTCTTTTATAGAGACTTCTATTACACTTCTAGCTTCTCTAAAATCATCAATTTTATCGATGAATTTTGAGACTTCCGGAATTTTAGATTTTTCTAGTATCTTTTTAATTTTAGGAATTTTTTCCAAAGAATTTTTTAAGTTAATTAAGTCGCGAGCATTGGAATTTCGAGAGTAATTAATTCGGTTTACAAACCTTTCAAGATCACCAATAACTTTTAGTTCTTCCCTTAATTCAGACCTTAAGAAAACATCGTCCTTAAATTTTTGAACTATATTAATTCTTTGATTTATCTCATTTATGTCTGTTAAAGGTTGAAGGATAATTTTTTTTAACAAACGAGCGCCCATAGGTGTATGAGTCTGATTAAAAATTGAATACAATGTTGTATCCTTCCCCTTTTCCCAAAGTGAGCTAATTAATTCTAAATTTCTTTGAGTAATATAATCTAAGTGTAAAACTTTTTCTTCACGAATGAGATTTATTTTAAAAAGATTAGGAATTACATCCCTTTGAGTTTCTTTTAAAAAAGCTAATAAACCACCAGAAGCTTGAACCGCCATTTCACAATTTTCTAAATCAAAACTATTTAAATTGGAAATGTTAAAATGTCGTTTAATTAAATCACGCGCTTCGTCATAATTAAACACATAATCTTCGTAAGATTTAATCAAAGCATCGTTTAAATCGGTTAATAATAGAAAGAGATGTTCGTCCTTCTTTAATTCCGTAGGTACTATAACTTCAACGGGGTTATATTGAGAGAAGATGCTTAGTATTTTTTCTAGTGGATCTTGTCCACTCTTAAAAAATTCCGTTGTAACGAATTCGCCCGTTGAGAGATCAGCGAAAGCGATTCCGAATCCCTTTCTTTCTTTAACAATAGAACAAATATAGTTGTTTTCGTTTGATTTAAGCATATCTGGCTCGATAACAGTGCCCGGGGATAATATTCTAACGACACCTCGTTTAACTATTCTTCCTTTTACTGTGGTGGGGTCCTCTAATTGTTCGACAATTACTACTGTTTCTCCTAAGTTAATTAAATTATTTAAATAAGAGCCGGCGTGA
The DNA here is from genome assembly GCA_005222975.1 of Promethearchaeota archaeon Loki_b31. Lineage (GTDB taxonomy): Archaea > Asgardarchaeota > Lokiarchaeia > Sigyniarchaeales > SOKP01 > SOKP01. Next base: position 102,624 of record NJBI01000002.1, read on the forward strand.
TGTGGTATCCCCGCTAAGGGATATGAATCTGATCCAATTTTTCTTTTTGTCAATGTTATTCCTAAGAGATTTGAAACTCGAACGGCATCGTCGTAGAAAAACTCGTAAAAATCTCCCATACGATAAGCCAATATTGTATCTGGGTATTTCTTTTTAACAGAATACCAATGTTGCATCATTGGAGTGAGTTCTTTAAATTTAATATCTTCAAAAGGCATTTTATGGTGAATTATATTACTTTCCTATAACTAACAAATAACTTAATTTAAAATTATTAGTTTTTAATAGGAATAAATTCTAATTATTAGTTTTTTAATAAATAAAAAAAAAAGGAGATATTAGATTTTTAAGACTTTTTTCTCAAGCGTTAACTCGTAAGCTTCTTGCATAGTCTCTTAATAAATATCAATTTCAAATTTGAAATTGATTTGCGCTGCGATTGATATTTCCTTTTCGTCTAAACTCAAGGCGCACTTAAATTAATTTTTAAATCCGCTAAGAAAATTTATATTAAACATATCTTTTTTTAAACCATGGATAGTCAAGAAGATATAATTTTATACGAAGTAAAGGGACATATTGCTACAATAACGATTAATCGCCCAGACAAAGCACACGCTTTCAATGTCGAAATGTTGCAACTAATGCATACGAACTTACTACAAGCGGATAAGAATGAGAACGTTAAATGTATTATTATAAAGAGCACAGGGGAGAGATTTTTTTCTGCGGGTTATGACCTTAAGGAGATACAAGGATCTCCCGAAAATATAGAAAAAATAAAAACATGGGGCAGAAAGATCACCTATACGATGCTTTTCATGAAAAAAACCATTATTACTCAAGTACAAGGAATTGCAATCGGTTTTGGTGTTTTAATGATTCTCGCATCTGACCTTAGAATTTTTGCTGATAGACCAAAAGAAGAGCTGTATATAAGGCTTCCAGAACTAGCTATTTCTGCATTTCCTCAGACTGGAGCAACACTCTTGCCTTTATTGGCCTTTGGATTAAGTTACGCTAAATATCTGCTTTATTCTGCTGATAAAGTCGGGATTGAAGAATTGAAAAACATCAATTTTCCAACACGAATATTTCCACTTGAAACCTTGGAAGCTGGAACCCGTTCATTTGTAAAACAATTAACTAAATATCAAACAGAATTTTTACTCTTTCCAAAAATGATGCTAAACATCATGAATAAGGCATATATTAAATCGTGTTTCGATTTAGAAGATGAATGTGGAAAAATTACCGATGAAAAGAAGACAATGAAAGAATTGGATGAAATTATAAAAGAATTATACAAAAAATATCCATAACTCTATTTTATATTTTTGTTATTTTTTTTAATGTGTTTTTCTAACCAAACATACATATCTCGAAAAACTTGCGCTTTTCCTTTTTCATTCCATAGTTCATGAAGAAACCCATCGTATTCCCTATAAGTCTTGTCTTTACTTTTTATTTTTTCAAAGAATTCTTTAGTCGTTCCTTTTTCTACCATTTTATCTTTTCCAGCTTGCATAATGAATGTTGGGCATAGTAAATTAGAAGCGTTTTCCATCGCCCATTTCATAGCTCTTTCCATTTCAGCAGCAGATCTCAAGGAGATTTTTTCCAATTTTTTATCATCTGAAATGTGTTTGCGTAAAATTTTGATATCACTAGTTAAAAGGTTTTGTTCAATCACCATTTCTACAGTTTTAGTTGGAGAAATTTTAGAAATCGGTCCGGCGATTTTTTTACCCAATTTTTTACTAAACGACAAGTTTACAGCAAATCTTAATAAAGGAGATGATACTAATACACCAGGTAATGCTGGATGATTAGCCGCAAAAACTAAGGCAATTAATCCACCGAACGAATGCCCCATTAAAAAGACTTTTTTATCTCCAGAGGTTTTTTTTACTAAATCCATAAAAAGAACAATATCTTTTTGAATATGAACCATACTATCGATATGTCCGGGGTTGTTGTCGGCATTTCTCCAATGTCCTCTAATATCAAACGCATACACAGCGTATCCATTTTCCGTTAAAAATTCTGCGGGTACCTCCATTCTGTCTGAATGAGTCCCCCAACCATGTAGAGCTATTATATATGCTTTAATATTACTCGAATCTGGTAGCCAGTACTGATAAAATAATCTTTTAGTCTCTCTACCTTCAAAATAACCTTTTTTATTAATCATAATTACTTGCTCGTTGAATAAATTTGAAATGAATACACTTATTATGGTTTATAATCTTTTAACTTTTTATCATATTTGAAGTCATTTAATAAGTCTGATAGCCATAAAACTAAAATTGACAAAAGTTTTTAATTTTGATAAACTCTTTAAATAGTAAGATTAATTCATAATTATAATGTTTAACCATATTAGGCTTTTAATATGAGCGAATTGGAACTGATAAAAATTGTTTTACACGGGAGAGGGGGTATGGGTGCAGTTACTGCTTGTGAGATAATAGCTGAAGCAGCATACTTAAGTGGTAATTTCATTGATGTCCAAGCATATCCTTCGTTCGGTGCTGAGAGAAGAGGTGCCCCTGTTCAAGCGTATGTAAAATTATCCCGAACAGAAAAAGTATACGATCGCGCTCAAATTGAAAACCCAAATATTTTAATCGTATTCGATGAGACTGTTTTAACTAAAGAAGTGGCATCGTCTTTGGAAAGCAACGGAATTTTTATAATAAATTCTGATAAAAATCCAGAATATTTTGTTAAAGAATATCATCTTAGTAGCAACATAAAAGTGATTGTTGCGGATATTAATAATTTAGCACTTGAAAAAAATTTAACGATAGATGGAAACCCTGTAATAAATACACCAATTTTAGGTTTGCTCTCAAAAGCATTACCAGACCTGCACTTAGAAAATCTAAAAGATGTGGTTTTGAAAAAATTAGGAGAAAAATTAGGAAACCTTAACTACGATTTAATTGAGCAAGGTTTTAACATGGCAAAAATATTATAAGATACATTTTTCAAAATACACATTTTAAGATATTGGTAGTTTTACGATAAATGTACTCCCCTTATTTCTTCCTTCTGATTCCGCTCGAATTTCACCTTCGTGCAAACCTACTATCTCTTTTGAGATATATAATCCTAACCCTGTGCCTTGGATGTCGATATATTCATAACCCTCGCCATACCGTTCTATTTTACCAAACCTAGTGAATATGAAATCCATTTCCTCTTGGGTAAGACCTATCCCTGTATCGTTAATAGAGATTTCAGCCCAATTTCCCTTTTTTTTTAAAACTATCTTTATGTCCCCCTTTGGAGGTGTATTTTTTATAGCATTGGATAATAAATTCATGATTACTTGTTCAATCCTAATTTTATCCATTTTCAAAAAAAGGCTCTCAGGAAGCGTAAGGTTTAAATTAGTTTTTCTCTCTCTTAATAAAAACATTAATTCTTTTGAGACATCCCTAATAAGTTCGCTCAGATCGTTGGATTCTTTTTGTAATTTGAATTTACTATATTCAATTCTAGAGATATCAATTAAATTATCGACTAAATGTTTTAACCTTTTACCCCCCTTTTCAATAAGTTCTATTAACTCTAATTCCTCTTTACTTAATTTTTCTCCATACAGGGTTAAAAGGAGTTCACAACCTCCACTAATTGAAACGAGAGGTGTTTTTAATTCGTGCGAAACTCTCGAAATTAAATTTTTTCTAAGCTGATCAAGTTCCTTCAATTTTTTTAATTCCTCATCAACAAGGAACTCAGCTTCTTTTTTTTTAGTGATATCTGTAAATAACGCTTGAACATATGTTTCATCCCTGATATTCATCAGAGCTGCTTGAAGATTTGCCCAAAAAATCGTCCCATTCTTTCTTTGTATTTGAATATCTATTCGATGCATTTTTTCTCCTTTTACAAACTTTTTAAAAAGTGCGAAAATTGTTGATAAGTAATCTGGATGTATTATTGAAAGATCCATAAACCCTTTACCAATTATTTCGTCTATCTTATAACCAAACATTACTTCGGTTGTTGGATTAGCATCTACAACGACACCTTGTGAATTAATTAATACTACTGAAAAAGGCGTGTTCTCATAGATGTTACGATATTTTCTCTCTGATTCTTTTAATTTTTGTTCGGTAATTTTTCGTTCCGTAATATTTACAACAGTAACTAAGTTCGCATTTCGTCCTCTAAATAAAATTGTTTTAGAGAAATTATCTAACCAAATAATTTTTTTAGATTTATTTATTAGGCGATATTGATAATAATTTTTTATGTCATTTGAACCCAATTGTTTCTTTTTAGCTTTTTCTATTACCCAATCCCTATCATCTGGATGAATTACGCTTGCAAACCAACCAGGTTCCCAATTCTTTACTTCTTCGATTGTATATCCTATTAGATCAGCGAATTGTTTATTAATGTATTTAACCAAATCATCTTGTATTACACATATGCCCAATAACGATTGTTCGGCTATAGATCTGAATTTTTCTTCAGATTCTCTCAATTCTTGCTCCAAATTGTATTTTTCTGTAATGTCGATAAAAGTTCCTTCAATACCAAACGGATTTCCTTCTTTATCAAGCATTAAATGAGAATTTAATTGGACAACAACTTTTTTACCTTCTTTAGTTAGGGATGGGCAGATGTAATTCTTAGCATAACTATCTTTTAATATCTGCTTTAAATAATTATCTCGATCTTCAGGAAATTGCCAAAAATCTGTTACTTTTTTGCCTATATGGCTCTCTGTTTGATCATATTCTAAAATCTTATTATGGGCGGGATTATGGTTTATCATCGTTCCATCTAAAGCAACTTGATAAAAACCAACATCTAGATTATTAATCATATCGCGATATTTAAGTTCAGATTCCTTTAGTTTCTCTTCTGCCTTTTTTCTTTCCGTTATATCTTCTGTGCGCACAATTATTAAATCAGGATCGACGTAACCGTAATTTACTAATAAATATTTCTCATCTTTCGAGAAACTATATCTATACTTCATTTCTCTCGTAATATGAGTTTTTTCATTCATACATAGATGTAAATCGTTCAAAATATCGGGACGATCTTTATACATTTCAAATGCGTTAGTTCCTAAAAAAGTTTCTACATTCCCTTGAGTTATTTTATCTGCGGCGTTATTAAAATCAATGAAAACAAAATCATCTCCTATTTTTCTCCAAGTATAAGCAGGAATTGGACCTTCCTTAAATAAAGCTTTGAACATTTCTGCTGATTCTTTTAATTTTTGTGCTGTTTTTTTCCGTTTGGTGATGTTTTTGGCTATTCCTAATATTCCGTACATTCTACCATTTTTTTTTAAGGGAATGCCGTATGTTTCGATAAATATATAATCGCCCGTTTTTGTTTTAAGCTTGTATTCCCTCTTGGCAGATTGTTTCCCCGTTTTTGTTATTTCCTTCAATGTGTTATATGCCTTAATCAAATTATCTCTGTCAAGCAAATCAGTAAAAGTCAAATTAAGAATGTCCTTCCTTTCATAACCGAGAGAAATTAAAGTTAATTCATTTGCATCAAGAAAATTACCGTTTAAATCATTTACATAAATTAAATCCAAAGAGTGTTCAAATAAATCCTTGAATTTTTCTCTAACTTCTTCTTTATTATAATCTATATCCATATCCATCACCAAAAGAACTGATATTTATTCGTAATTTATGTTATTTTCTAAAGAGATAATGAAATTGTTGAATATAAATTTCTTTCTTTTTCGAAAGACTAACATTTTTTTTTAATAATATTGTATGAGTATATTAATCGCCTTTTCTTAGATAATTTCTTTGAGTTCTATTGAATAGCCCTATTTTAATTAATCGGAAGAGTTTTATTTCAATAGTTATTAATTTTTATATTGGCTTTTATTCATTAATTTGTGTGATATCTATGGCTAATACGAAAAAGGATTATCAAAAAATCTTAGGTTCCGTTCAAAAACCCGTAAAGGGAGAAGCTGGGAAAACGGGCACATGGAGCCCTAAAAAACCCGTAATTGATTTAGAAAAATGTATTCCGGCAAAATCGGGAAAACCTAGCTGTTTTAATTGTTGGTTATATTGTCCAGAAGCAGTAGTATCTAGGACTATTCCTCCTAAAATAGATTTAGAATATTGTAAAGGATGTGGAATTTGCATGGAAGAATGTCCTGTAAATGCAATTAAAATGGTTGAGGTGAAAATTAAATGACAATTACAGAAAAGAAATCTGATAAAATTAGTCATAAAATTAAGATTTTGACAGGAAACCATGCAGCAGCTCAAGCTCTCAGGCAAGCTAAAGTTGGCGTCGTTGCAGCTTACCCAATAACCCCCCAAAGTCCGGTCGTTGAAAAAATAGCTGAATTTATTTCGAAAGGCAAAATGAATACTCGTTTTGTTAAAGTGGAATCAGAACATTCCGCATTAGCGGTTTGTTGCGCGGCTTCGGCTACAGGGTCAAGAGTTGGCACGGCAACATCTTCTCATGGATTAATGTTGATGTATGAAATGTTACCGTGGGCTGCGGGCAATAGATTACCAATAATAATAAATTTGGCAACTAGAGCAACAGGAGCTCCTTGGTCAGTTTGGACGGATCACCAAGACTTTATTACTATGCGTGATGTTGGTTGGATTCAAATGTTTTGCATGGACAATCAAGAAATTTACGATACAAATATTCAAGCTTTTAGAATTGCGGAAGATCCAAGAGTTTTTCTTCCAACAGTGGTAGCTTATGATGGTTATATATTATCCCATACTATGATGCCCGTAATCCTAGAAAAACAAGAAGATATTGATGATTTTCTACCTCCTCTAAAACATCATATAAATTTATCAGATATGTCTCAAGTGAAGGGTATAGATCCTGTCACCACGCCTCATTTAATAGATCGGGGTGAAGAAGGAATCGCTCCAGGGTATTTTGAGTATAGATATGCGATGCAAAAAGCTCTTGAAAATTCAATTGATATTATTGTTGAAGTTCATGACAAATTTGCTGATAAATTTGGGCGCTCTTACGGAAATGGAATTTACAAGACACACTTAACTGAAGACGCGGATACTATTATTTTTGCAATGGGTTCAGTAGCTTCTCAAGCTCGAAATGTGATTAAAAAACTTCGAAAAGACGGGTTAAAAATTGGTTTAGTGAGCTTGAAGCTATTTAGACCGTTTCCCGTCTCGTATCTAAGAGAGTTTTTCAAAAATAAAAAGCAAGTCGTCGTTTTTGATAGGGATATTGGTTATGGATACGAAGGCGTGTTATCATACGAGTTGAAAGCTGCTTTATATGGTTTGAAAAATAGCCCCTTTATTAAAGGATTTATAGTAGGGTTAGGGGGTAGAGATATTACTGATCAACATATTATAAAGGGCGTGTATAAAGTAATTGAAGAATCCGAAATAGGGATAATAACACATAAAACTGATTTTATTGGTTTAAGATTGGAAGAGTTAGGTGATTATGACGAATCAGAATATTTCAAAGGAGGTTAAGATATATTGGTTAAATTAATGGATATACCTGAAGAAGAATTTATTTACCCCGGTACTAGAGCGTGCGCAGGATGCTCAATGGCGTTATTATATAGAATTGCTCTAAAAGCCCTTGGGCCAAAAACAATTATTACTGTACCAGCTTCGTGCCTAACTGTTTTACACGGAATGCAAGGGTTTTGTACCACTAAAGTTTCTGTGCTTCATACTCCTTTTGCCACTACGGGCGCTTCTGCTTCTGGAATTGTAGCTTCACTTGAAGATAAAGGATTAGCCAACGATGTTAATGTCGTTGCGTTTGCGGGGGATGGCGGAACTGTAGATATTGGAATTCAGAGTTTGAGCGGAGCGGTTGAGAGAGGGACCAACTTTATTTTTGCTTGTTATGATAACGAGGCGTATATGAATACAGGAGTTCAAAGAAGTGGAAGTACACCACCTGGTGCTTATAGCACAACAACTCCTAATGGTAAAGTGGGGTATAAAAAAAATATGGCTAAAATTATGGAGGCACATGGCATCCCTTACGTTGCAACAGCAATTTCGTCTTATCCGCTTGATCTATACGATAAATTTAAGAACGCTCAAAATATTTTCGGTCCAAAATATATACACATTCTTGCTCCTTGCCCTCCGGGATGGGGATATAATCCAAAAGATTCAATTGAGATTGGGAGATTAGCTGTTCAAACGGGGTTCTGGCCGTTATATGAAGTAATTAACGGTAAGTTTATTTTATCAAAAGATAGTAAAAGATTTTTAGACCCAACAAAACGCAAACCTATTGAGGAATATTTAAAAATCCAAAAAAGATTTAGAACCATCTCTGAGAGCCAAATTGAGAATTATAGACGATATATTAGCGATCTATGGGAAGCGATTAAAGAAAGAATTGAAAAAAAATAACTTATTTTCAACAGATTTTTTTTAGTTATTTTAATTTTTTCTAATTTTATTATTTTAACAACATAGTTAAGATATAGAAAAAAATATAAATTATTTAGAGTTAAAAATTATTGATTATCTATGCTGAAGACATACATTTTCAACGAACCTAATAAAAAATGGGTCGAGGAAAACACAAGCTTACTTTACCACGATTTATGCGCTATTTTGGATGAAGAGCGTAAAATTATCTATCTATGGAACGGGCCAAAAAGCTCTAAAGAAAGGCTTAATAGAGGATATAAATTGTTAGAAAATTTAATGTCCAACTATCCTCACATACATTTCCAATTATCTATTTTAAAGAAAGAAATTCCAGATTATATTCAAAATAAATTGGATTTAATGTTAAAAGAAATAAAACAAGAAGACGAAAGAGAGCACCAAAAGTTTACAAGATTTATTACAATTAGGTTATATTTAATTTTTCTAGTAGTGTCTTTGATTTTACCGATATTATCTGCTTTAAATTTAGGTTCTTCTTTGTCTTGGACGAATGTTGGCAATAATTTTGAGGTTAGTGCGGATTTGTACCATAATTGGCTCTATGTTTCGTATATATTAATAGTAATTTCTTTGATTTCTTTTGTTATTATTACAACGATAGGTATCTTTGAGATCGAACATCAAGCTATTGTTTTTTCCTTATTAGGCGTGATAATTTGCAGCGGAATAGCGTTTTATCTACACCAAGGAATTTTCTTGTTTATATTTGAAGAAGGATCAACCACTTCAATTTATTATATCAAACAAAATGATATCTTTATATTTTTAATTGTAATTATTACAGGCATTATGATTTTTGAGTTACCAAATGTGAAAAAACTCATCTCATTCATTATATCCTACAGAAAATATATTTTTTGATCTGTTAAGTTTCAATTTAAAAGAAATGTTTTTAAATATTAACTTAATAATTTTTAGATAAGTGTCTTAAATTAAAAGAAATTATAAGATAATTGATATGGCTGAAGCAGCAAAATTACTTGAGAAAAAAAAGCTGGAAAAGGAAGATTTAAGAATTTTAATGGGAATTGAGATCGGAATGAAAAGATCTAAATATGTTACGATAAATAACATAAAATTCTACTCTAGGAATCCAATAGAAGAAACCTTATTTCGTCTTAAAAAAGTACATAAATTAGATTTAATAATAAGAGATTCTTCTAAAAATGATATAGCATATACCCTTAATTCTATTGGTTACGATGCACTAGCTCTTCACACCTTGGTTGAGAGAGAGATAATTAGTAAGTTAGGACCTATAATAGGTAAAGGTAAAGAATCAGACGTCTATGGTTGTATGGACGATAACGAAAATATTTTCGCTTTAAAAATTTATAGGATGGGAAGGACCAGTTTTAAAAACATTAAGATGTTAAGAAGCTTTCTTGGTGATCGAAAACATATATCTTGGTTGTATGTTAACAGACTTGCCGCTAAAAAAGAATTTGACGCTTTAAGTAAAATTTACAAACTTAAATTAGATACACCTAAACCAATAGGTTTTAATCGACATATAATAGTAATGTCATACTTAAGAGGAAAAGAATTAGCGTATTATCAAAATCTTAAAAATCCAAATAAGATTTTTAACAAGATCATCAAACAAATTAAAGTAATTTATCAAAAAGCGAATATGATCCATGGAGATCTAGGAGAATTCAATATAGTAGTAGATAATAAAGGAAATATATTAATAATCGATTGGCTACAATGGATTCCGTCAGATCACCCAAACGCAAAATCAATTTTAGAAAGAGATATTGAAAATGTGTGTAACTTCTTTCAAAAGAAATACCATATAGAAAGCAACCCTGTTGAGATTATTCAATCATTTAAAAAAAAGTAAATTTAGAATTAATGTTTATTTAGACTTCCTTGAATAATCACATCTTCTATATTCTCTAAAAACTCAGTCTTAAGGTTTATTGTATGTGTTTTTAAATATGCTATTAAATCATCTACTTTCAATTGTTTTCGTAGGATTGATAATCTTAAAAGCGAATCCTTTTGACCAACTCGAATAAATTCGCCCAAACCTTTCTTTATGACTGGTAAATTTTGGAGTGATGTGATTGAAAAAATTGCATTAAAGCTATCCTGTCTTAGCGGTAAGTTTTCGATATCTCCTAAAATTAGATTTATATCTTCAATATCTTTTAATTTTTTAGATTTGTCACAAAAGTTCATTAGCATTTTCCAAGAGATATCTATTCCAATATATTTGACCTTCTTCTTTATATTATCGATATTTAAGTTAAAAACATATTCAATTAATAGGCCTGTACCACAACCAGCGTCTAGAATGGTTTTATAATTTAAATTACAATTTCTAAAAAGAATTTTATACTTTTCTTTTTGGATTTTACTATATCTATTATCATAGAAGCTTGAGGTTGAATTATATTTCTCAATAATATTTTTTTTCTTATCTAAATCTTTATTTAAAAGTTTCAAGAAAATTACCAAACAGATCAAAATATAAGAATAATTAATATCCGATAAAAAGGTTTTAATTCAAAAAAGTTTTTCTTTAAATTATCTTTTCAATAATTATATTATAAATGTTTTTTAGTAAAGGTTAAAATATGTCAAACCAAAATATTAGAAATAGGAACCCTCTAGCAATCCTTCAAAATGCCCAGAACAGTCAGATATTGCTCAGACTAAAAGATGGCACTGAATATAAAGGGCTCTTAAAAGAAATTGATGCTTACATGAACATGATTCTAGAAGATGCGACTGAAATCATGGAGGGTAGTCCCGTAGCTAAATATAACGAAATATTTATTCGTGGTAATAATTTGCTTTTCATAAAACCGGACGCAAATCAGCTAAAAATATAAAAATCAAAAAATCTGAAGCATATCATCTAATCTAATTTCCTCGTTTCAAATGCTCAATTTTTAATTCTTAAATTATGTAAATTGATTGATAATAAAAGCTCAGATTCCAATCTCGTATCAATTATTGGTTATGGAACTTTCATAACTCGGAATCTCTGGAAGGATAAACTCAATGTTGAAGTATGTCTTGTAAAAAATTTTACAAGAGTTTTTCCTAAAAATAGTTGGTTTCCTTATGTTTTACCTTCAAAGAATTCCTTTTGGACTTTAAAATTTGATGTGAACCAACAAGAATTAGAATTGTTAGATTCAATCGAAGGAGTTTTTGATGATTTATTTGAACGAATAATCACCGAAGTTTATTTAAAAAATAATAGAAAATTGTCTGCTTATATCTATATACCTACAAAAAAGACAATAGCTTCACAAAAATTATCTCTGGAATTAGATAAAACCGATCGATGGAAGGAAGAAATTAAAAAATATCCCGAGATTGTTGAAACATTTCCCGAATTGGTGTTATAATTATTTGATTAATTTTGGTTTTACCAAATTATTTTTTATAACGGCGTAGGACGCTGGATTTGGTGAAAACTTACCTAGATAATTAGCAGAAGAAAATATAGATAACAACCGCTCGTTGAAAAACCATCTATAACCTTCAGGGAAAACTTCGTGCGCTCTAATTAAATATTTTAAACTATACTCTTTCATAAAATCATTAAAAACATCTTCTCCAAAAGATTTAATTCCAGGACCTCTAAAACTTTCTGAGAATCCTTTTAAGTCGGATTTAGGGTCATTCCACATAATTTGTACTAGGCTTTTTGCTATAGTTTTGAATACAGAAACAATATCTCTTGGTTTTAATCCTCTCAACTTCCTTAAAATCGCGATATCTTCGGGAATCCCGCCATGCAGACATAATATGCCTTTATTTACTAAAGCACAAAAGGGAAGTACATTGTATACGGCTAAAACTTCGTCAAATTTTTTTTGATCATTAAATCTGTATTTAAATTCTTGGAAGAATCCATAAGCCTTGTTCATTTCCAAAGTTTCGTGATTCCCTTTTAATAGATAGTATCTATTTGGATATCTAATTTTTAACGCAAGAACCAAAATTAAACATTCTAACTGATTTGTACCCCGATCAACGATATCACCTAGAAAAATTACAAACTCAGGTTTTTTTTCATCTATTATTTCAATCAATCTCTGTAAAGTTTCTAAATTTCCATGAATATCTCCAATAACCCATACTTCGCTTTCGGAATCATCGAGGTTAAACTCTAATAACAATTTTTCTTCTTTAAAAATCTCTTCTGCTTTTCTTAAAATCTGTGAAATATAATTGAAATCTAATTTAGAGATTTTATATGGTTCCTTTATAATGTTGTTTAAAAACGGTTTATCTATCATTTTTTAATCTTATTTGCAAGTAAAATTTTTAATTTATCTCTAATAATTGTACTTTAACTTTTAAATTAATATCTTGCATTATTAGAATTAGTGTTAATAAAAAATCTCAAAGAAACGATTTTTTTTGTTAAAATTCCATGAAAATGCCGTCGTCTAAAAGCAGTATACCAATTTTGGAAAACATAATTAACAAATTCGAAAATGAGATAGTTACCGAAAAGAAGAATAATAAAGATCGTGGAGTAGTTTATACACCTCAACCAATTGCGGACTTTATGGTATTAAACATTTTTAGAATCTTTTTTGACGATTTTTTAGAGCTAAGAAAAGTCTTTCAAACAAACTGTGATTACACCAGTCTAAAACAATTACTCGCAAAAAATAAAAGTCTTAAAGATAGATTTGAAACAAAAATAAGAAATATTAAAATTCTAGACCCAGCTTGTGGTACGGGAAGATTTTTGATCGCCATTGCGGAAGTTCTTTTTAATATCAATAAAATATTTGAGCTAGGGTGCCCCGATTACGATATTAAGAAAAAAATAATTCAAAACAATCTATACGGAATCGAAATTGATAAGTCGGCATACTTAATATCAAAACTAAGACTAATAATGTGGCTTTATTCAGATGTTGAGGCCCCATTTTTAGACGGATGTGCTTGTACTAATTCAAATTTAGACGAAATTGAAAATTATATCATTAAAATCAACCTGAACTTTAATATTGTTAATTTAGATTATCTTCTTGAATTTGATTCAACTGATATTGATATCATAATCGGAAACCCTCCTTACGTCGAAAATAAGAAGATATTAGATTTAGAATTCAAAAAAAAAATCAAAAAAAAATTTGAATCTGCTTATAGATTGTTTGATCTTAGTATTATTTTTATTGAAAAATCGATAGAATTATTGAAAAAAGGAGTTGGATGCCTATCTTTTTTAACTACTAATAAATTTTTATCAGCCGATTACGGCCTGAAAATTAGGGAGATGTTATTGCGAGATACAGAGCTTAAGGAAATTATTAATGTATCTTCATTACCAATATTTCAAAAAACAGCAGCTTATCCAATAATAATTTCTTTTAAAAAAAGAACTAACACAGGCAATGCGATTCTAATAAAAAAGTTTGAGAGCATGAAAGATTTTAAGTATTTGCAAAACGAAAAAATAACTGAATTACCCCAAGATTCAATAAAAAACCTTCCTTCATCTGTAATACCAATATCCCCTGATATAAACTTAGTTAACTTCTTGTATACAAATTTCAAACCAATGATACAAGTTATAAAGGGTTTAAAAATTATATATCGTCCTTTCGGGTTCATTAAATGGGCGGAACATTTCAAAAATATTAGTAAAAATAAGACTTCTAATAAAGATTTAATATTGATAGGAACCGGAAATGTTGGTAAATATTATATTGATTTCAAAAAACGCATAAAAATCGCAAAAGTAAATCATGAAATATCATATTTTAGCTTTCAATCAGAGCAAAAAGAAGTTTGGGATAACTTAAATAGTGAAAAAATAATTTTTAGGGAAATTGCTAAGGAAATTACTTGTGTGTACGATCCGGGTATTTACGTTAATTTAACTGGGCTCTATTTTTTAAGGGTACCTTCATTTAAAACAAACGACTATTTTTGTTTGCTTGCGATAATGAATTCAGATATTATTAATTCTGTATTTAAAGCATTATACGGAACTCTTCATATGTCTGGAGGGTATTTAAGGTATAACGGAAGTTTTATAAAAAAACTGCCCATGCCAGAGATTTTTCCCACATCCCTTTCTTATCTAGGTAAAATAATTCAATTTTTATCGCAATTAAGATTTGAAATTCTCCAAGAACCAAACGATGAAATTCAATTATTAGAAATCGAAAAACTCTTAAATTTTTATCAAAGCCTAACAAATTCTTTAGTTGCTCAACTATATTTACAATTCGAGCCTTATGATGAATTAAATAAATTATTAAATTCTCCTAATTCAATACCAAATATAAAAATTAAAAATTTTAAATGTCGTTTTGATCTGCCAAAATACTTTACTTATTTAAAGGGAGAATTGAAGGAAAACCTAAATCAAATTAATAATTCATTTAATTATTTATATGGTAATTCGAAATTGGTGGATCAAATAAACAAATGTTTGGTGTATAAATTCTAATTTTTAATAGATATAAAAAATTATTTACACTCCTCTTTAGATAATTCACTAAGTAAATTTATTGTTCTTGATGTATTAAAAATTCCACATACGCAAGGTTTTGCTAATTCTTCAGCAGCGTTTTCAATTGAAATTTTATCTTTTTTAATTAAGTCTAAGTAGTATTCTACTGATTGTGGTGAAACACAATGATGCCCGCACATAGTAGTTATTTCTAAGATTTTGTCTGAAGGTAGAAGTTCTTTTTTTCCAAATGTACCGAGAGAAAGGTGAACAGTATGCATTTCCAGATCTACATCTTTAAGAACATCCTCAATTTCATTCAATAAACCACTTACTACTATAGAAATACCTAAATCTTCTTTTTTTAAAGTCTGGATTACTCTACTTACATCTTTAATTTCGGTGAAAGCTGCTTGAATTACGGACGAGATTTTCCAAGCTTTTTCTGTTAAAATATTTGTAGGGTTATGGTTTTTAAATATTTGGGCAATTCTTAGTAATTTCTGGCGAGCGTCAGGATGTTTATCATTTTTACCTGCTGCAAGCATTGCTAAGATTACATAATCACCCTTTAAATTATCAAAATCTCCTTTTCTATGCAAAGAATGCGTCATTTATAGTTACCTCCAATACGCTATACCTTTCCTAACCCAATATTTACTTTCGCATTTGGGTTTATTTGGTACCCTTTTTTGGCAAGAACATCGATTATTGGAATTTCTTTTCCGTTTAAAACGCGTGATATAACTCCAACAGTGAATACTGTATCAATTCTTTTTTCTACTTCCCTGATTATTTTTATAACACTGTCAATTTTCCCACATGGGATTTTAAATTCTATGATCGCGGATAGAACTCTTTCATTTTTAATATCCTCATTAATTTTAGTTCGATCCTCGGTCAAAAGTGCTGTAATAGGGCTTGCTTCCTCATACTCGACTCCAATCTTAGTTAACGGTTTTACGAAGAGATCTACATTTTTAAGGCAAGTTCCAACACCTGGACGTCCAATTTCAATAGATATACCGATTTCACCTAAACCGAAACGATTAGTAATATCATTTGTTTTCATTTCTTCAGTACCTCTTCCTGGAACTCCTGTTAATTTATGCGTAGACACGACATCGCTAAAAGGATTTCTTACTAAACGTGGCCACTTTAATCTTTTAGGTCTAATTGCCTTTACAAGACATTTCGCATTCCTGTAACACACATTACACTCCACACATAAGTTATCGTTTATTATTGCCTTATTTTCAATCATCTTAATAGCATTAGTTGGACATATTAGGACGCAGTTTCCACAGCCAATACAGAGCCCTTCTTTTATTTTCATAATCGATTCAAATTTTTTAAAAATATTAAAGAAACTAATTTATCTAAAAATTATAAGCTTTCACATTTCTGCTAATTTCGAACTTAAATATTTATAATCCTAGAACCAAATTTTTACTATTAAAAAAAAACGTTAAAATAGATGCTAATATAATATATTATTTAATTAAAATTTATGAAAAAAAAAAGTGGTTTATAAAATGGAAAATTCTACATCAGAAAAATTAGGTTTGGCACCTCCAAAATTTAATACAAAGCAACGTGTACATTGGGGCTTAGCAAGTTTTGGTGGAGCAATCATAAGCGGAACTTATGCTTCGCTTTTGTCGATTTTTTATGTCGATTATTTAGGCCTTGTTGGACCTTATGCCTATTTAGTGGTTATTATGAGCATAGCTTACGCTGTTTGGAACGCTATTAACGACCCTCTTTTTGGTTTCTACTCTGATCGCGCAAAATTAAAAAAAGGAAGAAGAATTCCATTCATGCGCTATACAGCGCCGTTTCTTGGTTTATCTTTTATTCTTGTTTGGTTTGCCCCGATTAGTCCTGACAAAATATATGTTTTTTGGTGGATGCTAGTAACAACATTCCTGTATGATACTGGCTATACTATCGTGTTCCTAATATATTCAGCGCTCCCTCCTGAGATAACTGAAGATGAACAAGAAAGAAATAAATTATCTGTATTTGCCTCATTTTTTTATTTATTAGGGACAATTTTAGGATTCCTAATTCCAGACTTCTTCCGAAGCGAACAAGGAATATTCCCTCTACAAATGGCCATGATAGCAGTTGGAATCGTTGGAACTCTCTTTATATTATATACTACATTTAAGTTTAAAGAACGTCCAGAATTTACAAAAGTAGATGCTCCTCTCAAAATTAAAGATGCTATAAAATATACATTTAAAAGCAAATCGTTTATTATTCTTGTTTCAGCCAATTTTATGAGCATATTTATGCAACAGATGATTTTGGGTTCGATGTTTTACTTGGCTGATTATGTAACGCAATCAAATACTATCCTATTGCTTGTAGCTATATTCGTTCCGCTTATATTCGGAGTATGGATAACCCCAAAATTGATTGCAAAATTTGGAGTTGTAAGGGCTGATCAAATCTTATTGACAATCGGAGCTACGGGTTTACTGCTTTTAACATTTATTCCTACTACAATAATATATTTTAGCCTTGCTCTTGCAGGTATTGGGCTTGTAGGGCCATTAGTTCTGACTAATGTAATGTTCGCTCAAGTGATCGACGAAGATGAGTTAAAAACTGGAGTTAGAAGAGAAGCAGTTTATTTTGGCATGAATGCTTTTATTACTAAACCGGCACAGAGCGTTGCACTTGCTATTCCAGCTGTTTTGTTGACTATAGCTCACTTCGTTCCCAGAAATGCATTGGGGGAGATTCAAACTCAAACACATCCGGCTGACGTTGATTTCGCAATTAGAGCTTTTATGGGGTTAATTCCAGCCATTGCATTGTATATTGAGGTTTTAATTTTGCAACTTTATCCATTAAAGGGAGAGTATTTGGCAAAAGTTCAAAAAGAAATTCTTGTTTTACACGACGAAAAACATGCTAAACTGATGGAATTGGAAAAACAACAAAAGCCAGATAGAAATCAACAATAATTCGAATATTTAACCAAAAATTAATTTTTTTTTTTAATTCTGAAAAATAAATTTTATAAAAATTTATTAATGATTTGAGTTTTTGTTTCCAAACTTAACACCAAGTACGAATTGAAATAAATTTTCACTATTCGAAAATATAATAATAAAATCTAAATTTTATTGAATTAATTTAATTTTATATTAATATTAAAAAATAACTAATATTATTCGTGAAATCAATGGCAAAAAAAAAGAAAGTACCAGCAGAAACCGAAAGTGAAGATGTTCCCGAAGGAAAAAGGGATGAGGATGGAGATGAGATTATTGATTTATATGATGAGCAAGATAATTTAGAAGATGATCTTGATTACGATCTAAGTGAGATTAAAGACGATATGTTAGCGGACGAAACAGAAGAAGAGGAGCTTGGATTGGAAGTTGACGATGTCGTAAAAATGTTAAGAAAAGTGAAATGCGATCCATGTCCTGGTTTAAAGAGCATACCAGGTTGTAAAATTGCTCATGATCACGGCTGTCCAAAACCCAATAAGCCATGAAAAACCAATTTCCTTTTATTTTTTTATTCAAATCTTATCGAATTCAGCCTCATAAACTAACATTAGGGATAACTAATGCTCTCAAAGAGTCAAAAACGCATTATTATAATCATTATTGGAATTATTTTTAGTGCATACATCTGGAATGTAAATGCCTCGTTTGGTAATCCTTTTGAACCGTGTTTGATATTATCAACAACAACTTTTTTAATCATTTACACGCCATTTGAAATATATTGGAGCTTTAGGGATTTATACTTCGATAGATGGGCTCCTATTAAATTTGGGAGTTTAATAACTTCTAAAATTAAAATCGAAGTTGGCAAAAGCAAAAGAGGAAAAAGTAGGTGTATTGTAGCTTGTTTAATATGTTCAAACGATCAAGAAATTGTTAAATCCAAAAATACTATTGTTGTTGTCTGCCATGGCTTTTCAGACACAAAAGAAACTCTACAATACTATTATTTACCGTTAGCTTACCAAGGATATACAATCTTAGCGTATGATGCACGTGGCACGGGAGAGTCTAAAAAGGTAGGAAGGAGGAGTCAATTTTTAAAGAGAATAGATGATTACAGAAAAATAATTGAATGGGTTAAGGATCATGACCAGCTTAAGAACAAAAAAATCTTTTCCGTCGGATTCAGCATCGGAGCTATCACTGTTCTGTGTGGAGGGTTTTCAAATGTTCATATTGAAAAAATGATTGCCATTTCTTCAATATCTTATTACAAACAAAACTTACCTAAATATAATCCTATAGTAATGCTTAGTTATCTTTTAAAGGGAGTAAAATTGTTCCCAAATAAAGAAGAAAATGAAAAAATATCTCCATACATCGTAATCGATAAATCTAAACGCTTATTATCAGAAGATATATGGCAATATTATTCTAAGAAAATATTTCTTATTCATGCTAGAAATGATAAAATTATAAAATTTAAGAATTTCAAGGAAAATGTTGAACTACTAGATCTTTCAGAAGAAAACACATTAGTTTTAAATAAGGGTGGCCACACTCAAAAGAAAAACGAATTAGTTTTAGTCGCAGCTTCTTTAAAATTTTTTAACGCTTAGCTCAATCTTAAGTTAGAATTTTAAAATTGTTAACTTTAAATATTCCATTTTTAATATAATTTAAAGTATATAAATTGAATTTTAATGATTTGTCCTATTTGTAGAGAAGAAATTAAACTTCAAAAGTTAAATTCACACTTCAAAATAACTTTAGGAAATTTAATAAACGGGAAATTTTACGGTAACAAAACTTTTTATTATCATAAGGATTGTTTAAGTGAGAAAAATCTCAATGAGAAAGAGCTTTTAATAGTATAAAATAATAAGTGTTACTAGCTGCTTCTAATAACATTTCTGAAAAGCCGATAGGTTTTAAGAAAGGCCAGTGTCCCCAGAAAGGTTTCATATCATTTAGGATATTTTAAGATATATGCTTGTTCTAACCAATAACTTTATCCCAATCTGAGAAATCAATTAACTGTTGGTAATTTTTACATATCTTAGCTAATAAGGTACATCCAATGCAAGACATATTAACAAAATCATCTATAGACAAATTTAAGAGTTTACTATTTTTCTGTGAGAATCCAATACCTCGCTCAACTTCAATTTGACCATCGAAACCAGATAAATTTACTACAAATTCTTCTTTCTTTAAAGAGCCTTTATATACACCTCTAGCAATTCTTGCTAGACCACCAACTGGGATTATAAGACCTTCTTTTTGGGCTAAATAGAGTCTTATATCATAGGTATGTTTTCCACCCTTCCACATGATAGTATTAAAGTTAGCCATCTCTTGAATTGTATAGGGATATGGATTACGATTTTTCATAAATTTTGCAAAGAACTCTCTTTTACTTTCTTCTATAATGTGTTTAATTCTTAGAGGTTTTTCATTCTTTAAGATTGGAATTACTCCTGCTCCGCCAGATCCTCCCATAGGTTTAATGATAAAAGATTTATTGTAATTTTTTATTAAATAATTTATTTTTTGGCTTAATTCCTTCTCATTATTAACTTTTGTGAAAAGTAGATATTTCAAATTAAACTTTTCAAGGAGACTTTTATTGTAAAAACTTGCTAAATATGTGAGAGATTTATCATCAGTAATTTTGAAAATTGGATTTACAATTATAGTATTTATTCTGCGAAAGTCTTTTTTAATTAGATTAACAAATTCCTCGTCGTTTAGACGTCTCGCTATACCATCTCCAATCAAAACCTTAACTTTTTCACCTAGATATTTAATCCATCCATTAGAAAATGTTAACGTTTGATCTAATTCTTTATAATCTGCTATTAAAAACACAATTTCTGCCTTATATTCCTTAGAATAATTATCGGAATTAAAAATCTTAAGTGAATAACCCATCGATTTAATTTTTTTCCTAAAATATTCAACCATAATTACTTTTTCATGGATTAAAGCGTCGTTTACGGGGACGCCTACTAGCACCAATACTTTTTCATTATTTCCTTTAGATTTTTCTATTGCCTGACTAATTGCCTGAAAGTACCCATTATACATTATATCTTGTTGTTTGTTAGTAAGAATAGACAAACCTCGATTAGAACCTCCATTTGTTTCGAGAAGAAAAAATCTCTTACCTTCGGGCTCATCACACACCATAAAATCAATGCTACCTGCATAAAATGTGTCAGTATTAACTAGAACATTATCTCCATGTTTAGCTAATTTTATCAAAGCTTTTTCTCTCATTCGATCTACAAAATTATCATCCTGAGATGAACGAAGTTCCGCGAACGAGATTAAGTTAAGTCCTAAGGTATTTCCTAATTGAATTAATTCTAAATCAGACTCGGTGATATCTTTTGACATTAATTTAAGGAATTTAGTTAGTAAGTTCTCTCCCAAATACATCACTCAATCGTGATTTAAAAATTTGATAGTCCGATTTCAATTGATCTTATTATGCTTTTAATGCTTTTAAAGATAACAATTATAAATAAAGATATCCTTAGAAGTTTTGCCTGGTTGGTATTTTAATAAATATTGTTAATTATTATGGTTAAGATATGTTTTTATTTTCAATTTAAATATATATGACTAGATTAAAGAAAATTATTTTTAACGATTTTTAATCATTTTTTGAATGCCACAAATTTTACACGCATGCCCGTTTTTAATATTATAAGGAGTTGCCCACCATTTATGATTATAACTCCCACATTTCCATTTTAAATGAGTTTTAATGTTAATATAATTTTCAGATAGACACCAACCGTCTCGTTCTGAAGCAATTTTCTGCATATCTACTATTGTGTAAGTTAATTGTCTCTTATATTTAGGACAATCACGCCCTATTTGAGAAGGAGTATCTTTTAAAGAATGTATAAATTTTCTATCCTTTGCTGAATTGAACCAGCAAGTAAATGTCCTGAACTATGAGCAAATCCGCATTCACCTTTGCGGCATTCACATTTTACTTGATTTATTCGATTCTTCTCTATTCCACATATCAAATTGTTTCTCTAATTCATCAATAAAATCTGAAATTCTTTCTTGATGTATGTTTATGTAATCTCCATCAATTGTGAAACCAAATTGATCTGCCCAATCAATTAATTTCTCGCTGAATTCCTTGGGGTCTAATTTTAAGAAATCCCTGAACATATTAATTCGCATCCGGGTAGAAACACTCATCATTTTCTTAACTTTATCTATGAAGGCTCGTTCTTTTTTCTTGCGTTCCATCTCGAGCTCCTTTTTTGCCATTACCATGCGTACAGCTTGTTCCTGAGTTCTTGTAGAGGTCGATCTATGAGTAACTGATGATCCTGTTGGTTTCCACGGCTTCTTTCTATATATAGTTTTTTCATGTTTATGTTTACTGTAATAATATAATGCGCCTCCAATGATTGGCGCAAATCCAGCGATACAGATGAAGATTATCCATCCAATATCCAAGTTTATACCGCCTATACCAAGGATATTTAGCTTGTAAGTTCCTTCATATTGCATCAATAAAAGAATTCCAGCATTAGGATGTGAAGTTAAATCATCATTTCCAACTGGCCCTGAATTAATCTGATTGAAATTTTTAGCCTCGCTTGAATTCCTATTTATCAAGGTCCATGCCCGACAATTCCCATCTTTAGTTTGACTGACATCATTAGAAGGTATAATGAAATGAATAACTGAATATCCCCAATCATTATCATTGAATTGAGTGGTTATTCCATTACTAATTTCTGTCGAAGAACATAACCTTGCTTTAAATATACCAATTTTATGGTCTTGTATTACGTTATCCCATAATAAATAGAAATTTTTGGAAGTCATTGGGGCAAAACACATCCACTCCCCCTCAATATTAGATGTAATTTCCCCCGTGAAATCTGAATTATCATATAATGCCATTATTAAAGTACGCCATGAATTACAAATAAAATAAACTTCTCCTGCTTCAAGAAAAAACTGCAAATAAAAGGTATGTCCAATTCCAGAATTTTGAACTTGATAATATTCATCTATAGTTAAAATAGTTGGATTCATTGGTTCTTCACTGAAAATTACCGAAGTTGGAAGTGATTGTTTAAGACAATGCTCTGATTTTGACTTAATATCAACCATAGGAAATAACCAAATTATTGAAATTGAAAGAGTAAAAACAAAAATAACAATAAAGAATCTTTTTGAGCTATTCATTAAATGAATTATAAAATCTTTTTCTTTATAAATTTACTCAAATTCAATTTTTTACGATTTTTAATCATTTTTTGAATGCCACAAATTTTACACCAATGCCCATTTTTAATACTATGAGGAGTTGCCCACCATTTATGATTACATTTTCCACATTCCCATCGTAATTTTACATGAACTCCAAAATATCTTTTAGATAAACAAAAACCATTTCTTGATTTAGCTATTTCATACATTTCTTGAATTTTATCTGGAGGCGATATATCAAGAGTTCTCCAATCAATTTTTGAAATTCTATTTGGTGGTATAATACCCTGTTCAATGCATTTTTTACGAATAGAATTTTCCATTTCATTGAACCGTATTTTATGTAATTTTCCGTTTATCATTTCAAAACCAATTTTAATAAGTATTCTGCCATTTTCATTACATTTGTTTTGTTTCCATATATCTAATTTTTGCTGAGCGTGAAATTTTTCAATTGTTTTATGAATGAATTTAATAAATCTATAATGCTGTTCCCCTTGATATTCAAAACTTAAACATAATTCTTCATTATCACCATCTAAATGCATTTGAAATTCTTTTTCTGATTTTAACCAAGAAGGATAAGATTTTTTAAATTTTTTATGAAAAATTTCCTCAAACATTGCTCGGCACATTCGTTCATATAAACCCTCAGCACATTGAGGACACCATGAATCTCTAATCATGATACTTTTAGGAGTTGCCCACCATTCATGATAACATTTTCCACACTTCCATTTTAAACGAGTTTTATTGTTAACATAATTTTCAGATAGACACCAACCTCCCCGTTCTGAAGCAATTCTCTGCATATCTGTTATTGTATAAATTAATCGTCTATTACATTTAGGACAACCGCGACCTTTTTGAGAGGGTCTATCTTTTAAAGAACTAGGTCGTACATGCCATTCGTGATTACATTTAAGACATTTAAAATCTAATCCTGTTTCATTATTTATATATTCCTTTGAAAGTAATATCCAACCTTTCTCTTCTGCTAATAATCTGTACTCCTCAAAATAATCTTCCTTTGCTTTAAGATCGAATTTTGCTCTATATAACATTTCTGTTTCAAAAAAAAGTTTTACAAGTTCCCGTAAATAATTTGGAAGATCTTTAGCAGAAGGATGCCCTGTAAATCTATAAAGATCTACAAGTTTCATGTCTGTATCATTTAAAATTAATGGAGTCATTTTAATTAATTGAGAAAAAACCCTTTTAGAATTTGCGTTAAAATCAACATAATTTGACAACCCGTTGTAATTATCCTTTAATATATAAAATATTTTATTCATTATAATATTAATATTAAATTGAGAAATAGATGCTGACCATTTATCATCTTCCAATTCATTATAAATATGAATTTTTTTATCAATTATGATTTTCCAATGATCATTGTTTATAGTTAATACCAAATTTCCCTGTTTTATTATATCAAAAATTGGTTGATCATTGCAAATATTATTAAATTTTCCTTCTTTATTCTCAACGATTTCCTTTAACTTCACTTTAAGTTCGGGGCTAATTTCCCCTTCAGACACTTGCTCTATCCAATTTCTTATTATTTCTTCTGAATTTTCTTTATTTTCCTGCGCTTTCTTTAAGTTTTTATATTTCTGCGAGATGTGCTTAAAAAATTTGCTAAGCACTCGATTAAAAAAAAACCTGTTCATAAGTTCCCACAAATGATTATAAAAATAATCTTTAAAAGCCCGAATATTTGCTAATAATTCTAATTGGATAGGATCTAGCTCCTGTAGCCTTCCCATCAAGGATTTTAATCTATTCTCTTCTTTTTCAGAGAGTTTTTCGTTTTGAGATTTTTCATACAATTCCAAAAACTTTCGAGTCAAATCCTCGAACTCGTTATAACTCTCAAGGGCTTTTTTTAACTCGGATTTAAGCTCAGCGTTGCATTCTTCCTCAGAAGCATCTTTTATCCATTGTTTAAGGGTTGTTTTCCAACTCTCTTCGTCATTTTTTTTTTTTTTTCGCTTTCACTTTTAGAATTTTTAATTTTTTCCGCTCCTAATTCTCGTTGTTCTAACCATTGGCTATAACCTTTTGTTTTTTGTCTAGAATATATAGGTCTCCTGCCCGTTTCTTGGCGATATAACTCTTGAAGACGTTCATCTTCCTCTTCGTCCGATTCGTTTTCCATAGCATCTAATTCTGGTTTTAATACTTCTAAATTTTCTTCATTTTCAACATTTTCATTTGAAATTTGCTCGTTAATCTCTAAATCGTGTTTTTTAAGCTTTTCATTTATAATCGATTCTTGTTTTAGTTCAATTATTTCCTCCAAGTTTTCCTCAGATTTGGTCGTTTCTATGGATTCTTCTACCCTTGCATCTACCTCCTCTTGCAATTGCCCTTGCTGAAATAATCCCTCTTCTAATTCTACAGCTGGCTCTACTAAATCTACTCTATCCAGCTCTTCTTTTAGGTCCTCTTCAGTCGCTTCGTCTTCGTGATCGACTAGTTTTAATTTCTCCAGTTCTTGCGCTTCAATTATTTCTTCTAAGCTTTCCTCAAACTTAGTCGTTTCTATGGATTCTTCTACCCTCGCATCTATCTCCTCTTGCAATTCTCCTTGCTGAAATAATTTCTCTTCTAATTCTACAGCCTGCTCTACTAAATCTACTCTATCCAGCTCTTCTTTTAGGTCCTCTTCAGTCGCTTCGTCTTCGTGATCGACTAGTTTTAATTTCTCCAGTTCTTGCGCTTCGTATAGTTTTTCTGCGTTTTTAAGCGTTTTGTACATCTCTTCTGCTTCGTGCATTACTTCTTCTATCTCTTCAAGGGGCTTTCCTTCTCGATCTAATTTATCGCGAACTTCCCATAGATATTCAAATTCCTCTGTACTAGTAATTTCCTTAGAAGCATCACTAATATCCTCCTTTTCGAGTTCATCGCTCTTGTAACCGCTTTCTTGGTCACCCTTAAATTTCTCCGCTACTTCTTGCATAAGTTCTTCTGTTTCTTGCTCCTCTTTATTATTTTGCTCGTTTAGTACCTCTTTTTCCTTTATTTTTTCATAATATTGCTCAGCATAATACGCCGCATTTTCTTGTTCAGCTTGTGGTTCGACGCTCTAGTCTTCTCCTTTTATTTCTCTGGGATATTCGGCTAATTCTTCGATGTCCTTTATAAATTCGCTTTCGTCGGTATTTACAATCGGTTCCATATCGCCTTGATACTCTTCTGGGCGAATCTCGATTTCTTCTTCTTGTTCCTGGTGTTCCATATGCTCCTCTATTTCTTCTATTTCACTAGTTAAAACTGTAGAAGTTGATTGAGAACCAATATTTTCGTTTTCAATAACATTTCCTACATCTCCAGAGTCTTGATCTTCTTCAGTTCGTTCACCATTTTCATTGTCTTGAGTAGTATCATCTAAGATGTCGTCAAACTCGTCTGGCTCGCTAAATACCTCAGGGATGTCGTCGTCAAACTCGTCTGGCTCGCTAAACGTTTCGGGGATGTCGTCGTCAAACTCGTCTGGCTCGCTAAACGTTTCGGGGATGTCGTCGTCAAACTCGTCTGGCTCGCTAAACGTTTCGGGGATGTCGTCGTCAAACTCGTCTGGCTCGCTAAATATTTCGGGGATGTCGTCGTCAAACTCGTCTGGCTCGCTAAATTCTGAGGATTATATAATTTTAACGGATACCACATTGGAGATAATAGATAAACTGGAAAGTCATTATGATAACGAATCTGAAAGCTCTTTTAATTCTAACGATAATCAAAACATAATAAAGAAAGAGATTTCAGTTCAAATGCTAAGGGAGTTTAAAGAATTCAGGAAATCTTTTGAAAAATCATCGGAAAAACGTGATCTACTCCTAATAAAATCATATATAGATAACTTTATTCAGTTCTTTTTTGAAAAACCAACAAAAAAGCAAATAGCGAAGGTAAAAGTATCGTTAGAAAATGTAATTAAAGGTTTTCCAGATGACATGCGGAATTTGGTGTCTGAGGAACACAGTAGAACTCTAGAGCAATACAAATTTTTAATGCCGAAGAAATGGAAGAAATATGGGAAAGCTTTAATAAACCTCATACCGTTACTAAGATGATTTGAGAATGGGATTCAAAATTTTATTATAGAAAAGTCAAATGATAATATTATAGAGGCTTTTAAAGACAGAACCGATGAATATCATAATATGGTTTTTTTTAATATGGCATTTGGAAAGTATAGTGTATATCTAAGACATTTGTCTGCGATGGACTGCAAATCCCTATAAGATGTTGGACCTTTCACCTCAATTGCAATTCCTATAAACTCTTCTCTTTTTATTTTCTCTTTAGAGATATAAATATCCCTGATGGTTGCCTTTGGTCGAGAGTCGTAAAGATCCAAGTAATATTTTCTTCACTTTACTTTGTTCTTTAAAACTCAGATCTGAAAATAATAGAATATAATTTTTCTCTAAATTGATAACAAAAAGAAGACCAATTTTAATCATCTTAGAATCTTCTGTAAGCAAAGAAATAATTACATAATGATAAGGGAGATTAATTAAATTATTAAGGTTGATTTCTACTTCTATAACTTCATCGTTTTCAACATCATAATCGTTTTTTATGAATTTAATATCGTTTAATGGTATTGAAATCTTTCTATAGTTTTCTAAAACCTTTGCAAATTGACTCTGTCTTAAAAATCTTCTTTCTTCTTTATCTTTTTCGTAAAAAAATTCATTGTGCTCCTTTAAAAGAAAGATCTTTCTTTTCTTCGATTTAAACGCATTTTTTTCAATTTCTTTTAATTCTTCAATAGAATCGTCGTGAAATACAATCAAAATATCAGGATCGACAGTATCTATGAAAAAATTTTTATAAATAATTCCTGCTTCAGTTCTTATCCATCCATCACTATCAATAAGAATGACATCCGTATCCTTATGCCTTTCAACAAAATTATTTATCAAATTTTTGCAAGAATGTGAAACAATAAATTTAAAATTAGCTTTTGGGAAAGTGCTTCCAATAAAAACTGTTTCATCGGTATCAATTTCAGCGCTTGATACAATACCTTCTTTAATATCCCCTATATTAAGGGTTGTTGGGAGGTATAACAATTGTTGTCCTAAATCTGAATCAAGAAAAGCTGCTTTTAATCCTTCGCTAACAATATTGTTGGCTAAAAATTTTATGAGAGTAGTTTTACCACTACTAATTCCTAACACCATTGCTTTTAATGGTTTATTAGGTTCGTTTTTTCTAATCGCGCTAATAATTGAATCCTTAATTTTCACCCATTCATTATTGATCGTGTTTTCTTCAATTATTTCTACATTATCTTTATGACCCGTGAAAATCTCAAACTTCGATGGTTCCAACGCATATAATGGATAATTATTAGCAATTGGAATGATTATTGTGTTTTTTTTTTCGCTTTTTTTAGGTACTAATGTTTTTCCAAAGACTTCAATTTTTCCTTCTAATAAAATAACCCTTGTAGGACCTTTAATTAAAAGAGTATGTCCTTTTTGTACGTCTTGTATCATATATTCCTCAAATCATCTTATATAATAAAAATAATAATTATTTTTTCTTCTTACATTTTATACTTATTAACTAACAGAAATATACTTTTTCTTTCATTACCTTAAATTTTTAATTCATAAATATGTAATGTTTCTTGAAAACCCAATTTCGTAAACAATATTTTTGCGGCATTATCTGCGTCTTGCTCTAAAGCTAATCTGATCGAATGGATATGATTTCTTTTAAAAAAATCAACAATATATCTCACGATTTCTTCTCCTATTCCTAATCTCCTTTTTTCTTCCTTTACAATTAAGTTAGAAATTAAACCAAATCGATTACCCTTATTATCTGATGTTCTAATTGAACAATTTGCCATTCCAATAATGGATTTTTTTTCATCATCAAACACTACAAATACTTCAGAATTTGAATCTTTTTTCATATGTTCCATTATACTATTTCTCCATCTCTCTTCATCAAATTCCTGACCCTTTAATATGCAAAGATTCTTCATTAATAATGTGATTTCCTCTGTATCCCTTTCTGAAAATTCCCTAATTAACATTTTTTAAAAATTTTTAAATTACTTCCATCTAATTATAATAAATATATTTTTTTTTAAATTATTTGTTGATTATTCTTTCTAAATTAATTACAAACCTCATCGATAAAATTTATTAGTGTGGAAACAATCTCATCGTGATCTGGACTACATAAAATTGGATGGTCATTATGGTCTAACCATATTTTTTTCTTGACTATAGAATTAACAATTTCATAAATAAAATCCATACTATTCTTTTTAATTTGTGAGTCTAAGCGTCCTTGAAAAAATAAAGCAGGACAATTTATTGCTCCTAATGCTTTTTTCATTTCCTTCATTAGCTTATTAAATTTTCCAATAATATTAAGGGGAATTTTATCGTAACCCACCCATTTTCCATTTGTTTCTTGTTTAAACTTTTTTAATGGAATGGGATAATATTTGATGAATATTTTTAACAATGGAACTAATTTGGGAGCAAATCCTCGAATTCCAATGGGGGCGCTTATAGTAAAGACTCCATCGATGTTAATATTACTTGCTAATATTAAAGAGAAAACACCCCCCATAGAATGACCTCCAACTATAATTTTTTCACATTTTTCTCTAATTAATATTATTTCTTTTTCTAAAGCTCTTTTCCACGCACTTAAAGGAGTAATTCGTAAATCTTCGGGTGAGGTTCCAAATCCTGGTAATAATGGTATATGAACGGTATACTTTTTTTGTGTGTGTAAATCTTCACCTAAAGGCTTTAGGTCCGCACAGGTTCCACCCCCTCCACCATGAATAATTATTATCCCAATATCATTTCCATTAAAATAAAAAGGTCCAGCACCAGATAAAGTAACTTTAGATTGATTATTCATATTAAATCGCAAATTAAATCGGATTTTAGATAAAAAATTTGGCTCTAAATTTCTTCACTTTTTTATTTCTTTATAACAAGGAATGCAAATATTACTCTCTTGATATCTCATGATACGGCTGTCCATTGTAAGTTCACCACATTGGTCACAGGGAACTGATTCTTCTATTTGAGCCAATATTGGAGGATCAAATTCAATTTCTCTTATATCAAAGAGATCTTCAGGTTCTAGATCTAAAAGCTTTTGAATTTTTTCATCCCTTGATAATTTTTTATTATCCAAAACAGAAGCTTTTAAAGCTAATTTAACCGCTTTTAGGCTCTTTCTACTGTATATCTTATAATTATTCTTACCATAATCATTATGAATTAAATTGCCTTTACCATATGTGGTACCTAATAATGCTTGAAGCGCGTCAACGCTACAATTATCCGTCTCAACAACAGCTACTAGTTCTTCGTCAGAAGAACGCTCAAAACCGTGTTCTAAAACATATTTAGCAACTAATACGCCTATAGCGATACCTGGGCATAAATGACTGTGAAAAATCGTAGCTTTTTTCATTAACTCTCTAGTTTCCATTCAAAATCAGCTAATAATTTTAGATTTATTGAAAATATCAAATAAATAATTTATTAGATGATTTAAATATATTTATAATAGGAATGAAATTTCTTGTAGATGCCATGCTTGGCAAATTATCTCGGTTCTTGAGAATTTTTGGATTCGATACAATTTATGCTAACGATTTAATCGATTATTATCACGCTGATCCCGTTCCGGATGAAAAATTAAAACAATATGCCGAAAAGTATGATAGAATAATTATAACCAAAGATTTGCCGTTCTATCAAAAAATGAGGCAAAAATCAATATTTCTAGAAGGAAAAGGTGTCTATAACTATTTAAACCAACTTAAGGTAAAGCTAAAATTAAACTATAACTTCGATATTGAAAAAGCACGATGCTCTATCTGCAATGCAATATTAAAAAAAGTAGAAAATCGAAATTCGATAAAAAAATTGGTAAAACCTGAAACTTTCAAAAATTATACTGAATTTTATCAGTGTAATAATCCGAGCTGTAATAAAGTGTTTTGGCACGGACCACACATAATAGATATCAATAAAAAGATAAAAAATGAAGCTGATATTCAATAATTACTGTTTTGATAAATAGTTTTTCTTTATATCGTTAAATCTTGCTTTAACATTATCTGCTTCTGCTTTTTTTCCTCCCTTTTCAAACATTGTATGCGCTTGAGAGAGTAATTCAAGGGATTTTTTATATTCTCTATTTTTAAAATGATTTTCTGATAGTTCAACTAGATAGTGCCCTTTTTTAATGAAAAACTCAATAAATTGCGCAGAAGTATCAATTTTTCTACTCATCCTAAACAATTCTTTTTTTTTGACTATATATCTTATAAAGTTAAATTAATTAAAATTAACTAAAAATTTGTTATATTCTATTTTTGTGCTTTTATACGGAACTCTTGCATCTCAATAACTTTTCCTTTTAAACGAGATTCGTCAGCAGCAAAAGCCATGAGATGACTTTCTAAAGTTTCATTTGCGTTTGTTAATGGTTGGGATTTGCTCTTACCAACTAAAGTTTCTAAAAACGCATCGATTAATGAGAAATCGCCTCCGCCATGACCAGAACTATCAAGAGAGAGCTGTTGAGAAAAAATTACTTTTTCAGTACCTGAAAAATGATCGAATAAGGTAATTTTCTGCCCCGCATCGGAGAATTGTCCAATAATCGTAGCTTTAGTTCCGTCAATCCTTATTGTGCGCCCCTCCCGTTCACTAAATCCATGCATTGTTAAATTAACTGTAACTTTATTTTCAAACTCAATATTAACAACCTGATGGTCAACTACATCGTTATCGCATTTATAGACGCACCTACCGTAAGGACTCGTTTTTAGAATTTTCATTTTCGTTTCATCAGAGTAATCTTCGGTATTTTCTTCAGGGAGACCGGAATAAAGAGGTTCCACGGGCCAATCCCTCCAATATCTCAATCGCTGTAAAAGTTTAACTAATTTACTCAGTCTAGTTAAGAATTGTATATGATTTTTTCTCAGATTAGCTAGAAATCTCAATCCTTTTCTCTCGCTTTTCTCTAATATTTGAATTATCGGAATAATATCAATATATATCCTTGGAGCATAATACAAACAAGTATCTTCTATAGGACATCCTTCTACGCAATATTTTGGAGCATTCTTAGGAGCGTTAGCAGAATTAAAATGTATTAGACTTCCAAACGAACTTATATTTTTTGGTAAAGCACCAACCATCCAAAATAACAAAT
Source organism: Promethearchaeota archaeon Loki_b31 (assembly GCA_005222975.1). Classification (GTDB taxonomy): domain Archaea; phylum Asgardarchaeota; class Lokiarchaeia; order Sigyniarchaeales; family SOKP01; genus SOKP01. The sequence goes on from NJBI01000002.1 coordinate 134,987, forward strand.
CAAGATCGTGACAGCATTTTGCCAGTATCATAGGGGAGGATGTTCTTACATTTCTCCAGTTTCCTCTAACAAAACTGTGCGCCATATGATACCAACCTAAATTTTCTCGATGTGAAATGTTTACAAGATTTCCCAATAATCCTTTTTGAATAGTATCCTTAATAGTCGAAAAGAAATTTGTATATCTTAAAACATGGCTAATTCCTAGTATTCTACCAGTCTTCTCAACTTTTTTGACAATTTTGATACAACCTTCTAAAGTGTGAGCCATAGGTTTTTCTAATAGAACGTTGTACCCTATATCTAACGCCTTGATTGTAGGTTTAATGTGCATTTGATCCTGTGTGCAAATAAAAGCAGTTTCTGCTAATTTTTCTTCTTGTAATAAATCCTCCCAACTTATAAAACACTTATTAGGGGGGATTTCATGAAGTTGAGCAAATTTTTCTCTTCTGATCTTAATAGGTTCAGCAACTGCTAAAAATTTC
>NJBI01000030.1 GCA_005222975.1 Promethearchaeota archaeon Loki_b31
GATCATTCTTAGCAATTTCGATCTGTTCCTTAACAATTTCTTCATATGTATTTTCGCAAGAAATCTCCAATAACTTATTTGCTGCAACTTTATTCGATAAATTGATAGTTTCCAAATGTTTTATAATCATAGGAAGATCGGAAGCGAATTCAGGACCTTTCTTTATATCTATTGAATATTGCTCCTCTATTTTTGTAGTATCCCACTGAACGAATCCTGGAAGTAGGATTAAAGCGTATTCACTTAGAGAAACATCTTTTATAATATCTTCAACTAGATCTTCCGATAAAAAAGCAGAAATAGTTATAGGAGCTTTATATACATCAATTTTGTATTTTTTAATAGGCTCTATAACTTTCTTTATGATTGGATAACTATTTAGACCAGTAATAATTAAAATTTTCTTAATTTAAATCACTCAATAGTTTTTCTTTATCAAATGGAATAAAAATATCGTCTAAAATTGAGCCCTTGGCTTCTTTAATCTTTAAATTACTTACTATAGGTTCAAATTCGCCCCCCAACAAACCATTTGCTATGAATGCAGCGCCTTGAGCGGCACGCTTGGATAAGCTACTATAAGAATTCATCAATTTAACGGGAACACCGATGTTTATACTACTTATAATTTTATCTTTTATGTATTGTAATTCTGATCCTCTTCCTGCCAATAATATTTCGTATATTTTATCTTTGCTTGAAAAAGATGAAGAAATTCCGTAAATCGCTTTAGCTACATCTGAGACGTATGCGTTAAGAGCCATCTTTGTCTGTTCGTCTTTTTGAGCTAGTAAAATTATTTCTTTTAAACTTAAATCTTCGTATCCAGCAATAAAAGACACTCCTCCCTTGTATATGTTTTCTTTTTTAATGTGTTTAATTAAATAAGCTAATTCTCCATCAAGACTTCCACAGGCTCTAAAACCCATAATGTTAGAACCCCCAATTCCATCAATAATCTGTCCGTTTTCAATAGCTAAAACGGCTGTAAATCCGTAACCAATTTCTACCATAATAAAGTTAGATTTTTCTGGACCAATATTCAACCTTTCCATTTGATCTCGTATGCCCGTAACAGCAGTACACAGCTTATCTGCGGTCCCAAGGTCAATTTTATTGATTTTACGATATCTGGGTACGGTTGGTAAATGTTTAACACCTGGAACAATAACTCCAGGTATATTTTCTGCTTTTATCAAACGAAGGACTTCTCCTAGACCGATTAATTTATCCTTCTCTTTTTTATCAAATTTTAATAATGTAAAAAAAATATCTTTTTCAGTTATATCTTTAATATTTTTCAACGGTAATCCAAAACCGCTAGGTGCTACTATTAAATCAACATTTCCAATTGATTTTATGATTGAAATAGCTTTATGTGGCTCTTTAATTAATTCCTTTGTAGGAATAGAAGCATCTAGGATAATTTCATCGTTTTCCAAACCAAAGAAATCCCAAGAAAGAGAGCCAGGGTCAATTCCGATTACCTTATACACAAAAATCAATAAATCTTTTAATTTGCTAATTATGAAAGTTCAATAATTCTTTTTATTTTTATTAATTTTTAATGGTTATTCTTCAAAATTAAAAAGTTATAATTAAAATATATTGAAAGTATTCTAACTTATACAACTTAATAAATTAAATATCTAAAGTAATGTCATCCACATTTCAAACAAATCCCAAATCTATAGGCTTAAAAGAAGATTACTTGTATGAAGTTTTAGCAACAACTTTCTCAATAAATGACAACAATATCATCCCAAATACTGCCTGTATGGGTATAAGATTAATAGATAATAGCTCGATAAAATTGCGTCCTTATCCAAACACATCTACATATGAAAATTTGAGAAGCAATAAACTTATTACGCTAAATTTTGTTGATGACATATATCTTTATGCCTTAGCTTCATTAAAAGATTTAAAACGATCTAAGAACATCAAAATCTTTCCAGAAGAATTTTATGATTATTATAAAATAAAGAATAAAAAAATAAAAGAGGTTTTTACAAATCACTCAAATTCAGAAATGGTTTCATTACCTTATATAAAAAAAGCATGGGCAATGATCGCTTGTGTAGCTATGGGTGAAGAGCAGATCGTTAAAAATGACGATTTGGGAGAATTAAGGGTTATTGAATTTACCCTATCTATCCTTTCCTGCGATAAATTTAAAGAATCATTTAAAATTTTTAATAGAGCAGAAAATATAGCCCTGGAAACTATTATATTAGCAACTAAATTAAAAGTTGCTGAAGAAAAAAAAGACAAAGCTTTAGTCCAAAAAATTGAGCAAAAAATTGAAGAATCTTTTGCTGAAATACAAAGATTTGGAAAAAATTTAAGTGCTTTAAAAGCAGTAGAACATGTTAAGGACTATATTAAAAATTTAAAGGACTAGTTTTTAGTCGTTATTTTTTCAATAAACATCAATGGATATCTGAGATCCTCAACCCACTCTACTTTTGCCGTGATTTTAACGGATTTATACTCAAGCACGACTGTCGCGTTTATAACTTTTCCAGTAATCTCATCGTACTCAAATTCGGTTGATTTATCCCCTTTGATTTTTTCGCGGTCAATGTTAATTTTAACAGATTTTACATATGGTTGACACGAGATTGCTGCTTCTATACCATTTTCGATAGAATCAATAACCTTAGTATTTGAAGATATAGGTATCCCACATAAAATATGATAAAGAGCTCCTAATTTTATACCTATTTCGAAACAAGCTCTTTCTCTTAAACTTATATTAGAAGAAAAATAGACTTTTCCTTTATCGTTTGACATTAATTATCATCTAAAAATTCAATTTTTGCTCCACAATTATTAGGTTTGCATATATAAATATGACCAATAATATTTTTCAGGCGCATTTGAACAATTTTTAAAAGTTTATTCCCATCTTCATCAGATTCAACAACTCCGACTATACTTGGTCCGAAAGAAGACATTCCAAATGCTTTAACTCCATATTCTTCAAAAAGATATAAAACATTTTTGACAATATCATGTTGTAGAGATATCTCTATTTTCTTGAACCCGATACGTTGTATTCTTTTTAAGCCTTCACCAAAACATTCTAAATCTTCGTTAATAATTCCGGGAATAACTTTCATCAAAATTTGGTGCGAAACCTCATTAACTTCTTCCTTTGGGATTGGAGCATGACTTTGAAAAATGCTTATTTCTTCGTCTCCATAAGCTCCTTTTTTAACATTAGGTATAACTAACACAAATCTCCAATGTTCGGGTATTGGATATCTCATAATCGTAAGAGCTGGATCCGCTGTTATTGAAGCTGAAGAAGGTAAGAACGATTCTTTATCTTTTCCTTTACCAAAATCGTGTCCTGCATCAATTATAAAGCCACCTTTTTCAAAACCTCTCCACCCTATTCCTGATGTTCCGCCTCTTTGAACCAATTTTGTTAATTCTTGTATGGACACACTCTTATTTTTCAGCTTAGTAATAGCAAGTGCGATTGCTAAAGATAATTGAGTTTTAGAACCTAACCCTACATGACTTGGATAATACCTTTTAAGATTAAAATGAAAGTTTTTATTATTTATACTGTATGCCTTGAAAATTTTAGATGCTTGTTCGTTGATTACTTCTATTGATTCTCGATAATACTTGTGAGCTTCAATTTTAAATTCTTCTGCGTGATTTGTTGCTTCAAAAACTACATTAGGACGGTCTAACATGAGACCAATTCCACCATCAACTCTACCAGTGTATCCATTTTCGTCGATTAAGGAAAGGTGGATTCGACATGGGGTCGTAATTCTTATTTTTACCATTTTTAGTTAAGCTTTAAAAAAAATTCAAAACTAAGAATATGAATTTTCAAAATAATATAAATATAATATAAATAAAAATTGGGATAATTAAGGTAGAAATAAGATTTAGAAACTTGAAAATATTATAAATCCAAAATTTAAAGCACCCCCAATCAATAAGGCTACACCTATCTCTAATAATGAAATTTGGATCGCGTATTTCCAGTTAGTTTGTTTAGCAATAATAATAATGGTCGCAAAACAGGGGATATATAGCATTGTAACTAAACAAAAATTAATCATTTGGAAGGGCGATAATAATTCTACTAAAGAAACACCAATTGAATTAGCTAAAACAGCTAACAGTACTAAAGTTAACTCCTTCCTTAAAATTCCGTATATTAGAAATACTCCAGTTATTGATGGAAGACCTAGCCAGAACACGGTTATAGGAGACAAAATGACATTTATTGGCTCTAAAGCATTAAAGATTAATAAAATTTCTAAAAGAATTCCAAGAACAATTATAATTGGCAAAGCCTTATATACAAACTCTTTTGTTCTAATCCACGTTTGTTTAAGAATAACTTTAGAATTTGGCATCCTGTATTCGTGCATTTCCATTATGAGTTCTGTGCATTGACCAGGCATTACTTTATTTAGAATTCGACCTATTAAAAAAATAACACCAAAATTTATTAAAAACAAAATAGTTACCCAGAAAAAACCTATATATCGTCCAACCAATCCTAACACAACAGTCATTACTGCTGCGCATGGTACAAGAGAAGATAATACGACAGATAACTTTTTTTCTCGTTCTGTTTCCATAATTCTGCACCCAGCACATGCAGGGATATTACAACCAAATCCTAAAATCATTGGAATAATTGTTTTTCCATGGACCCCGATTGTATGCATAGCTTTATCCATTAAAAATGCTGCTCGAGGTAAGTAACCAGAATCTTGTAAAATCTCAATTACTAAAAAGAAAGGTATGACATATACTAAAACGCCGCCTATACCGCCTAGAAATCCTCCCACCCCGCCATCCCAAAATATCTTAACTATTAAATTTTCCTCTCCAAAAGAATTGTAAATAAATTCACTCCATGTCGTATATAGCTCATCTATTAATCCACTAAAAAAATCTCCAAAAGAAAAAGTAAAGATATAAATACCAAATAATACAGCAACTAAAATAAGATAACCTAAGATTGAATGAGTAGTAAGATGATCGAATACATCTGCGAGTCTGACTTTCCTTTTTCCTTTATGTGGTTTTATTATTAAAACTTTATCGTTTATGTCGTGAATTTTATTGTAAATTTCTGACGATATTATTGTATGAACATCTTCTCCGTGAATATCTTCTAATTGATTTCGAAACTCATCGGCAATTTTTATAATTTCATTATTTTTAAAACTACTTTTAATTTCTTCATCATTTTCCAATAACTTTATTGCTAAAAACCTTGGTGGGTATTTAATTAGGGCAGAAGATAGTTGACTATTATTAATCTCCATAATTAATTCGCCAATACACGACTCAACTTCTTTCCCAAAGGAGAGCAATTTAGATAACTCAGGAAATTCAAAATTATTTTTCACTTTACTATTTACTTTTACTTTGTCGTGAATATGTTCTGTTCGATAATAGTTATGAGAATGATGGTCGTGCTCATCTCTGGTTTTTTCGTTGTAATGAGTATGGGGATACTGAAAAACGACCATTTCAATAGCTTCTTCTAACAGTTGATGGACACCTGTACCATGTACAGCAACTACAGGGAGTACGGGCAGTTTAAAAATGTTCTCCAACGCTTTAAAATCAATTTCAATATTCCTTCTTCTTAAAATATCCATTTGGTTAATTGCAATAATTAATGGAACTTTTAATTCTAATAACTGAAACGTAAAAAATAAATTTCGTTCTAAATTCGTGGCATCAACAACATTTATAATAACATCAACATCATCGGAAACAATATATTCTCTACTTACTATTTCCTCTAAGGAGTAGGTAGAAAGAGAATAAATACCAGGTAAATCAACGATATTAAAACGATATCCTAAAAAATCAAGATAGCCTTCCATTCTTTCAACTGTTTTACCGGGCCAATTTCCTATGGTTTGGCTTAACCCAGTAAGTTGGTTAAAAATAACTGATTTTCCTACATTTGGATTTCCTGCTAAGGCGATATTAATTGTATCCTTATAGGTTCCTTTGTTTTTTAGTTTATTATTTGGAATGTGACCACTCATTTTTTAAAACTTCCCATCTTTTTTTAATGAATTACTCTTAAGAAATTTATATAAAATAATCCAATTTAATCTTATAACGCTATTATTAAGTACAAGAATTGTTACGACTTACTATTATTCTAGATGCTAAACCTCTACCAAGGACTAAGGATGAACCTCTAACTTTTATTTCTATTGGTCCTCGAAAAGGTGCATTTCTCATTTTTTTCACTTTTACTCCTGGTACAATCCCTAAATTAGCAAGGCGTGTTTTTGCCCTATATCCAGCATTTACACTTAATACGATAACTTCCTCTCCGCTTTCGCACTCAGTTAAATATGTTGTGAGTCGAGTTCCTATTTTTTGACTTATTCTACGATGTCTAGGATGTCTAGGATGTCTAGGGTGATGTGGTTGGAATGGCATTTTTTTTTTTATTAAATTTTTTATTACCAATTAAAAATAAAGATTCTACTTATTTAAACCTTTTAGTTTTAGTTAATTAATCAAAAAATTTCTCTCAAAAGAACGATAGTTGTTTTTGATTTAAGGAAATATGAAACCAAAATCTTAAATTTTAATAATTTAATTTATCATTATTTATATTATGTTATACTATTAACTTAATTTCTTAAAAGGCAAAAAATAAAGGATCAAAATTTGTATTATAATTACAAACAAACAATTATAAAAAAAGTTATCTTATATTGTTATTTATAATCGTGGTTTTGTATTTCTTAGATAATAATGTAAAAATATTGAGTAAGTTTTTATAAAGATATTTTTTATATTTTTTTATAGGGTTTACTAAATCATTTAATTTTAGTTAGAAGAAATTATTGAGAAAAATTGAAATTAATTAAATTAAATTTAGCGCTTGAGGTGTACTCCTATAATAAGCATATTTATCGTTGAGGATGATCACTCCCTAAGGTTACTTTATGAAAAAGCTTTAAAATTAAATGGTTATAATGTCGTTGGCTCTGCTAAAGATGGCGATGAGGCCGTAAATATGTACAACCGTTTTTCGATTAAACCAGATATTATTTTAATGGACCACAGGATGCCTATTAAAAATGGAATAGAAGCAACAAAAGAAATTTTCCAAAACTCAAGCGATATAAAGCCAAAAATTATTTTTATAAGCGCTGATCGCTCAATTAAGGAGACAGCACTTTCGATAGGGGTTATAAGTTTTAAAAACAAACCTTTTTCGCTCGAAAGGTTATTTAATAACATTGAAAAAGCCCATTCTGTGGAAAAAATTGAAATTCACGGATAGTATTTTAGAGTTAAAATAATATTATCAAATGTCTTTTTTTCTAAGTAGACGGTTTTAAGAGCAAAGATTTTTTTGCTAATTATTGTTATCATTCTTAAAAATAAAATTTCAAATCTAATATCAATCTAATTTTAATAGTATCTAATAGGTGTAGAGTTTTGAGCGACTTAGAAGGGTTAACAAGAAGATTATTAAGACAAAAAAAATCTGACGAACAAATTCTTAAGAGGTTAGTTCAAGAATATGTTGATTTTAAGGATATTGATAAAGAGTCAGCTTATACGCTTGCGAATGCTGTTCTAATAGAATGTAAGAAGAGCGATATATCAAAAATTTCAGAACCTTTCATTAAAGATTTGTTAGATGTTAATAAAGCCAATGTGACGGTGGGAAAGCAAGGAGTAGGGTGTAGAGGTGCTGGGGATTTTTTTGTTCATAAATTGATAGCTGAACTATCGGAAACGAAACGACAACCATATTTATCTCCTAGTTCTTTAGACGATGCTGGAGCTGTTAAACTATCGGATATTAAAGGTTTCGAAGGAAAGGAGGATTTAATAATTGTTTCTAAAATGGAGGGAATCCATAGCCGGCTCAGCGATTTTCCATTTATATGCGGGTTTCACGTTACTCGAGCGTGCTTGCGAGATCTATATGTAAAAGGAGCAGAACCAATTTCCATTATGATAGATATCCATTTAGGAGACGACGCCGATGTAGGAAAACTTTTTGACTTTATGGCCGGAGTTTCGGCAATAGCAGAGCTTTCACATGTACCAATTACTGCCGGTTCTACATTAAGAATAGGGGGAGATATGGTTATTGGAGATCGCTTAGTAGGAGGAATAAGTGCTATCGGTCTTGTTAGAAATAATTTGTTAGCGAGACGAAATATCCAAGTTGGAGACAAAATATTAATGACAGAAGGAGCGGGAGGAGGGACCATTACGACAACCGCAATATACTCGGGAAACCATAAGGTTGTAAACGAAACGATGAATATTAAATTCTTAGAGGCTTGCAATGTCTTGCTAAAAAAAGAATATCTTAAAGGCATAAGGGCGATGTGTGATGTTACAAACGGGGGTCTTAGAGGAGATTTATACGAAATAAACTACGAAGCGAAATCAGGTGTAACAATTTATGAGCATCGCGTACGAGAACTCGTTAACCCCATCGTGTTAGAGTTATTAGAAGAGGTGGGAGTTGATTACTTAGGTGTATCGCTAGATGCGCTTTTAATTTACTGCTCAGACAGTATATCGGAACAAATAATTAGTGATTTGGCTGCAAAAAATATCAAATGTGCTGAAATCGGTTATGTTGACAATTCAAATCAAGTAACTATGATTTACGAAGGAGAAGAAAAAAGATCAATTCTCCCCCAATTTCGAGAATCTGCTTACACTAAAATTAAACAAGAAATAGGGGAAGAAACTCCTGAATTGAAGTTAGAAATGGAAAAGAAAATTGAAAAAGCAGCAACAAATGCTTTGAAAAAAAGACAAAAAATTATTGAATACATTGAAAAACAATCATTATAAATGTTTAAAGCTTCTTTATACCTTATAATTTAGTCTTCTTCATTATAAGTAAGAACTTCGTTTAGTGATCCAGACCTAAACCCTTCTAAATCAATCGTAATGTAGCAAAATCCTAATTGTTTGAATTTAGTTTTAATTTTTTTAATGTTTTCATTGGTCATAACTTTCATAATATCTTCGGGCATCAGCTCAATTCGTGCTAGTTTTCCTTCGTGTAGTCTAACTCGTAATTGGTTTAAATTGTATGTGTTTCTCAAGAATTTTTCAGCCTCTCTAATCATATCTAATTTTTCCTCGTTAATATCTTGATCGTAGGGTATACGCGACGAAAAACACGCCATTGAAGGTTTCGATTGTACATCTAAGTTAAAGTATTTGCATATCTCTCTAATCTCTTGTTTGTTAATCTTGAAATCTATATAAGGAGTAGTAATATTTAATTCTTTCAAAGCTTGCATTCCTGGCCTATAATCTGAAAGATCATCGATGTTTGATCCATCTAATATTAAATCGAAATTCCTTTCTTCCTTGATTTTTATAATATCCTTATATAAACCTGTTTTACAAATATAACACCGATTTTTAGGATTAACTCTAAAATTTTCATCTTTTAAAGGATCACGCTCGACTATCAAGTGCGTTATGCCGTATTTTTTTGCAAATTCGTTAGTTAATTTAATTTCATCATCAGGATAAAGTATTGACTTCTCAGTTACAAGTAGCGTTTCTTTTGCGTATTTATTTGAAAGAAAAGCAAGTAAACTACTATCAACTCCACCAGAAAATGCAACTAATATTTTTTTTGTTTTTAAAAAAGATATGAGGCTTTCAAGTTTGTTTTTTAGATTATTAGATAAATCCATTGTTATTCTGATAAATATGAATAAATGAAGCATAAAAAGTTTTTATTTTACAAATAATAAAAAATGAAAACATTTAAATATAGTATTTTGTTTATACTATATAAGAAACAGTATTGATAAAATACTATTTTAAAAAATCAATAAAATAAAATAAATGGAGTTGAAAAACATGATAAAACGCGTGAGAGAATTAGACTCAAAGGCTTTAATCGCTTCAAGATCTTTTCGAGATTACGTTGAAAAACAAGAAACTGAGATTAATCGTGGAATAAGTTCACTTTGTATACTATCCATAATTATACAAGCCGGTGAGGACGGTTCACATGGTTATCAAATCTTAAAAGATTTATCTGACCAAACGAATGACATGTTAGTCATTGTAGAGGGTACTTTATATCCAATTCTTAGAAAGTTAGAATCTGATGGGATAATCGAATCTAAAAAAGAAGAAACTGGTAGAAAAAGAAAATTTTATTACATAACCGAATATGGTGAAAAAATATACTATTATCTATCAGGATTTTTTTCCAAACTTACTGAAGCAATAGCGCCTTTATTCGATGTAAAAGTAAATTTAAAACAAGATAAATACCTTTATTGTCCAATGTGTGCTAATAAAATAAATCTTAGTAGCGAAGAACTCCGATTTTGTGACGTATGCGGTCATAATATAGAAAAAGAATTAAATACAAGAGGTTTAAAAAATGAGTGAAAAAATTATGGAAAAAACAATTAAGGAATATTTAAAAGAAGTGAAGGCAAAACTACCTGATTGGTTAAAAGACAAGAAGGAGCATAAAGATATTCTAGCTGAACTTGAAGAACACATTTGGAGTAAAGCAGAAGAATTGTCAGAAACTGGACATCCTACAGAAAGTTCAGTAAAGTTAGCAATTACCCACATGGGGGCTCCAAAGAGCATTGCTAAAGAATATAAGCGTCGTGGAACGCCAAAAGTATTTATAACAGAAGAAATGTGGCCATTATACACGAAAGTTTTGATGATAGTGTTCTCAGTAATAGTCGCTATAAGTATAGCTACTCAGATAGTTTTTAACTTAATCCTTGGAGGCGAACCTTTCATAGAGGTTCTCGGTTCAATAATTACGGGAATTCAAGGGGGGTTAGTAATATCTTTTGTTATTATATCCATTATTTTCGTAGTACTGTCGATGGAAGGCTATTTTCCTGAGGATTTTAAATCTAAAAAAGACTTAGCGAAGGAGAAACTTTTAGCTGAAACCGCTGAGGAGGAAGGTTGGCCAATTTCCCAGAAAACGGGTAAACCGTTAAAACCATTCATAAAACCAATCGGTGAAATTATTGGTGGTGGTATTGTAATACTAATTGGATGCTTATTCCTATTTCAGCCATTTCCTACAGATTTACTGGATGTACAATTTCTTATATTGCTTCGCTTTTTTGGAGCTTTCATAGCTACTGAGGGTGCGTTAGACATTACGAGAGGAATTATTGGCAATCGACAACCTAGTACCCACCAACTTATTCACATCATCACGATCGTCGTTAAGTTGGCACCAATACCATTAATGTTAATCTTGATGAATCAACCTAAAATCTTCCCATTCTTTAATTGGGATGAAGTCACTGAAACATTTGTCAATATAGGAATTGCGCCCGCATTCTATGACCTTTACAGGAATATTATCGTTCTCATAATTGTTGGTTCCGTACTATTTTTAGCAGAAGATATGTACAAAATATTTAAAATACAAAAATATAAAGTATAAATCAATTTCTTTTTTTTTAATTTTTATTAATATTTACCGTAAATCCTATTTTTTTAGAGAATTTTAGATAATTTAGAGTGTTTTAGCGTAATTTAGAATTACGATTATTTTTTTTAGATTAACCCAGTATAAGCCTAATCTGACTTAAAATTTTTTAATATAAGAAGCGATTCGGGGATTAACCAAAGAAAAGCTGCAAGAAGCATCATCCATTCAAGAAAGGGTCTTGTCACTGAATTAGGTGGAAATAAAAACAAAATACTTGCTGTAAATGGACCTACCATCATATAGAGCCCTAGAAGTCTTGGAAACATTGTTTTTTTTAATTTTACTAGGATAGCTATGCCATTAAATAACGCTCCAAAAGCTAATCCTACGAATACTATAATTGAAAAAGTATAATGTAATCCCAACTCGGTAGTTCTATCCTCGCTAAATAACCCTATCCCAAACAATCCGACTACTCCTGAGAGAAGCGAAAGCAAACCAAAAAACGCATGTAAATCGATGTATATACAAAGAATTCTTTTAAAAATAGACTTATTTGAATTAAAAATAATATTTTTTGTATCTGAAACTATTATTTTTGTTATATAGAAAAAAACCGGTAAGAGAAAGCAAGCAGTTGTCATTGTTATAGCATCTAAAACGAAAGGAGCGGGAGTATAACGAATTGACCCTAAATCACTAATGTAATTGTCAATTATGTTATAACTTTCTGGACCAAAAAAAATGCGATTAGAAACCCAATAAGAAGTCCAGGTAAAAAAGTTAATAAACTTACATAAATACATATTTTAATTAATTTTTGATTCAAAAATCGGTTAAAAAGACGATTGATTTTCATAAATAATAAATTAATCTGACTCATTTACTTATGAAATTTGTATTTGTGTTTAAAATTATCTAAAAATAAAATAAAATAAAAAGAAATAAAAGAAAGGCTTTAATAAGCCTTTTTTAATTTTGAATATTTTCCAACTTTAAAGAAATTTCCAATCATTCCACCCATAATGCCTAAAATTATTGCAATAATAACCCAGAAGTAAACGATGAAAATGATGTTTGTTGGATCAGCTGGTATAGCTGGAATATTACCTCCTGAAAACAAAGAAATCGGGAATATCTCTGGCTGGTTTATAAGTAGCACAAATAAAGGAATATAAGCTAAATTATAGATGGCTCCAATTACCAAAAAGACTTGTTGTCCCGTGTAATTACTAACGCCAATTACAAGGCGAACTAGACTAAATAAACCACTTACAAAAATTAAAAATCCCATCATCTTAAGCCAATCTAGAAAAGCTTGTTGCATTAATCCTGTAACCGCAAACGGTTGGATTATTAGAATTAAGCCAAAAATTATTCCCGCTGAGGTTCCAAATATTAATTCTCCTATAGTGACCGGTTGGGTTTTACCGATTTCTCTTTTTAGCTTAGCTTCTTCCACTTTTTGTTTTCGAAGAACTTTAGCTGCTGCTAACTTTTCTTTTTCTATGGCTTTCGTTTCAAGCATTTTCTCTTTTACGTGATATTTAAATGCTGCCATTTTTTCTTCTCGAAGTACTTTAGCTTCCTGTATTTTTTGTTTGGTATATATTTTCGATTCTTCCAATTGTTCTTCGTTAAAATTGAAAGGGAAAAGTATGGCCAAGCGCTTTGGAATTATTCCAAAATCTTCGGGTAAGAAACCTTCCATAGAAAAATAAACGAATACTATTGTAATTACAACTGCGGAGATTAAGCATCCAATCCAGATTCCAGTTAGCATCTCTCCTAATACTTCCCACCAAACCTTAAAAAAGAACTGAAAAATTGCGCCTAAAATATTGACAAAAAACACAACTCCAAAGAAAAAGAACAAAGATCTTAAATAAAACTCGATGAGTTCTTGTGTAATGTAGAATCTTGGCGTACCCCGGCGTTTATATAATTTTGCTATGCTTTCGGGAGTCCCCATTCGCATGATCGCTTCTTGCACATCTGCGTCAGTTAATGATTCTCCTCCAGAAATTGCTCTTGCCTCGTTATAAAGTTGCTGTTCTAAATCGTTTAATATGTTCTTTAATTCTTCTTCTTTCCATTTCAACCATTCTGGAAGTTTCTGTTTAACTTGAGCAATGTAATTTTTAATAAGTTTATTCTCAGAATCACTCATTATTGTCCACTTTATTATTTAATCACACTTTTATTAGATAATAATTCAATATTTTAATAACTACTAATGATAATATACTATTAAAAAAAATGGAGACCAATTTTAAATATCACTTCATATTAAGATGTAAGAACGCATTGAATGTTAAAAATTAGGTCTATGACTCCATAAGAACAAGATTAGATTAACAGAAAAATGGATAATAATTCAAGAAATTCCAAGGAAAAAACAAAAAGGCGAAAATTCGGTATTCATTTAACTTCAGTTGAAATATTCTATAAATACATTTTTCCTGAAATTAAAGATCTAATAGAAAATTACTTATGGGTTGATCTCTACGCCGGTGAGGGTAATTTAATTTTACCAATTTTAAACGAAATCCCCTATGACAAGCGAGAAAGTTTTTTCCGAGGTCATATTTTTTTGTTTGACATTCAGAAAGATATGGTTCAAAAGTGCATTTATAACGCTGAGGAATATGGAATTCCTAAGCAAATCGCAGAAAATAATATCAAAAAACGTGATAATCTTGGAAGCTTTCCTCAAATTTTAAAACGAAAAAAATTTCCTATTTTTCACATTACCAATCCACCATACTTATATTTAGGTTACATTAGGAAGCACTACGAAACCCAAAAGTTTCTTCAATATTTTAAAAAAGATAATAAGGGGTATCAAGATTTATATCAAATCGCTATGGTTAATGACTTGCGTAACGATGTTGAGAATCTGATTTACGTAATTCCTACTAACTTTTTATATGGCGCATCTGTTTCTAATAAATTTCGTTTAGACTTTTTAAAATATTATAATATTCTTAAAATGATAATTTTTGAAACAAAAATCTTTGAACATACAGGTTCAAATATTTGCATTGGCTTTTTCAAGAAGAAAAAAGTTCCGCAAGATGAGTTTCAGACATTTACGGGGTTAAAGACCAAAAAACAAAATGATATTTTGAAGATGGTTTACAATTTAAACCCCAAATATAAATACAGAGCAGGTTCCAAATTTGACGAATTTTTAGAGAGTTATAAAGCGGTTAATCCATTAATAGTTAAGTATTATTTATTGAAAGAAGAAGTTTCGCAAAATAAAGGCAATTTTGAGATCGAAGTAATTGACGCGAACCAGTACAAAAGCAATCAATATGTAAAATTAAACATTAAAGTAAATGAAAAGTTAAAGCGAATAATTGAATCAAATATTTTGTACGTTAGAACTGTAGACACAGGCTCCTATAATGGGCGAGCAGGATTAGGGCAAGTAAACGAAGATTTCGATGTTCATGCGATTTATGTATCCCATAAAACCTATAGAACCCATCCGATCCAAATCTTCTTAGAGCCAATTATTTCCACAGATAATCAACTTCTCTTAAGAAATTATTTTAATTTTATTTTAGAGCAATTTAGACTCAAATTAGACAGCGAATTTTTAACAACCTATAAATACTCAAACGCAGAATACACGCGAAAATATTTAGGTTTAAATCAAACGAGAAAATTAATTGAAACATTCCCCTATCGAAAGCTCACTTCAGAGAAAAAGCAAGATTTGAAATCCTTAATTACTAGTAAAGATTTTAAGAGAATTTTAGATTTTTTAAAAAGCATATAATTTATACAAGCTTAATATATGCTAGCAAAAAGAAAAGCAATTAACCCCAGAAATGCTCCAATTTTTAACAGTAAACTGATCCTTTTAAAATCTTTTCTTTCCAATTTCGTAGTAAGCATTAAAAAAATTGCGTAAATTACATCAATTAGACCAAAAATCATTAAAATAATAAAAAAGATTGGATTTAGAATGTTTGTAAAAATAGGTAATATAAAAAATATTATTGCTGTAATTGAAAAAACTAAGGAGATATAGGTAGATTTTCTAATTCCAATCTTAATAGCTAAAGTTTTAACTCCATGATTTTTATCTCCTTCAATATCTTCACAACCTTTAATAATTTCTCGAGAAACTAAAAGAGAGAAAGCTGTTATAAAGAAGAAATAAATGAAAAGAGGAATAGATGAACTGTTTAATACCGCTCCATAAATCATACCAATTGAAAAAGAAATACCCACTGCCATATTTCCAAAAAAACCACTCTTTTTACCGTATGCTGCATACAACCAACCTATGAATCCAAAAAACGACGCTAACACGATATTTAATAAACCTATATTAAAAAAAATACTATGGAAAATGCTAAGAGCTAATCCGATAATAAGATAAATTGAATAGAGTAATTTTGCTTGCTTTAAATTTATTGAACCTCTTGGAATAGGGCGTTCTGGTCTATTAATTTTATCTATTTCAATATCGTAAATGTCGTTGATAACCATTCCTGCAGCCGCGATAAAAATATATGTAAAAACGCCTAAAATTATATTAATTAATAACTTATCTAATGGAATTCCTAATCTGGTATTCAATAAGCCAATAATTACTGTTAAAGCCCCCATTAAGCAGTTTATAGGCCGTATAATTTCTATAGCGTCTTTAAATCTCATATTAAAAACAATTAAAGAATTTTTAATTTATACAATAATTATTATTACGACTTTTACCAGATTTTTTTATTTCGTCAATAATAGCTTTTAAAGAGTTCCCATCGTCTTTTAATACTTGGTTTTCCAAAAATGTTCCCATTACGATGATGTCTGCCCCCGCTTCAACAAAATTTCTAGCGTCTTCTATACTACTAACACCTCCACCCACAATTATTGGAATGCTTAACATATTTGAACAAAGCCGAATAATTTCGGTGGGAAGTCTTTCACTACCGGACCCAGCTTCTAAATATATAAGTTTAAAGCCAAAATATTCAGCTGCTAATGAATATGCAGCAGTTAATTTAGGTTTCTTTCTTGGAAGTAATTTGGCTTTCCCGATCCATCCTGCTGTACCACCAGGTTCGACAATTAAATATCCTGTGGAGATTATTTCAAGGTTAGCCATTTTCACTGTATATGAAGCAAGCGCTTGTTGTCCAACAATAAAATATGGATCTTCAGAATTTAATAGAGACATAAATAAAATAGCATCTGCTTCTTTTGAAACATTTGTGATACCTCCTGGAAAAATTATAATTGGTAAACTTACTTTTTCTTTAATTGCCAATATTGTCTCGTCAACAAACCTCTGGTCAAAAACGGTACTTCCACCAATCAGAATGGCATCTGAACCAGCTTGCTCGGCGAAAAGAGCCATTTTTCCTGCTTTGGTGGGATTTTGCTTAGTGGGATCTGGATCTATTAAAGAAAAATGAAGGGTACCATCACTATTTATTTTATTAATTAAATATTCGTAAGCGCTCGTCTTCAAAGTATTTTTAGTCAATGCATCAACCATAAAATTCACTTATTATAATTAATTTACTATTTTAGTCTTTATTAACGTTTTCTTAATTTTATCATATACTTGTGTAACTCTACTTTTCCATTCTTCAAATTTTACAATATCATTTGGAAAGATCTTGTATAATTTAGAAATTTCATTCATCCTTATTCTAAGGTAATTTAAATCTAATAATAGTTTTGGCTTAGATAGCCCTTTTAACGCCTTTGTTACCATATTAAGTAAGGATAAATCTATTCGTCCAGTTGAAGAGATTTCAAGAATTTCTTCTCCACTTAGTAAATCTTGTTGCAAAGCAAAATTTAGATCGTCGTTGGATAGCACTTGGAGAGTCATTCTTAGCAAGTCTAATGAAGCGAACTCTACTCCAAAACTGGTCATTATGCTATTGTTATAACGCCATAACGAATTAATTGAGTAATCTTCCTTTTCAATAGCGGCTAAAGCAGTATTGGCAGCAAAAAAACCTCCTCTCATTGAAGGATCGATCCCCCCTCCATGAATTGGATTAACTTGACAAGCGGCGTCTCCAACGAGCATAATACCATCGTCTGCACACGACCAAATAGGCCTTCTAACGGGCACTACGCCCCCTCCAGAAGAAATAATTTCATAATTTGAAGTTTTAATATATTCTTTAAAAACATTTTGTTGATAGAGGTTTTTTACTTTACCTTTGTAATCCATAAATGTCCCTAAACCAATATTGACGGATGACTCATTTTTTGGAAAATACCAAATATAACCTCCCGGTGCTTTTTCGCTATTTAAAATTATTGAAATATATTCAGGATCTTTGACTTTTAGGTCTTGAGGAGAGAACTTTACAATTTCCCTGTAACAAAGAATGCAATCTTCCTTTAAAATCTCTTTCTCAATTAAAGCGCTATTTACCTTCTTTCTAATTGTAGAATAAAATCCAGAGGCATCAATTACAAGTTTAGATTTTAAATCTATTTTATCTCCATTTTTTAGCTTTACTTTTACCCCAGCAACAAAATTTTTGTTATATAATAAATCTAAAACCATCGTTTTATCCATAAACTGCTCTACACCGGCATCTAACGCTTCGTTAAGTAGTCTTTGCCCAAATTCTATTCTATTAACAATATAACCCGCTTGTTTTGAATCAGTTAAATCTATACATTTTTTTAGGTCAGGGGAATATAATCTTGCACCTTTGATACGACAAGAAAGCTCTTCTCCTTTTGGATGGTTAATACTTAAAAAATCAAAAATGTCTGTTCCAACAGCGTCCCCGCAAATTTTATCGCCGATTTTATTTTTTTCCTTCCTGTCGATAAGGCAAACTTTTAAACCTTTTTCAGCGGTAAACCGAGCAGCTGTACTACCTCCCGTTCCCGCACCAACTACGATTACATCAAAAACATTCTTTAAATTTTCCATTTTGATTTTCTTTATTTTTTAGATGATAACAATAGCACTAATGATAATAAAAAATAAAAAGTTAGATTTAAGATTAAATTAATGTTATTAGAAAAATTATTAGCATTGTTAAGATAGGGACAGTTAGATCGTCCCAAGTACTAGGAGAAATTAGCTCTATTATTGTTGCTAAAATACTAGTAATTAACGAATATAAAAGCGCAGCTTCTAACGAAATACGAATTTGTGTTATTGGATTTATGACTCCTAAAATCGTAAAAGCAAAGAAACAAAGAATAAATCCACTAATAAAAAACGCTAAAGAGCCTTCCAAAGACCTGGTAGTGTTTACCCACGGAAGATTTATTTTTCGTTTTCCGTATTTTTTGCCAATTACCGATGCTAGAGTATCAGAGATGATCATTAATAGAATTCCTGCAATTGGGAAATACATTTGATCTGGAGCTATGATAACAAAAAGTGTGATCAATATTGTAATCGATAAGCAATAATGAAATGGCCCCTGTAAATAACCCGCTTTTTCTTCTGCTTCTTCTCCTATTGAATCGTATAAATCTCTTAACTGTTTTACCTTACTTTTTTTTGAACTTAAAAAAGTTAAAATTGTCATTGAACTAGCCAATAATACAGCCCACCATGGCCAAGTAAAATATGGTGTTATTAAAATACTTAACCCAGCGAATAAATGCACCATTTTACGAGCTTGGAATTTAGTGATTTTATCTCTCTTCTTCAATTGAACTGGTATTAAAATAGTTGCAAAAACATAGATAAATGTTAATAGTAAAAGCAGTAAATCTAATAAAATAATCATAGAAAGTCGGTCCTTTTAATAATTATTGTTAATGAACCAGAGAAAATTTTATTTATTAAAAATAAAATCCCACTCATTCGAATATTATGTGTTACAATCTTAAAAAGAATGTTATTCTTTTTGCCATACTAGTTTTTTGTCCAATTTTGGTTCTTTTTGAAAACCTATAAATACTACCT
Organism: Promethearchaeota archaeon Loki_b31; assembly: GCA_005222975.1. Lineage (GTDB taxonomy): Archaea > Asgardarchaeota > Lokiarchaeia > Sigyniarchaeales > SOKP01 > SOKP01. Next base: position 19,386 of record NJBI01000030.1, read on the forward strand.
TATTTAAATTAGATATGCAATATTTCAAGTGAATATATCATGACAGAACAACAAAAAATGAAATTTTCTGATTCAATAACAACAAAAAAGATGGTTTTTTATACTCTTGGTGGTATTAGTAGTGGTTTATTGTTCACTATGTAGGGTCAAATTCAATATTTTGCGGTTATTATTCTATTAATACCAACAGCAGTAATTCCGTTGATCTATTTAATATACTCGATTATAGATGGTGTAAACGATCCAATAATTGGATATTTAGCTGATAAATCTAAGAAATTGACCTCAAGATTTGGAAAGAGATTTCCGTGGATTATTGGAGGTTTAGTTATAGGGCCAATTTTTTTAATCTTAAGTTTTATCCAAATTTCTCCTGACATTCTGATATCTGTAATTTGGCTAATAGTAGTTATGGTGGTATATGATACTTTTATGTCGTCAAGTGAGATTAATGAAATGGCTTTATTTCCCGATTTATTTAGGGAAGATTCCCATAGAAGAAAGGTAATCGTTATAGGAGCAATTATAGGGGGTATAGCAACAATTTTTATCAATGTCTTAATCCCTATATTCATATCGTCAATTGGATATTTAGGAACGGTAGTTCTTGTTGTTATTTTTGGTTACATTTTGGTTATTCCATATAGTTCTGGAATTCGAGAACCTAAAGAAATGAAGGAATTTCGCGCAGAATTGGACAGTTCTCAAAGGGGATCATCACCTGTGGGTGAAGTGATTAAACGGATTTTTAAGGATCGTAGTTGGATGGGAATTACAATCGCAGGTTTTTCTTGGTCTGTAGCTGGGGCGTGTTTTCTATATGGGCTTAATTTTTATGTAACACATTCATTAGGATTAGATATAGGGGCTACTGCTCTACCTCTTTTGACGGTGAATACTATTGGATTTCTTCTTGCTCCTTTGTGGACATGGATTTCTAGAAAGATCGGTGTTAGAAATGCATATATAGCGGGTATGTTTTGTAATATTATCGCGTATTTCTCATTGGTGTTTGTTACTGATTTAATTAGTTTAACTTTAGTATTTGCTTTGGCTGGTGTTGGATTTAGTGCAACTGCGGGAGTCATTTTCGGGTTACTGAGAGCACAAGGTATAGACAACGCAACAGTTAATTCCGGAAAACGTGAAGAAGGAAGTTATTCAGGTATTTACAAGATTTTCACAGCTTTCTCATACTTTATTCAGACAGTAATTTTTGCGATTGTAGCAATATTTACGGGTTATGATCCAATTCTAGAAACAGGGAACACGGATGCTGCAAAGTTTGGTTTACTTTTTCAAATGTCAATAATTCCAATGATTATAACTATAATTGGTACGATTGCTTTTATCTTCCTGTATAAAATATCAAAAGAAGAGGCTATAGGTATCAAATTGAAAATAGAAGAAATGAATCTTTAATCATTTTATTTTTTTTTTTTTGTGAAAAGTTATTTTTAATTCTGCATTTTTACTTGTATAATAAATTATTAAGGGATAATTGATATGAACGAGATTTATTCAAAAGAACAACTCCAAAAATTACCATTTATGGATAGTAACCTTAATTTGGAAAATCGGGTAGAAGATTTATTAAGTAGATTAACGCTTGAGGAAAAATTTAAGCTATGTTCTGGAAGATTTATGTGGCATACTAAACCTATTAAAAGATTGGGTGTAAAATCATTTACGATGTACGATGGTCCTCACGGTGTTCGACCCGACACTATGGGTGAAATAAAGTGTACCTATTTTCCTTCAGGTATTTGTAGGACAGCAACATGGAATCCTAAACTATCTCACGAATTTGGGAAAGCTGTAGCCGAAGAAGTTCGTGAAGTCGGCGCTCACATGCTACTAGCTCCTGGTATCAATATTCAAAGAACTCCAATGAATGGAAGGACTTTTGAGTATCAAACAGAGGACCCACATTTAAATAAAGTTCTTGCTGTTGCTACCGTGAAAGGAATTCAAAGCCAAAAAATTGCAGCGTGTGTAAAACACTTCATATGTAACAATCAAGAAGCAAATAGATTCACAGTGAGTTCCGAAGTGAGCGAACGGGCACTCCAAGAAATATATTTACCCGCTTTTAAGGCGACCGTCCAAGAAGCTGATGCGTGGTCCTTCATGACTTGCTATAACAAGGTAAATGGAATTTACGGATCAGAGAATTATAATCTATTAAGAGAAAGATTGATGGAACAATGGGGCTTTAGAGGATTTACAGTTTCAGATTGGAATGCCACAGCCTATACAAGTACTGGAAGTTGTGTTACTGCAGGGTTATCTCTCGAAATGCCTACAGCAAAAAAGTACAATAAAAGAAATATGAAAAAAGCCTTTCAAGAAGGTAAATTCACCGAAGACTCATTAAACGATAATGTCAAGAGATTACTAAGGGTTATGTTTTTAGTTGGATTATATGACGCTGAGAATACGCTCCCTCGCGGTAGTAGAAATACCCTTGAACATCAAGCGATAGCTCGCAAGATAGCCGAAGAAGGGATCGTACTTTTGAAAAACGAGGAATCTTTACTACCCTTAGATATTAATACAATAAAAAGGTTAGCTGTTATTGGGCCAAATGCGAACTTTAAAATAGTAGAAGGAGGTATATTATCTGGTGGGGGCGGTAGCTCAGTTAATTATCCCCCATACGAGATTACCCCTTTTGAGGGCTTAAAGCAGAAATGTAAGGATAAATTGGAAATTATAGATACGCCTTCAAAAGCAGATGTAACAATAATTTTCGCTGGACTCAATCACGATCCAGGTAAGGATGCTGAAGGAGTAGATAAGAACGCGTTTGAATTGCCTTCAGATCAAATTGAATTAATTAATAAAACAGTAAAGGAAAATCCCAAAACGATCGTAGTACTTATCAATGGAAGCCCTATAGCCATGAAAGATTGGATCGATAACGTTCCTTCTGTTATTGAAGCTTGGTATGGAGGAATGGAGGCTGGGCACGCTATAGCGAACGTTTTATTTGGAGATGTGACCCCTTCTGGAAAACTCCCTATGACATTTCCAAAAAAACTTTCAGATTCACCCGCTCACGTATCAAAGAGAACTTACCCTGGGGATGATAAGGTTTTTTACGATGAGGGAATTTTTGTTGGATATCGCCATTTTGACACAAAAGATATCGAGCCACTTTTTCCTTTTGGTCATGGGTTATCTTATACTACTTTCGTCTATGAAAATGTAATAATTAATAAAGAAAAGGTAAGAGGAGATGACAAGTTTGAAGTATCGTTTGATATAATAAACTCTGGTAAACGCTCTGGAGCTGAAGTTATACAAATATATATTCAGGATATTGAATCAAGCGCGGAGAGACCATTAAAAGAATTGAAAGGTTTTAAAAAAGTAAATCTTAATCCTGGGGAAAAAACTAATGTTGTATTTGAATTAGAAAAGAGCGATCTCTCTTTTTATGATGATGTAAGCGGTAAATGGAAAGTAGAGGAGGGTTTATTCAACATTTTAATTGGAAGCTCTTCACGGGATATTCGTCTTCAATGTAAAATCGAATATATCGGATAAATTTATATCTTTAAAATTTTCTTATTATTACTTTTTTTTCTTTCATATATGTGATTTATTGGGAAAGCTCGTTATTTAATGTGGGTATTCCACTTAACTCTTTATTTAACTTAATGTTTTTTAGAAATAGAAGGCTTATCAAGTAGAAGATACCCATAGATGATATTAAAAATGTAATTATAATTGGATTATTTTCATTAGGTCCAGAAAGAATAAAGCCTAATATGATTGAAGAGAGCGCTTGACCAATAGATGTAAAAAAGGTTAGTGATCCATAATAAGCTCCTGATAATTTAGAGATTGATATACTAGTATTTAATTTTTCTTCTTTATAAGAGGCTTCATGAACCAATGTAGCACCAATAGGGATGGCAAATAATGGAAACGCATACATAGATCCTAATACCGTTCCAATTGATAGTATAAAAATAAAAATTTTTAATTCAAAAGAAAGGAACTCTAGCAAAAAGAGAAGTTCTAATAATGAAGCAATTGTCGCAAGTCCGATACATATGAAATATTTTGTTATGATACTTCTTTTAGTAAGGATTTTTCTCCATATAAAGTACCAGGTAAACTTACTAAAAATAGAGACTATTACATATATAAAAAATTCGCTTTCTTTAAATTTAAGAACAATCACTAAAAAAGGGATTACTAAAATTCCTAAAGTTATGCCAGATATACTATGTAAAAACCTAACTACCAAGAAATTTCTAAATTTTTTATCTTTAATAGGTACTGCAATTTGTTGAATAGTAGACACAATCGATATTTTATTCTTTTCATTAATTGGGGTATTATTATGAAATTTTTCGTCTACTGAAAAGAAGGTGAAAATTATTGTTATTAACCCAAAAATCGCGAATGTTATACCTATCATTGGAATATAAAGAAGTATTAATTTTCCTGAAGGTTGCCACCATTTTACATTTTCAGGATCGGCGAGTATACTCTGTACTATTAAGGGTAACATTAATGCTAATATTGAAGCAATAATTGAAAATAATGCTCTATTAGAAGCAACAACTTTCCTGTTTTTTTGAGTTTGAGATTGTTCTGGTAACATTGATAAGTAAACATTAAAAATTAATGTACCCGATGTAGCTTGTAATGCCGTCATAAACCAGAAAAAAATTGCCGTTGGCCAAAAAAAAGAATCCGCTTGAGGAGCATACCATGGAGGAAACCATATTAAAATGTTTGCTAAAACCCATAATGGCAGAGCAAAAAGTAAAAAAGGTCGTCTTTTTCCCAATTTTCCGGGTGTTTTATTATCAACAATAACTCCAAATATTATTGAGAAAAAGGCACCAATAATTAATTGCATTGAAATTCCAATTGAGACAAGTATTGAGTTTAAATTAATTGTATATACATAAAACTGGAAAACAAACGTTCCGAATAATATATTTACTAATGATATTCCAAAGTCTCCAATTGAATATCCAATTAATCGGAATCCCAATAACTCCCTAGGGCTAGCAGCCTCAACCATAATCGCAAAAAAAAATTTTAATATAATATTTATAAAATCAAATGTAGACGAGAATTACAATTTTAGTTTTTTTAAAAAAAGGATAAAAAAAAAGATGTGAAATTATGTTTAAATAATAATTGAAGATTTAATCTTCAAAATATTCTGCTCCTTCTTCCATAGCTAGACCAACAATTTCCCCATAAGCGATAGCATCTTGAAGGTTGCCTTCTATAACTAGGTCCCCCGACATGTACGCGCTAGTGGAATCTAATTCGCCAGAGGATAATCCTGCCCAAGTTGCTCCTGTCGCAGACATGGTAACGCTCGGGTCATCAGCGTCTCCTTCGCCATAATCGATCTTTCCGTCTCCCATTTTAACCCAATACCTATAATTAACATCAGTCACTACGAGTTGAACGGCCATAAGATCGATATCTTCTAATTCTTCTTTTAAATCTTCGCTTTCCTCGGCCATTTGCTTGACAAACTCATACATTTTGAGAGCGTCAGAAGGTTGGCTTGCACCTTTTTCTCTCATTTCTTTTAATTCTTTTATTAAATTCTCGTCAACCATTTTAAATTTCTACCTTCTTTTTTTTTTTATAAGGTTACAGTTATAGATTACGATTTAAGTTTATTTAAAGTTTTATTTTTTGAGAATGTACGGAAGTAAAATATATCTATAAAAATTTTAAATTTAGAAATTAATTTGCATCAATTCCATCTAAAACTTTTTAATTTTGAGCAAACTTAATAAAATAACGTTAAATACTTAACTTCTGTTCTATTATGTTGAGAGTAGGGATAATTGGTTGTGGTGATATCGCAAACTTAAATGTGTTAGGATATCTTCGTTCCCAAGAAACTGAACTTGTGGGGGTAAGCGATACTGATTTAAAAACTGCTGGTAAAAAGTTAGAAAGATGGGGCTTACGGACAGTCCCAATATACGAAGATTATAAGAAAATGATTGATCGCGAAGATCTTGATATTGTAGAAATTTTAACACCACATCATCTTCACGCTCCAATGACAGCATATTGTGCTAAAGCGGGAGTTCCAGGAATTTCGGTACAAAAGCCAATGGCTCATACGATAACAGATTGTGAAAACATGATTCGTGTTTGTAAAGATGAAAATGTAAAACTTAAACTATATGAAAACTTTAGGTTTTATCCAGTTTATTTAAGAGCAAAAGAGCTGTTAGATCAAGGAATAATAGGAGAATCTTTAAATTTCAGAATAAATACCATTGCCATGGGAGGTCCAAGTATGCCAGTAGATATGAAAGCTCTTCTTTGGCGTCGTAATATTGATAAATGCGGAGGGGGTTCATGGATATATGATGATGGAATTCATAAATTCTCAATGGCGTTATGGTTAATGGATCAAGAGAAAGTCGATGAATTATACAGTTGGATCGATTATTTTTCCACGGTGATGGATTCACCAAGTCTCATTTTTTGGAAATACCCTAAAAAAGAATTAGATGATCCCCCTAAATACGGTTCAATGCAGTTTACTCTTGCTCCTAATGTTTATTATCCAAGTAATTATTATGATTGTGACGAATTCATTGAAATCTCTGGAACGAAAGGTATGATATGGTTAAACCAGTGTACTTGTGGGGGAAATTTGATATCTAAAACGCCTCAATATCCACCTATTGTTGTGTATAGTGGTGGTGAAGTCAAAACTTATGGAGAAGAATTACCACGGGATTGGAGATATTCTTTTATTAATTCTACTGAACATTTTATTCGTGCTATACAAGAAAAGAGCGACCCGATTTATACTGGCGAACAAGGGAGGGATTTAAGTATTTTTGCTAAAATGCCTTTTATATCGACTCAACAGAAAAGGATTGTAAGGTGGGACGAAATTACTCCAGAAAATGAGCAAAATGATTCTTGTACCGTGAAGGAGCTTGTGGAAGTTGATGGAGGTACATATAGAAAATATCTTAAGAATATTAGAATGGATTTAAAAAAAGGGATTCAAGAAGGATTAGAGCATAAAGAATTTAAGTATCAATACGAACTTTAATTTATTTTAATGGAACTCTTTCAATGATACTTCTTTGCCCAATTCAGAAGATTTTACTGCTGCCAAATTGAATTTTAACACATTTCTCGCTTGTTCACCAGATAATATTGGTTTTTTGTTTCCTTTAACAACCTCTATAAAATATTTTGTTGCGTTAATAAAACTATATTTCCAATCGTTTTCGAAATCACTATAGGTTTCAACCTTTCCATCTCTAACTATTACTATTGGAGCGAAGATATTTGATTTTGACATTTGATTTCCTAATGAGGTTCCTTGATTTATTTTCATAATTCCTCTACTTGCGATAATTTCAATAAATTCATCAGTGGAATAATATTTTGAAGGAAGTCTCATCTCAGGCATTAAAGAAAATTCCATATGACCATATTGTGGAACAATATGTTCTCTGTTTTGCTTATATTTGAACATTACATATGCTGGAGCATCTAAACCTTTATAATTACCTGTCCAGGCGAATACTTTCTCGATTTCTTCTCCAAAAATCCAAGGTGCCAAAGCAAAAGCGTGCCAACCGTTGTCAAGTAGGACAGGCGAGCCTGTTTCAGCACCCCCAACCATTTTAGGGTCTTCTCTCCATTTATTAGCACTTTCTGGAACTTTCCAACCCCCCGTAGCACCCATCGCAGTTTTAATTCGAATTGAGGATGGATCACCAATATAATCTTCATCTAGTAGCTCTTTAGCTTTTAAAATATGTGGAGCAAACATGAAATTTTCATAAATTGATAATATTGATTGAGATTTTTTGCACTCTTCAATCATTTCGTCTACCTGTTCAAGATTTAAAGCCATAGGCTTTTGAACCGATATTGCCTTAATTCCTTTTTTAGCAGCATAAATGGTAGCATCTGCATGGAGATGATGAGGAAGTAAAATCTCTATTAAATCTAATTCTTCTTTATCTAGCATTTCTTTGTAATCAGAATATATTCGGGTATCCTTATGAAGTTTGAATTTATTAATTTTAGCTTTAGCTTTATCTATAGTTCTATTGCTTAAACTTGTAATTTCAACATCTTCATTATTCAAGTATCCAAGAACATTTAAATCGAAAATGACCCCCGTTCCAATAATTCCAACCTTCAGCATATCATTTTATGAAATTATTTATGAAATTTATATAACTCTATTTCTCTATAAAAGAAAATTAAACTTAATAAGAATTATCTATAGTTAAATCTATAGAAATAAAAATTCAGAAAAAATTTACAAATAAATTGCTAAAATTATGTTTAAACATGCAATAGTCAGGAAACCATGTAAAAATTTTCAATTTGGGATTTCTACATCCAATTTAGGAAAACCTGATTATCAAAGGGCGTTAGTACAGCATTCAAAATACGTAGAAGCACTAAGAAAATGTAATCTCTCTGTACTTGAATTAAATGGAAACGATCGCTTTCCAGATTCTACTTTTGTTGAAGATACCGCAATAGTGGACAGAGAATTTGCTGTAATTACTAGTCTTGGAGCAATAAGTAGACAGGGTGAAGAAATTGAAATGAGCGATAAATTAAAGACATTTTACGACAATGTTGAATCAATAAGAAAACCTGGTACGCTAGAAGGAGGAGATGTAATGAAGGTTGAAGAACATTATTACATAGGACTTTCGAATAGAACAAATAATGAAGGAGCCAATCAATTAAAACGGATTTTAAAAAGATACGGATATTCTTCGTCTATAATTCCTCTTAAAAAAGTACTTCACTTAAAAACGGGAATATCTTATTTAGGGGATGCAATTTTACTTGTATCTGGGGAATTTAAAAACCATCATGATTTTAGGAAGTATAATCTTATAGAAGTTCAAGAAAGTGAAGCTTACGCAACAAATAGCATTAGAATAAATGAATATGTGTTTATACCAGAGGGATATGTAAACTTAAAGAAACAAATCCTAAACTTTAGTTTTAAAGTCATAGAACTTGAAATGTCTGAATTTGAAAAGATGGATGGAGGACTTTCTTGTCTCTCTCTTAGATTTTAGAATTATCTACTTATTTAAGATTTAGAAAAAAGAATTATGCCTTAAAAGAATATTTAGATGTAATTTTACATTAAATATAATTAAACCTTGATTGGATTTGATAAGACACAGTGTCAGAAAAAAAAGAAGTGGATTCTCTTCTAGCTTATAGAAGAGCATTACTTCGAGGTTGTGGATATAATTATGAGGATTTAGCGAAACTCCGCATTGCAATTGTCAATTCTTGGAATGAAATTAACCCTGGACACATTCATTTGCAAAAGTTAAGCACTTTTGTAAAAGAGGGTGTGAAAGAAGCGGGAGGAACGCCTATGGAGTTCAATACGATAGCATTATGCGATGGAATTGCTAATTCGGGCAAAAATTCTAATTTTGTTTTACCTACGCGAGAAATCATTGCTTCATCAATTGAAAGTACGATAAAAGCCTATAAATTTGATGGAATGGTAATGTTATCTTCGTGCGATAAAATTATTCCAGGTATGCTCTTAGCAGCCGCTAGATGTGATATTCCTACAGTATTTCTAACTGGAGGAATTATGAAGCCAAAATATTTCAATGACGGTCCGTTAAAAGGAAAAACTTTTGTAACTTCTGATATCAAAGAAGCAATTGGTAGATTTAATGCAGGAAAAATTTGTGATGAAGATTTTTATCTTATTGAATCTGAAACTTGTTGTTCTCCAGGAGCGTGTAATATGATGGGCACAGCAAACACAATGGCTTGTATCGTTGAAGTAATGGGGCTTTCGTTACCTGATTGTGCTACTACAAGCGCAATAGGAAAGAGACGCGAAGATTTGAGTAAAAAAACGGGGGAAACTATAATGAATTTGGTAGAAATGAATATTACTGCTCTAGATTTGATCACACATAAATCGATAGAAAACGCGTGCAAAGTTGCTTTATCTTTTGGAGGGTCCACTAACATGATTCTTCATATGTGTGCGTTATCTCACGAAATTGGTGGCACTCTAAACCATTTTAATTTCGATAGATTAAGTAAATCTGTTCCGTTATTGGCTAAATTCAAACCGGCTTCCGAATATAACCTCACAGAGTTTCACGAAGCTGGTAGCGTTAAAGTTCTTACCAAGAAATTATCCAAGCTTTTAGATTTATCGACAGTGAATATTTTAGGAGAGTCGTTAGAAACATATCTTGAAAGAGTTGAAGTATTAGAAAATCAAATAATACGCGATCTAAACGATCCGATTTCAAATGAAGGAGGTATTGCGGTATTAAAAGGAAATTTAGCGCCAGAAGGAGCAATAGTGAAGCAGAGTGCAGTTGACTATAACATGAGACATCATAAAGGACCTGCTAAAGTATTTGAAGCGGAAGAAGAATTAAAAGACGCTTTGATTAGTGATAAAATTAAAGAAGGGGATGTTTTAGTCGTTAGATACGAAGGTCCTAAAGGGGGTCCCGGTATGAGGGAATTATCTATCCCCGCAGCCGTTCTAATAGGTATGGGGCTAGGTGATTCTGTAGCAATGATAACTGATGGAAGGTACTCAGGCGCAACAAGAGGACCTTTCATAGGACATGTTTGTCCCGAAGCATTTGAAGGGGGTCCAATCTCAATAGTTCAAGATGGAGATATGATTGAAATAGATATAGAAAAACGTCTATTGAACTTATTAGTATCAGAAGAAGAAATTAAAAATAGATTAAAAAATTGGAAAAGACCCGAACCTAAGGTAAAGAAAGGTTATTTAAATATATACAGAAAAATTGTAAGTTCTGCAAAATACGGGGCTTATTTAGATTAAATAAATTGATAGAAATCAAAATGATAGATGAAAAACGCATAAAAGAAAACTTAAAATCATTTTCCTTTCCAAGATTATCGGGTACAGACGACGAAAGAAAGGCTTTTAATTTAGCATTTAAGAAAATAGAACAATTAAAATTTAAACCGTTAAGTCAAGAGTTCGAAATTAGTACTTTTTATGCAAGAATTTACTCCAAAATTGCGTTTTTCTCGGGATTTACGCTTCTACTATTGTTGTTTTTAAATTTTAAAACAATTATTACTCCAATTTCTTCAATACTTATTTTGTTGTTATTGGGTTTTTTATTTACAATTACAAGAAAACCGGAACGCATAAAAATAGGAAAGAAGTTAAATTCAGCAAACCTTTACGTTAAACTTGACTTAATGCCCAAGAATGAAGAGGCAGAAATTAACAAAATCAATGATAGAAAACGCGAAAAAGACATTCTATTTTTTTGCCATTTAGACTCAAAAGGGCAAAGGTTTTCAATTCTTGTAAGAATAAGAGTTATAAGAGCTTGGGTTTTCTCATCCCTTACATTAATTATTATAACAATTTGCAAGAACTATATTTTCGTTTCATATTCATTAGTGTTTTACATCGTCGGAGCATTTCCAATTGCAATTAACCTAATATCCACAATTTTTATCCTATTAAACGCCACAAATAACAAATCTAAAGGAGCTATTGATAATGCTTCTGGAATTGCGTGCGTACTTGAATTGTTAAATTACTACTCAAAACCAGAATTTAGGTTAAATCATTTCAATTTGTGGTTCGTGTTTACGGGCGCGGAAGAATGTGGAACTATGGGAATCCGGAATTTCTGCTATAAATTAGAACACATTAACAAAAAGGAATCCATAATTCTCAATTTTGACGCGATCGCCAAAAATATATACTTATTTCCCGGTAAAAAAATGTCAGGAAATGTTAAATCCATTTATAATACGTTTTTAAATAATAATAAGGGTTTGGAAATTAAAAGAAATCCTAAGAAAATATATTTTGGCTCTCATTCGGATGGATATTACTTAAAAAAGAATAAGTTTGAGGGGATAGGAATTGGCGACATGGAATCGTATAAATATATTCATTCGATTCGCGATACAGTAGACAAAATAGACAGTTCTTTGTTAAAAAATTTATGTGAGATGATCATCGATAACTTAATAGTATTTGATAACCAAACTTAATTTAGATATTAAATTTTAAAGTGTTTAACAATAATAGACTCGAGCAAAAAGGATTTAGGAGTAGTCTTAACTCCTCCAAAAACGGCAGATTATATCATATCTCAATTAGGTATAATTAAAAACAATCAAAAAGTATTAGATCCGTGCGTAGGTCCTGGAGCTTTTGTTAAATCGTTATTGAAAGCTGGAATTAAAAAAACACAGATTTCTGCTTATGACGTGAATCTTGCTTATAAAACAGATATTGAAGAATTAGGTATATCCTTTAAAGCAGTAGATACTTTAATATCGTTTGATTCGGATTGCTATAACGAGTTCGATTTTATTGTTGGAAACCCTCCTTACTTAAATAAGGCAAGTAGTTACGTGAGAGAAAATAGGCTAAAGTTAAAAAAAATTTATGGGAAAATCAACGCTCACGAAACTTATTCAATGTTTATAGTGAATAGCATATGGCGTTTGAAGGAGGGAGGGAAATTAGGCTTCATCACGAGCGATACTTTCTTAACTTTAAGCACTCATAAAAAATTAAGAGAATTCATTCTTAAAAATTGTATAATAAACGAAATATTACTCGCACCAACTAATTTATTTGATAAACAGAACGTTAGCACATATCCAGCAATAATCATTTTAACTAAGCGTTCCGGAGATAGCAATGAGCAAGTTCGAGATAATAATTTAATGAGTATAATTTCGAGAATTAAAAATGAAGCCGAATATTGGAAACCACAGGTTGTAAACGAAATCAAGCAGAGAAGATATAAATCTTTACCTTTTAACATATTTTTTTTTGAAGTAGAGGACCAAATAATTGATATGTTTGATAACGCTCCTAAACTAGATAAATATATTAAAGGGTATATCGGAATGCACACTCATAACAATAAGAAATTCGTTGCTGCGATTGAAGGTACGGAACTAGCAGACATTTTCAGAAAGAAAAACTATACAAAAATTAAACAAAATGAGAAATTCAAAATTGTTTTAGGAAACGATTTGAAAGCAGAGAGATGGAAACCTTATCTAAAAAGAGGTGGAGGTGATCAATATTATAGACCTATTATGGAAGCTTTAGATTGGGACGAAAAGTCGATCCCTGTTTATGACATTCCAAATAATGTGCCTTTTGAAAAAGAAGGAGTCGTCATTAGCGGTATTAGCTCAAGGTTAGCCGCTCGTTATATGCCAAAAGGTTGCTATTGGGACTCGAATAAGGCAATTGGTTTTATCGCTAAGGACAAATCGATTTCTATTGAATATTTCTTAGGACTATTGAATAGTTCTCTATATAATTATCTATCTAAAGGAATTATAAACAATACCAACAGCATTCAAATATCTGGGATTCATTCTTTGCCTTTTATTAAGCCCAACAAAGAAACACAAGAAGAGGTTAAAGTATTGGTTAAACAAATAATTGAAAATAAGAAAAAAAACTTAGGTTATGATTATACACGTGAACAGAAATCAATTGATGATATAATTTTTAATTTTTATGCTGTAAGATTTAATTTTTCATCAAAACTAAAAAAAAAATTAGAAGAAAATTACGCGATTTATAAATAATTTATAACAACAAATACTTATCCAATTCCCATTTGGCTTCTTTTCCGTTGTTTTTAGCAATTTGGTATTGATCAATTTCTTCTCGTTTAATTTCTACATAAAGATCTACCAATTGTTTTCCAAGAATTTTCTTGATAAATTTACTGTTCTCGAACGCTTCTAAAGACTTTTGTAAACTCGGGGGTAATTTTTTAATACCTAAAGTTTTTCGCTTCTCCTCAGTTAAAGAGTCTATATCTTCAGTAGTTGGAGTGTTGGGTTCGATTTTATTTTTTACTCCATCTAAGCCAGAGGCAAGTAAAAGGGCAGTTCCAAGATAGATGTTCATGGCTGCATCACCAGCACGATATTCTATCCTAGCAGATTTTTCATATCCTGGCACGCGAATTAAAGCGGTTCTGTTACCTACCCCCCAAGACACATAAACTGGCGCTTCGTGATTAGGAATAAGTCGCTTATAAGAATTTGTAATAGGATTTAAAATGGCTGATATGGCGTCTACACGCTTTTGAATCCCCCCGATATAGTAACGGAGGAGGTCGCTGACACCTGCGTCAGCATCAGCAAATATATTCTTCCCATTATTAACTAAATATTGATGAATATGTAAACCACTTCCTGCTACTAACGGAAATGGTTTTGGCATGAATGTAGAAATTAAATTTTTACAATATGATTCGACGTGTACTATCATTTTTGCTGTTTGGACGTTATCAGCTTGATATAACGCATTATTAGCTATAAATTCTACTTCGTGTTGACTCGGTCCAACTTCGTGGTGAATAGTTTTGAGCTTAATGCCCATACTAATCATATCATCGGTTATCTTGCGTCGCAATTCGTGAAATGAATCTTTAGGAGGCACATCCATATAAGCGCCCTTATCGGTAAATTCTCGATCGTTTGATAGTAAATACCATTCTAATTCTGGTCTTGTTAGAAATTCATAGCCCTTAGAATTTGCATCACTTAAAATTCTCTTCAATATCCCTCTTGGGCAGGTAGGATAGGCAATTCCTTTATTGTCGGTTATATCGCAAATAAATCTCCCCACCCTATGATTCCATGGAAGAATCGCAAATGTGTTTAAATCTGGCACGGTTTTCATGTCGCTTTGCTCTGTTTTTAAAAAACCAAGACTAGACCCGTCAATACCGGCTCCCTCTTTCATATCTTCCCAGATTTTTGCTGGAAATTCAACACACTTAAATTCCCCTAAAATCGTGGTAAATTGAAATTGTATGTAATCAATACTTTTTTCTTCAAATAATTCCAAAAAATCTTTCATAACAATTCTCACTCAATATAATAATTGGTTATTAAATTTCTTTTTTTTTATTTTTATGATTAAAATTAAAAGGTTGAATCATATCACATAATAATACAAATTAGAGGTGAAAAAATGCCAATTATTCATGTAAATGTTTGGAAGGGCTTTGGAGATGAAAGAGTTAAAACCGTAATACAAAACATAACCAAAGTCTTTGTTGACTTAGGCGTTCCCCAACACGCTGTAGAAGTAATTGTTCACGAAATCCCAAAGACTCATTGGGGAATTGGTGGAGAACCTGCTTCTGAAAAATTCAAGGAACAACATTAAACAAAGGCTATATAATAATAGAAAAATTTATAATTTTTCTTCTTTTATTTCTTCTTCGTACTTTATTCTTCGCTCTGTAAGATAATATGGAATTGGAACATCCCACCAACCACATGCAGGGCTTCCGGTGTGAGGATAATCTCTATTTACAAGAATTTCTATAACCACAGGCTTATTTGATTTGCTAGCTCGCTCTAATGCGGGAATTATTTCTTCTTTTTTAGAAATCTTCTCAGAGTAGCATCCAAAACCCTCAGCAATCTTTGAAAAATCGGGAGAATATGTATTTCCACTTTTATCGTAAAAACTTGTGCCATAACCTCGATCTTCGCCAAATGCTTCTTGTTGAAGATCCTTGATAGCAATCCAACCATGATTATTTAAGACTATAAAGAAGATGTTAGTTAATCCTAATTGAACTGCTACAGATAGCTCCGAAATCGTCATCATCAAATCACCATCGCCTACGAGTGCTACGACTTGACGATTAGGTTTTCCTATATCTATTGAACCTAGTTTTGCGCCAATTGCGGCTGGAACGCTATATCCCATCGTAGAGAATCCTCCAGCAGTAATACAAGTTTTAGGCTCGTAAAATTCTAACTCTTGGATCATTTGAGCTTGTACATTACCTGAGCTAGTTACAATTGTTGCGTCTCTATCGAAAAACTTTCTTATTCCCCTTAAAACGGTTGAGATCATTACTGGTACTTTTGAATCGTCTCGAAACTCATCAAGAGAATTAAACCATTTCTTTTTCTCTTCTTGCATTTCTTTAAAGTAGTTAGTGCCCTTATAATCGATCATATAATCACTGAGTTCTTCTAAGATTTGCTGTAAACAAGCTTTCGCGTCTCCTACTATTCCAACTGCAACAGGATAGTTTTTTCCGATTTCATGAGGATCTATATCTATTTGAATTAATTTTGTTGGAGGTATCGAAAAACTTATTCCATCCTTATATGAACTTGCTGTTTCATCAGCAAATCTGCAACCAACAGCAAGTAAAACATCAGAAGTAGAAGTCATCTTTAAACCAACTGTAGTTCCCTTACTACCCGTAGCCCAACAAAAAAGAGGGTGATCATTTGGAAATGCATCTTTTGCCATCATTGTAGATACAACACCAGCTCCAACTTTTTCTGCTAACTCCTTAATCTCATCAAAAGCTTCAGATGTAACAACCCCACCTCCTAATATAAAGACCGGTCTTTTTCCTTTTTTTAATAAAGTTGAAGCCCTTTTGATTATTTTTGGATCGCCCCAAACCCTACCTATTACTCGTCTTTCTAAAGGTTTAGGAATTATTGTCTCAATAGCAGCAGCTTGAGTGTCTAAAGGTAGATCTATAGCAACAGGACCTCTTCTTCCTGTTAGCATTTGATTAAATGCTCTTTGCATTATCGAGGGTATCTGACCTACTATATCAACCTGAAAACTACGTTTTACAATAGGTTCTAAAATTCTTGGCATATCTGAATCCCTTTTTCGTTCAATTTCCTGTAAAACACCTTTACCTCTCATGTGAACGTGAGTATCGCCTGTAATGACTAAAACGGGCATGCTATCGACGAATGCGTCAGCAAGTCCGATTGCCGTATTTATTGCACCAGGTCCTATTGAAGTAAAAACACAAAGCGGTTGATTCGTAATCCTATAATAACCTATTGCCATGTGTACAGCACTCATTTCCTGTTTTGGCTGAATTAAGGTAAGTTTATCTCGTTCTTTAAAGAATGCATCGACTAAGGGTAAATTTCCATGTCCAGGGATACCGATAACATATTTTACACCTTCTTTTATCAGATATTTGGCGATTATTTCGCCTCCAGTATATTTAGGCATTATTATCAATCAATGGTTTAAGTATAAAATAAATATATCTAATATTTAACAGAAAAGAAATTAAAACTTAAATTTTTATAAAAATATAGATTTATTTTAAAAATTCAATATGCCCCTCGATTTATAAGGCAAACATCTAGAGATAGATTTATATACCATATTAAAAAAAATAATTCTATTTAACTGATGATTTAAGTGCCGTCTACTTTAGAAAAGATTCGAGTCTTGGGAGCAAATTCAAAATATGATATTTGTGCGAGTACTGCATCTAGTCGCACTGATAAATATCCAAAACTTTTTGGAGAGTCGAAAAATTGGATTGGAGCCACAGCAAGTGCTGGAATTTGCCACAGCTATACACCTGATGGTCGATGCATGAGTCTTTTCAAAACTCTATACACTAACAAATGCATCTACAGTTGTAAGTACTGCTTTACTAATAATTGTAAGCACCGGATGAGTTTTACACCAGAAGAATATGCTCGCACATTTATGAAACTCTATTCTATGAATGTGGTGGAGGGAGTGTTCATTTCATCTGGAGTTTGTGGCAGCGCCGATGAAACAACCGAGGAAATGTTGGAAGTGGTTCGACTACTTCGATTCAAATATAACTTTGGTGGATATGTGCATTTTAAGTGTTTGCCAGGTGTGAGTAGGTATCTTCTTAAAGAGGCAATATCTCTATCTGATCGTATTTCAATTAATTCGGAAGCTTCCACTAAAGATCACTTGGCCGAAATAGCAGAACAGAAAGATTTTAACAAAGATATTATAACTCGTCAGCGCTGGTTAAAACAGATTCGCATCAGATACAATGATGAAACCCTCAAAATCTTGAAAGATTTAAAACAAGATAACCAATTGAGACGCCAAGAAAATATGATTAAAGGTCGACGGGAAGATGGGTACAAAAAATTTCGATGGGATGGCGCTCCAATTCTCAATAGCGGACAGACCACGCAATTTGTAGTGGGGGCTGCAGAAAGTGAAAGTGATTACGACCTACTAAAACGAATTGATTGGGGATATAAAGAAATTGATCTAAGGCGTGCATATTTTTCTTCGTTCATTTCAATTGAAGGGACACCGTTAGCAGGTAAACAAGCAGCTTCGTTAGCAAGAGAACATAGATTATATCAAAGCGATTGGTTATTACGAATCTATCATTATAAATTGAAAGATTTGAAAGAAGTATTGACCGAAGAAGGTAATTTACCCGAAGGAGATCCCAAAATTCACTTAGCAAGAGAGTATTTTAAAGATCGTGGCCCAGTGGATCCAAACCAAGCGTCCTACAAAGATTTGCTCCGAGTTCCTGGAATTGGTCCAATCTCCGCTAAACGGATAATTAATTTACGAGCTAAAAAATTTTTGTTTAAGCGCAGACAAGATCTTAAATCTGTTGGCGTGGTGTTAAAACGAGCTGAACCGTATCTCTTGGTAAACGGACAGAAGCAAACTACTCTTCCTGCTTTTACCGATCTTAACAATAGCACAATTTTACAGAGTGAAATATAATGAGAAAGATAACAAATAGTCGGGATCCGTTAGAAGTTATTGGGCGTGCTAAAGGATATTCACGCGAAGAATTGGTCCTTAATCTTCCGCGCCATTCTAAATTTTCTCCTGCTCTAATTCAACATATCAAAAAGCTTCCAGAAGTAATTTTACGCAATTCAGGAACTCCATTGGCAAAAAAAATTAACCGAATGATGCGAGAAGTGTTTACTGAAGTGTATCGTGCGAAACAATTCGCTCGAACAGAAATAAATAGTCGTGGTGTGCTATTCGGAGTTGTACATCTCAAGCATAGAGTGATTGATCTTGTCTTAAATTATTTTCACGATAGGTGGCCACAATGTGTAATCTGTTTGTATAATGAACACACCCATAAAAACGGGGTAATAGACGAAAAAGGATTAATTCGTGAAATTTACTCTCCTCTAAAAAATGCTGTAGAAAAAATTAGTAGTAATCGTCCCCTTATCCCATATTTTGATGATATCCAATTTTCCGGTGAAGAAATCTTCGAAACACTATACAAATCACAATTCATATCTGAACGAGAAAACCAACCTTACTTTAAAAGGATGATCCCGGACCAATGTTTTAAGCTACCGGGGATGAAAAATGGAGTAGAAAAGCGTTTTCGAAATAGGAACCTTAATGAATTTCTTTAACAACCTTTGATTTGTTTTCTCAAATTATCATTTTGGATGTATTGTTTTTATTTAAGTTTGAGTATCAAGATTAATCTTTTTAGAGAGTAATTTTAGATTTTATAAAATCAAACCTTATATAAGTTGCACCTTTTTTTTCACATAAGCTCGCTTAAACGAAATAGAGAGAGTAAGAAAAATTGTGACATTAAAAATTGTATCATTTAGCGGAAAAGGCGGCGTTGGCAAATCTACCTTGCTGGTGCTCATGCTTAAACACATCTTGGAATCGAAAAAATACGAGAACATACTGGTTATTGACGCCGATCCCGACGCAAACATCGGAGACATCATCGGTGAAGATATTGGGTTCAAACAAACGGTAGGGGGAAAAATGACAGCGCTCAAGGAAAAAATTCAGAAAAGACAAATACCCCTCGAAGTTTCGAAAGATCAAATCATCGAATCTGAGGTTTTCGACACGCTCATAGAATTGGACGACTTTGACCTTTTAGAAATGGGACGCGGAGAGGGTAGCGGGTGTTACTGTAGTGTAAATAATACCCTGAAACGGGTAATTGATGTATTATCCAAAAATTACGATGTAGTACTTATCGATGCTCCTGCGGGGTTAGAACACTTTGCTCGAAGGACGGGGCGGGACGTGACTGACCTCATTATCGTAACGGACGCGAGTAAAATGGGATTTCACACCATGGAAAGAATTGTCGAAGTAACCAACGAAGTCCACTTAGACTTTAAAAACATCCTCGTTATCGGTAATCGCTTTCCCGAAGACATGGAAAATTTGTTAACCGAAAAAGTTGAAAGCATTAAAGACGACAGGGTAAAATTTCTGGGCTTACTCCCTAACGACGAAGAAATTAGTAAAATAAACTTACTCGAGAAAAATCTGCTAGATATTTCTGCTGAAAACAAATTTTACAAATCTGCAAAAGAGCTTTTCGCAAAAATAGTCTAATTTTTACCTGATACAAAATAGAACAAGTGTTTAAATCTAAATATTTATTCGTTCAATAAAAATTGACCCTGAGAAAAACGAAGAAACAAATTATTTGTAAAGCAAAGAAGAAAAATAAGAGCAAAATTACTGTTGACGATACATAGGGACGATTTTTGAAGTGAATTCTTCTAAAGTGTAGGGAAAATCGTCTTCGCTTGAAATCTTCCCTAATTCCAGCAATATCTGTCGTGCTAACAACCAAAAAGCTAAGCCTAACGCTTTCTTCCCTCTATTATTTGCGGGTATAGCGAGGTCGATTCCGTCAAGCAAATCGTCAGTATCGAACAACGCTACGACGGGGATTCGAGCTAATTGAGCTTCTCTTAAAATTACTTTATCGGCATGAGGATCAACGATAACTACCACCGACGCATCTTTAATATAATCCTCTATGATAGGATTCGTTAAAGAGCCAGGAATAAAACGCTCGGTGATTGCCCTACATCCTAACACTTTGCAAAATTGCTTTACGGGTTCTTTTCCATATCTTCTGACAGAGGATACGATCACCTTATCGCTTCCACCCTCAACGTATTTGCTCAGGAATTTTGCGGCAACATTTAGGCGTTCGTCAGTTTTAGTCAAATCAATAACATACAAACCGTAATTAGTTTGTCTATACACAAATTGTCTCGCATCTCCAGATAATAATTTTGTTCCAATGTGGATTCCACAACTTAGATATAATTGCTTTTTTTCTTCATCCTTGTCAATAATTTTTTCAACTTGCTCAACTTCAGCGTCTATATCGTCAGTATCTAGCAAATTAAGTTCCTTTTCGATATCTAAATCTTCATCAAAATCTTCATCAAAATCTTCTTCGATATCTTTTTCTTCTTCCTTTACTTCCTTCGCAGTTTTCTTAGTTTTTTCTGTTTTTTTCTTTTTTTTAGCCAATATATATTCCCTATAATAGAATTAGTATATTAAATTACAATCTTAGATAAATTAAATAAAATAACATAATTTTAATATTTTATTAAAAGAAATCTTCTAATTCTCTTAGAACTAAAGATTTAATATATCAAATTAATTAAATTTATTATTAAACTCAAATAAGATATTTGATTGAGAATGGTTTCGTATAGATTATTGCTTGGAATTGTTATTGGAATTGTTTTTAGTTTTTTTACCGCATTCTTTTTTAATATGGAAGAGATAATAATCCAACTACAACTTTATTCACAAATTGACGTTTTAAGAGTTATAATCATTTTAATTGGAGCTAATTTTAAATTTGATCTCTTTTCAATATTTACTGGGTCGTCCACGATAATCGACTTTTTCGCTCCACAGCTTCTAGCTAGTATTTTTATTGGTTATTTGAGTGGTACTATTTCAAAAGGTCTGAAAAGAGGTTTTATCGCAAGTTTGCTTGTTATTATAATCGATTTTTTAATCTGGATGTTGTTAAGCGTCATATCTGGTGAAGATTTAATGGCTTTATTTCAAGGAACTCAACTATCTGTTACCATTGGAGGAATGCTTACTGCAATTATAGGATCTATTATAGGAGGCTTAATTGGAGGGGTAATTAGTGGACCTTATGAAGAAGTTTATTAATTCATAATAGAAAAAAGAAGTATTGGATAGAGTTTGTTTCCTACTATAATTCTTAAATTTAGACTAAACCTTATAGTTAATAATAAATTATTAAAGTGTAATGGCAAGCGAAGAAACTCTACCTAATAGCGATTTTGCTTTTGATTTATTGAAAAAGTTAAAAGTTTCTTACAATGTACGGCGTCATTCTCTAAAAGTTACTGAGAAGGCCTTAGAATTAGCAGAAAAAATAAAGTTGAGAGAGATTGATATGGATTTAATTGAAATTGGAGGCCTATTACACGATATTGGTAGGTGCAAAACTCATGGATTTAATCACGCCTTAATTGGGGCTAAATTAATTAGAGAAAGAGGTTTATCAGAGCGGCTTGCCAAAATTTGTGAAACTCATATTTTAGGTGGATTAGATAAAGAAGATGCTAAGCAAGTTGGGTTACCTGAGAGAGATTTTTTACCACAAACCCTTGAAGAAAAAATTATCTGTCTTGCGGATAAACATATAGCTGGAACTAAAGAAGTTTCAATCGAACAGAGATTTGAAAAGTGGTTCAACAAATATGGTAAAACTCAGATACTTACTAAAGCTAAAGAGCGAATTGAAAAAATCCAAAGAGAAATTGAAGATTTAACATAATTTAGAAAATTAAAGTCTTTTTTTTAGTTGGTTAATAATACCTCCGTGTTTCAGATCACTTTCCTAAAATTATTCCGGATTTTTATCAATTGCGGATTAATTTTTCGATTCCATTTTTTGATTTAAAAAATTGTTTTTAATTGTTCCAATAAAATGAATTTTAAATAGTGATTAACATAAAGATATATTATAATATTTCTTTTTGAAAACGAAATTTAATTAATTTGAATGAACTCATGAACACTTATGATATAATAATTGTTGGTGCTGGTCCTGGAGGTTCAATGTCAGCAAAAACTGCAGCAGATTTGGGATTAAAAACAATTTTCTTTGAACGTGGGCGAAAACCAGGTGAAAAAAATTCATCAGGATGTGGTT
>NJBI01000031.1 GCA_005222975.1 Promethearchaeota archaeon Loki_b31
GCAGTTAGTAGTAAACCCAACTCCGTTTGAACCAACATTTATGAATGTGGCGCTCGGTGTGACAGCTTCACCGGGCATCACCAGTTCACCGGGTTCATCGATTGAAGCTACTGCCGCATCATATTCCAGCGGGTCGTGAAGCTGAATGGAATAAATCATTCCGCCGTTGCCGAATTCCCGGGCATGAACTGCCTTACCGCCGGCGGTTACATAATTGCCTGAATCTGAAATACCTTGTTCTCTATTATCTTTGACTTGAAAGCTTCCTTCGAATTCAAATTCCATTAATCCATCATAATCAATACGATTTAAAATAGGTTGGGAACTTTTACCGAACTTAAATTCTTCTAGCTTATCATATTTGCTATAATCTGGTTCTTCTGAATGTTCTCCGAAATCAAAATATTTTAATCCTTCATATTTGTTGAAATCTGGCTTTTCTAAATCATCAAAGATAAATTCTTCTTTTTCACCTTCAGAATCTTTTTCGTCATCAATCATTCTATTGTTTCCTCTGGATCATCAGTACAAGCAAGTATATTCCCCCTTCGATAAGGATTTTGATTTCTATGACATTTTGGAATAATTTTCGCTTTCCCTTTTACGTCCAAATAACCTTCTATTTTTTCTTTAACACCTAATATTATCTCCGATTCACCCTGCTTATAACTTTCGGGTAAATATAATTTTTGTGGGTTTTGTAGATTCTTTATAAAATCTTCTGCGTCCATTTCAGCTATATTTTTTAATACCTCCTTAATGTTTCTACCTTTTTTTAATTCTGAGACTGCGAAATCACGATGTTGTTCCCAGCCACGCTTTTTCAATTCAAGTTCCAAACCTTTAAGGGATACGGTGACCATTTTTTAACCACTCCTCTTCTTTTTAATTCATTACTTTATTGAACTAATATATTAAATTAATATAAACTCAATTTTTATCTAACTGCAGGATGAAATTGAATTTAAATAAGTTATAGATAACCTTTAAAAGTAAGTGGTAATTTTCCTAATTACTAAGTTACCTATCTTCTATATTTAACTAGTATTTTTTTGTCTTTATAAACTTTTAATTTTTCCCATGAAAAATTGAATTAAGATACGATTTGATATATAAATGATTACTTTTTTTGTTGAATTTATGACTTTTTTAGATTAAGTAAAATTTTATTTAAAAAATTTAATTACAAATTTTTATAATTTGAAAACCACATTATTTTTTGAGTATATGCTTATTTCTCTAATAATTAAGAAATCATATTTTTAGCTTATTTATTTTACAATTAGATAATTTCATGAAGAAAACTAAAATAATAATATAATTAGGAATTATTTTAACTGAGTCCAATTTTAAATAATGATAAAATTAATCATTCTATTAGATGTTATTATTAATATAAAGTAAAATGTTCTTCATAATTATTAAATATTTTATATAGATCATGAGCTTAAAACAACTGACTATAACGAAACTAAATAAAATTTTAATAACCGAATTATATAAGTCTTACAGGGAAAAACCTGAAGCCTTCATTGATGGTAATACTTTTTTTGAGCATATTAAAAGAAAATTCCAAGATCAATTTTCTATCAATAAAAATGATTTTATAGTTAGTTTAAATTCTTTTGAATCAAAATGGATTATAAAACAAGAAAAGACAGTGGCTGGAGGTATTCCATTATATATTAAAGTAAAATCCTCAATCGTTAATTCTTTCGAAGGATTTCAATCAAGGTTTCGAAATCTTCAAAAACCCAAGACTAATCAAGCCAACTCGAAAATTTATATTCAAGTTAATTTTAAAGACTATAATCTTACTGAATTTGATAGAGTAAAACATCTAATTAATAAATGTGCATATGATGATGATCTATATAGGCTTTTACCATTTTTATTTCGACTTATTTTCGAAAAATTACTCTATCAAATATATCTTACATCTCTTGATAATAATCAAAAATTTCTATACTTCTCACACCGACCCAGAAATTTTTCTCAACTAATAACATTACTAATAATACTAAAAGATATAGAATTTTACCAGTATCATGGAGGATCCATTAATCAAGAAATAATAACTATTCTAAAGGAAATCCATAAAAAGGGAAATTTGACGGTCCATCAAATTATTAGGCAAATTGATAAGGAATATAGAGATAACTAGAGAGATAAAATTGAGCGTGCTTTAGAAAATCTTTTAGTTCTTTATAGAAACCTTCCAGAGAATAAAATATTGATTGAAGATATTGATAGATTAGAAAAAATCAAAGAAATTTTAGGTATAAAGAGAAAATTTTAGTTTTAAGTATAATTTAGATAAATTGAAAATCAACTTTTTCTATTATATTAATATGAAAAAAATACGAGTGTTCTTAGACACTTCAATAATTATATCATATTTAAGAAATGAAAAAAGCCTAAGAAATTTGTTTTCAAGGAGAGTACTTGAAAGAGTACAATACATAATTAATCCGATTATATCTCAAGAAATCCTTCTAGTGGCAGAATCAATAAGAGAAAAATCATTATTGGCACAAATTTACAAATACATCAAAATAATTCCCTTAGATGTTGATTTTGATAAACTAATGCGATTTAGAAATCTAATGGTACATACTAATGATATTTTAATTATAGAGACAGCTACTCGAGAGAGTGATTATTTGTTGACACTTGATAGGACTCTTCTAAAATTAAATCAATTGAGACCTTTAGAAATAATTTCTCCCAAGCGATTTTTTAAACTTTTGGAGGAAGACCTATGAAAGTATATTTGGATACAGGAGTTTTTATAGATTATTTAATTTCTCGAGGACATACTGGGCATTTCCTAAGGAAAAAAGGGAGAAGAAAGAGATCAATTCAGGATCTTACTAATGATGCCTTAGAATGCTTTAATAAAATTAAAGATTCACATGAAGGATTTACTTCTAGCTTAACATTATATGAAGCAGAAGAGAGTATGTATCAAGAGTTATGCAAATCTTCGATTGGGATTGAAAATAGAAGATTCTTTCTTGTAACATCATCTCGTCCTTTAATTATTCAAATTATGGTTATTGTCAATCTTTATAATTTAAAAATTTTAGACCTTACAGAGGATATAATCATAAAATCTGTGCAGGAAATTAAATTACAGTTAAAAGGCATTAGAGCAGCGGATTCATTACATATTTTAACTGCGATAAATCATAATGCTGAAGTAATTATATCAACTGATGGAGATTTAATAAAGTTGGATGAAGAATTTAAAAATAAAGATGGTGTAAAAATTAAATGTATGGATACAGATGTAGCTAAATCATATTTATAGGAGATTAAATAGAATTTACTGAAAAGAGATGACAAGACTATAATTTATATTCATAAAGAACTACACTTTATGTAAAGAAAGAAAAGATTACATAATATGCAAGAGTTCTCTTTTCTTAAAAAATGCCCTCGGATAAATATGATCTTTATGGAACTTCTTTGTATAATCCAAGTCAGGATATAAAAGTGATAATACTGAAAAAGTATGTTTTTGACCATATTTATAGGATAATAAACCTTGAATCTCATCATCAGAAAAAATTATTGATTTATTATCTCCTCTGAAATAGTCGGCAATTTTCCCTAATGGAAAAGAACTTAAATTTTCTTTAAGGATTTTTCTAATAGGTCTCAAAACATTATCTGGTTGTCCACTAAATGTTCTTTTAATTAAAGAAAGAGTTAACCACTGTCGGATTAGATTTCTATCATTGATATAATTTATATTGTCTAAAAAATTATTAGGCACATCTTTTTTAAAAATATAATAAGCAATCGGGATTAAAGCATTATTCGAAGTTAAATTTTGGAAATTAAATCCAAAATTGGATACTAATTCGACTGTCAATCTTATTGCAGCTTTTATATCATCCCATTTATTTTCAATAGCTTCCATATTCTTTTTAGTAAAATTATCAATTTTATAAGCAATATTCGTTAAATCAATAAGGACTAAACAACTCTTTAAAATAAAATCTTTATTAAAAAGAAATCCATCTCCAATACTATTTATTTCATCAACGAATTCAGTTATCTCCTTCCTAGCATCAAGATTTTTCCATTTTGCCGTTGAAGTTGAGAGTAATAAATCAGAATTACTCAATTGAGTTCCTCCACTATTTATCCTGATAAAAATATTTAAAATTTTATTTAGATCTTGGGCAACTACTAAGTAATATGTAATTAATTTCTCACTCAATATTATCGAAAATAATTTGGTTAAACATTCATCAGCATATTGAGAATCAATTATCTTTTCGTCTCTTAAGAAAGTACTAATATCAAAGTGATCCCTAAATGTAAGTATCTTGCTAACTTCAAACCAATAAATGTTTGGTGGCTGTTTAATAGCATCTTGAAGTTTTAAAAATTGAAAGTCATATTCTAAATCAGACTTAACAGGTTTAGACAATAGATTAATATATAATTTTTTTTCTGGAAAAGCTGAATCATCACTCCATTGTTTTCGGGGAATTTTTTCGGCATAAGATCCTTTAAGTCCAATTAATAATGCAGTGAGTCTTTGTTGTCCATCTAAAACCGCATTTAATTTGCTTTCCCCGGATATATTTGCTTTTGGATTACTTTTTTTCTTTTTTTCATGATAATTTCTAATAAATTCGTAAAAATCAAACTTGTTTATATTTTCCTCACCTACAGTCCAAAACAGAAACGAACCTATTGGATAACCCCTCATTAATGAGTCAAATAGTTTTATTATTTGTTCCATACTCCAAACAAATTCTCTTTGTATTGCTGGAAGAAGAAATTTTCTTTGATATACTAATTCTACAGTACTTTTAATTGTTAAATGATAATAACCTGATTCTATTATTTCCATTTCAATAACCTTTTAGATTTTCATTTCATACCTTAGATTTTTTATATATTAAAACTAAATTGATGTGATTACTTAAATTTATTTCACTCGTCAAGAAATAATAATTTCGATAAGGAATTAATCTAAGAAGCCTCCCCTTCTTTGCCCATTCCGTTGGTTCTGAATTAAATAAAGTGATGAATAAATTTTTCAGATTTCGCGAATAATTTTTTCAGTTCTTTTTTTAATAGATTTACTCTTTAGAGTTCATTCTGAGCTAATTTTTCTCTCCTTTTTACTCATCCTTGAAATTTTGTCATAATAAATGCTTTTTAGTATCTCCCTATTGGTTTACTTTCCTTTTATTTTCTAGCTTTTATTAATCTAAAGTCTATTGTTAGTTTATGAAATTTTGGTATAATCAAACAGAAATTTACTACATCTGAATAAGAAACACCATATATTTTATACTTGAAGAATAGTAAACGGAATAAACACATTCACCCATTTTTTTCCCATATAATTATCCTTATTTTTTAGGCTGAAAATTTAAATAATTCTCTGTACTTTATACTCACAGTATTAAAATAAACACATTACAAGGTGTGGATTTGATTCAAGAACTGAAAAAGACTCCATTTTATAATATTCACGTGAATTTAGGAGCAAGGTTGGTTAACTTTGCTGGTTTTAGTATGCCAGTGCAGTACGAAAGCATTATAAAGGAACACGAAGCGGTACGCAATAAGGCTGGTGTGTTTGATGTGTCACATATGGGGGAATTCCTGTTAGAAGGGAAAGATGTAATATTCCTTCTTCAATATGTAATGATTAACGATTTAAAGCTACTAGAACCCACAAAAGGACAATATTCATGTATGTGTTACGAAAATGGGACTGTTGTTGACGATCTTGTTTATTACGAGGAAGAACCTGAGCGATTTAGAATGATCGTTAACGCTAGCAATGTCGAAAAAGATTTCCAATGGCTAAACGAGCATATTGGAAGTAAAGATGTTAAAATTACTAATTTATCCTTAGAGCGATGTCGTTTAGCGTTTCAAGGTCCAAAATCCGACGAATATCTCCAACCGTTAGTGGATGTTGATTTATCTTCGATAAATAGATTTTATTTTGCTCACACTACGTTAAACGGGGCTCCAATATTTATAGCTAGAACCGGGTATACAGGTGAGCGAGGATTTGAAATTTCATTTGATAACAAATATGCTGAGAAAATATGGAATGATCTAACTAAAACTGGAGCCTCACCAGCAGGTTTAGGAGCGCGAGATTCTTTGAGATTGGAGGCCACTTACTCGTTATATGGTCACGAAATTAGCGATTCAATTACGCCTATTGAAGCAGGACTTTTTTGGCTCGTCAAACCTAAAGAGGGTATCGATTATATTGGAAAAGAAACTTTATTAAAACAAAAATCCGAAGGAACAGCTCGAATTATTGTTGGGTTGAATTTGCTGGATAGAGGTATTATTAGAGAGCATTATAAAATCTTTAAAAAGGGCAATGAAATTGGATTCGTTACTTCAGGAGGATATTCGCCTACACTTAAGAAAACAATTGGTTTAGGACTTGTTGAGAAACAATATAGCGAAGTAGGAACGGAATTTGAAATTGAAATTCGCAATAAATTCTTGAGAGGAAAAATAGTTGCTACACCATTTTATAGAAATGTGTAATTATATTACAAAGAAAAAGTGAAAAATTATGGAATACGAATTTCCTGATGATTTAAAATATATGAAGACACATGAATGGGTGCGAATTGAAGGCGATATGGCTACAATAGGCATTACCGATTATGCTCAACATCAATTAGGTGATATAGTTTATGTTGAATTACCCGAAATAGGAAGAACGCTAGAAAAAGAAAGTAGTGCTGGTGAAATTGAATCCGTTAAGGCAGTTGGAGAAATTTTGATGCCATTATCCGGAGAAATCGTTGAGATTAACGCTATTATAATAGAAAGCCCCGAATCAATTAATTCTTCTCCTTATGGGGCTGGTTGGATGATGAAGATAAAGGTTTCAAATAGTAGCGAAATTAACGAACTTTTATCTGTTGAAGATTATAAAAAAATAATAGAAGAAGAGAAAAAATAAACTTTTTTTCCAATTTTAAATTTTATTTTTTAATTTCTTAAAGTATGAGTTGGTTAATTTGGATTTTGTACCTCATGACGATAAAACTATTACTGAAATGCTTAAAGTTATTGGCGTTAATAATTTAGAAGAATTATTTCAAGATATTCCTAAAGATTTAATTATTAACAGTTTAAATTTACCCTTAGGCTTATCCGAACCAGATGTTCTGAAAAACTTAAAAGAACTTTCTCAAAAGAATAAAGTTTATTCTAATTCCTTTTTGGGAGCAGGTTATTATTTTCATTACATCCCTTCTTTAGTTGATTTTGTAATAAATCGTACAGAGTTCTATACTTCATACACTCCCTATCAAGCAGAAGCTAGTCAAGGTTATTTACAAGCGATCTATGAATATCAAAGTGTAATTTCTCGACTTACCCAGATGGATGTTGCCAATGCAAGTATGTACGATGGATCTACTGCGCTTGCGGAAGCGGCTATTATGGCGACTATAATAACAAGGAAAAACCATTTATTATTATTGGAAGGCATTCATCCCGAATATTCTGAAGTTGTCAAGACTTATTGTTGGGGACAAGGAATCAATCTTAGAATTATCGCTGAAAATAAATTAATTGACGAATTAAACCAAGATATTGCAGCTGTTTTATTTCAGAGTCCAAATTTCTTCGGAGATATTGAAGATGTATCGTTGTTAGCAAAACAAGTGAAAGAAAAAGCTCCTAATTGCTTATTGATACAATGTATGACCGACCCCACCTGTTTAGGTGTTCTGAAACCACCAGGAGAAACAGATGTAGATATTTTTGTAGCAGAAGGACAGTCTTTCGGAATTAGTCCTTCATTTGGTGGCCCGGGTTTAGGGATTTTTGCAGCAAAGCAAAAATATTTGAGAAAAATGCCAGGTAGGTTGGTTGGCAAAACAAAAGAAATTAACGGCGAACGCGAGGGATTTTTATTAACATTACAAGCCCGTGAACAACATATACGAAGAGAAAAAGCGAGTTCAAATATATGCACAAACCAAGCATTATGTTCATTATCTGCCTTAATTTATATTATATCTTTAGGAAAAACAGGATTGCGTGAAATCGCAAGCCAAAACTTTCAAAAAGCTAATTATGTTAAAAACAAGCTAACAGAAATTCCTGGTTATGAAATTTTAAACAAAAAACCAACTTATAACGAATTTATTGTAAAATGCCCAGATGCTGATGCTCTTACTCATGAATGCAAGCAATTAAACTTGCTTCCTCCCCTCCGTCTCTCAAAGTATTTTCCAAATTTGAAGAACACAGTTTTAGTGTGTGTAACAGAAATAAATTCTCGGGAATCAATTGAAAAGTTTATCAATGCTGCTAAAAATGCTCTATATAACAAAAAGGAGGGAAAAAAATAATGGATAGTAATAGTTCTTTGATTTTTGAAAAAGGGGTTGACCGCGCCCAAAAGAATTTTATTCCAAAAATGGATGTTAATGGAGAAAAACTTGAAGACATCCTTCCCAAAAATCTCTTAAGAGATGTACTTCCAATTCCAAATGTTCCCGAGATGGAGATCGTTCGCCATTACATTAAATTAAGCACGATGAACTACGGTGTAGATTCAGGAATTTATCCGTTAGGCTCTTGTACCATGAAATATAACCCAAAAATTAACGAGATAGTAGTACGATTGACTGAATTTTCGCAAATACATCCACTTCAGGATGAAAGTGAAGGTTCACTTGAATTACTATACAATATTTCAATAATGCTAGGTGAAATTACCGGTATGGACGGATTTACCTTACAACCTGCAGCTGGAGCGCATGGAGAATTAGTTGGTTTGTTAATAATAAAAAAATATTTCGAGACTAAAGGGATTATCAAAGATAAAATTATAGTTCCAGATTCGGCTCACGGCACTAATCCTGCGTCGGCGAAAATGGCGGGATTTTCAATTATTGAATTACAATCAAACGAATACGGTGAAGTTCCACTAGACCACCTTGAATTTGCAATGCAACAAGGTGATGTAGCAGGAATTATGCTAACAAATCCTAACACATTAGGTGTTTTTGACAGACAAATTAAAGATATAACTAGAATCGTCCATAAGCATGGGGGATTATGTTATTACGACGGAGCAAACTTGAATCCTATGTTAGGAATTTGTCGTCCTAGAGATATGGGTTTTGATATAGTTCATTTGAACTTACATAAAACTTTTTCAACCCCTCATGGTGGTGGAGGACCTGGTTCTGGGCCTATTGGTGTTATAAATGAACTCATCCCATTTTTACCCAAACCCTGTATAATTTCGACTGATGATGGTATTGTTTGCGAACAGAATAATAGTAAATCAATAGGCCGAATTAAAGCTTTTTGGGGCAATTTTGGGATAATCTTAAGAGCATATACTTATATCATATCTTTAGGAGCAGAGGGGTTAAAACGGGTTGGCCAGATAGCCGTTTTAAACGCTAACTACTTAAAATGTTTGCTACAAAAGAAATATGAGCTTCCATATAACCGTAGGTGTCAACACGAATTTGTTTTATCAGATATAAATTTACCAAACGATATAACAACTGAAGATGTTGCTAAAAGAATTCTTGATTATGGTTATTACGCTCCAACTATTTACTTCCCCTTAATTGTGAAAGGAGCAATAATGATTGAACCGACAGAAACAGAATCAAAATATTCCTTAGATAAATTCGTTGAGGTGATGTTAAAGATTTACGATGAAGCGTTAAATAAACCAGAACTCTTGAAAACTGCGCCACATAACACTCCAATTGGACGATTAGACGCAGTGAACGCTGCAAGAAAACCAATCTTGCATGATTAGTTTTATTAATTTTTAGAATCAAACCACAAACGAGTAGAAATTAAAAAAAAATTACAAATAGAATTAAACTATTTTTTTAAATAATTGCCCCAGCTAAGGTATGTTTACAAGCGCAATCTCTTTCAGTGTCTATTTTAGGAATAGTTAATTCCAACATTTTTTTAAGACTGTTAGCATTTTTCTCCATTGTTCCTAAAATTTCTTCTATACTTACCGCGAGCTTTTCTACGGGGCCTCCACATTTCGCACATTTTTCTTGAACTTCAACAACGCCACAAATTGAACATTCTCCTGCCCACACATCTAAATCAGTCACCATCGCAATACAGCAATAACATATTTCTTTTTCGGCAGCTAGTACTACTTCTGGATATGTTGTCATTCCAATGATATCTCCGCCCCATTGTCTAAACATTTTAGATTCTGCTCTAGTTGAGAATCGAGGTCCTTCGATACAAACATATGTACCGCCGTTTTGAATTTCTAACCCCTCAATAGATTTTCCAGTTTCGTAAAATAACTTATTTAAATAAGAGCAATAAGGGTCTGCTTGGCTAATGTGACAGACTTGTCCGCCTTCATAAAAAGTATCGAACCTTTTTTTAGTTCTATCAATGTATTGATCAACCATTACAAATTTACGCTTATCATGCTCCTTTTTTAGAGATCCAACTGCTGAAGGTGAAATTATATATTTTACTCCCAATTCTTTTAAAGCCCAGAGATTAGTTCTAGAATTTACTTTATGTGGTGGCATTGTATGCCCAGCTCCATGACGAGATATAAACGCTACTTTCTTTCCTTTAAATTCACCAACTTTAACAAAATCAGATGTATTTCCATAGGGTGTATATACCTTTATATCCTCAATGTTATCAAGTTCAACACCTGAACCCGTTCCACCAATAATTCCAATATCAGCTTTTCCTTCTAATTTCATATTTCAATCCCTTTTTTTTCGATGTTTGAATAATACTAAATAAAAAACTTGATATTTTTGGATTGTTTTATCTAAGTAAAAAGTTTTTTGATATTTTATAGTATAATAAGTTATCTAAAATAAAGCAACAATGCCGCAAATAAAATTCCTTGGGGGATGTAGAGAAGTAGGGAGGTCAGCAGTCCTGATTGAGTCAAATAATGGGGCACAATGTATTTTAGATTATGGTATTAGATTCAAGGGCGAAGAGAGATTACCTTTAGATGGAGATTTTAGCAATCTTAAAGCTATTGCGTTGTCTCATTGCCATGTAGATCATTCTGGAGCTTTACCTTTTTTATTTAAAAACAAAGATATTCCCCTCTTTACCAACCCTCTAACACTTAGGATGTCAGAGATATTGATAAAAGATACGATTAAAATATCCAATTTTCCTCACCCGTTCGGGTATAGAGAGTTACAAAAAACAATTAAAAACGCTTCTTTTCTTAGCAACGAAGTACGTCAGAAGATTGACGATAATTTCTATATTACATTTTACGACGCAGGACACATTCCTGGTAGCGTATCTATATTAGTAGAGGTCGATAATAAGAGAATTCTTTACACGGGAGATCTCAATACTCAAGAAACGAACCTAGTTTCTCCCGCTGAACCTTCTAAATTGCCAGAAATTGATGCATTAATTACGGAATCCACGTATTCTTTAAGAGATCATCCTATAAGAGCGGAACTTGAAAAACGATTTATTGATGATGCTCTAAATATTATTGAGAATGGTGGAAAGGTTCTCGTTCCTGCTTTTGGGGTTGCTCGCTCACAAGAAATCTTGTTAGTTTTACAAAAATACAATTTTAAAAGTGAAATATTTCTTGATGGTTTAGCAAGAAAAGTTTCGATAGAGTACGCTCAATTTCCTAATTCTTTTAGAAATTTTGCTGAATATAAGTCTGCTTTAAAAAGAGCTCAATTAATAACATCTAGAGAAAAACGAAAGAATGTTAAAAAGAGATCAGATGGTTTAATCATATCTCCATCAGGCATGTTAAAGGGAGGTGCAGCTCTTGAATATATCAGCTCAATCTTAGCTGACTCAAGCTCAGCAGTTTTTCTTGTGGGATATCAAGTCGAAGGGACTCCTGGAAGAAAATTAATTGACGAAAGAATTTTCGAGTTTAAAGAAAGAAGCAGTAGGAATTATCGCACAAGAGATATTTCTATCAAAGCAAAATGTAATGTAGATTATTATGATTTTTCTAGCCACGCGGATAAAATTCATTTACACAGATATATCGAAGATTTAAAGTTTCAAAACGATTCTAAATTTATTTTTTGTATACATGGAGATGCAAAATCAACAACATCATTTGCTTACGATTTGTCAGACAAAGGTTTTAATTCAGTTGCTCCTGAAATCGGTGAAACTTATAAGATATAGAAAAACGCAGATTAAAAGAACAATCTCGTTATTATTGTAATTGCTTTTTAATTATTTTATTACAGTTTTCTAAAAAGACATCGATTTTATCAACTGGGACTTTTGTACCCGCAGCTGGCGGATGACCGCCCCCTAACGCTTCTAAATTTGAAAGGCTTAGTGCTTCTCTGATCGCCTCTGAAAGGTTTACCCCCTTTTTCACAATACTTTCATGTGCCCTCCCCGATATTTTATATACCTCCTCCTCTTTTCTTTTTGCACATCCAAAAATAGGTTTTGATTTATCTATTATATCGCTTTTACTAAACATTAACATAGAAGCAATTGTACCAATAATGTTTTCTGATATGACTTCTTCTCCAAAAAAAAATTGGATGTGCTCTTTGAGTTGAATTTTATTTTCATTATGTATCCATGATAATGCTTGGGCTAAAGATTTCTTGTACCCTATTAACTGCTCTCTTGCTTTCTTATAAGCGATTCTTCTATCACCCATTGCAATAGCGATTCCTAACGATCCATTATTACTCCTCCCGCAAGAATTTAAAAGATAAGAAAATTCTTTTAAATCGTGTAATTCAGAACCAACTAATTCATTTTTTAATATATACCTATTAATAATAAGATTTTTTATAATTTCAGAAGGCTCAACATCGAGTTTAAGAGATACATATCTAATTATTGCCGAAGTAACTTTCTGCTTTTCTTCTTGGTTAAAATCATTTAAAGTTCTTATATTTCCATCTGAATTTTCCATTAAAATTCCTATAGTTTGTAA
The DNA here is from genome assembly GCA_005222975.1 of Promethearchaeota archaeon Loki_b31. Classification (GTDB taxonomy): domain Archaea; phylum Asgardarchaeota; class Lokiarchaeia; order Sigyniarchaeales; family SOKP01; genus SOKP01. The sequence goes on from NJBI01000031.1 coordinate 12,971, forward strand.
AAATTTTAACATTTTACTCGTATTTCCACTTAATCCCGGTAGATTAATATCGGTGGAGTAAGCTATTGCTACATTTATAGGTTTAATAGGAGAAAAATTCAAGTCATTTACCATTTCGACTAAATCTGCCTTAGTGGCATGCTCTAAAATAATAGAATTTAACCCGGTAAAAGAATTATTAGGTCCCCGATTTTGAATATCACCCGTTGCACCTATAAGTGCTATTGGAGACAAATCTAAATTATTCTCATTTAACGCTTTAGCAAAAAAGTAACAAATTCCTGCTCCAGAAATTTCTTTACTACCATCAATTTCATAAAAATAAGGATTGATATGCCAAGGCTTCGAATTTTTGTAAACTTCTTTAATTTTATCGTCATTCTTATCTGAAATATTTTGGGGAATATGGTGATCTAAAATAATATAAGGAGTATTTTTATTATCATTATTCAATTTATCATCGAGTTCTAAATATTGCCCGCTCCCAAAATCAGAAAAAATCAACATATTATTATAGTCCTGAACCTTTTCTGCGATTTTTACAATTTCTTCTCTTTCTAATTGTTTTAACACAGAAATCTGAAAAGGTATACGCTCTCTATATAGAGCCTTCCCAAGAATTGCCCCAGATGTTAGCCCATCTGCATCTAAATGAGTATATATCTGAACAGAAGCATCAGATTTTTTTAAATGATCTTGAAACCATTTTATTGTTTCTGTTAAATCAGAGGTTAATAATTTAAGTTTTTTTTTCATTTTTTTATAAAATTTAATATAAACTTAATTTAATATATTAAAATAAGAATTTAATATTAAATACTCAATTAAAAAAAACCTTAAGTGAAAAATATGACACATCATGTCAAAATTAATGAGCTAACTTTAAAGCTTGTTGAAAAAATAATTGAAAATAAAGATTTTTATAAAGCCGAAATACACAAATTTGATAATGGCGCTACAGTCTTAGATATGACAAATGCATCGTGGAACGGGGGAAAATTAGTTGGTGAAATTTGTATGGGCGGATTAGGAACGGTTGATTTTACTTCCTATAACTTAGATGGTCATTATATACCTAGTGTCAATGTTTATACTTCCGAACCAATAATTTCTTGTATGGCATCTCAACTAGCGGGATGGAAAGTAAAATTGAAAAAAGAAGTAGAAAAAGAAGGTGTAATAAAAAAAAAGACAATTTTTCAATCATTAGGTTCAGGACCTGCTAGAGTTAAAAGTAAAGTTGAGAAGTTATTTGAAGAAATTAAATACACCGATGATTCGGACTGTGCTGTGATTGTTTTTGAAACCGCAAAGTTGCCTAACGAAGAAGTGATGGCAATAGTAGCAGAAAAATGTGGAGTAGACGCAAGTAAGACTTATGCCGTTTGCGCACCTACTGCCTGTTTAACGGGGTCTATCCAAGTTGCTGCTAGAATCGTAGAAACGGGCATACATAAACTCCATGAAATACATTTTCCTTTAGATGTGCTCAAAGACGGTTTTGGGATGACTACAATAGCCCCTATTGCTAAAGATGATCTTGGAGCTATGGGGCGAACTAATGATTCAATTAGTGCAGCTGGTATGACTTACTATACTATTGATGTCGAAAAGGACAAACAAGCTGAAATTTTTGATCTGCTTAAAAAAGCTCCAGCCAATACATCGTCTAGTTATGGAAGACCATTTATAGAAACATTTAAAGCAGCGAATTATGATTTCTATGCGATTGATCCAGGATTATTCGCTCCGGCTATTTATACAGTAACGAATGTTCAAACAGGAAAGAGTATTACAGTTGGTGAAATTAACCATAATTTATTAAAAGAATCCTATAAGTTAAATTAAAACTAACTTTATCAATATAACTCTAATTTTTTTTTATTTATGTTAAATAACGGTTCAAAAATCTAAAAATTAGTTAATTCTCCTTGATATTTTAATATTTCAGCATCGGAGATATCTTTATCAACTTTAATTTGTTTATGGATTCCTAAATAAGCACAAGCTATTTTGGCTGCTGCAGCAATTTCAGCTTTTTTTAAGGTTAGAGAATATTCGTCAATAGGTTGTGCTTGATCGATATAGCGTGTTTTTCGATAATTTCTCTCATTTTGTATTGATTCATCTAAAAATGGGTCGAATTGATATTTTTTTTCCTGTAATTCTGTAGCTCTTTCAGATTTCATCTTGTATAATAAAGAAGCCATTTTATCTGCCACATTGAAAGGTAATTGATTTTTTACTATTATTCTAATGATGTTGTTTATGTCAAAATAATTTAATGTGTCATACTTTGCTCTTATAAAGCATTTAAGGTTTTCAGAATCTTTTTGACACTCAATCTCAGTCCAATCGTGAATTGCCAATCTTCTTCGGAAAAAGATCAATTCCCAATCGATTCCTAACTCTTTTAAAAATTTAAATAATTTGTCATCATTCGGTTTTCTTGATTCTATAATAATAAATAATTGTAGACCATAGTATTTATGCTCTTCTTGTAGGAAATATCCTCGCTGTTGCATTGACGCAAGGATTTTGATCTTTATAGAGTAAATATTATCAGAAACTTCCCTTTTTTCACAGTTTAAATAAATTACATTTCCTTCTTCAGTAATATATTCGCTATCAAGAAAGCCTAAAATGCTATCATCGTTTTCTTCAATAAAAACCCTCAATCCACTGAGAGTTGGTTTTACATCATACTTTGTTAAATCATTTTCTCTGATTGTAACGTAATCAGTATTACTTCCTCCAATTGCTAATTTAATAGATTTTAATTTTAACTCTTTTTCCTCTCCAAACACATTTTTAAAAGCATCAATTAAGGGAAAAATTTCATTCTCTAAAATTTTTAGATTAGCCATTGAACTTTCAAAAGGTTGCGGTGAATCAAGCAATTTGTTTAATACTGGCGCTTCTGAAGCATCAACTTCAATTTCATAATCTTTTGCTAAGTTCTTTCGAATAATACAAAAAGATCTTCTTTTTTTATTATATATAGAAAGAGAAGTACGATTGTCTATTACCGCTCGAAATTGTTCGTTGTACATCTCATCAAAACTTTTAGATTTGAGCTTTCTTTTTCTCATGAGTTTAGCCAAAAAATATTCTATTGTTAAATTAATAAAAAAATAATTTTATAATTTTATGTATGAAAAAATATAATTGTCTTTTATTAATATTACTCAATTAATAATCTTTTGATAACTTTTTGTTAAAAAATAGCATAGCTAGTTAGTTTACTATTACATTATACGGTATTTAGAATTTTGTGGGATCCTATTCTCTTAATTAAACAAAAATCAAGCAAAAGTTCTAAAAGCAGAGTAACAAAAGTAAATTCATTGAACTTAAATAAAAATCTAATCTAATTCGTCCTCTAAGAAGTATTTATTTCCTTTTTTCTTATAGATTATTGTTGAGCCAAAAGTATTTCGCATAGTATATTTGTCTCCTTCAACATCTAATAATTCAATAGAATAAGACAACGCTCTATCTTTTAGTATTTCGTTGACAATTCTTTTTTCTTCAGTAAGGTCCATAATATAAAAATATCATGCAGTTAAAAAAAATTTTTCTGTTTTCTTAAAATTATTTGTTTAAATAAAAATTACTTACAACGATGCTTTTCCAGTCATCTCAATAATATTTAATCTAATTATACATATGTTATCATAAGCTTGTTCATTTTTAAGGAATCTTTTTTTCTCTTTACCTGGATTATCTTCTAAGTGATTTAGAATGATGTTAAATCCGTATTTTTTATCTTCCAAATCTTCTACAGTTGCCATTTTACCCCAGAACACGATAGAACGATACTTATGAGAACAATCGTTCATAATATAACCTAGATCATCCACTACTGTGCCACACACATTCGAGTTTTCCCTTAAAAACTCAACCTTTAACCCTTCTTTAGTACTGTGGAAGTATAAAGAATTCCGTTTTAAGTCAAAACCATAACTTAAAGTTACGATGTAAGGTTCGTTAGCTCTACACATTGAAATCGTCGCAAACTTTCCGTTTTTCAATATTTCAATTATTGTATTTTTATCTGTTATTTCCCTTTCTTTTTTTTTCATATGATATTTCGGCATAAATTTTACTCACACTAATATTTATATCATTATTTCCAAATAAGAATGCCTAAAAATTGCGTAATAATAGTAATTCCTCTGGATATTACTTTATTATTAAAAAAAAATAATCTCAATCAAAAATAATAGTATATAAAACTAACGGTTTCAACGGTTTTATTAAGAAATCGTGAAAAATTTAATAAAAACTTATGTTTAAAATATAAATAAACTTCTAGATAAACATACAATATAATTAAAATATTTGTTTGTGAATAATAACCATGGCTAAACAAGTACTTGATATCGGTTTTTTCAGCACAATGTACAGTCAGATTAATGGTACTGCTCATGCTGTTCGATTCTTATCCGAAGCAATCGCAAACCTTGGTCACAATGTTCATGTTTTTGCTCCTCGAGTTCAAAATGGGTACAAAAGGCCGAAAACTTTACATTTTCACGAAATTGGGGGTGTAATGATTGCACCTAAAACGGGTTTTGTTTTAAGTGCCCCTATACATAAAATCTTTTTCTGCCAACACGATTATCTCGATATTTCCCACATCCATACGCATGCTGTTGTAGGATCCATGGCAGTAAATTGGTCCAAATATTTAGGGATTCCAATGATAGGAACCCATAATAGTCCTATGCAGTATTACACGGCTCAATATGTTCCAATCATTGGTAAACTAATGACAAAAGGCGACCTTATTTGGAGATACGAACGCCATATAGTAGATAAATACGATTTTGTTCATGTCGCTACTAAATCCAAAAAAGATTTGTTAAGAGATTACAGATTTAAAGAACCAATAGTTTGCATGACGAATGGTATTCACGATTTATATTTTACAAACTTGAAAGAAAATGGGATTCGTGAAAAATATAATTTAGAAGGTAAAAAGGTCCTTTTATATGCATCAAGGCTATCCCCAGAAAAACACCCCATAGATATTATTAAAATATTTAAAGAAGTACATAAAGCAATTCCTAATGCTCACCTATTATTAGTTGGAAGCGATGGTCCATCAACTGAACATGTAAAAAGAATAATTAATAAGAAACAATATCGAGATTTCGTTTCGTATGCTGGTAGAATACCTTTTCCAGATTTATTAAAATTATATGACACAGCAGATCTAACTTGCTTGTGGTCGTGGATTGAAGCTGAGGGGCTCGTCTTACTCGAAGCGATGGCCCAGGGAACGCCCTCTGTTGGAGCTAATGCATGTGGAATTAGCAATATAATTCGACATGGTGAAACGGGATATTTGGCAAATAATCTCGATCAATTTAAAGATTACGTTATAAAGTTATTAAAAGATGATGATCTTAGGGCAGAATTTGGAAAAAATGCTCAAAAAGTAGCTCAAGATTATAGAGTAAGCGAAATCGCAAAAACATGGATTAAATTATACAATTTCACAATTAACGAACTCTATCCTTTACGATACAATAGAAAAGATAGGAAAACTCGTGTGGAGTTAGTAAAAGAATTTATCCTACACTTGCCAAATGTAACCTTTTAAAAATTATTTCTCTCTCTAACTTTTTCTAGTTTTAATTTACATTTCTCACATAGATAAATAGATTTTCTATCAATTTCTTTAATATTTTTAGAGAAGCGCATAACACAATAATCGTTAAGGCAATGCCCACAATCTAATATTAAATGTCCAATTTCATGAATTACTTCTTTATAGATCCTCCTTTCTATCTTTTTCAATTTAAGATCTTCAAAATTAAACAAATCTATCAGGTTATGAGTAGACACTATAGCACACATGTATTTAATATGTGCTTCTCCAAATAGAAATAATAAATTTTCATTACTACTAGAATAGATTGGTAAATTTGTCAATCCTAGGCCAATATCTAAATCATATTCAAATTTTTTATCAACAATAATTTCATAAAATTTATTAGTTGGTTGGAGGAGGACCTTTTCTGAAGATTTATTTAATAAATTATTTTCCTCCTTAACCCTTAATTCAAACATATCAGGGCGTATTTTTATATTTTCTATAAACTGAATGTCAAAAAAAAAAGAATCGAACGTTTGCTCCAAATGAAATCTCAACTTGTATAACATAGAAGTTGAAACATTACCTATAAAAATAATTCCCAAATGACATGGAAAAATAATTTGTCTATAAGTAGATTGATTTATTGGTAATGCTAGAGTTTGTTTATTTAAAATATCTTTACCATTTTGAAATTTTGACATAATAATATTAGTTTAACAAACGGTTATACTCTTTTTTTATTCATAATTATTATCTATTTAAGCTATTAATAATTTTATTAATTTAAATAATTATTATAAAAATCTTTCCTAATATTGTAATGTCGGATAATCCTAAAACAATAAACTCTCAAGACGATGACCAAAGAGATGCTCAATTAAATTTGGAAATTAACGAGAAGCAAAAAGAAGTAATAGAAAAGGATTTTGTACCTCACTTTCTACCTACATACAGAATTAAATCTTTATTATACCCCTTACCTATTGTAATAGTTATTGTTTTTGCCGCTATTTTAGCCTATCTCACATTTTTTGTTGCGGGTATTCAGATTGAAGAAAGCTACTTCTCTGAAGACGAATTTGGTGCCTTGGGCGTCGTATTGAATGGAGCTATTTTCACTATAGTGGCAGTAGTTTCAGCGTTTGTTATAGTCTTTTTTATAAAAAAATTTGGAATAGGCGTTTTAAAATACATTTTTGGACTGAGTTTTGCTTTTATAAGTTTCTTTATGACTCTATTGTTTTCTGAGGTAATTATATATTTAATCTTTGTTCAATTTCCTGAAACTACCTTCGTTTTGAAACTTTATTTTCTATTTATTAATGTCTACTTACCAATACTGACGGCAATTTTAGTCTTTTTACTACTTTACAAATACTTTACTTCAAAATCAATTAATACAAAAAACTTAATCGTTTTATACGTCAGCTTATTAATTAGTGCTTCGATGAGTATTATTTTGCCCTTTTGGAGCACATTAGCTATATTAATTGGCATCTCGCTTTGGGATATCTTTGGCGTTCTTTATAAACATGGTCCAATTAAAGCTATGATAGATATAGCTTCCCAAAATGACGATGAAAATAGCTTAACAAAAGCAGAAACAAAAGAAAAAATTAAAAACGGTGAGATGATCTACGATACCTCTAAACTAGAGATTGGTATCGGAGATTTGGCTTTTTACAGTTTACTTACTTCCAGCGTCCTTATTTATTCAAATAACATAATAATTATGATTTTAACCACAGTTGCAATTCTGATCGGAACAGGAATTACAATATCGGGATTAAAAAGAAATAAAATTTTGCCTGGGCTCCCAATTTCTATTTTCTTAGGCATAGGTGCTTTTTTCCTGTCTCAATTTGTAATAAATATCTTTTTTATATGATTTTCGATTTCCTATATAATGGATTGATAAATTATGTTCTTCATTAATTAAAAATTCAAAAAATTGAAAGAAATAATGGTTGATTTAAGTCTTATTAAAACTTTTACGGTTGTTGGTGCGGGAACCATGGGGAGAGAAATAGCTCAAGTTGCTTTAATGTCAGATATGTTTGATAGGGTTATTTTAAACGATATTAACGAAAATGCTCTAAATAACGCGAAAAAATATATTAAACTTGGTATAGAAAAAATTGAATCTAAAGGAAAGTTAGGCCAAGGATTAACCACGCTCTCTCTAATTAAAAACCTCATTATTGATAAAAGTCTAATTAGTTCTATTAAAGAAGCAGATTTTATCGTAGAAGCGATACCCGAAGTAATGGAATTAAAACAAGATTTATTCAAAGAATTAGGACAATACGCGCCAGAACATACTGTATTAGCAACAAATACGTCAACGATGAGCATTTCTAAAATCGCCGAAGCGTCAAGCAGGCCCGAACAAGTAATTGGGATGCATTTTTTTACGCCTATTCCGTTACTCCGATTAATTGAATTAATTAAAGGAGAAAAAACATCTCAAAAAGCGTTTAACTTGGGTGTAGCAATTGGTCAAAAGCTACCAGCGCTCAAAGGCAAAAGATATATCGCAAAAATAGAAAAGGAAAGTCCAGGCTTTATTGTAAACCGCTTAACCATTGCGACAAGTCTCCTTTTTAATTGGATTTTAGATATGGCTACGGATAAAGGAATACCTTACGAAAAAATTGACAGTGATTTTGTATCTTCCCCTGAATTAGGTCCCTTAGCTAAATGGGATTACTTAGGTTTGGATGTTGTTTGCGATGTTATGAATTATTTTGTTAAAGAGATATCACCAGAGTTTGCCCCCGGTAAAACGCTCACAAATCTTCTTAAAGCGGGTAATTTGGGGAGAAAATCGGGAAAAGGTATTTATGAGTGGTTTGAAGGAAAGCCAAAAATTAGCTCTCATGAAAAAGCAGGACTATTTAGTCCAGAACACTATTACGCAATCCAATTAAACGAAGGTTGTAGATTATTAGAGGAAAAAATTGTTTCTGGTTATAAAGTAATTGACGACACTATGTTAGCTGGAATGGACATGCCCGGACCTTTTGGAGCTGGTAAAAAGAATTACGAAAAATGGTCTCAAATGTTAGAAGATATTTCAGAATTAACTGGAATAGCCTATTTTAGACCGTGCAACTTAATGAAATCTGGAAATTTTCTAAAAATGAGAAAATAATTTGTCATAAAGCTAAAATTAAGATATTAAAATTTTAAGTAAATAATTTTTCAAGAATAAATATTAATTTACAGCATGTATTAACCTAAATAATCGATACAATTATTTCTTCATGAAAAATGAATGAAAAAGATTCAGCTCCTAAAACCGGTTTCCAAAAAATTATAGATTTTTTTAACAATAATCTTGAAATGAATCGTCCAATCGCAATCGCTGAAGTAGTTGAGAAAACCGGCTTTTCGTGGAGCTTCGTGAAAAAAACATTAACTAAAATAAAAGAAGAATACGATGGATTTCATTTTGAAAAATCAGGAAGCACATGGATTATGTGGAAAGATCGAAATCATATAATAAAGAAATTGGACGAAACCTGTTCTCGTTTTTTAAAAGATGATGAAAAGGAATGCTAAATGGCTTGTTCGATTCTTCATTTCTTACGCTTTCTAAGCATTTTACCCGAGAGGTATAAAATACAACAATCTGGGCAAATTAGGAAAATGTAGGCGGTAGAAGGAGAAAATTCTTACCTAAAGACTTAACACCTAATAATTTCAATATGTAAAAACTATTTCATATTCTAAATTACTAGAGCTTACATAATTATGCTATTTACCGAATCTGGGGGATTAGACGAAAAAAAAGACTGGATCAATTCAATGTCGAGTTCGTTTAATAAGGTGGCGCTCTTACATGAAGCAATTAAGATTCCATAGTGGTTTAACGGTTGTATTAATATTGCCCCATTAGAACAATCAATTAGTATTCGTTTTAGATTACCAGCTATTATTTCACCAACAAATTGTTTTCCTATCCACCTTAGGGCAGCACATATAGCGGCAATAAGCGTACGATCGGTGTTTTTATCTACAAAAGAAGCAATGGGTAAGCCTTCATTACCCACAACTATGATTGCACTAATTCCGATGTTTTTCTTACATACATTTTCTAGGTATTCTTCTAGATTAGACATCATAAATAGGAACTTTGATTTCGGTTAAAAATAATTTTAACAAGAAAATATTAGGAATTTTTAATATATATGTGTTTGCTAAGGGTGTAAAATAAAAATTTTGAAATTTTTAAACTTTAATTTATGCGGTTTTGGCCTTAGAAAATAGAGAGTGTGAATATTCACACTAGCTTTATATTTTATGTTCCATTTTATAAAACAAATTTTTATCTATAAAAATTATACATATTAAAGTGTCTAATTTAATGAAGATTGAAAAATCTAGTCAAGAACTTGAAAATGAAGTAATTTATGCTGGTTTATGCATTCATTGCGGAAGTTGTAACGCGTTTTGCCCACATATGGATTTTAATGAAGAAACGGGATTAGCTTATGTCGTTGACGAATGTGCTGAGACTGTTGGTTTGTGCTATAATGCATGCCCACGAAGTTTCCTTCCTATTTCCGAAATTGAACAAAAAATGTTCGGTCAAAATCGCGTTGACTTAGCTGTTGGGGTATATAAAGATATAATTCAGATTAAATCCAAAAATAAAGATGAGATTTTATACAATTTAGTTTCAGCCGCATTCGACTCTGGAATTGTTAAACATTTTGTTTTGAGCAAACCTAAAAGTAAAAAACCACCTGTTGCTTTTCCTGTAGTTGTTGATAGCGCAAATGATGCTAAACAATACATTCCTAACAACCCCAATCAAAACGCTGGGCCCTTAATCACTGGAATTGGAAGAGCTTATTTGGATAGAAAGCGGGATATAGGTATTATAGCGAATCCATGTCATCTTCAAGGCCTTGCAAAAATTATAACAGGCGATTTTAACACGGGGGCTGAGCGTACTTCCCTAAGGATAGGCTTTGCCTGTTCTTCTGGTGGAATGGCAGGTTGTAAATATTGTACTGATTACACTGGAGAGTTTTCTGATATTTCTTATAGTCCATGGGGTGCACCTAAAGGTTCTGGAGAAGCATTTTTGATCGTTAGAACTGATGTAGGCCAAAAAGTCGTAGATCACGCAATAAAGAAGAAATTAATCGAAGTTACAGATAAAGAACCCGATCTTAGCGAAATGAAAAAGTTCATAAATAAGAAGAGAAAGAAAAACTTCTTAAATTTGTTAGGTAGAGATTTAATTCTTGCCAAATACTTGCATTTAAACATTGACGAATTTAAGGACTTACTCGAATAAAAATTTGAAGTAGTTAACCCAAACCTATTTTTTTTTGTATTTCTTTTATTAATGTTTCAAATATAATTTTATTATCTTTACCCGATTTTGAGCTCGTTTCAAAAAGATAAGGAATAGCATGTTCTTTCTGAAACTCCTCAGCTTCTTTTCGCTGAACAGCTCGTCTAGCGTCAGCTAGATCAACTTTTTCTCCAATTAGTATAAACACGGGGTCTGAAGAATGGTCTTGAACAATATCGTACCATTCTTGAAGGTTCTGGAAACTTGTATATCTAGTAATATCGTAACATAACAGGCAACCGTGAGCACCTCTTGCATAATTCGGTAAAAAAAATCTGAACCTTTTTTCGCCAGCGAAGTCCCAAATTTGAAGTTTTACTATCAGATTTTCAAATTCCATCTGATAAGTGGCTAAATCCGTCCCAATAGTGATTTTCATTGGTGTAAAATGCCCCGTAATCAGCCTCTGTATCATGGTGCTTTTACCAACCCCCCCATCTCCTACAACGACTACCTTAAAAATATATTTGCGTTTTTGCTCGCTTAATTGCGACATAATATACAATTATTTGAAATTTAAGTAATTACTATATAGATAAGATTTTAATAAATATGATTTTAATAAATTAAAATAATTCTATAATTTATTCTCTAGCTAAATCTCGATTAAATTTTTTATTTATTTTAGTAAGATTTTCGATTATGTTTTTTCGATTTTCTTCGGGCAATTCTTCCATTAAATTTTCTAAATTAGCTTGAATAATCTTATTCAAATCTTTATAGATAAAGATAAGTAAAAAGCTTGCTACAAAAGGAGAAATTATAAAAATTAAAAATGATATGACAGATATATTTAATGGTAGTGAACCCTCAATTCCAGTGCCCGGTAAATAATACGAAAATCTTGAAAAAGTGTTATCAATAAATAAAGTAAAACTTATATTTAAGACATTTAGGAATATGAATGTACTTAAGTTAACAATGCTTACAATTTTAAAACTCTTCAATTTTAGATGTGATATTACTTTATCTAAATCGCTTTTAAGTGATGTATTGTTTTGAGCTTGCGTACTGAGTTTATTATTATTATTTTTCAACCGAATTACTATTTTGGAATAATTCCATACATCAATTAGTATCCAATAAAACCCAAAAGTGTAGAGAAAGTTAAAAATTATGTTAAAAAATAGATTATAATATTGAATTAGCTGTGGATGATAATAAGATTCTGCTCCTATCCAAAACAATAAAATTAATTGGAGTATTGCCGTGAAAAACAATCGATTAGCCTGCTTTTTTTCTAATCCTATGGGGTTATAAGTAATTAAGGCGCTATTAGACGTGGTCCTCCATTTATTTGTGTTAATTATTCTGAAAAATACCGAATACGCAAACGTGATAATTGGAAATAACAGTAGAAATAAATTTTCCCAAGATTGAGCGAGGATAAATAAATATAAAATAATAAAAATTATTATGTCTCTAAGTAAAGACTCGTTAAGTAATTCTCTTAGAAGTAAATAATTTTCATCAGAATTATTTTCACTCATTTTTTAATAAAAATGTTTTAAAAACATATATACTCTATGATATTATTAGTTCTAAATTATAGATTAACAATAATTACCAAAATATCCTTCGGTGTACAAAATAAATTATCTTGATTTCTTTCCTTATGAGCAATTTAGACGCGACCAAGAAGATATCACGAAAAAAATTGAAAAAGCTTCAATTGAAAAGAAAAATACTTTACTTGCTGCTCCAAATGGTACAGGTAAGACAATAATTGCTTTAAGTGCCTTATTACCTCTATCAATACGAAATAATTTAAAAATCATCTATATGTGTCGTACTCACTCTCAGAATACAAGGATTATTAAAGAACTAACGAAAATTTCAAATTTTCTAAAAAAGAAAACCCCCCAAATCCAAATAAGCGGACTTTCCATTAGGGGAAGGAACGAAATGTGCCTTAACGAAACATTATTATCGTTAAAACTTAAACCAAAAGAATCGATGTCCGTGTGTGGAGACTTAAGAAAAAATAAAAATTGTAGATATTTTCTAAATTTAAACAAAAAAAGAAGTGAATACGATAACTCTATCGATATTGCTCCCGATTTATTAAGTAAACCGGTTGATGCCGAAGAATTAATTAACTTGTGTAAAGATAAAAAATTATGTCCTTATTTTTTGAGCAAATTTCTTCTAAAAGAAATGAGAATAATTGCATGCAATTACCAGTGGATTTTCAATCCTTTTATACGCGAAAATTTTTTACAATTTATAGATGAAGAGCTTAATAATTGCATTTTAGTGCTTGATGAATGCCATAATGTAATTGATATGGCAACAGAAATTAATTCCGATAGAATAACGCCGTATTCACTTAGAATATGTCTAAAGGATTTAGAAATTTTCCGGTCACCAAGTATTATGCAGAGGTTTGTAAAAGTCCTATTAAGCCATTTAGAAAAGAAGAAAAAGAGTTTAAGTGTGGCAGAAATAGAAATTAAAGCAGAAAATTTCTTGCTTCAAGTTTACTCAAGGTTAGGGCTTTCGAACTTAAACGATTTTAAGAATCTCGTTAGGGATTTACATAATTTCAGTGTTTCAATTCACGACGAAAAGGTTGCAAACGGTGATATTTCAAGAGATTTCGTAGGAGCTATAGCTGAGTTCTGGCTAAAATGGATAAGATGCTATTTACTGGATAATTTCTTTTTTTGTTATAATCTTAAAAGGGTAAGAGAGAAACCGATAATTTCAATAGAAATTGTTGCGTTAGACCCAAGAGACATTGTTATTCCCATTTTAAAGGAGTGTTATACTAGTGTGCATCTTTCTGGGACAGTAAATCCTTATGTTTATAATAATTTAATGGGTTTAAGAGATAGTGGAAAAAGCTATAAGGGAATCGTTGCGAGTTCACCATTTCAAAAGGAAAACATTAAAGCAATAATTACAGAAGGTGTAGACACGCGTAGAGGGAGTCGAACAGGTCCAATGTTTAAAAAAATGCTCTCTAAAATTGACGAAGTAATTTATAGCACTCCTGCTAACATAGGTATCTTTTGTGCTTCATATAAAGTTCTAAACGCATTAGTTACGAATGGTATTGAATCTATAGCTAATAAGAATAAAAAACAATTATTTATCGAGGAACCAGGACTTTCTGCTTCAGAAAATGCCTACTTGGTAAACGATTTTAAATCAATGGCATCACCCTCTAGTAATGGAGCGATTTTATTGGGCGTATGTGGAGGGCGAAATTCAGAAGGAGAAGATTATCCGGGAGACTATATGAATTCAGTAATTATCGCTGGATTTCCGTATCATTTACCCACCCCCCGAGTTAATGCAAAAATAGAATATTACGATAAGGTTTTTAATAAACAAGGATGGAATTTCGCGTACCTATATCCTGCCGTTCAAAGGGCAAACCAAGCTTCTGGCCGTCCTATACGAAAAATAAAAGATAAAGGCGCAATAATATTTATGGATTTCCGTTTTAAACAAAAGTATAAATGGATTTCTGAATGGGTGAGAAAAGAACTTGAAGTTGTGCCAGATAAGGAAGGTGTTTTAATTAAAAATTTATATCCCTTTTGGCACAATTAAAATATTAGAGAGAACCAATTATTTTACATCAATTCAAGAAGTTTAGCACATTTATTGTAAATTAAGATACAGATTAGCTAATTTTTTAGAAACAATGCTCCATGTAAAATTGGTCTTGACCCTTTTGTAGCAATTTTCTTTAATTTTCAGAAAATAATATGGATCTAATAAAACATGTGATTTAATGATTTCATCTGGTATCTGGTTAATGATATTTAGAATATCAATATCATAGATTGTATGATTTTCAGAATCCTTCACATGTTGCGTAACTTCTGACGATTTAAAGAGGGATATTAATGCGTTTGCAAATTGATGGGGGTTATCTTTTTCTATTAGAATGCCAGTACCTATTTTGGGAAATATTTTTACATCAATGATAGTTTCTTGTAAGCCTCCAACCTTACTTGCAATGATTGGCATTTTAGATGCCATAGCTTCTAATGCCATAATACCAAATGGTTCCCATCGGGAAAGAGAAACAAATACATCTGCAGATATATGTGCCAGATAAAAAATATCGGAAGCTACTCCGAAAATTATGCGTATATTTTCAGGATATTGTTTAACGTAGTGAGCATATGTTTTAATTTCATTTAAGCTATAGTCCGTTGGTAAAATAAGGAAAAGAAATCGTGCATTTGGAATGTGACTTAATACATCTGGAATCGCTTCAAATATTGTTTCAAATCCTTTCTGAGGCGATATACGACCAGTAGTTAATACTAATGGGCCACTTTCGGAAAAAGCTTTGATGTTTCCGTTTTTAATAAAAGGATTTCCATTAGATATTTCATTTATCGTATCAAGAACTTTTTGTGAACTAATTAATGGACTCCGACTTAAATTTCCAATTTTGTATTCTAATAAATACTCTTTTAGATCTTTTCTCTCTATTTTTGATAATTCATTTAAATTGAGATATTCTCTTAAATCGTGGCCGTGAATTTTCAAAACTTTTTCATATATCTCGTAATAATCCCAATCAGTTCCATCATATAAAAAATCAGCCTTGAACTCTATTAATTTTTTGCCACAGTTCGGAATAATGTCTGATATTAAATATGATTGACTTACTGTAGTAACCACATCTGATATAATAGCTCCAATCTTTTCAACTGTGGGTACTGTAGGCTCAACATCCGATCCGTTAAATTCCTTAGATAGTCTAAATATTTCGGTCAAATTTAGTTCTTTAATCCCTTCATTTAACAAGACTCTAATAGGCGTTTCGTCTATTCCACTTGTTCTATAAAAGTCGTATTCGAACCTCGGCCAAGTTAATAAGTGTATCGTTAATATTGAAGCAACATTTAAACTATTTTTTGCTAAGATCTGTTTCATTCCTATGTAGGGCAAAACAACGTGGTAATCGTGCAAATGAACAACTTCAGGTAAATCTGTTCTGTTATTTTCTACAAAGAATTCTACTAAACATTGAATCCCAATGCTAAAAAGAGATATTTTTCCTTTTATTGTTTCTGGATTATAAACCGTCTTATCATCCAAATACTTTGATGTGAAAGAATTTTCTCCAGAAACTAAAATGATGTTCACATTTTCCATTTTAAATTTATAAAATGAAATATAATAGCTCGCTTCTTGCTCATTTATTCCGATAAAAGAAGGATTAATTTGACCGACACAAGTGAATGGTAATTTTTCCAAATTAAATTTGTTTTTTAGATTTTCAATTTGCCCATGGGACGGCATAAATACGGTTATATCGAACTGCTTGACTAAATGTTTTGCCTGGTTTGCAGGTACCTCCCCAAGGCCTCCTACTTTAACTACACCAGCGTACTCAAATGAAAAAATCCATACTTTTTTCTTATTTTCTATCAAATTAGCTCATTTTTTAAAGAACTTAATTTTCTGGAAAAAAGCTCAAGACTTATTTAATTATTAATATTTAGTTAAAGACTTAAAATATTACTTTTATTAAAGTTTAATTTAATTTATCTATTGTTTGGGTCAATCGCGGTAAAAATAAGAAATCTTTATTAATTTATTTATCGCTTTTATGTTTTAGAATTTGACCGTTTAAAGCTCCAGTATGAATGCCTTTCTTAACGGCTATTTTACCATTTACGATTACGTAATCAATTCCCTCAGGAAATTGGCGCCCATTTTTGTAGGTAGATTTATCTTCTATTTTTTCAAAGTCAAATATTACAATATCAGCTTTTTTATCTTCTTTAATTTCGCCGCGATCACTTAATCCCAATATGGTCGCCGGTAAATAAGTCATCTTCTTAATTGCTTTTTCTAAAGATACTATGTTTTTTTCCCTTACGTATTTAGATAAGATTTTAGGAAATGTCCCGTACGATCGAGGGTGAGTATTTACATCTTTAACCAAGAAACCATCAGAGCCTACGCATACAAAATCTTGTTTAAAAAGGGAATAAATGCTTTTTACTTCACTCATCATTCTCATAGAAACCATTATTCCCCCTTCTTCATCTCTTACAAAATCTAATAAACCAGCAACAAATTTTCTTTTTGGATATAAAATTTTGATGACGGGCCCTAAAAATTCTCCCTCTATTTTATGATTATGCGTTACACTAATTATTCTTACTGATTTTTTAAAAAACCTTAAGAGAAATTTTCGTAAAATAACTTTAGGGATAAGTCCTATTGCTTTAGGAGCGCTTGATAAAAAATTAGCTGATATTAAATTAAATATTTCATTAATAATTTTTTTTCTTTTTTCTAAATCAGTGAGATTTTCTTTAAAATTATCGTAGACCCAAGGCTGAAGTAGGATATAGGATAGACTTGTAGAACTTTCTTCGTAAGGATATAAATCGGCATGGATTTTTAACCCATGTTCTCTAGCTTCTTTTACTAAATTTATCATATCTGAAGTTAATTTCCAAGCAAAACTACTTCCAGCTTTCCAATGAGAAATTTGCGCTTGAACCTTTGCTTCTCTGGCAATTTTTATTAATTCCGTCATACCTATCTCGATTACATCTCCTCCTTCGTTTCTCATATGCGAATCGTAAATTCCCTTATATTGAGCTACAATTTTGCATAGTTCAATTATTTCTTCTGTAGATGTTATAGAGCCTGGAGGGTAAATTAAACCAGTAGTTATCCCAAACGCTCCAGCTTTCATCCCTTCTTCTACGCTTTTTTTCATCTCTTCGATTTCCCTTTCGTTTGCGGGTCGCCTTTCAATTCCCAAAACTAAAAACCTAATGTTTCCGTGCGGGATAAAAAAAGCAAGATTAACAGAAACCCCTTTTTTTACAATCACATCTATGTATTCTTGAATTGTATCATATAATATATCAGAGGACCCAAAAATGTTTTTAACGAAATTATGGTAATAATCTCTTACTTTTTCGTTAGCAGGAGCAAGTCCTAATCCGCACATCCCTACTACGAGAGTCGTTACACCCTGCATTATAGACGCTTCTGCTTTATTTATCTCCATAATTGAAAGGTCCCCGTGATGATGCATGTCAATAAAACCTGGGGCAACAACTTTATTTGAAGCATCAATTATCTCTGTTCCAGCTGCATCAATGTTTTGCTTGATTTGAACAACCTTATCCCCTTCAATTAAAATATCTGATATATAGCCTTGTGAACCAGTACCATCTAAAATCAGTCCATTTTTAATTAATAATCCCACTAATATCAACCAAAATTGATTTTCGAGTTTTTCTTATTTTAAGAAATAAACAATTTTATTTTAACTATATTTATTAAATTAAATAATTAAAATTTTTATTGAGTTATTATCATAGAATTAAAAAAATAAATGAAAATTTAGAAGAAGAAATTATGTGCGATACATTAGTAACATTAGGAAATTCAACTAAAGATGGAAATGTAGTTTTTGGAAAGAATAGTGATAGACCTCAATCTGAAGCCCAACTGGTAACTTACCTTCCCAGAACGCAATATTCCAAGGGAGAAGAAGTAAAATGTACCTATATTTCCATTCCACAAGTTTCTGAAACACATGAGACTATTCTTTCGCAGCCTTACTGGATGTTTGGGGCTGAAATGGCCGCAAATTCATATGGCGTTGTAATAGGAAACGAGGCAGTATATTCAAGAGAAGATTATCAAGATTTGGGATTACTAGGGATGGATTTACTACGCTTAGGTGTGGAACGAGGACAATCGGCTAAAGAAGCATTAAATATAATCACAGATTTATTAGAAAAATTTGGGCAAGGAGGGGGTTGTGCTTATGGGGAACAAGGTTGGACATACCATAATTCATTTTTAATTGCGGATACAAAAGAAGCTTATGTGTTAGAAACAGCTGACAAATGGTGGATTGTAGAAATCGTTAAGGATGTAAGATCAATTTCCAACAACCTATCAATTAGGGGTAAAGGTGATATGAGGCGAAAAGGCATAATCCAACACGCTATTGAAAAAGGATATTGTAAAGATGACAACGATTTTGATTTCGCTATTATTTTTTCAGACCCTCAAATTCCCGATAAATTTTCTCCTTATACACGAGAGGGGTGTTCATTGGCGATGTTAAACGAGAATAATCAAAAAATTACTCCGGCATTAATGATGGAGTTTTTGAGGGAACACAATGTAGGAATATGTATGCATGGGTCGTTTCAATCAACAAGCTCTCAAGTATCACACCTAAAAAAAGATGGTAAATCTATACATTGGTTCACTGGAGGTACACTTCCGTGTTTAAATATCTTTAAACCATATATTTTTCCGGGACTAGGGCAAATATTTTCTACAGAAAAACCTGGACCATACAAGGAGCTAGATTCATCCTGGTTTTGGTCAAGGCATAAAGAATTTATAAGACCATATAAAAAACGCTCAATTAAACCAGAAAAGCAAGAATATATCAACAGATTAAGAATGATTGAAAAAAAATTATTAAGCGATGTAGAAATCGTTACAAATCAAGAAACATCTCTTTCTAGCAACGATTTTACGAAGAAAGTTATAACTTTAAATAACAAAGCGTGGGAACTAGCGGAAGAACTAATAAAATAAAAGTAAGAAGAACTTTATCTTAAAATCTTAATGTTTATTATATTTCATTACTAATTTTTGTTAAAAGTCTAAGCATTTCATTTTTAACAAAGTAACCACCGAGAGGGCTAAAACTTGGCACTGGTTCATAACCTCCTTCTTCAACATATTCGTGTAGAGGAAATAGGTATCCTATCCAATCTTGAGCATTTTGAAAAATAAAAATGTTATCTTTTCCAGTTAAAGACGCTTTAAGAAAGCTATCTCCTATTTCTTCAAACAATTCTCCAGGAATAGTCATTAAACTAAATTCTTTTTTCTTAGATTTTGATTTTGCCCTAACCTTGATGTATTGAATAACAGTGTTGCATCTGAATTTACCTTTCTTTTTATCAATGATAAAAATTGGAAAATTAGAATTTAACATTGTATATCGAGCAATGTTCAACAAGAATAATTTCTTGATTGCGTAAATCAATTTGTTTGTAAACCATTGTTTAGAAAAATATTTGTGATCTTTCATTGGAATCCAAAACTCGTGAGTATATATTTGGAATTCGATGGCGCTAAAATAATCATTATCAGAAATAGAATTAGCTAATTTCAACGCTTCTTCAGCAATAGTATATCCAATTCTTTCTGTATGATGATAAGTACCTAATTGATCGTATATTGGTGTTTTATCCGATTCAAATTGTTCGTACTCCGTCCCACATGTTGTTATGGGGTTTAAATCACCTGAAGCGCCATTGAAGTATATTGCTTTTACTTTATTATTTGTTAATTCTTTAATTTTCTGAATTATACGACCCGGATAATCGGCAGATAATTTATTATTTTTGTAAGATAATGTAGTAGGATGGCACGCATAGTTAATAATAAAGCCTAATAATTCATTTTCTTCTAGACTTTTAAAAGTAATTACACCTAAATGAGGTAAAGTCTTCCTAGAGGGGTGTCTTCTGTTGATTACGATGTCTGGATTAAAGGGTTCCTTTTTCCACGCAATTCTGCAAGACTTTAAATTATTAAATAATCCTTCGACCACTTTCAGTATTTTATTAGTGAACCATACGATATATTTATCATTCCTATTCGCACCAAACATAATACCTTTCATTACATTTAGAGCACCTCCAGGCCAATAAAACTCGCCCGTTAAATCAAAAGCAGCGTGAGTATGAGTGGCATGCACTAAAATTTGTTCAAATTTTAACGAAGGATATTTCTTAATTATTTTATTTCTAATGTATTTTGTTATAGATAAAGGAACTTTTAACAAATCTAAAGATAATAAAAGCAAAAATTCTTTGTTAGAAGCTACTGAATTGCTTTCTATTAAAACGCTATGAACATAAATATCATCTAACTTCCCTAAACAGGGGTCTTTACGAGTATATCCTGCCAAAGGTTTATTTATATATTCTTTGGGAGTAATATTTAACTTACTAAAAGCGACTTTCATTGGATAATATTAAAAGTAATTTGCTCAAAAAGTTTTCTTTTTTAAAAGTTAGATTAAAAGAACCACTTTTACGAAAAATTTTTATCTTTTTCAATATTTTTTCTAATAATTCATTAATTTAAAGATATAACAAATGGTTTTTTTATGGCTTTGAGTAAATTAGATGTATTAGGTATGGAAGGCACAATTTCCAATTATAAGCAAGGGCGTCATACAATACACCTTAAACATTGTATAATCGTGTTTCCAAATGTTAAGACTAGAAAAGAGGCTAATAAACTGTGCGGGAGAACTGTAGTTTGGGTAAGTTCTACGGGAAAAGAATTAAAAGGTATCATATCGCGCGCACATGGCAACAGTGGAGCGGTTAGAGCCCACTTCAAAAAAGCCGGGGTTCCCGGACAAGCCCTTGGAACTAAAGTTACCATTATCAAATAAATATAATGCTTTTTATACACTCTTCTTACTAATTTTTAGCATTTCCGAGATAATACATAAATAACACACTTATTTTAGTAAGTTATTTTCATCTATTTCAGTTGATAAAGCGATCAAAAATTGGTTTTTTTTAATTTAATTAGGTCGGGTTTAAAATTAAATATGTCGGAGCAACACTTCCAAATATGTCATTTTTGCCAGCGAAACGTGAAGATAGCGTATTATTGTGAAAATTGTGGCGTTAGTTGTTGTTCTGATTGTCTTCACGAAGAAAAAATCGATTCTTATGTTTGTCAAGATTGCAATTCAAAAAATATTGCTCTCTCAGGATCAAGTAAGCAAAAGATTTGTAACGATTGTGGAAAAGAGAATATAATCCAAACGAACCAACTTTTAAAATCTTGTCCCAAGTGTCAATCTCATCAAATTATTAATATCTACGAAAAGAAGGAAGATTTAGAAAAACAATTTTTAGAATTAATTAAAAATGCACGCTCCTTTATTGATCCATTTAGGGATATAGTAAATTCCCTTTATATGATAAGGCAGAGAGTATTTGATGCAAGAGCGCCTCCTATAAGGTGTTATCATTATCCTAAAATGGAATCCGACCTCTTAGCGCTCTTTAAATTATTTATATATGCAAAAGAAAATCTTCTTGAAAAGATACACAATCTAATCCAACATTTATCTATAAATAAAGAATATTTTTTTAATATTTACACTCAACAGAATTCTAATATAAGAATTATAGAAGACATTTTACAAAATTTAAATAGAAGCTATAATTCTATAACTGATTTTATTCAGAGTAATGTAAAAACAATAAATACTAGCATGGATAACCTATTAAAGAATCTTATTTTCATAGACAAAATCACATTTTATTTCAAAAACTATATTAAATTTCTTAATTTAGCAGAGGATGAAAAACCTGTTTATGCGATATATGCAAAATTAGCGAATGGTCTTAACACAGAAGATAAATACAAAAAAGATAAAGGAATTCTGTTTATTACTAATTTTGACTTATCGTTTGTTCATGAATATGGAAGATTAAAGAGAAAGAAAAAAGGTATTTTTAAAGCGCCAGTTAAAGATTTAACTAGCGTTAAAATAAAAGGTAAGCTGTTTAAAAAACTTTATATCGAATTTCCTTATGGTAGATATGAATTCACACTTCCTACAAATTCAATTTCGCGAGTATTAGATTATATTCTACTAGCCAGAAGTTTTGATGAAACTATTGTGTATGATAAAGTGGCAGCGAAAAAACTTTACGATATTGATGTCGATTTGAGCGATTTAACCAATTATATTGAGGAAACAATAAATTCTTTCTTTAGTATAAAATGCCAATATAATAATGTTAATTCGAATAATGTACTCGTTAATCACCAAAATGCTAACCCATTATTTAATCAAAATCTAAGGAATTTACCAAATCAAATTTCACTTCAAGCTCCATATAATCAAAATCAGCCCACCTACCCAAATAATTTTAGTTATCCATTTAATATTTATCAAAATTATAAAAATGTGCCCGGAAATCCATTGCTTTATCAAAAAAATATAGGATTTTCTAATCAAGGATTCGGCCAAATTCAAACTCCTGAAGATTTAAACCATTACAGCAACACTATAAGGCACTACCTACCGCCAAATTACAATCAAAATGAATTCTTCTTGCAAAATTTACATGAGACGGGTAGGATACAGAATTACGATCCTATAAGGTCTAACAGCGGATATGAAAACAATTTTTCTGATGCTGAAGAGAAAAACTTCCTAATGAGAAAATTAGAACAAATGCAAAGATACGGCGCCCCTTCTTCTAATCTATTATATAGAAATAATTTTGATGAACGATCGTACGAACCTGCCTATTATCGATTGAATGAAAGAGTTAGACAAATGCCACAATATAACGAATATTCGAGGAATCATCTTTCAGAATTGTTTAATAATGACTATATGTCAGATCAACCGAATGATCTCCCAAGACCTAATTCAAAGAAAATAAATAAAACGAGACGTAAAAAAATGTTTGAATTGGAAAAAGAAAAATATAGTCTCGAAGAAACGTTAAAAACCTTAGAATCAAAATTTGAATCTGGAAATATTTCTGAAATCGATTTCTTTAAAACATTTAAGAACTTACAAAAGGATTTCTACACGATTGATAAAAAAATTGAAACGATCGACGAAGAGATGCAAGAAGAAGATTTTTTAAGAAGAAATGCCAAAAAATTCGATAGAAAAAGACATTTTACTTAAGAATTACATTGCTTAACAAAATATTCTTGAAAAATTGGTAAAGAGAATAAGTTTAAAAAAATTAACTTTCTAATTCTTTCCTAAGTTTGTTGATTTCGTCTTCTAATTTTGCTTTCGTTTTTATTTCAGTTTCTTCTTCCATCTCGTCAAACTCACTCAGATATTGCAAGTCATCGGCAGGTACTTCTGGCATCTGACCGCCTTGCTCTAAAAGCATTTCAGTTTCTAGTTGGTTTAATTCATCAGTTACATCGATTGCTAAATCTATTTCGGGATCTCCGGCAAGAATATCGGCAGACTCCTCTATTTCAGCAACATATGCCTCAGAATCTTCAGCTATCTCTGCAATTTTTACAGGTGATGCCTTCGTGGCAATTACCTTTAATTCGTCCCTAATTCCGCTCATTAAATCGCCCGTCGTTGATATCATCTGACCCTCTTCGATAGCTTCTATCTGTCTTTCGATTCTGGATCGAATGTTGTTCGCGCGATCTACCTTCATTTGATATTGTTTGTGTTGAATTAAATAATTTTTAGCTCTAGTTCTTTCTCCTCTCTTTATTGCAATTTTAGCGTTTTTTCTAGCAATCTCTGCTCTTTTATTGAAAGTTTTATTTGCTAACGCTATTTTTCTAATGTGAGATTTAGCTTTAATAACTAATTCATCTTTTTCTTTAGCTTTTCGGGGAAAAAGTTTTTTTTTAATTGCCATTACTTCTATTCACTCCTTTTAGAGTAATTTTATTAGTATCTCTTATATTATTAATATGATATTATTAACTTAAAAATTTAATAGAATTTAATTTAGTAAAACGATTCCTATCAATAAATCTTTTAGAGTCCAATAATAAATGAAAAAAATAATTTTAAATTTCGAAAAAAAGACCGACAATTTTAAAGATTTGGTGCAAGAAGCTTTTAACATGAATTTCCTCAATTTCTTGCTCTCTGAAGAAACTTATTCCGAATTAGAAAAAATTGAACGAATTAACACTTTTACAAAAAATATTGAAATTCCCGCTAAGAATCTAATTTTTGGCAATCTAGAACAACTAAAAAAAGAAAAAAGGTTAGGAGTAAATTGTGGTTTTTTTATGGAATTAAAATTAAAAAACGATGAAAAAGCAGTAATAGACCTTTCCAAAACCAAAGAAGTTGATTTTATAATAGTATCGGCAAAAGATTGGAAAGTTATACCTTTTGAAAACCTTATAGCCGCAATGCATACTACCGACACGGATCTAATTGCTTTGGTTGAAGACATTGAAGAAGCTGAATTAATGTTAAAAACATTGGAAATAGGGGTCGATGGAATCCTTATTACTCCAAAAAATGTCAATGATATCGTTCAATTAAAATCACTAATTCAGCCTGGGATTAAAATTGAATTAGCTAAAGCAAAAATAACTAAAATACAAAATATACCTGAGAGCGAGAGAGTTTGCGTAGATAGTACTTCTTTATTACAACCCGGTGAGGGATTTCTCGTTGGTTCAACGGCACTTGGTTTTGTACTTATACATTCTGAAACCTTTGAAACAACTTTTGTGAATTCTAGACCATTTCGTGTCAACGCAGGCGATGTATCAGCATATATCTTAGTTCCTAACGATGATCCTGAAATGATCTATCAAACAAATTACCTAAGCGAATTAAAAGGTGGTAAGAGAGTCTTAGCTGTAAATTATAAAGGTGAAACTCGAATTGTTTCTATTGGACGCGTAAAAATCGAGATTCGACCAATGTTGAGATTTGAATTGGAAGTTTCTGAAGGCAACAAAAAAATCCCCTTGAGTTGTATATGTCAAAATGCCGAAACAATTCGGTTAGTGGATCCGGATGGTAAAGCTAAATCTGTTGTTGCTATTAAAATTGGCGACGAGGTTTTAGTACATATTGGACCAGGAGCGACTCATTTTGGAACTGCCATAAAAGAATCAATTTTGGAGAAATAATCTTTTAATTAAATAAATTTATAATATCCTAATAAAATAAAACAAAAACCTTTTGATTAATATGACAATTTATTGGGCGCCAATGCTTCATGCTTACCAACCTCCATACCAGGATGTTGGTGTTTTGCGAAAAATTAATAAAGAGTGTTATAAACCTCTATTTTCTATGTTAGAAGAGCACGAAAATATCAAAATCAGCCTAAACATAAATAGTAATCTTATTGAAATGTTCCATGAATGTGATTTAGAGGATACACTAGAGTTATTAAAAAATTTAGTTTCTGAAAACAAAATTGAAATTCTCGGAACTGCAAAATTTCATCCTATTCTTCCCTTAATACCAGAAAAAGAAGCTCAAAACCAAATTCGATTAAATGAGGAGATTAATAGGTTGGAATTTCAAAAATGGGAGAGAAAGGGTTTTTTTCCGCCCGAAATGTCTATTAACTCTAAAGTTGCCAAATTTATTCAACAGTTAGGCTATAAATGGGTAATAATGAGCGGACTTGCTTGTCCAATTAAATGGCCCTATGATTACATATATTGCTCTCCAAATGGTTTACAGCTCTTTTTCAGAGACGATATTTTAAGCAACAAAATATCATTTAATCATATTAATGCAAAAGAATTCGTCAAAGATTTAAATGAAATTTTTAAAGACAAAAAAGGAATTAAGGATAAAGACAAATATATTATCACTGCGATGGATTCTGAGACATTTGGTCATCATATAAAAAAATATGAAAGAACATTTTTGAGTAAAGTTTTTGAACTTATTAACTCTCAGAAAGAAATTAAGATTGTATTTATATCCGATTTAGATAGATATTTTCCGATTCATAAAGAAAAAATAATTCCACGAGATTCAAGTTGGAGCACTACTCATGAGGATATAAAGGCACACATCCCGTTCCCATTGTGGGATCATCCTGATAATAGCATCCATAAGTTATATTGGAAGATAATGAGAAGCTTAAATAATTTAATGACCTTGTTAGAACACCTAGATTTAACTCAAGATTGGGAAGTAGAAAATTATTATAACACAGCTAGATGGTTTTATGATAAAGGAATTTGTTCGGACAGTACATGGTGGGCTAATCCTACTCGAGGGGCATGGAGTCCTAACTTGATTTATAAAGGAATTGAGTTTCTTATGAGATCTGCTCTTAATGCTCAACTAGCATTAGTTCACGCTAATCAATCTGATTTAGGAGAAGGATATTTTGATTCGATATTATTTTATCATAATCTATTACTTATGGAAATTTACTCAATAACTAAAAAAAAAAAATAAAAGAGCAAATAAGATTGAAATCAAAGGATTTGAGTTAAAGACTTTAGAATACCTAACTCCTATAATTTCCCCGTTTGTTTACTATATTACTTTGATTGCTTCAAATAACAATAAACTATATAATTTTTAGTTTATATAATAAACTAAGTGCGCTTTGGTAGAAATTAATACCCTAATTTTTTGAGGATAATGTCAAAAGAAAATGAAAAACAGCAAATAGTAAAACATTGCGTGTACTGTGGAACTCGAATTGAAGAAAACAAAATCTATTGTCCTAAATGTGGAAAACTCGTAGTAAAAATCGAGCCAAGCAAAGAAAAAAGTCGTCTTCAGAAAATAGGGGCAAAACCACCTCAAAAAAAAATTGCTTCAAGAAAATGTTCTGGTTGTGGTTCAATAATAACCTCTTCTGTATTAGAACAATGCCCTATATGTAATACTAAGCTAGAAAAGATACCACAACTTCAAGAAGCAAAATCAAGTGAAACACCTCTAAATAAAACGGGCTATATCTTTACGAATAAAAAGTTAGTGCCAGAACAAAAATTTATAATAAAAAAAGATACTTGGAATTTTAGAGAGGGTATTAGCGTTTTTGGTAACTCCCTTATGGCATATATCATCATTCGATTGCTAATTACTATATTATTAACTTTCCAATTAGGCCCCTCTGATCCAATTGATTTAAATATTACAACAATACTATTAAGTCAAATTCCTGACATTATATTCGGGGTGTATCCCTTATGGTACATTTATTCAAAAAAACATAATTTTCAAAAATTAAGGTTAAATTTTAAAACAAGACCATTTTTAATTGCGCTATTAACTGGTGTAATCGGCAGTATAGGATTAGTAATTATTGATAATTTCTCTTCGTTATTAATACATTTTATGTACGACTCCGGAATAAATTTTTTTGATATTTTTTCTTATTTAGATGAGCAATCTCTGGTAATCAAAAACACAGATTTAATCTGGGTAATATTACTTATGGTTATTTTATCTTTATCTGCAATTTCTACAGAATTAGTATTTAGAGGAGTGTTACATAATACTCTAAAAGAACGTTTTGATAATGATTTACTAGGGAGGTCTTCAGTAGTTTTTATAATCGCGCTAATATACTCAGTTCTTTTTCTATTTTTTACTTTACCAATAGGAATATATTTCTTTTTAGTAAATTTCATGGTTTTTATATTTTTAGGTATACTTTATGAAGTTAATAAAAATATTCTCACCACGATTATTGCCAGCATCATCTACAATATTGCTCTTATTATCTTGATCGTGTATTTTTAATTTTTAGATCACTTTTCATTATCCTTTAATATAAAATTTTATAAAAAGAAAAATCACATATCTCTAGTGGTATTATTAGCTCGAGAACCGTTTTTTCTATATTTTGTATGTAGGAGAGGGTCATGGATACACCAAAATAACCGAGGAAAAAAGCATCCTCCACTGGATCCACGAGGAATTATCAAGGATAGAGAAATTGACAGTAAATTTTTAGCAAGATATCAAGGAAATAATAGTAAGAAGGATTCTCGTTTAATTAGAGTTAAGTCTAGAAAGAAATGGAAAAAATCAATGCATGCTATGCCCGCAAAGTATTGCGAACTTACTAAATTAGGAAAAAAGCTTTACGCATACTTAAAACTTAATGGAATGGTCCAATACATTGAAAATAATTATTCGACTGGAAATAATAAAGATTTTGTGAATAAATTTATAGCAAAGCCGTTAAAGTAACTGGGAACAAACTAAATGTGGTGAATGTCTATCCTTATCGTTCGGGCCGTAACACTTTGGTACCCAACGATAAGATCAGTAAATAAAAAAATGAGTAGAAAGGAAGACTCCTGCCACCTCGACCTAAAGATAAGGTCAGAAACAAAATAGGGGGAGTATTATACGAGTGCTTTACGCACTACCAAAAGACAAAAATCCAGGGCGGGGCAGGAATCATGGTTTAATTTCCCTATTTTATTTATTTTTTTTTATCGAGCACAATTTAATTGAGCTCTTGCAAAACTATAGAAATTTTATCTTTTCTTACGATATCTATTCTTTATTTTGTTAATATTTAAATCCTTCCTCTTTACCGAATTAGTACTACGC
>NJBI01000003.1 GCA_005222975.1 Promethearchaeota archaeon Loki_b31
CTATTTCTGGGGCGATGACGATAACATGACAAAATATAAAGCTGCCTATTTTGACTACTATAAAGACGTAGGAAAAATGGTTTGGAGACATGGCGATTATATAGTAATTCATAGCGATACAGGTGGTATTACCTTCTGGGGTCGATCGGACGCAGTTTTAAAACCTTCTGGAGTACGAATTGGTACTGCAGAAATCTATAATGTTGTAGAACAATTACCTGAGATCGCTGATAGTCTTGTTATAGGTCAGAAGTACTCCGGAGATATCCGAATAATAATGTTCGTTCTCTTGAATGAGGGCTACGAATTAACGGACGATTTAAAAGCCAAGATTAGTACAACATTGCGTGAAAAGACATCGCCAAGACATGTGCCTAAGCTAATCTTTGCTGCTCCCCCAGATGGCATACCTTACACTTTCAGCAATAAGAAAGTCGAAATTGCCGTGACTAAAATCATCCATGGCATGGAAGTGGCCAACCGAAGCGCACTTAGAAACCCAGAATCCTTAGATTTCTACATGGAAATGAAGGATAAACTACAGTAGATATTTAAAAATTATTTCCAATTTTTTTCTAAATATTCTTATTTATAATCTGTTACATACCAAAATCTTCTTGGATATCTAGTTTTTAAAAAAGGAATAAGATTCTTTCTTAAAAATGTATACTTAAAAGGAATTTGAATATCCTTTCCCGCGAAAACTTGAATTATATAATAAGGAGAAATGGGTTCTTGAATTTTTGGATCTGATCTTCTAATAATCTCCCGTAAAACGATAATAAGATATTTAGCATATTTCATAAAAGCAGTTCTATACCTTAATAATAGAAGGATATCATAAGGCATTAGTTTAGTTATTTCTTTAATTAAATTTAAAATAATCTCATCATCATTTAGAAGAATACTGTTTAAGATTGATTCATAAGTAAATTCGCAAATAAAATATAGTAACTGATTGGAAATATTATATATCTCATCAATATCTCTTTTAAGCTTAATTTGCGTATAAGAATCTTCAGTTAAAGCCATTCCTATTAAATAATTAGTCATTTCTTCACTGATGGAAAATCCATAATTATTTAAATGCTCGTTTAGTTCAATACTACCCAAAATTTGTGACTCTCTCCTTTTTAGAACTTGATTATACTCTAATTCTAACCATTGTTTAATTAATAAAGTATTTCTCCTAGAATAACTAAATCTTAACTTTCCTTCTTTCAATTTAAAATTCTTAATTCTTTGTTCTACTTTTTCATTTATCTCTACAGGCGCTACTTCTTTTAAGATTTTACATGCTAGCCATATTCTTCTAAGCGGTTCCTTAAACTTTTCAGGTTTAACTATATCGAGGAATTTTTTTACGCTTTTAACTTCCGTAATATTTACTTGACGACTTTTGGAAGAGTAAGTTGAGTTTATTCCTAATAAATGGCACATATTGTGGAAATCGTGTAATAAAGTATCTGAATAATTTTCAAAATTTAAAGTAATTCTCTTGTCGAGATTTACAGTTATCCCTCCATCTGTATCAAAAAGTCCTTTTAAACCTCTTCTAATAAAGGAATAATTCTTTAATACAAAATCAGGAACCCCTACTTGATGATCAACTTTATTTCCGGGAATTAGACCATTTTTATTATCTCTAATCCTTTTACCTTTTTCAACAATACTAAAATGAATGGATTTTCTCCTTAAAATTAATTGTAGAGTATTTTCATCTTTAATGTGTTGTAAGTGTAATTCATCTTCAGTTAGATTAAATATTGAACATACAGTTGTTTTGACATATTCAGTATATCTTTCTTCATCAATGGGGTTTAATGAAACTATAACCGTTTGACCATTTTCGCTTAAATGACCATCTCCACACATTGTACAAATAAATTCAGCAAGATCCTCATTTTCTTCAAGTGGGATATATTCAAATTGACCTATCATCTTTTTATGAGGAATTAGATCATCTTCAAAATGAGTTATCAAATTTTCTTTATATGATGTATATTTTTTATAAAATTCAAGAAGTGATTGCTTTGAAAAGTTATCTAAAAATAAAGCTTTGAATTTATTAAAAATGTTAATTGATAACCGATATCCTTTATAGAGGACTCTCTGATATACATCTTCGGATATTCCAATTAATTCACTAATTTTTCTCCGAGTAAATATTCTATCTTTAATTTTTAATTCTTTAACAATTTCTTTCAAATATTCTGTATTTATAATAATCCTTATGTTGGGTGGTTTATATTCCACAATATAACGTTCAAAAAGTTGTCCTTTATTAGTTTTAATTGAGTTATCACAATATTCTATATTGTTTAAATTATCATTATTGTTATCTAAATGTTCAATATCTTCATTAATATAATGGA
The DNA here is from genome assembly GCA_005222975.1 of Promethearchaeota archaeon Loki_b31. Lineage (GTDB taxonomy): Archaea > Asgardarchaeota > Lokiarchaeia > Sigyniarchaeales > SOKP01 > SOKP01. Next base: position 2,376 of record NJBI01000003.1, read on the forward strand.
CATTAGTTCTTATGCCAAAACGGGGAAGATTATCATTATTAGAACATTTTCTTTTAGTCTTGGGATTTTTATAACAACGTAAATCATTTTTTTTTCCTTTAGATTTATTTGTATTTTTAACCATGACTGAAATCTCAAAAAATTCTTAATTATTCTTTTAAATTGCAATATGTAACACGAATATGTTTTTATCTTTATAAATCTTAATAGAGTAGGGATTTTGTCTTTATATATAATATAGAATTCTATGTATTAATTAAAAAATTCAAGAAATTTAAAAATAAAATTAGATTCGTCTTAAATTATTGCTTTAAATATCCTATTGTTTCTTGTATTCTCTTTTTTAACTTCTCTTTTAACTCTTTAATGCTTTTGTATATAATAAAATTAAAATCTTTAACATCAAAATGGATATCTGATATTGAATTAACAATATGTATTACATCTTTATTTAGACCATGAGCAATTCCTAACTCATAATAACAGTTTGGACGTGCTTCTGTAAGATCAGAAATAATAAATCGAGCTTTTTTTATATTATCAATAATTTTTTCTGTTATATGCCCATTAAATTCCTGTTCATCGACTCTCTCGCAAGTATAGCCAAGAAGTGAAACAATAGGTTTGATCACATTTTTATATGAATTTTGGAGTATAAGATTTTCGGAATATGACATTATCACAAAACAAAAGCTATCGTCAACCTTATTGTTCTTTGGAATTTCAATCTTCTGATTATAATTAATTATTTTAAAACCATCTTTAAATTTGAGGTTTCCTCTAATATTTTCAAAAATCCCCGCAAATTTACCCCAATTAAGGATAGTCCATAAAATTGTGCCATTCTTTAAATTAATCTTATAGATAGATTTTATAAAATTAATTGCCTCTGTATTTGTATATTCATTATTTATTAATTCAATGAAATCACTAAATGGTTTATATTCTAATAATTTGGATCGAAAAATTGAAATTTTTTTTTCTTGAGAAGCGTAATAGATGTCTTCTGAAAGTTCAAATAATCCTAGTTGTTTTGCCGCACCTATAGCTTTTCTTGAAGATTCCTCAGAAAGATTTAAAGAAGAAGAGAGAAGTTTTTTATTGAATAAAATATTTGATTCTTCACATTTTTTAGAAAATTCTACAGCTTTTACAATAATTTTTGCACTAACATTATAAATCTGAAATTTCATAAATCAAAACCCAATTTTCTTTCTAATAACTTTATATCGGAGAAGAATAACCGATTATCTTTAATCTCTTTATATAATTGCAGATGATCTTTAATTAAAATATTAAAATCTTTCAGATATTCATATTTTTCACATAACTGGATTAGTTCTTTAACTGCATTAATAGTTTTTTCAAAATCTCCTTTACTACTTGATGTAATGATTCCAATTTGTTTTCCAAGCCTAAAATAACCAATATTGGCTTTTTTTAACTGGAAGCCATTTGAAGAGTTCTCTTGAATTTTAACAGTGTTTTTGTTATCTTCAATCTCGTAAAAATGTGCTTTTTCTTCTGAATTCAAGATTCCTTCTTTACTTAATTCGGACTTGAGCATAGTTTCCTTTTTTGAAAAGTTATTAACTTTTATAACTCGGTATTTTCCTTTACTAATTGTTTCAATTAAGTTAGCTTCTCTTAGCCAACTCATGAATTTTTTACCGTATGTTTTTATAGTTAATTCAGACGACCATTTACCACCAATATATCTATTTAAAAAATTACCTAAATCAAGAGTTGTAATTTCCTTTTCTTGTAGTTTTATTATAAGTTCTCTATATTCGCTCTCAAAAAGAGTTTGTCTCCAGATTTCAGGTATATGCTCTCTATTAAAGGACTCTACTAACCTATATCCTTTTTCTGTAATATAATATTGTTTTGGTGCTATTTTTTCTATTAATCCAAGTTCAATACACACACCTATTTCGGTAGATACCCTTTTTCCTAAATCGTTTATGAGAGTTGACAAATCAACTTCTTTAATTTTAGATATATATTCTACAATTTTAAAAATCGTATTAAAAGAACAAGAGGGTAAAACCGGTTTTTTCTTCAATTTAATTTTTTGCCCATTTAATCTTAAAATACCTCTTGAATAGATACCATCGCCAACATAACTTAAAATACTTGCGGTTGCAGAGCCATACGCCTTAAATGTTAAGGGATTATCCCATCTTTTACTAAATTTAAAAGCAAGCTGCTTACCAATCTCCTCAGATGTTAATATATTTTTAGTTATCAATAAATTAGAAACAAATTTGAATGGCTCTTTCTCTTCTATTCCAGATTTAATTAGTTTACCTGCCAAGTCATCATCATTTGTGATAATAGCTATTCTAAACTTAAGCCCTAAGTCAGAAAGTTTAAGCGTTTTTAATTTTTTGTCATAATCTACCAATTCTAATAATTGCAAAACGGGTAATAAATTAGATATTTTACTTTTTCCAAATAAATCATATATATCATCTAATTCACACACATCTTCTTGTGGAAATTTTTTAATAAAATCCTTTATTAAACCAATTCGAACATATGGGAGAGTTATATTTTTCATTTTAAACTATTATTCATTTTATTTAATCATATAAAGAAAATGATTTTATTTAAATTTGATTATTAAGAGATTATTAGAATGAGAATTTAAACTGAAAGAATTCTTTTAAATCCTTATATTATATTTGATGATATTCAACTATTTAAATATTATTTATAAGTGGTTGTCGAAATGAAATTTAACCAAAAAAACTTTAAATTATTTAAAAAAGATCTGAAAAAAATAAGGTTATATTAAAATAAAAGTATAAAATGTTCAATAAATTACTAATCTTTTAACCTCCATAGAATTAAAAAATGATTGTTAATGTGAAAATGGTAATAATTACAGAAAAAATTATAACTATATGTGAAATTCTATTTGCGATAAAAATTATTACTTTACCTAATGAAATATTCAATTCATGGTATATTTATGATATATATTGTAGCATCAAGAAATCCTAAATCGCTAAATTTATGTAATAAATATTGATGAAAAAATTCAATCATATTTCATTGGATCAATTTAAATAAATAACATAGGACATATATTTAATAAAGAATTATATTAGAATAATAAAGATAAAAATTTACTTAGATGTAAAAATTTTATTATTATATTTCAATAGATTTAATTATCTACAAATTGAATGATTAATATTTTCATAGGTTATAAAAATGCTTGAAAGATTATTTGTAAGACCAAAAAGAAAATCTAGAAAGTTTTTATTTGGATTAAATAATTTTAAATCTTTTAAAGAAAACCAACTGATTGAAATCAAACCATTAACAATAATATGTGGGGTAAACAATTGTGGTAAAAGCTCGATTATCCAAAGTCTTCTACTATCTTCCCAAAGTTTGGAATTAACGGAAAAATTTAGGGGATATCCTCTATTAATAAGATATCCATATGACTTTCGAGAGCCAATTTATAAAACATCCTTATTATTTGAAGGGGATTTATGCCATCTTAGTGATTTTTATAATGTATTAAATAGATATTCAAAAGATAAAGAATTTTCATTTAATTTTGAAATAGAAAGTACTAAATTTTCAGTTACTTTCTTTAATCCATATAAAGAAAATCCATTAGAAGCTTATGTTAAAAATATTGATATAATTGGGGATGGATATAATTTACAAATTGAATCCAAATTTGAAGAAAATAACGATAAATTTAATTATTCATGTCTAATAAAAAAACTAAATTTTCAACATTTATTATGGCGATGTCCTTTTGGATATTTTAAAAGCAGAAAGTATCTATCAAATAAAAATTTTGAAGAAACTTTCATAATAAATCATTTAATAAAGGATATTAAAGTTATATTTAATGGTTTCTTACCAGAAAAGCTTCTTCTTCCTTATGATAGATTTTCTAATGAAATAAACCTCATTATCCAAAGATTTGGTGAAGGTCTAAAGGAATTAAAGTCTTTTAAAAAAAGAATTAATGAGGAGTTAGAATTTATATTACTGAGAACTGAAGGTAAAACTAAGGATTATGGAAGAAAGATAATAAAAGAAACATATTATTCCTTTTTTGAATATTATGAAAATAAAATATTCGAAGATTTATTAAAGAAATTTCACTATATTGGACCTTTAAGGGATGAACCACATAGATATTATCAATTTTATGATATCAGAAATTTAGATATAGGTAACAAAGGACAATATGCTGCTCAGATTTTAACTTTAGAGGGTGATTTACAGATTCCCACCTTTAAAACCTTTGAAATTAAAGATGGAAAATTAATCTTTGAGAAAGTTAAATTAAAAGATTTATCTTTAAAAAAGGGATTGTCAATATGGTTTAAAAAATTAAATCTTCCATCAATAAATCCTAAAAAGTTAGAACATATCTTATTTAAAATAGTTGTAAATTTACAAAAAAGCGATGAATATGTTACACTTCAAGATGTGGGTTTTGGGATAAGTCAAATTTTACCCGTATATGTTGAAAGTTTAAGAATGGAAAAGGGACATACATTAGTTTTAGAACAACCCGAAATTCACCTCCATCCAAGTATGCAATCTAAACTAGCAGATTTTTTAATTTCAATGGCAATTTCTGGAAAAAATTTTCTTATTGAAACTCATAGTGAACATTTAATTAACAGAATTTGCCTTAGAATAGCTCAAGATCACTCAAATACAATAAAAAATATTATCTCGCTTGTATTTGTTGAACCTCCAAAAGAAGATAAAACAGGGAAATTCATTGGTTCAAAAATAAAGAGAATTATTTTAAATAATTATGGAGAAATTGAAAATTGGCCAGTAGGTTTTTTTGATGATTTAGATAGCGGTAAAATAATACAAGCAGCGATTAAAAAAAGAAAAAAAGAAGCTAATGGTGAAATATAATAATAAATTGTTATATTGATCCTATCTTTCTATCGGTAAAAAAATCTGTGACATTAAAACATTATTCAGAAGTTATATTCCTTGAATTAAATGAATTTTTTATTAGAGTTAAAGAATTAGAGAAAGAATACGGTGATAAATTTATAGAAATTAATATTAATCAAGAGTTTTTGATGAATTGTATGCAATATAATCCTTTTTGTTTCGAGGGGAATTACTCTATTTGTAAACGATTTAAAGAATTTATTTTTTTGATTTTAAGAAAATACCGAAATTCAAAATGCGAAAAAACAACAAATGAACAAATTATTCCTTTTAAATATGAATATGAAAATGAATATGTCCCGTTAACTATAATGAATACTTGGAATCAATTTATAAATAGATGTTTGTTATGTGTAAATAAACAAAATAGAAATCTTGAATTATTAACATGTGATGAGATTGGATCAAATAAAAAGGAAGATGTTCCTGAATATTTTAATAGAGTTATTGTTAATCTAATCGATTGGTTAAATAATGTATATGGATTTATTAATATTTCAACTGAACCTGAGAGGATCAATGTTGATCTAAAGTCGAAAATGAAAGGAAATTGGGCTCACTCAAAAACTAAAGGTGTTATGAGTGTAATTAATAAATTATTGAATAGTAATTATATTAAAGAAATTTATCCAATAGAAAAATCGAGAAAAGTAAATGAAAATAGGTTAGAAATAGTAAATTTCAATCAATTAAAGATATATATTAAAGATAAGATTGGAACTCAATTATTTATAATTAATACTACAGCTAAGAATGAAATTGAAAGTATTAAAATTATGGAAAATATGCTTAAAATTATACCTACCTTTAAGGTTAAATAATCTCTGTTATCCAAGATTCTTTAAAAATCGACAAACTTTTCATTTCCATATCGAAATTAATTATCCTAGAAATTTAAGGTCCTTTTAGATAAGTATCTAAAAAACCTATATATGCTTCAAATTGACCTGGTTCCAAATTAAAATTGCTATCAGAAAAATAAATAACTTGATCAATAAAATTACCAACTTTTTTCACTATTGTTGCTGGATTTAAGATTCTCTTATATCCAACTAAAGCTGTTGGGATATTTTTAATTATCTTTACACTTTCAAGATTAATTTTAGCGTTTTCTACATTACGTGTTGACAAAACCGATTTTACTTGAATTACTGCTTTTACAGAGTCAGGAGTAGTAATTATTAAATTATTCTTTAAAAATAATGGAAATGATGAAGTACCATCAACTATAATTATATCAAGTTCTTTTGAAACCTTTTCAACTTCTTTTGTAGGTGTCAATTTAACGATTAGTCCGGTATAGATTTCAAATTTAGGTGGTATATAATTTCGAGTCACCTCTCTTATGATATCTTCATAGAAATCACCAAGAACTTTTGAAGCCACATCTGAAGGATTGCCTGTTAAGTTTCTTAATGTTTGCTGCATTTGCAATAACTCTTTTTGGATTCCATCATAAACATTCATAATTATTTTTATCAAACTAATTATTTAAAGGGCTAATATTTATTTATAATATAAACAGATGAAGGAAGAACTTCAAAAAATATAAAATTCATTCATTTAACTTTATAACAATTTTCCTTGCCTCTAATATCCCCCATTGAGTTAACTTTAATCCCCTTTCATTCTCATGAACAAGATTTCTTTTTTTTTAAATTATTCACATATGTTGATATATATCCCTTATTTTTAGGTTTTAATATTTTGAAGATTTTATCTTTTGAAATTCGACTTTCATTATAATTATCTAATAATACAAACAAGATCTTATTCGAGAACGACATATTTGAATCCTTGAATATTATCTCTCCATTTTCAAATCGTTCAACTCTCTTATAATATTCAAATGAGATTGTTTCTAAAAAATTAATAGTCTGCTCATCAAGTGACTTTTAATAAAAGTTTTTCGAGTTTGATTAAATAAATGCTCACAATTATCCGATAATTAACCGATGATTAACCGATGAATTACAAGCAAAAATAAGCCAAACTTTACGAGAAAAAACCTCCCCAAGACATATACCAAAATTAATCTTTCAAGCACCCGAAGATGGTATTCCTTATACTTTCAGCAACAAAAAAGTCGAAATTGCCGTGACAAAGATTATTCACGGTATGGAAGTGGCCAATCGAAGCGCATTAAGGAATCCCACCTCTTTAGATTACTATATGGAAATGAAAGATAAGTTAAATTAAAACAATAAATTTTTTTTATTATATTATTATTCTTTATAATTTAGATTAAAGAAAATCCATCATCTTCATTCATACAATTAATCTTTAATTATTATAGACATCTTTAAATTGTATTCTAATTACCTTCTTATCTAACTTACCTACGCTGGTCCTAGGGATAGAGTCCACAAATATGATCTTGTTTGGTATTTGCCATTTAGCAAAATTTTTGGTGAGATATTGACGAAGCTCTTCTTCAGTAATTGATTTAAAGTCTTCCCGTAGAACAACCAAAGCTAAAGGTCTTTCCTCCCATTTTGGATGTGGTAATCCTACTACGGCAGCTTCAAGTACACCTTTATGAGTCATTAATGTATTTTCCATATCAATTGAACTAATCCATTCTCCACCGCTTTTAATCACATCTTTAATTCTATCTGTTATCTTTAGATATCCTTCAGAATCAATACAACCAGCATCACCAGTTCTAAAAAATCCATCTGGTGTAAAACTATCCTTTGTTCGATCTGAGTTATAATAACACCTGGTAATCCAAGGACTACGTAAAAGCACTTCTCCAGAAGATTTCCCATCACTAGGAAGCTCATTACCCCTTTCATCTACTATTTTAATGTCTATACCTGAATTAATGGTACCTTGCTTTTTCTTAAGTTCCCAAAGATCCTCTTCAGAAAGTTCTTTTTTAAGCCAGGGTTTGAAATAATTTAGGGTGACAATTGCTAACCCTTCTGTAGAACCATAAGTATGTACAATTTCTCCACCAGTTTCATCCCAGAAACCTCGCATTAGAGTTATTGTAGGTTCAGATCCTCCGCAGAGGAAACGAGCACCGGTTAAATCTGGTTTTTCATCCATTTTTCGGATTATTTCATGCATTGCCATCAAAACGGTTGGCACTGCAGCTGATATAGTTACTTTTTCTTTATCCATCAGATTAGTAAGTTCTTTTAGATCTTGTAAGCTCCACTTGCCCGAGAAAATTAATTTAGCCCCAGCATATGCTGAAGCTTGAGGTATCGACCAACCAAGGACATGGAACATGGGAACCATTTGAAAAACAACATCATTCACTGATATAGAGAATTTAGCAGTAAACATTAAAGCATGAATATATACTTCTCGGTGAGAGTAATATACTCCTTTTGGTTTTCCAGTAGTACCTGTTGTATAACACGCTGCATATGAAGAATCTTCATCTAAGTAAGGCCATTCATATTTCGGTGAGGCATTATTCACAAGTTCTTCATAGCTATAAATTGGGTTAAGATCAGCTCTTATATCACTTAAATCCTTTTCAGTAATAATTATGTACCCTTTTATTTCCTTGCATAAAGCAGCTACAGATTCAGCTACACTAATCAGATCTTCATCAACAATGATATATTTTGCACCAGAATGATTTATTACATAAGATAATTCCTCAGGAATAAGGTTTAGATTCAAAGAAACCATAACAGCCCCCATTCCAGGAAGACCATAATAAATCTCAAAATGCTGATGATGATTCCATGCAATAACTCCAACTCTATCACCAACTTTTATACCAATAGAGTCTAACGCATTTGCTAATCTTTGCATTCTTTCATACGAATCCTTATAGGTATACTGAAATAAGGTATCATCACTTTTTCTTGTAATGATTTCTTGTTTCGCGAAATTTCTTATACCCTGCCGCATATGGTTTATAACATTAAGCTGGTAATTCTTTTCTTGCTCAACCATAAAACCCTTAACAATCTTCCTCATTCAATCACTCTCCTTTTTATTTATTATTAATTTTCTCCAGGCGTATTTTCCGTTTGACAGATATTTCTTTTAATTTTATACCGTTACAAAAAAAAAAGAAATATTCATCAAAAAGTAAAAAATATAAGACTCTTTAACCATAAGTATATTGAATTACTTAAAAATTTAAAAATGTAGTGAATTATGACTTTAAAACCTATCAAAGAAGAAATAATTAATCTTATACAAGAGTTACCTGATGATGCAACATTGGAGGATATTCAATATCATTTATTTGTAAAACAAAAGCTCTTAAGAGCTGAGGAACAAATAAAAGAAGGAAAAACTATTTCCCATGAAGAAGTCATGGAAAAGGCTAGGACGAAATGGTTCAAATAGAATGGTCTGAAGAATCTGAAGAAGATTTAAACGATATACTTTCGTATCTTTCAAAAAGCTCCTCTCAATATGCCAACTCTTTTTTTGAACGCGTTCATGAAGTTGTAGAATATATTAAACAATTTCCTAAAATGGGTCGAAAAGTTCCGGAATCTAAGAATCCAAGCGATAGGGAATTAGTTATTCAAAAATATAGACTAATTTATAGGTTTTTAGAGGAAGAGAATAGAATACTAATTATGATGATAATTCATGGAAGTAGAGTATTGAAATTATAAGAACGACATTCTCTACATTCTCTTACATCAAAGAGGAACTTATATAGTTTTAAAACTTATTTTTTTACAATTTTTAAATTCTATTTTGTCTAATAATTCAATTATTTAAAAAGAATTAATAAAAAAATACATTATATAATATGCTATGGAAGATAAAAGAAAAATAATCTCTGAAGGCGACGTTGTTAAATTTACAAAACACCCTAACACTATAACTTCCTTAAAACGCGATTTTAAAACGCTCGGTGTTGAAAAAGGTTCTGTTATTATAATGCATAGTTCGCTGAGTAAAATTGGTTGGACTGTTGGAGGGCCAGTATCCGTAGTTAAAGCGCTAACACAAGTTTTAACTCCAGAAGGTACATTGGTAATGCCGACATTTACCAGTGGCAATTCCGAACCATCTCAATGGGAAAACCCTCCAGTACCTAAAAGTTGGTGGGGTATAATAAGAAAAGAGCTGCCCGCCTTCGAAGCTAAAATAACTCCTACTAGAGCAATGGGACGTATTGTAGAAACTTTTAGGAATTGGCCTAAAGTCTTTCGGAGTAATCATCCTAATGTATCGTTCACTGCTTGGGGTAAGCAAGCAAAGTTTATTACCGAAAATCACGAATTAGAAGCAGAATTGGGCGAGAATTCTCCAACTTCCCGCCTTTACGATCTTAACGGACAAATATTATTAGTGGGAGTAAACCACGAGAATAACTCTTCGTTGCATCTTGCTGAATATCGAAGCGGTTTCCCTAGAAGAAAGTATATTCGAAATGGATGTGCGATGATGGTGAATAATCAGAGACAGTGGGTAGAATGGGAAGGTCTAGATTATGATAGCGATGATTTTGAGCTACTTGGAAAGAATTATGAATCTAAAATCAATTTTAAACCAGGTAAAATTGGTCTGGCTGAAGCTCGATTGATTTCACTTCGAGATATAGTAGATTTTGGAGTAGATTGGTTAACGGAAAAAAGAATAAAAAAGATATTAAGATAAATATATTTTACCTTACATTATAAATTCTATAAAAAAAGAAAAAAATGAGGTCGTGTAAAAATGAAAAAAGTTCTAATCGTTTATGGAACAAGATATGGAAGTACTGAAGAAGTTTCAAATAAGTTAGTGGATATTTTAAAAGAAAAAGGGATTGATACTTCTGCTATAAATTTTAAAGATTTAATAACTGAAAATCAACCCAATTTAGAGGAATACGATGGAATCATAATCGGTTCAGGTATAAAAGTAGGTCAATGGACAAAAGAAACAAAAAAATTCATAGAAAATAATTTAGAATTTTTCAAAAATTCTAAGGTAGTTTTAGGTGTTTTTGTAAGCTCCGGTCTGGCAAGCAGTCCTGAAAAAATAACTGAATTAAAAAAGGAATACATAGAGGATGTATTAAATCAATATGGAATAACAGCTGACTTATACGATCTGTTTGGAGGAGTTCTAGATTTATCTAAAGATTCAAATATTGGATTTTTGGGAAAAAAAATGGTAAAGATGGTTAGTAAAGAAGATCCTAGAATTAAACCTAACCAAAGAAATGATCTGAGAGACTGGAATCAAATAAAGCAATTTACTGAAAACTACGCAAATTTATTGAAGAATTAAATCTTTTTTTTACTTTTTATTTAAATCACTAACATTATCAAAACCAGAACATTAAGTTTTAATAATTAAATATTATCGAATTGAGGAACACCAGTGATATGACAAATCTTAGATCCAGCGAAGAAACAATTAATGAACATGATGTCTTCTCAAAAGTAACACTTGTCTATATGTCCCCTAATGGGAGTACTAGAAAATGTGCAGAATTAATTGCTGAACAAATAAAGGGAGAAGGGGAAGTTTTACTTATTGACCTAGCAAGGATCGATTCCAGTGAATTGGAATCAATTATCTCTGAAACAACGTTACTCGGCGTTGGATCTCCTACATATCATCTGAACATGTTAGATCCCGTAAAAATATTTCTGGAAGGAATCCCTAACATTCCCATTAATAAAAGCCAAGGGCGATGTTCTTTCTGTTTTACTACTTATGGACATGTAAACTCTGGAAAAACACTTATAAATATGGCTAAGATACTTCACAAGAAACATTACGCAGTATTGGGAGCTCTCAAACTTAGAGCAAAACATTTTTATCAAAAATCAATTATGTTTCCCAATTCTGAAGATCAAGACCTGATATTGAAGTTTTGTGAAACCATTAAATATAGAATTACTAATCCTATTGAGTGGAGAAAATTATCAAAAATGTTGAACTATCAATATCTGAAAGTTAAGTTAATATATCCAATTATTCAGATCTTTGGAAGTAGTTTCCGAGTGCCAAAATTCAACTTCAATAAGGATCTCTGCACTTCTTGTGGTTTGTGTGAGGAGAACTGCCCAACACACGTAATCATTATATCTGAATTACCTAAGAAACAGAAAGGATGTATTTACTGTTTCAATTGTGTGATGTTTTGTCCAACAGGCGCAATCTATTCAGATCTTGATAAGGTCAAACGAATCTTAAAATTTGACGCAAAGGTATTACATGAAGAATCAATCAGAGAGATTATCTAAGGTTGAAACAATATACAATTAAAAAAAATAATTAATAATCTCAAAATCAACAGTTTTATATTAAAATTATTTAAAAAAAAAGATAAGGTTAGATAACAATCGCAAAAAGAGAGTTTTTTACTTTTATACTAATTATTATTTACTACTTATATTATTAAATTATTACTTTGTTAGATTTATACTACTTCTTTAAATTAATAGCGATTTCGTCTACCGCCGCCGCCACCCCTATTGTATGAACCAAACTGAGGGGGTGCTTTCTCGGTTACTACAACGTTTGAAGCCTGCGGACCTTTCTGGCCCTCTGTTACATCAAACTCAACCTTATCGTTTTCGTTTAACGTCAAATATTCATCCTCTCCACCAGATAATGCGGTGTAATGAACGAACACATCGTTACCTTCTTCAGAGTTTATAAATCCAAAGCCTTTTCGGCTATTAAACCATTTTACTGTTCCTTTTACCACTTTTAAAACCAATTTTTTTTGAAAACAATTCTTTATTCTTTTCTTAAAGAATTAATTAAGAAAAGGATCCATGTCTAATTAATTTTTCTGTTTTTCTCATTTCTTATTCGTTTGATATTTCAATTTCCTATTGTGATACTAATTAGGATCTCACAGAAAATGCTTGTTTTTCAAGCGGTTCTTTAACTAAACCATAATAATTACGCGCGATGTATACAATTTGGTCTTGCTTTAAGGGATCTAGTTTTTTACCGGTTAATTTTTCCTCATCGACATGAACTGCCAAAACTTCACCTAAGTATATTATGTGACTGCCACACTTTATTTTTTTGATGACTTTACATTCGATATTAATCGGGAATTCTTTAATGATTGGTACTTCTACTTCAGAACCTTTTTGCTTCGTTAAGTTAAGTTCTTTCCATTTATCTACTTTCTTCCCCGTTCTCGTTCCACAAAAATCCATCTCTCGAATTTGGTTTGCGTTCGGAACGTTAACCACGAATTCCTCCAATTTTTCAATTAGGGAATACGAGTGCCTTGATGGTCGAATAGAAACGGAGATTACCGGCGGTTCAGATACTACTCGAGCAACCCACGCAAGTGTTATGAGATTTGCTTCGTCCCATTCACCTACCGAAACAACAACGGCAGGAGATACGATAGGAGTTGTTGTTTTATTAATTTGTATCTTCAAAAGCATTAATCAACCCAAAAATCTTTTGCCAATCGTCTTCTTGTTTGCCACAGACCACCCTTTTCAGTGAAACCAATTACACCTTTACCTTGATCAGCGTCTTTTATTTTCCACATCCCGCTAACAGCCCCAGTTAAAGCGCCGGATAAAACCTCAAAGCCTTGAGCAGTATATAAATCGCACTCTACTCCTCGATTAATAATAAATTTTAGTTGACGCATACCTTGCTGGTTTTTGGATTTAAGCACGTCCAATAACAGTTCTACTTCGGTATCAAGTTGGTCGTTGGGCACAACCCGGTTCCATAGATTCCATTCTACTGCCTTTTCTCCAGAGTGGAGCGCACCGATAAGATTAATTTCCTTAGCTCTCCTTCGGCCTATAAGTCGAGATAATCGCGTAGTACCACCCCAACCGGGAGTTATTCCGACATCTACTTCGGGCATGCCCCATTTCGAGCGCTCGGTGGCAATTACAAAATCACACACCATAGTAACTTCCAAACCCCCACCTACCGCATAACCGTCTACTGCTGCAATTGTGATTTTATCTAACTCTTCGAGCTGATTAGCCATATTTTGATAGTATCTTACCCGTCTTGTTATATCATTTGCATTTCCCCACTTAATCATTTCTTTAATATCATCGCCCACGCAGAAATTATCACCCGCGCCCTTGATAACTAAGAATTTGAGTTTTGTAGACTGTCTTACGATTTCTATAGCAGCAACTATCTCTTCAGAAAGTTTCATGCTTAACGCGTTCATGACATCAGGTCGATTGAGCGTTATCCAAGCCACTTGGTCCGTCTCTTTATAAATTAAATTTTCGAATTTCATAATTTATTTTTGATTTATTTTTATTTAAATGTATAGAACGAAGTTTATCATTAATTATTTTTTAGAGGTTATTGGAAGAGTTGTACGCCATACGGCTAGCCATTTTGTAGTTAGGTCATTTATGATTATTTCGTTATATTAAATTATATTTTTTTCAATTTAAGATTAAATATGAGAAAATTTATAAAATACAATTAATATATTTTCTATAATAATGATCTCTAATAATACTGCTTCAAGAAATTCAATAAGAGCTTTTATACTTCTAGGAGATTTGCTTTTAGCATTATTATTATTGTGAGTGAAACAAATCCACTCGATCTTTTTCTATTAAATTTTCTATGGATTTGTTCTCTCTGGGTATAAAATTTAATTGAAAGAGGTCATAGGTGGGTTGCTTGCTCTATGGAGATAAAAAGTTAACTTGAAAATAAATAAAAATAGTGGTAAAATTTATGTATAGACCCCAAGAAATCGAAAAGAAATGGCAGGAAAAATGGGAACAAGCCAAAATTTTCGAAGCAAATCCAAATCCGGAGAAAAAGAAGATTTTTATAACATCTCCTTACCCATACGCTTCTGGGCCTTCACATATAGGCCATGGAAGGAGTTTTGTAAATGGAGATATATTTGCTAGGTATTATCGAGCTAAAGGGTATAACGTACTATATCCTATGGCTTTTCACATCACAGGTACTCCTGTTTTAGCAATCTCTTCTTCTATTGAAAGAAAGGATAAAGAGACTATAGAAAGGATGAAGGATTATGTATCTTTACACACTAAAAGTCGAGAAAAGGTAGGGAAGATTGTAGAAAGTTTTGTAGATCCTTGGAATATTGTCAACTATTTTTCTAAAACAATAAAAACTGATTTCAAATCGATAGGAATGAGTTTAGATTGGAGAAGGGAATTTACTACGGGTGACAAGTTATATAACAAGCTGATTGAGTGGCAATATTACAAATTATCTGAGTTAGGGTACTTGGAAAAAGGCGAATATCCCATTCTTTATTGTACGCGATGCGAAAATGCTGTAGGAGAGGACGATATAACAAGAGGAGACGAACTTGATTTGAACATAAACGAATACATTTGCATAAAATTTCCGTTTGAAGACGCTTATTTAGTACCTTCTACCTTAAGACCAGAAACTATATATGGTGCGACTAATCTATGGATAAACCCAAATGGAATGTATGTTTACGCTAAAATCAACGGAGAGAAGTGGATTATTTCTGAAGATGCAACCAATCTTTTAAAAAATCAAAATAAAAATGTTACCATACTTAAAAAAATTAAGGGAATGGAACTTATTGGTAAAAAGGTTAAGGCCATAGATGGAATCAGAGAGCTTTTAATATTACCAGGATATTTCGTAGATACTTCAGTAGCTACGGGCGTGGTCTACTCTGTGCCTGCTCATGCTCCTTATGACTACACCGCTTTAATTGATTTACAGAAAAATCATGAAATAATTAAAAAATTTAAATTAAACAAAGAAGAAATTAGTCAAATTAAGCCAATTCAAATTATAGATTTAGAAAGTTTCGATGAGATTCCAGCAAAAATTTATTGTGAAAAATTTGGAGTTCAATCTCAAGAAGATATAGAGAAATTAGATAACGCAACTTCTGAAAATTATAAAATTGAATATTATAACGGCACTTTAAATGAAAAATGTGGAAAATACGAAGGAAAGCAGGTAAAAGAGGTAGTAGAGAATGTTATTGCGGAATTAATTGAGAGAAATAAGGCAGACAAATTGTACCTCCCAATTACTAAAAATCTTAAATGCAAGTGTGGAGAGCAGGTGATCGTCTCAATTTTGAAAGATCAATGGTTTCTAAATTTCAATGCGGGAAATTGGAAGCAGAAAGCATTTGAGTGCCTAAATAAAATGGAAATTGTCCCTAAAAAATATAGAATGAATTTTGAACATATATTTAATTGGTTAGAAAAGAGACCTTGTGCTAGAAAAAGAGGTTTAGGTACGAAACTTCCATTTGATAAAGATTGGATTATTGAATCATTAAGCGACTCTACAATATACATGAGCTTCTATACTATATTACATTTAATAAAAAAGAATAATATCAAATCAGAACAGCTTACACCAGAATTTTTTGACTATGTTTATTTAGATAAAGTTGATATCGTAGACTTGTCAAAAAAGACTAGCGTTGATTCGAAAGTATTGAAGCAAATGCAAGACGAATTTTCCTATTGGTATCCCGTTGATCATCGACACACAGCTATAATGCACATTTCTAATCATTTGAGTTTCTATATTTTCCATCATGTGGCTACATTTCCGGAAAAACTGTGGCCAAGAATTATTTCCCTTATCGAACCCGTAATTATAGAAGGTCAGAAAATGGGAAAGTCAAAAGGGAACGTTATTTCACTAGCAAACATTCAAACGAATTATTCCGCTGATTTATTTAGGTTTTATATATCTCACAGCGCAGATTTTGGAATAAGTGTAGATTGGAGGGAAAAACAAATACATACCGTAAAAAATCATATAAATCGATTTTACTCCTTTATCACAAAAAATATCAACAAGATAAATGATTATGACGGAAAAATTGAAAATTTAAACGCGAAATATTCTAAGATTATCTTATCAAAATGTATAAGAAAATTTGTTGAAGCAGAAAGTGGATTGAAGGAACTCAATTTAAGAAAATACCTTCAATTATCATTTTACGAGGTTTTTAACTTATTACAAGAATTTAATAAGTACTCTAAAGATGAAAACGATCTAATAGAAGTATATAAGATTGTATTTCCTGAGTGGATCCAAATTCTTTCTTTAGCCATGCCTCACTTATGTGAAGAACTATGGGAATTGATGGGAAATACAGAGTTTTTATCAGAGACTATTTGGGGTGATTTTAGCAGAAAGCACATAAATAACGAGCTCGAAAGAGAGTTTGAATATATTTCTAGTATTGTTGACGATATTTTAAACATAAAAAAAATTGTGAAATCTGGCGATTCAAGTAATATTTATTTATACACGGCTCCTAAATGGAAATACGAGGTTTATGATGTAATTATTTTAAAGAAGGGAAATTTCAAAGAAATTATAGATGAGTGTAAGCTCGATAATGGCTTAATGAAAAACAAAAATTTAATTTCATATATCAAAAACCAAATAAAAGATAGAATCTGGGAAAAGGAATTGATTAAGTTAAATGAGGAGGAACTTTTAGAAGAATACAAAGACCACATTGAAAAAAGGATAAACAACATAATAATTATTAATTCAGAATACGATCCAAAAAACCGGTTGATAAAAGCTGTTCCTTATAGAGCAGCAATTTATATAGAAAATTAATATAACTAATTTTCCTTTTTTGAAAAATTAAATTATTTTAATTTAACAAAATTGTTAAATACTAATTTCTCTTAAACTATTATCTATAAACAAAATTTTAATAGAGGAATGAAAATAAAATGAAAAAAAAAATTATTGTAGGTATTATTCTCCTCATAATTTGGGCTATATTTTATTGTTATGTAATCATTACTGGAGGTGTTGACATCAGTGTTAGTGTTTTGATTCATTATCTGGTTGGGATATTTGCAATTCCAGGTTATTTATGCCTGTATTATGGGCTTTCCTTACGAAATAGAGGTATTATGATATTTATTACAGGATTACTTTTAATCTTACCTTGTGTAATATTCATCGCAATTTTACTAATTGACCCATTTTTAGCTTGGACAGATTTAATAATAGCTATATATACGATGTTTATTGTCATATGGATACTATTTTTTATTCTTCCAAGCGTGTACATGATATCTTCTGGAAGGCTCCCGGATAACACAAAATACAATAAGAAAATACTGAGATATTATCTCGCTGCTATAGGGACTATATTAGTGGGCATGTGGTTTTATCTGGGAATCTTTGGGTTGATTGCTGGATCGGCTGGTACGGATTTCAGGAGTTTCTTTTTCCAAAATATTTGGATTTCGATACTAATTGGCACTATCATAGGTCCAATTATTGTTTGTGTTGCATGGGAATTTCGTAGTTATCATTTTTAATTTTGATTTAAATTAAGTAATAAGTTAAATTATTATTTAATTTAAAAATTATTATAATTTAAACGAATTTTCTATATTTCTTCCAATCCATATACTTGCTTTGGAGTAAGATATTTAGGAAATTTATCTATTAAGGCTAAGCGTGTGAGAAAGCACAAATGACATTCATCTACATATGTATCTTTATGTTTAACTTCATATTCTTTTACTAATTGAGCAGGACCTCCTCGAATTAGAGGACCACATATAGGATGAGATTCTGCATGATAATTTTTTACCAATTCTGAAAGAGGGCTTTCCCAAAAATTACCTATACTTAAACCTTGACAAATTTGGGCGTTACCAAATGGATCAACATGTATTCTTCCAAGGCCCTCTAAATCTTCATAAGGACATTCGACCATTTCATTCCACGATCTTTGAGGTAAATTTTCAGTCAAAGTTTCAACAGCTCTTCCTCTGAACATAACACCACCACCTATTATTTGTTTTCCTTTTTCGTGCTCTTTTTCATTTCCCTTCTCAACTGTAGGTTCATTGATACTGATTGAAGATGTAGGAAGGTTTAATTTATCTGCTGCGCTTCTTGCTACTTTGGATAAGTTATCATCTTTATTTTCAAAATGAAATTCATCGTCACTTACAGTAAAATCCTTTACGCCTAAATCAGTAAGGGATTTAAGCCACACTTCTGCATCCTCAGTACAAGTTGCCCAATAAGAATTAGTTACAATTCCAATTTTAAATCCTTTTTTATTAGCGAGTTTAATCCCTTCAAGCATTATAGGATAAAACAGAAAAGGCTCTCCACCTTCAAAATAAATCCATTCTATCGTGCCGATTTTAACAGATTCATCAAGAACTGCTCTAATTTGCTCTAAAGTGAAAGTTCCTTTAGAATGAGGGCTACAATACAAAAAGCAATGATCACATTCATAATTACATGTATAAGTTAGGAGAAAGTGAATACCATTTAGCATGCTAGTTTCCCTTTAATTAAGATTTTGAGTAAATATCCAATTTTACTTAGTATTAAAATAAAGTTAATTAATAAAAATACATTAGATTCTATAAAATTTCATAAGAAGTGAAGATTAATGGCAGACCTAGTAAGTATGTATGAAAAATATTTTAAAGACCCAAAACGGGAACCCGTCTTAGTTGATTACGTGCGAACGCCAATAGGGCGGAGAAAAGGAACTATAGGCCGTCATAGAGGCGATGATTTAGTTGTACATTGTTATCACACCATTCTAAATCGTATCGATTTTGACGTAAATATAATTGGGGATTCAATTATATCTTGCAATAGTCAAATTGGAGATTGTGCCTTGGATATTGGAAGAACTGCTGCTTTAGCTGCTCATCTACCAGTAAAAGTGCCCGGAATGACAATCAATCGTCAATGTGCTAGCGGTGCTCAATCAGTTATGTCTGCTTGGCAGGCGATTGCCTCAGGGATACACGATTGCGTTATTTGTGGGGGTGTTGAGGTGCAAAACCGATATCCAATTATGTCTGACGCTATTATTTTTGATAAGGAACAAAATAAAACAGTAATGATAGCGCCAAATAAGAAGATTTTAACTAACCCCGAAGTAGCTGAGAAGTTAAAAGAATATAAAACTTCATTTGCGGGCCAGATTAATTCTGCCCACGATTTAGGATTCCATTGGATGAAAAAATCTGGAAAAACTTTGGAAGAATTTAGACTTGAATTAGATAGTCTATCTTTTGCCTCACATAAAAAAGCTCTTACTACTTGGGATGAAAGAGGAAAAGAAATTGAGCCGATTTGGTGTCCCAAGCTTGACGAAAATGGAAAACACATATTAGACGAAAAAAACGAAGTTGCTGAAGATCCAAGTTTATCCGTATTGACCAAGAAAGACGAAGCGCCACGCCCAAATTCCACCATGGAAAAATTAGCAACTTTAAGAACGATAATCGGAAGAAAAAGCAAAGCCTTTTTAACCGCAGGTAATAGTTGCCCAACTAGCGATGGTGCGGCGGTACAACTGTGGATGACGCGTGAATTAGCCGAAGAATCTGGATTAAATATTAGGGCTACAATCGTAAATTATTTTGTGCTTGGAACCGATCCTATTTTACAACTAACAGGGCCAATAGATGCCATGCCTGAAGTTTTGAAAAGAGCAAACATGACCTTTGATGATATGAGTTTTATAGAAATCAACGAAGCCTTTAGCCCTGTAATTTATGCAAGTTGTTATGAACTTGGGTTAGATTGGAAAGACCCTCGATTTAATCCCTGGGGAGGCGCGATTGCATTAGGGCATCCTACAGGAGCGACGGGTACAAGATTAATTGGTACAAACATTCATCAATTAGAGCAGTCTGGAAAAGAATTTGCCATTAGTTCAATGTGTGTTGGTCTCGGAATGGGTGCCGCAACCATCGTAAGAAATGAGCATCCTAAATAAAAATTTATATTGCTATTTTTTTTTATTTTATTTTAATAAATTTCACTAGTATTAAACTTATTATTTAATAAAAGCAAAATGTATCATAATTCATCTTAAATGTAAAAAAAAATATGTTAACTATGAACAATGTAGCGATAATAGGAGTAGGCCACACAAAATTCGGAAGATTAATAGACAAGGGTTTAATGGATTTACTCTGTGAAGCATCGTTAGAAGCGCTCGATAACTCAAATACGAGTGAAAAAGATTTTAATTCCGTTTATGTGGGTGCGATGAGCCCAGGACAATTTAATCAGATTTCTGGCGTTGCGAGTGCTCTTGTAGACAGGATAAGCCTATTACCCGCTGCAGCCGATCATATAAAGAACGGTCCTGCGAGTGGAGGGTCTGCTGTAAAAGCTGGTTTTCAAGCAATTGCTTCTGGTATGAGTGATTTAGTTTTAGTTGTTGGGGGTGAGAAGATGACGCATATTACTACGCCAGGAGCAATAACTACTAATGTAGCAACTATAACTCATCACGAAGCAGAAAGACGCCATGGTGTTTCACTCCCTTCTCTTGCTGGCTTATTAACGCGAACATACCTCGAGAAGTATAACGCTAAATTGGAATGGCTTTCAGATATCGCAATTAAGAACCATAAAAATGGTGCTTTAAACCCTGTAGCACATTTTCAAAAAACTATAGACGAGTTCATGGAGAGTGCTATTCGAAAAGGAAAGGGAAATTGGGATAATATTTATGATTACCTTAAGAACGATAAGACAAACCCAATAATCGCTGATCCACTAAGACTTTTTCATATTTGCCCTATTTCAGATGGAGCAGCTGCCTTAGTATTATGTAAAGTAGAAATTGCAAAGCAATATTGCGACACTCCTATTCTGATTACTGGTATAGGTCAAGCAACTGATACACACATAGTTCACGAAAGAGAAGACCTTACCGTATTGAAAGCTTTGAGAATTTGTTCTGATCAGGCTTATAAAATGGCTAAAAAGTCTCCAGAGGATATTGATGTTGCTGAGCTTCACGATGCTTTCGAGATTCTTGAAGCTGTGGAAAGCGAAGACATTGGCTTTTTTAAAAAAGGGGAAGGCGCTAAAGCAGCACACGATGGTTTGACTGAAATTGGCGGAAAAATTCCAATAAATCCTTCTGGTGGCTTAAAAGCAAGAGGACATCCACTTGGTGCTACCGGCGTTGCTCAAGTAGTTGAATTAGTTTGGCAATTAAGAGGTGAAGCTGGAAAAAGACAAGTCGCAGGTGCTGAAACAGGAATTACCTGTAATTTCGGAGGATTTGGGAATAACATTATTTCAATCTTGGTAGAAAGAATGTGATTTTTTGTTAAAATATGAAGTCGTCAATTACTATACTATCTGTTTTAACGAAATAAATCTTAGACTCAATTCTAATTTATTAGCTTTATAACAATGGATATTATCCACGGTTAAACCAATATTAAAAAACATTCTTTTTATCTATTCTATTTTGTTTTAGATTTGATATTTAATTTTGTATTCAAGATTCATAGAAACTAAAATTTTAAATTAAAATAAATCTAATCTTAATTTAATAATTTGAAATCTACTTGAAAAATTGATGAAAGAATCTCAAAAATTCAGATTTAAGGTTATTGTTATAGGGGATGGTACCGTAGGAAAAACTTCCTTGATTAAGAAATTCACGAAAGGTTCATTTCAAAAAGAGTATATTAAGACTTTAGGTGCGCAATTTTCTAAGTTCGAGGCAGAAATTAGTGGAGATCCTATTAAATTAGTATTTTGGGATATAGCTGGCCAAGATGTTTTCAGTTTTTTACATCCTACTTTTTATAGGGAAAGTTTCGCAGCAATTATTGTGTATAGTCTCGAAGAAAATAATGTAGGCAAACGAAGCTTTGAACATATTACAGATTGGCATGAAGATATAAAAAAATACTGCGGAGATATTCCTATTGTTATGTTTGCGAATAAGGTCGATTTAATTGAGGAAAACAATTTGGATAAAATGGACATTCAAGAGGTTGTAAAAGAAAGAGATTTTCTCGGATATTACTTAACATCAGCAAAAACAGGGCAAGGAGTTCACGAGGCTTTCAATGTTATCATTAATGAACTACATTCTAAATATAAAGCATTATCTTCAGAATTATAATTTTTTTATTAATTATTAAATAAAGAGAACTTACTTCATCTCAGCAAGAAAGAGATCTGCGATTATAAGCCATTTTTGTTTTGTATCGGGATCAATTGAGCTTTTATTTACAATATCTTTCCCTTTTTTAAGATTTTTAACTGCTAAATCATGGTTTCCAAGCGCTTTATAACAAATTCCCATTTTAATATATGTTTGGTAAATATACCACTCATCGCTGCTCATTACAAGTGCTTTTAAGAATCTTTTTACAGCTTCTTCATATTCTTCAGAATGCATTAAAATTTCTCCGTAATTGTCATGATAAATTCCTATATCTGGTTCACCCTCTATAAGTTTTTGAATAATTTCTAAGGATTCATCTTTTTTATCCATGTATTGGAACCAATAAGCCTTATAGCTAAGAAGTTCCTTATTTTTTGGATACTTTTTAAGTAAATCTTCGATAATATCTAATCCTGCTCTTAGATTCCTCTTTCTTTTAAGAATAGATGCCTTTTTCATCATAATATCTATTTCATCTTCAGGAAACGCTTTTAACGTATTATCTAATACCCTTAATACTTCATTATATTGGTTAAAGTAAATTAAAATTTTAATTTTTGATTTATATAAATCAATATTCATAGGATTTAACTCAATTTCCCTATCAATTTCTTTAACTTCTTCTTCATATTGACTTTTTAAATCTTCAGAAATTGGGGAATCAAAAATTTCTGCCAAATCCTGCCAAATTAATCCTTCTAATTTATCATAAGTATCTTTTAACTCCCTTTTAGTCTTAAACTTATATGCTAAATATTTAATATATCCCGGTAACAATTCTCGTAATGATTCTTTAAAATCTTTATTGAATAAGAAAATACATATCTCATCTAAAATCTGATTTATAATAGAATTACTATCGTATTTGGTCAGGTCATCATCCGGTTTCGAAAAGAGTTTATTTAAATATGTAAATTTGTTAATATAGTTTTCTGTAATAACCTGAAACATTCTTTCCAATTTTCCATCCGATTGAAAGTAATAAACTCCACCTGAAGGGCCTGTTAATTTAAAAAATTTGAATGGATATATTTTACCTTCAGAAATTTCATCAATATAATAATCAAGAGTAATTTTTTTAATTTTATACTTTTTTGAGAAATTTTCAGGCGATATGAAGTTAGGATATTGCTCTGGATGATTAATTGAAATAAAAAGTAAGATTTTGTAGAAAACTTCCTCATCTTTTAATAATGGTTTTACTTTTTCATAATCTAATTTTAGAATATTAGTAAGAAATCTAAATTGTATATCTTCATCTTTAATATTGTAATTCTCAAAAAATTGGATGGTTTTATTAGTAATCTCTTCAATTCGTTTACCCTCCTCTTCTAAAATAGTTTGTCTATCTAAATCATAATTTTGAAGCATCCTTGAATATTCTGATTTACCTGCTCGGGTAATTACATATTTTCCATCCTCTTTTATTACAAAACCCCTTTCGATTAATAAACTCAAATTTTTTGACAATGAAGATTGATTTATGGACAATGGTTCTTCAAGGAAATCAGACCTTTTGCAATAATTATTATTGTAAACCATCCATAGAATCCAATGGGAATAATTCCTACCGCTTTTTAAAATGATTTTAGGCGGATAACTCAACTTTCGTTCCTTTTTTCCTATTTGGGATAAGTCATTAAATTTCTTTTTCCCTTTTGGAGTTATTCTATATTGTCCTCTTGCAAACTTCTCAATAAATCCTTTAAAAATTAATTTTGTGAAATGACGTGATAATGTAGAAATGGGAATTTCAATTGGTTGTTGCTCAAAATTAGACCATTCACAACTTTCATTATTTGCCAGCATCCAAAGAATTATATGGTCATAATTCTTTCTTTGCAGTTTCGAGGGGTTAAGAATCTCATCAGAGGGGTAATTTAGTTTTCCCATTTTCTAAATAAATAAAATGTTATTTTCGATACGTATAAATTGGGAACATTTCTATTTATACCTATTTTTCAAAACTTCCACATATTTTCGGAATTTTCAAGGAATTGCCGAAAGTGGAACTATATATGGATAGATATCTACATTTTTCATTGATCATCATTTTGATGATAAAACTAGAATAAAAAATTAAAAAAAAAGAGTTGAATAAAAAAGGAATATTTGAGGTGTAAATCATAGTGATAAAGAAATTAAAAGCGACTAAAACACTTATCGTAGCATCATTTTTCATAACTATTATAGCAATTGTTACACCGGTGATGGCGGCTGAACCTGATCGCATCTTAATCATGGCAACAGGGGATGACTTAGATATCTCTGGAGCTACTAATTTGATCATAGGGAATATTGAATTAGGTGGAGGCGGTGAGCTCCCCTCTGCACAAGTATTTTTCCATCAAAAAATCTATGATGAATCAGGGGAAAAAGTGTATACGATGAAAGGAATGCTCAAAGATGGATTAGTTCTAAAGACCGATCATTATTTTTATTGCCCAGTCTTTAATGTCTGGTTTATTAACGTTTGGTTGGTCATGGGTGAGGGAAAGTTTAAAACTACTGATACCGATTTCGAGGTATTTTTTCGAAAGTTGTTTCCAATAATCATGCCAAATACTGAAGGTAAATACGTTTCAGCAAATATTTTAATGTTTCTAAGCCCTACTGCTGAATATTGTTTAGAAGATCCCGGAACATATCCCCCAGGAACTTATCCTCCAGTTTTTATTTTGCCAGAAGGAGGATGGGTCCTTGCTGCAGTTATATGGGAAGTTGAAACGCCTATGGGTCCAATGGAATTGCCGATCGGTCCAATATCCTATTTGACAAAATACATGGAATATTAAGACCCATAAGACTAAATTAATCGTAACAGAATAAGAAATATATTCTAAAATCTTTTTTTTTTTAAAAACACATTGACCATCAATTTGATGATAGAATTAAAATAAAAAACAATTGAGTTGATAAAAAAAATGACCGAAATTAAAAAACTTACAAAAATCGCACTAATTGTGATCGCTATTGTTTTTTTCATATTTGGGGTCAACCTTACATTTCTATATGATATGACCTTGAATCCTGAGGGCTGGACAAATCCCTATTTCCCCAGATTTTGGGGGGGACTTTTATTTCTAAGTTCCCTTTTTGCAATTGTAATGCTTCGCAAAAAGGAATGGGAAGAAATTAAATTGACATTTGCGTATTTGTTAGGTACAATTATACCGACTTTAATCATTGAAGTTGCTGTATTAGCTGTATTAGGCTCCACTTTTGGATCTCAGACTATTCTACTAGGTTCAAGCACTATAACTATAGAGTCTGTACTTCTTTTGCTTGGAATTGTCTCTTATATCAAACAGAGAAGCTAAACGCAACAAATGAAAAATTATCTAATTATTTTTTTTTCTTTTTTAGTTCTTGATTATAGAAGTTTTCATTGAAAAAATATGAATAAATTGACACCCTTTTTTCTTATTAAGACCTTATACATAAGTCGAGATTAATTGATGAAAAATAACAAGGGTTAAACATTAAATTTAAAACTATACTTAGCTTAAATTATTCTTAGAAATCAGAATATATGAAAAATGTCTCACTCTGAATTAAATCAATTATCACAAGCAGAAGAACTTTTTAATCAAGGTAACCTTGAAGAGGCTCTTGAAATACTAAATGATGAGAGCCATTTTGAGGGGCTTAGTCTTCAGCAAAAAAGTTATTTTCAGTTTCTTAAGGGATTAATTCTCTTCTACCTTAATAAAGGCGAAGATCTCATTAGTTTAGGCGAGACAATTTATAAAGAAGGTCAAAAATGTAATGATAAACTCCAATCTCTTGATGGATTATTTTTTATTATTACTGGATTAGCTATAGCTGGTAAATTTGAGGAAGCGTTCAATTTTTTTAAAGAAATTGAATTAGTAATAAAGTCTATTTCAAATGGGTCTAAAGAAATTATAACTCAAAGAAAAGCTCGTTTAAGTGTAGCAATAGCCTTTGTTGGATTGCATGGTGGTAAAGTAGATTTGGTTGAGAAGTCTTTAGAGTGGATCTTAGATTCACAAGAAAAATTCGATAAATCATTCGAAATCGTCTGGGCTAATCTTATAATGGCGAGTTATTTATTGCGAGTAAAAAGCAAGTTTGATCTTTGTAGGGAGCACATCAAAAAAGCATTATCTCTTGCAAAGGAAATTAAATTTAATCACTTCTGGATTGCTATGTGTCAACTCTATTTTGGAGGATATTATACATTTATTGGTGAAATGGATAAAAGCTTGAAATATAACATAAAGGCTTTAGAATTATTTAAAAAGATAAAGAGTAGTTTTAATATTGCCATTCTATTAAATAATATGGGGAATTTATATGGTGAAATGGGTGAATATGAACTTGCTTTGGAACATTTGGAGGAAAGTATAAATCTTTTAGAGCAGATTCCTCAAGGTTTTTTTTCTATTGAAGGCACTATTGAAAGTTTAATAACCTTAACCGTTGAACATGGAGATAACGAACGTGCTCAAAAATACTTTCACCGTTTGGAAGAAATTTATAACCAGAAAAGAAACGATAGAATTGAATTTGGTTACAAATTCGCTAAAGCCGTAATTTTAAAAACAAGTTCTCGAATCCGAGATAAAGCAAAAGCAGAAGAATTATTCAAAGAAATTGTAGAAACTAAAACTATATTTTTTGATCTTATTATAAAAGCTCATATCCATCTTTGTGACATACTTCTCACGGAATATCGTATAGAGAATAATATTGAGGTACTTAATGAACTTAATTATTATATTTCCAGACTATTGGATATTGCTGAAAAGCAACATTCATATCTAGTCTTTTGTGAGACCTTCATATTACGAGCCAAAGTAGCTTTAATTAATTTCAATATGAAAACAGCAAGGCGTTATTTAACTCAAGCTCAAAAAATAGCGGAATCTTATGGTATAAAACGATTAGCAATAAAAATCTCATATGAACATGATGAATTACTTAGGCAAATAAAGAAATGGGAGAATTTAAAGGAATCAGAAGCGTCTTTATCAGAACGCTGGAAGCTCGCGGGTTTGAACGAGCAAATGGAGTATATGGTAAGGAAACGAATGATTGGAGTACCAGAGGCATCAGAAGAAAATCCTGTTACAATTTTAATAATAACCGAAGGTGGTACTCAATTATTTTCTCACTCATTTATTGAGGAAAAAGAATTTGAATCCTATCTTTTTAGTGGTTTTTTAACAACTATAGATTATTTTATGAAGGAAATGTTTTCTGAAGGTCTTGATCGATTTATTTTTGGGAACTATACTCTCCTTATGAAATCTGTGGCACCGTTTTTTATCTGTTATATATTTAAAGGTGATTCCTATTATGCTCATCAGAAGATAAATTATTTTGTTGATCACATACAAAAAGAAGATGATATTTGGCAAAATTTACTTAAATCCTTTCAAATAAACCAGTCTATTCACTTAAAAGATATCCCCTTACTTGAATCCTTAATAACAGAAACATTTATCACTAAAAATGTTGCATTAAATGAATTTTAATTTCTAAATTAAGGAAATTATATTTTTTAGACTATTCAATTAGTTATAATTTTATATTAGATAATATCTAATTTTAGATTATAAAGATAATATAATTTGATAAGTACTTAAGAAATCAATGACTAATTTTGAAGAATTTGGATTTAAGATAACCGTTATTGGGGACGGAGCGGTTGGTAAAACATCCTTAATTAAGAAATTTACGAAGGGAACTTTTGAGAAGGATTATATCAAAACTATTGGCACCCAATTTTCAAGATTTAATAAACAAATTGAAGAAGCTGTAATTAATTTAATATTCTGGGATATTGCTGCTCAAGATGATTTCAATTTTTTACGCCCTTTATTTTACAGAGAAAGCAGGGCGTGTATTATTGTATGTAGTCTTGAAGAAAATGAACTAGGTGAAGATAGTTTTATCCATATTAAGGATTGGTATAATGAGCTAAAAAAGTATTGTGGGAACATTCCTGTAGTTCTATTTGCTAACAAAGTTGATTTAGTAGAGGAAAATGATTTAGATATCGATAAAATTCAAAATATTGTAAATAAACACAATTTTCTTGGCTACTATATAACATCTGCAAAAACAGGACAAGGTGTTATTGACGCATTTAATGCTATTATTAATGAATTATATTATAAATTCAAGGCTTTATCTTCATAATTTTCATTTTTTTACAATTTGTTTTAAATGTTTTAGATGATAAAGTGAGAAATTAATGAATAATGAAGTAAAAATAGAATGGAAAAAATGTAATAATTGTGGATTTTTACAGCATCCATCCCATCTTAGATGTTTAAAATGTAAACACGACAAATTTGAAAAAATCGTTGCGATCGGAAACGCTATATTAATAACCTTTACAATCTTAAAAGCGCCTCCTGCTGAGTTTCGCAATAAACCTTCTTATGCGCTTGGAGTTGTTGAATTTGACAATGGTATAAAAGCCTTGGGACAAATTACACCCCAAGATCGTTTAAAAGTTGGGATGAAATTAAAGCCTGTTTATAGAAAAATTTGTGATAATTTAGATGGTAAGGAAGTCTATGATTACGCTTTCGAACCAATTTAGTAACCTAATAAAGAGGTAGTAGAAAATATGTTCTCTAATGAAGAACTGGAAAAAATTGAACAAGAACGAAAAGAATGGGAAGAAAGGGTTTTAAATGAGTATATCGAACGAGGAGAAAGAAGAGAAACTTTCGAAACACCTTCAAACATACCTTTAAAACATGTCTATGGCCCCGGTGATCTTAAGAATATCGATTATTTAGAAGACCTTGGATTTCCAGGAAATCCCCCCTTTACGAGAGGTGTATATCCAAACATGTATCGTGGAAGAATTTGGACGATGAGACAATATGGCGGTTTTGCAGATGCTTCCAAAACAAACGAAAGGTTCAAATATTTAATATCGCAAGGACAAAAAGGACTTTCAATTGCCTTCGATTTGCCAACACAGATGGGCTATAATAGTGACAATAAAATCTGTTTAGGAGAAGTAGGAAAGGTTGGTGTAACGGTTAACTCCTTGAGAGATTTTGAACAAGTGTTCGAAGGGATTCCTTTAGATAAGGTATCAACAAGCATGACTATTAACGCTCCTACTTCAGTGCTTTTAGCAATGTATATCGTTGTAGGCGAGAAACAAGGAATAAAACCTGAACAATTAATTGGTACGGTTCAAAATGATATCTTAAAAGAGTATATCGCAAGAGGGACATATATTTATCCTCCTAAACCATCTTTAAGATTAGTAGCAGATGTAATTGAATATTGTTCCAAAAATTTACCCCGTTTTAATACCATCAGCATTAGTGGGTACCACATGCGAGAAGCGGGATGTAATGCTATTCAAGAAATTGCCTTTACGATAGCAGACGGTATCGCATATGTTGAAGAAGTCCTTAGTCGGGGAGTTAATATTGACGAATTTGCCCCAAGATTATCTTTCTTTTTTACAACTCATAATAATTTTTTTGAAGAAATTGCTAAATTAAGGGCAGTTAGAAAGTTATGGGCAAAAATAATGAAGGATAGGTTCCACGCTAAGGATCCAAATTCAATGAGATTACGATTTCATACTCAAACTGCGGGAGTTACTCTAACGGCTCAACAACCTAACATAAATATTATCAGAGTAACCCTTCAAGCGCTAGCAGCAATTCTAGGGGGAACGCAATCGCTTCACACCTGTGGTGCAGACGAGGCTTTAGCAATTCCAACAGAAGACTCTGTGAGATTATCCTTAAGAACTCAACAAGTTCTTGCTCATGAATCGGGAGTTACCGATGTTGTGGACCCATTAGGGGGTTCTTATTATATTGAGTACTTAACTTCAAAATTAGAAGAAAAAGCTTTAGAATATATTGAAAAAATTGACGCAATGGGAGGTATATCTATTGCCATTGAGAGCGGATTCATTCAACGGGAAATCCAAAATAATGCATACTATGAACAGAAGAAAATAGAAGCGGGAATTAATCAAGTAATTGGTGTAAATATTTATTGTACTGAAGAAGAGTGTAAAATAAAAACCTTTAAACACGATATTGACGAGGAACAAAAAATTATATTGTCTCTCGGTGAATTAAAAAAAAGTCGAGATGAGACCTTAGTTGAAAAAAAACTAACTGAATTAAAAAAAGTGGCTGAATCTGCTAAGAACATTATGCCAATCATGATTGAAGTAGTTAAAACCTATGCTACAATAGAAGAGATTTGTAGCGTCTTAAGAGAAGTTTTTGGCGAATATAAAAGTCCCCAAATATTTTAGGAAATTTATCAAAATACTAAAAAATCTTAAAGATATTCTTAACTTTTTAGTTTTCTCTTATAGTTAGTAATTTTAGGTAATAAAGGAATGAATTCAAGAGGATCTCCAAATACAGGTACTCTCTTTTTTGCTAATAATCTAGAAATGCGATAACTTTCTTCGGGACGGTGGGCTCTCTCTAAAATTGGAATTAATGGTTTATTATGTTTATGCCCTAAATATAAAGCCTCAAGCATATTAACTTCAAAGTTCTCAGCTGGTGTTATGGAATACCCGGGATCAAAATACCAACTTGGAAGGTCCATAATTAGGGCGTCGATTTTTTCATCGGATAAAGCAAGATCAATTATTTCCTTAATGCTTTGGCTGTAAAATAGTTGTGCTGCTACATCTAAAGGGTTTTTAGAACTTGTACCACGAATAATGAATTTTTTATCCAATTGTTCTTGAATTTTAGGGCTAAATTGAGGTACATTCATTCGGAATTTTTCAATTAGATCAACTAAGATAACCCCATAACCTCCACTTAAACTGAAAACAGCAATATTTTGTAAATCATTAATTCCGTAGAAGTCTATTAACCGCGCAGTATGCATCAATTGTTCTAATGTTTCAACTTCAATAAGATTATGTTGTTTGAAAATAGAATTCCAAATTTGAGTATTACCCGAGAGAGATGCTGTATGAGTTCTAGCTGCTAGCGCCCCACTTTCGGATTTTCCACCTTTTAAAACAACAATCGGTTTTTTGTTATCAACAAGAACTTGTCTTAAATCAGCTCCTCGATTTTCTTTAATACCTTCTAAATAACACAAAATCAAGTCAGTTTCATCGTCGTTGCTAAAAAAATGTAAAATGTCTATGAAGTCTAAATCTGCTCCGTTCCCAAATGAGAACACTTTGGAAAAATGAATGTCCATTTCTTTCGCAGTATAAATAGCAATATTACATACTCCTCCTGATTGGCCTATAAACCCGATATTTCCAGGAGTCGTTGGGAATTTTGAACGCCAAGCTATGCCTAATTTTGGGTAAAATATTCCCATCCCATTAGGTCCAAGAATTCTAACTTTGTTTTGAGCGCATTCTATTATTTCTTTCTCTAAACGACGACCATCTTTAGTTCCTGCATCGGAAAACTCTGCTGTAAAGATGTTGACTAATTTAACACCTTTTTCCACGCAATCGTCGATAACATCTAATACTTGTAACGCGGGCACTGTAATGAAAGCAAAATCAACTTTTCCAGGAATGTCTTTAATAGAAGAATAAACGTTCGCAACTGGAAAATTAGGAATTTCTTTAACTTTGGAATGGACAGCATAGAGATCTCCCTTAAAATTTTCTTGGTGATTCCTAAGGAAAAAGAAGTTTCGTTTCTTTGAAGGGCCTACAACTGCCATTGATTGAATATCGTTAATAAATGAAATATCTTTAACATTTAAGTTAAAAGTTTTAGATGGCGTCATTAATGGTATAAAATTAAGCATGAATTTAATAGTTTATAAAAATCTAAAAAAGAAAAATTTAAAAAAATTATGTTAAAATAGCGGATAGTCTCTCTAAAAACGAATAATTTAAAATTTAAACATTTTTAGGAAAAATTTTCTCTCTGAAATTATATATTTATGTTCTTACTATTTCTATTTTAACAACAAAATTTTTTTTAAATCATAAAGTGAAAACCATTATGATTAGCAAAACCATTTTACATATGATTCACGACTTAAAAACAGATAAAACTTCTGGAGCGAGTGAATTAATAGAAATCGCACTTGAAATTTTAGAAGCTCAGCTTCATACTATAAAAGATCCTAATATAGATATAAAAGAGGTTATATTTGAAATATCTAAAGAACTATTTAACATTCGCCCAAGTATGGCTCCTATAATCAATACAATTGGATATTTTATTCATGATTTGGAATTTTTCAGCAAACAAACACTTTTAGAAAAATTAAAGACATTTCCTGCAGAAAGATTAAGAATAGATAACGCTTTAACTTCCTCGTTTCATTCGTTTTTAGATAGATTTGAAGGGAAAAAACTCAACATAATGTTAATCTCTTACAGTACTACAATTATTAAGCATTTGAAAGAAAATATAAAAAACGATTTTACTTTTTATGTTTTAGAATCTCGTCCTTTGCTTGAAGGGCGACGTACCGCCGAAATATTGTCTTCTAATTTTGAAACACATTTAATAGCAGATTCAGCGATGGGGAAGTTTATCAAAAAAGTTGATATAGTTCTTCTCGGAATTGATAGCGTACTGCGAGATGGGTCAATAGTAAATAAGATAGGAAGTTATCCTTTAGCATGTATTGCCGCTGCGAATAATAAAGATGTTTACGCTGTTGGGGATTCTTATAAATATAATTTAAAGAGTCATTATAACCAGAAAGTAATTGTTGAACAAAAGCCAATCTACGAGGTATATTCTAAAAAAATTAAAAAAGAATTGTTTAAAGTCCATAATTTTTATTTTGATATAACACCATCTAACTATTTTAAAGAAATAATCTCCGATTTAGGAATATTGACGATGCCCGAGTTTTTGGAGAAAGTCAAAAGTACGCTTCCATTAGAATGGTTCAAATCATTTCTTTAAAATCCAAGTTCTATTTTTTATTTTTAAACATTTTTGTTGGATAACTATAAATATTTTGTACAAAGAATTTAATTTAGGGTACTATGTCAATAGATGAAAATTTAGCTTATGAAATTACTAAAAGATTATCATTTCCTCGATTAGTTGGCTCAGAAGGAGAAAAAAGGGCAATCAAAGTAGTCGTAGACGAGTTTGAAAAGATGGGTTATAATACCGTCAATCGCGAGAAATTTAAAACTTCGCTAAACAATTGGAAGAGGATCGAACTTTTATTTTTAACTATGGGAATATTATATATCCTTTTAGCGATATCTTATTACAATTTACCAATTTTATCGTTGGTTATCATTACTCTAATTGTAATATGTATATTAAAGTTACTTAAGATTTCTGATTCAAATAAGATAAAATTAATGAAGAATGATATCTATAATTTCGAAACTGAAAACATTTATGTAAATTTAAAAAGCAAGAATTCTTTGGCCAATCTTATCTTTATTGCTCATTACGATTCGAAGTCTCAAGTATACTCATCAATTTTTAGGATTTATTTAATAATGGGCTCAGTTTTTGGCGGAATAATTCTATTAGTTGTATTTTTCGTCTTAAGCGTTTTAAAGATTATTTTTATGTTTAATAATCTCATCTTGGATAACATCCTTTTGGGCGTCAGCATAGTAATAGGGATATTAACAATATTAAATTTTTTCAATAAAGTCAGTAATAAATCTCCAGGAGCGACAGATAATGCCACGAGCGTTGGTACAGTTATTGCCCTCTCAAAATATTTTAAGAACAATGCTTTAGAAAATATTGATTTTACGTTTTTAATTACGGGTTCTGAAGAACTTAACTTAGGTGGAGCGATTGATTTCATCCAGAAACACAAAAATGAATTAGATAAAGACATAACATATTTTATAAACTATGATCTTGTAGGTGCACATGGCGTGCTAAGAAACGTAACATCTCACGGAATTCCTAAGAAAACAACCAGTACAAAATTAAACGAGCTATTTAGGAATAGTAGTAAAGATTTAGGGATTGAAATAAAGGAGATATATTTTCCTATAGGTGCAGCTGGAGATCATATGCCCATCGTAAACATGGGGTATAAGGCTTGCGTACTTGCTTCCACTGGAAGTATGAAATATGTCCATTCTAAAAAAGATACGATGAGTTTAGTTTCTAAAGAGGGTTTAAATAACATTTTTAGTTTATCAATTGAGGTTGCAAATAGGTTGAATAAAGAATTAACTTAAATTGCTTCTTTAAGAAATAATTTCTCTAATCTACTTTTTCCGCCATATAAGGCTTCAAAGATATAATCGCTATTGCATACAAAGGAATTACGGATAGTTCGATAAATATCGAGATCATGAAAGGAGCGCTTGGACCTAAACTATCCCAAGCCAAACCTCCTAGAGTTGGGCCTAAAACAGCACCTAATAAGCTTAACCACTGAGCCGCCCCAAAAATTTTTCCACGGTGGATTTTTGATATTCGACTGAGGACATTTTGTAAAATTAAGTTCCCCCCCCAAGCAAAAGTTGCGTCAAAAAGTAAAATAAAACCAAACATTAATCCCGATGTAGAATTAATTATAAACCAGGTTACTAGCGCCCCTAACCCGCTTACAACTGCAACCCCTAATACGGGATTTACTTTATCAGCAATCTTACCTAATTTAGGAGCAAATAACAGAGATAAAACCTGAGCGGGAAAACAAATTAACATTACTAGAATAGGCATCTCAACTTTCAATTCTTCAATCAAATAAACTTGAAAGAAGGGATACGCTAAAGATTGATTCATACTACTCAACATAAAGGCAATGGTCAACACGCTGAAACCGAAAAAAAATCCCGTCGCTAAGTTGTTCTTGGGTTTTACAGAAGAATCTGGCATCACTGGTTCTTTAGAAACCATGATTGGTTCGACTGAGGATGGAAATAAATTGAAAATATGCTTATCGTATGTAAGTTCTTCGTCGACTTTACGATGAAAAATTATACCTCCAAGAACATTAGATGCAGCAAATAATATCAGTGGACTGTAAACCAAAAAAAGATTTTCAGGCGTAAATATAATTGCTAAACCAAAAATAATAACACTAATAATTGATCCAACTAGATTTCCTTTTCCTATCATTCCAGCTCGTTTTCCGAACGCAAAAGAACGATTTGATTTATTTGACTTCTCAGAAATTAACGTATCTAATGGTGTCCAAAAAAACCCTACAAAAAGCCCTAAAACAAACATCCCAATAGCGAATAATAATAAAGAAGATAATAAAATACCCAGATACATTAAAATATAGCTTGTCCCACGCCCAAAACTCCCTATTAGGATTAAAAGCTTTTTTGAAACTCTGTCAGTTAAATAACCAACAAATGGAGCACTGATTAACCCACCCATAGTTTGTATTGAGAATGTAAGCCCCAACACCGTTCCCGTACCTCCTAATAATTGGATTGTGACGTACGGGATTAAAAATGAGAAAAAAAAGAATCCCATGCTGTTCCAAAAGATAATTCGGATCATAGGAACGAAATCTGGAGTAATCTTCATTGCGTTTGCTTCTTCTGGCGTACTATCAGAATCAAAATGATTACCGTTATCAAAATTGTGCGACAATTAAAAAAGCTCCCCTAAAACTATTATGTTTAATAAAAATCCATTTCCTAAAAAGTTCGTTATTTTAAGTTTTAACATAAATTTATGGAATAAATGAATAAAACTTAATTTTTTAAGAAGATTTTTCTTAATACAACTTATCAATTAGAAAACAAAAATAAATTTTTAGAGAAAAATGTTAACTCCAGAACACGTTAAAGAAATTTTAAAAGATTACACCGTTAATCTTCGATTCCACGCACGCGGGGGGCAAGGAGGCGTTACTGCTTCTAACCTATGCGTCGAAGCTTTTTATGGCTATGGCGTCTGTCAACCGAGATTTGGAGCAGAACGAATGGGAAGTCCCACTGAAAGCTATGTTAGGCTTTCTGCGAACTCAGATTTAGTAAGGTCAAATGAACAAGTGTATGGCCCTCATTTCGTAGCTGTGTTAGATGAATCGTTACTCTCAGAAGTAGATGTAACTGCTGGCGTACCTAAAGGTGGTTGGTTGATAGTAAATACCGTAATGGACCAACTAACCATTCAAGAAGCTGTAAAGAGAAAAGACATAAATATTGCTACAATCGATGCGACCCGAATTGCTCTAGATGTTTTAGGTCGAAATATTACAAATACTATTATATTAGGTGCTTTAATAAGAATCTCTCACCTCTTTACTCTCGAAGAATTATCTAATGCTATCATGAAGCGATTCAAAGGAGCTATAGCTGGAAAAAATATCGAAGCAATAAAGCAAGCAATTGAAGAAACTTGCATATTTGACATCGGAGTCGAGCCAGATTTTACCGTTGACACTAAAGTACCGTGGCAACAAATAGATTTAGGCTTACCTGGATATAAGGAATTAGATAAAGCGGGTGTTTGGTATTGCGACGAAAAAGTAATCCCTGTTGGAAGCGACCAAGTTAATACTGGCTCGTGGGGCGAATGGGATATGATTTGGGACGCGGAAACGTGTACAAATTGTGCTCAGTGTTGGTTTATTTGCCCTGATTTTGCCATTATTAGAGAAAAAAGGGAAGACGACAAATATCATATGATTGGAATTGATCTACTTCATTGTAAATCATGTTTAAATTGTCTAAATATCTGCCCTGTTCAAGCAATAAGTAAAAAATTGAAACAAGGACCGGCTGCTTGTGCAGTACCAGAAGAAAGTGGAGGTAATTAAAATGTCAGTAGAACCAATGAAATTATTTTTCAAAGAGATTAAAGAGCCCATCGAGACGGCAATGATTGGGAATTACGCTGTGGCCGGGGGAGTTACCCAAACGGACCCTGATGTAATTTGTGCATTCCCTATTACCCCTCAAACTCAATCCGTTGAGGGATTATCTGATGTCGTTCATCAAGGAAGATTAAAAGCGGCTTTCGTTAATGTCGAATCCGAATTAGCCGCTATGAGTTATTCAACGGCAGCTTGCGCTGCTGGTGCCAGAACTTTTACTGCTACAGCATCACAAGGCTATTTATTAATGACTGAAGCCTTGCCTATGGCCGTAGGTTGGCGCGTCCCGTTAACGATGATGATTTCAGCAAGAGCTTTTAATGCTCCCAATCTTTCTATATGGAACAGTTGGAGTGATTTCGTTTTGTTTGACGTTGGGTGGAATTGTATCGTTTCAGAAAATGTGCAAGAAACCTACGATGCAGCAATTTTGTCAGTTATGATGTCTGACAATTCTTTGTTTCCAACTATGTTTGTACACGACGGTTTTATTATTTCTCATTCCGTTCAGAAATTATGGTTAATTCCAGACGAGATTGTACGGAAATTAACGCCAAAAAAGTCTCGCCACACAATTTCAACTGAGCGTCCTGGTGTATGGGGCGGTATTGTAACACCAAGCTTTTTCATGGAGGGACGAAAAAATCTTGATGAAGCAAAGAAACCCGTGTTAGATATAATGAAAAAGGCGTTCGAAGAATTCGGAAAAGCGACTGAGCGCTATTATAACTTAATTGAAACCTACAACTTAGATAACTCTTTAAAAACGGCTTTTATTACTATGGGATCGATGTGTGGAAACATCATTAGTTGGATGACAAAAAACAAAGATATAGGATTAATCAAAATCAGAGCATACAGACCTTTTCCTTACGAAGAGTTACAAAAGATTGTCCAAGAGCATAACATAGAAAAATTAATTATTCTAGAAAAATCAGATTCGCTAAATAATCTTTTACCACCATTTGCCACTTCAATAGCTACGGCGTTATATCCGCTTAAAACTCTATTCAGATGCTATATTGTAGGACTAGGTGGGCGGGATGTTACTCGAGATGAGTTCGCGATCGCAAAGAAGAAAATGGAATCTGTTAACGATATGAAAGGACAGCTCTATAGTTACCTTGGCGTACGGGAGACCAAAGATAAAATCTATGAGGTGAACAGATAAGATGTCAAAACCAGAAAGAAATGTAATTAAATTCGAAGATATCTTAGCAAGAGATGGCAAATGTAACGTTTTATTTTTAAACTACGATAACGAAGCTTTTATGAACACTGGGATTCAAGAATCAGGCGCTACACCACCTCACGCTTCGACAACCACTGGACCCGGTGGAGAAAAAATTCCCGGTAAAGTTGGTATAAAACAAGATTTAGTTACTCCTTTTGCTTTTTATGGGACAAAATCGTTATTTTTAGCAACGGCAAACCCCGCTTATCCAGCAGATTTTATGGGAAAAGTTGCTGATGCGTTAAAGTCAAACGGATCTGCTTTCATTCAATCAATAGCTGATTGCATGAGAGGATGGCGACATCCAGCCGAAGACGCCGTGAAAATTTCAAAATTAGCTACAGATTGCGGTTATTGGCCTCTTTACACTGTTAGAGTAAAAGATGGCATTCCAACATTTTCTTATTATCGTGGATTAGATATAGATAAGGAGAAATTTGTAGAATACTTAAAATCTATGGGTCGGTTTAGACATCTCTTTAAGCCACAGTTCTTAGAAAAAGAAATTGACGAATTAATTTACTATACTGAACAACGTAACCTTAAACTAAAAGGGCTTATTGAACAGTTTGGAGCCGAAAAGCCAATAGACTTTTATCAGGTAAATCGAAGAACTTTAGAACCTCAACAACATCTCCATCCAGGACACGGATTATGCCCAGGGTGTGGCGCAGGAATGGTCTTGAATCAGATGGCTACAGCAGCTACAGCAGTCGCGGGTAACAACATTATTTATGTGAATAATACGAGTTGCAGTGAAGTATCGACAGCGAAAGATTTTGTGACTTCTTGGAAAGTTCCTTGGGTTCACCACTTATTTGAAAGCGGAGCTACTATAGCTGAAGGAATAAGCACAACTTATAAAATTCTTAAATCTAAAGGTTTGTTCAATGGAGAGGTACCGTATGTTATACACATTGCCGGCGACGGTTCTACATACGATATTGGATTTCAATTTCTCAAAGCTGCTCTCATTCGAACGAGTTCTTTCGTAGAAATGAACGAATACTTGAAACAAAATTAATTTTTTTTATTCTTTTTTATTCAAAATTATTGCTATCAAGCTTAAAATTTCTGTTTTTTAAAGTAAATAAAAATCTAGAAAAAAAAGTAAAAAGAATAAAAAAGAGATTGATTAAGGTAAAAATTGAGAGAGAATTAT
This sequence comes from Promethearchaeota archaeon Loki_b31, assembly GCA_005222975.1. GTDB lineage: Archaea > Asgardarchaeota > Lokiarchaeia > Sigyniarchaeales > SOKP01 > SOKP01. The sequence continues at coordinate 42,393 of NJBI01000003.1, forward strand.
AATTGCTGGATTTAAAATCGAGCTATCACCCTCCCAGAATCTCCCTTTAGAACTTTCTATTCTAAAGCCACTTAGAGAATCGATGGGAAATTCTATTCGTCCTTTTTTTTGGGTCTCGATAAAAAATGTTTTCTTATATATTCCACACCCAGTTAGCCTAAATATTAACAGAGAATGCTCAGACCCATCCTTCAAGGTAATTATTATATCCATTTGATCCCACCTTCTTGATTTTAAATTTTATTTTATTTTATATATTGTTTTAAAATTATTTGTATAGAAATAGTCATGTCAATTGTTTAGAAAGAATTCCAACTGCTGTAATTAAAATCGTCATATTACTCTCATGAAGAAGATATGTACGTGCGGTCTCAATCTTAAAACCATCAATAGAATCAAGAGGAATTTCAAGACGACCTTCTTTATGGTTTTCAATAAAAAAGTTATTCTCGTTAATACCAGATGCTTTTAATCTATCAATTATCATTTTATATTGAGTCCCATCTTTTAAGAAAATAATTAAATCCAATAGATTCACCATTTTTAAACTTCAATTATGAATATTAATATTAATCTACTTATACTATAAAAAGCTTTAAAAAAAAAATTAGTTATTAATGCTATGAAGTCGGAGACTATAATAAAATATCATTTTAGACGAAATATCTTTTTTGGGTTTTCATATAACATTTTATTTCCGATATCTACCGCATCGCTAAAAGAAAACTTCTTAGCTTCAATAAAATCAACAAGTACTTCTGCTAAAATGTCCTTGATTAATAATAACGAGCCGCAAGTTCCCTCTAGATTTTCACAATCTCCCCCAAAAGCAAAGACTTTATCGGTACAATTCATTTCAATCAGTCCATACAATAATCTTTTAGTAGCAGATTGACTGAGAATAGGCATCCAACATAGATCCACGTAGGCATTAAATCTTTGAGTCAAAATACCGGGTATTGTATGATGAAAAGGATAGCCGCCATGAAATATATCAAATTTTACGTCCGAAAATTTTCTCATTATATCCATAAGATAAAGAGGATTGGTTTCTACCATAGTAGCCAATCCTGTATGAACTTGAACGGGCATTTTTTCTTTTTTTGCATATTCTAAAAGAGAGGTTACGACATAATTACCCCATCTTCTCATTTCCTTCTCGTCGATAAAACCTTCTTTTTTCTGAATTTTTTTAAAAATTTCAGTAATTTTTCCGTCTTCATTTCTTTCATACAAAAAATGAATTGACCGTTCATAGGCAGATCCTATTTTAATTACATTTGCCATATAGCGCAAAGAGGAGAAATATTTTTCAAGAACATCATCAAAATCATCTAGTGTATCAAGCGATTGATTAATATTTTCACCATATAACTCAATCTGATGTTTATAGATCGTAGGGCGATATTTATAAGTGTCTACCCTAACAAACGGGAAAGTAACCTCATCAATCCTAATGGTTGTTTGAACGATAGGATGTTTCCAATGTTCCCATAAGTACGGCTTAATATCTAGAATTACGTTTGTTATATTTAACTTCTGTGTAAGAGTATCATACATATAGTTTGGGTCTTTATATGCCTCTTTAATTTTGTTATTTAATATTTCCATTTTTTCAGGTTTTATGGGAAGTATATCAATATCATATAATTGTTTAAATGCTAAGCGAAGTGAATTTAATGCATCTGATCCTATCCTTTTTTGCAAGGTTCCACAAATATTCTTAATCTTTCTTGGTGAATGTATATAAGCCCCATTTAAAACTTTAGCTAAATCTATAGTTGGTTTTTGAGGATGATAATTCCCCACATCACCAAAGTGCTCATGAGTATCAAAAATTTGAACCCATTCTGAAATTAAATTATCTTTTAACATTTTCAATCATTTGAAGGTTTGTTTTTAAATAAAAGTACACTCGAAAAATAAAGTTTATCTAAAGTTTGAGATAAATACTAATGGTTTTTAGGATTAAGTCTAATTAATATCATTCATTTTCATAAGAAAAAATGATGGGTTAAAAATGGCATTATCAAAACGTGAACGTGTATTCAAAGCTCTCGAGCTTGATGGAAAACCAGATATGGTTCCTATACATTTGTTTGGCTTTGAGCAAACAGGGCTTTCTTTCCAAGCTTTTAAAGAATCAGAAGAAAGGAAAAGATATCATAGTTCCGTAAAAAATACGAAATCTAACGTTAAATACTATATTACAGAACAACGCTTTTGGAATGCCGATCTTTATGGAATGGACCCATTTGGGGAAAACAAAATAAAAGTGAGATACGAAAACGCACCTCCTGAGTACGCTGGCTGTCGTCTTAATAGGATGGACGGTAGGTTATATAGAACCGTGAAGCAAGTTAATACAGGTTTGGAATATGCTTGGTATGTTGGTGGTTATTTTACAAATCCGGAGATCTTGCACTCTTATTGGGATCAGTATGGAAAACCAACCGAATTGATTAACGATAGGGTTAAATACTCGACTCAAAAATGGGAAGGTTTTGTTGAAGCTCTTGCACCTTATTTCTATCCAATGGCAAATTTACCCCTAAATCCCTCTGAAGTTTTAATTGGGGGTCTTTCTTTTACTCGTTTTGCTTATTATATACGAAAAAACCCCCGATTTATTCACGAAATTATGGACGAATACACGAAGGTTGATATTGAAATAATTAAGCGGTTAGCTGAAGTAGGCGTTGATATAGTTATGTTTGGCGATGATTTGGGTTATAAAGACAATGGATTCTTTTCTTTAAAGGTTTTTCGAGAATTTATCCTTCCATATCACAAAAGAATTTACCAAACATGCAAAAAAAGGGGTGTGTTAGTTGTACTACATTCTTGTGGGAAAATTGATCAATACTTACCCGATTTGGTTGATATTGGTCTTAATTGTATTCAATCTTTAGAAGCAACAGCAGGAGTTGACTTAGCTGGGTTAAAAAAATCGCTAGGGGATCGTTTGTGCTTTATGGGTGGATTGGACTCCTCAGGGGTTTTAACTCATGGAACCCCCGAAGATGTGTATGAAAATGTAAGGAGCACAATAAAGAAAGCTGGTAAAGGTGGTGGATTCTTCGTAGGACCTAGTCACGACATCTTAAATATGCCGTGGGAGAATGTTTTAGCAATGAGAGCAGCTATAGAGAAATACCGAAAATATCCATTAAACCTTTGAGAGTTATTAGCGAAATACTATACGAGGTTTTTTTCAGTCATAGAACTATTAATCTCCTTAAGCAAATCTTTTTTAAACTTGTTATTTAACTCAATTCCATTTAATATTAAGAACTCCTCTAATTCGTCTTTCGTTATTTTCTTTTTCCCTTGCTTTTCTATCCAATTCCTTGCTTTAAATATTAATTTGCCATCATTACCGCCCATAAATTTCGGTAAGTAGAGATTTGTAATAAATTCTGTTCGGTAGAAGGTCCTTACAAATAACCCTTTGCTGTCAAGATTTTTATATAAATTAGAAACTTGCTCTGGCGAGGCATCTATTACCAAATTTTTACCTACTTTTTGAATTTTCTTATAAAGTGATATCCATATTTCTGATCCCATTGGTGCACTTCCTGCACCTGGAACCCATTGAATCCCCGTTATCGCAGGTTCGGCTAATAAGGGATCTAAGTGATGAAGTGCGTTGGGACCATCTAAATGGTAAATTATGTAATCTAAATGTTCTGCTTGAGCTACAAGATCAGGTAAGGCAAACCTTTTAAACCATTTTGGGTTTAACATCGCACTAAAATCACATTGCATAGGATAACTCCTTTTTCTACACCAGACATTGAGCCAACTACTACATCCATTTCCATATTTATCAATAATATCTTGTAATTTATCATAAACATGTAATAGTTTTTCAAGTATGATTGAACGACACGTATCAATAATTTCAGGCTTTCTCTTCATAGCTAAAATTATATTAGTTGGTCCTAAAAATGCTGAAAGCGTATCTAAAACACCCCCTAAATCAGTTTGTGCTATTGTATAGTTTCTACCTGCTCGTTTTGCAGCATATTCAGTAATTCTTAATAATCGTGAATACCATTCATTGTTTTGATTTAATTTGACGCTTTCAAGATATTCTGTTAGATCCTCTATTTTTATTGGGCGACTAAACCAAACTGTACTCGATTGGAATTTTGGTTTAACTCCAAAAACTGCTGCCACAATTCCAGGACCATAATTCGGGAAATAACGAGGCATAGACTCACCCCCATAATATGTAATTTCGGCTCGCTTTTCAAACCCATCAAGAGCATTTTCAATTCCTTCATGGTCTTGTGCTAAATCCCAATTTTCACCAACGATATCTAAATACGCACCAAGTTTTCCCCTTTTTTTAGGAAAATAATAACTAAAAACAGGACGATCAATTATTTCTCGATCCCACCACGCACTCATTCGCTCTTTCGCTTCATCAATATCCTCTTTATATTCCATAAAAGAAATATCAAAACAAAACAAATTAATCTTTACATTTTACAATTCTGTAGTACACTCAAACTTGAATAGGAGGTTAAAAAATTAAAAAGAGTTGGTTGAGAGAGAAAGACAGAAACCTGAAGATTTTGGAATAGCTTCTTTTTTTCTTTTAATAGAAGGGTTGATCTTTAATATTTGGTAGTTCTATTTGGGGAGCAAATTTTTTAATATATTCAATAGACTTTAATGCTTCGCTTCTTGGTAGTTCAAAGACTATTGGTCCTGTAAAATTTCTCTGGTGAAGTAAATTTAAAAACTCCGGTGGAAAGTTCTTCCCCGTACCTAAAGCACCATGATCAATAATTCCTTTTTCAGCGTAGTCTTGTAAATGAATTTCACCTGTGATATCTAAATATTTTTCCGCAATATCAACCAAATCGCATTCTCCCGAGAAACCACCTAGAGTATGTGCCGTATCAATACATAATTTCGTACCTAATTCCTCAATGATTTTAATTGTAGCTTCAAATGGAAACACGATATTTTCGATCGCAATTTTATTTCTATCTATTCCTGTCCTTTTAATAATTTCTTTTATGCTCTGAATTGATAAATCTGCGAACAAATTTGTTGCAACGGGATAGATATCTGGATCCATTATAAAATTCATTGCATCAGCAATAAATTCGCCCGTTGCATGTAATACATAGACTTCTATATCATCTTCTAATTCGATAAAGGTATTATACGCATCAACTATCGAGTTTATACTTCCTTCACGAATGAATTTGTTAGGACTTGCAAGTTCAATGCTTATGAAAGGAAAATGTGCTGAATAAGTAATATCATATTTTTGTTTTATACTCTTAATTTTCTCAATTTCTTGCTCTGTTATCTGAATAGGAAATAGTTGGAAGATATCTAGTACAATCTCGCAGTGTTTATATCCCGCTTTAGCAACTCCCTCGATAAGATCCGAGAGCCTAAATTGTGCTAATCCCGCCAAACCCTTTTCTTTTAGGATTTTATCAATGACAAGATCGAGTGATAAAGGGGAAATTCCAAATCTCATATGAATTAATATGAAATTCTCATAATAAGTTTAATTGAGTTTAAACACTATTAGCAACATGATAAACTGATGGAATTGGTTAAAATTTTTATTAAAAATAGCCCTCTATTTTTAATTATCTCCATCAATAACGTCAAGGGAAATAAAATATACTTGACATGAGAGATTATTTATCCAGAGTATTTAAAAGTATTAGGATTGAATTTTTACAAAAAACTATATTATTATATTTGAATACAGCAAATATCTATTTACTATATATCTACAATCGGATAAAATTTAGCTAAAAATGTCTAATTTAAATCTAACACTTTCATTAACACTAAATCATCCAAGCGTACAAAGAGTTATAGAGATCGCAAAAGAGGTAATAAATAATAAAAAAGTGTTAGATACAGAATTACTTTATACTTTTGCTAAAAGACAGTTAAAACTTCCCAGAAAAGGGCTCCTAAGCATCATACAATTACTTATTAATAAAAAAGTGTTAGTTGAGGGTTCAAAATATACTAGAGATGAGGTTCTTAATAATAAGTATAGGTTTAATCTTTATAGATTTTTGACCTCCTATTTAGGAGCTCATTTCTCAACAATAAGAAAACAAATCATAACAGATAATAGTGGCAACTTGGGAAGTTCCGGCCAGTTGATATGGCATTTGGAAATGCTTATCAAATTCAATTATATTAAAAAGATAAAAGTTAAAAATTATACTGTTTTTCTTCCGTATGAGATTGATGACGAAATCGGTTTACTTCATTTTGTTTTACGAGATGAAATATACCTAAAAATTATTCAATTACTAATAAACAATGAAAAACTTAAAAGAAGTGAAGTCCATAAATTGGTAAATGAAAAAAGAGAGACAGTTTACTATCGAATTAATAACCTTATCGAATTTAATATTATTAAATTAAGTGGAGATAAAAATTCTCTCATTCTTAATTCCCGTATGAAAGATGATATAATCTCAATAATAAAGACATTTTCGCAAAATAAATCCCAAACTAAAAAATTAAATTTCAATAACGAGAAACGAGGTTAAAAATTAAATGACATTGAATTTGACACCTGAGGTTATTGTAGATTTTATCGTAGCTATTAGTGGATTTGTATTAACTATAACAACTTACATTAAACCAAAAACTAAAAAGATTACCTCATTAAATTACATAAGGTTATCAATCTTCAGTTTTAGCGTCTTTATTTTTTTAGATGGATTATCTCTCCTCTATATAAGCAAGCTTTTGAGTATCATATCTGGTTTTATTTTAGTCCCATTAACCTTGTCATTAGTAATCGGGATAACATATATTATAAAAGAAAATTTTTACTCACCTGGATTTGTAATAGTAATCGGATTGAGTGTTTTATTAATATACCTTGGTTTTCAGCCAAATGCCGTCGATATCCAGATACAAGGAGGATATATACGACTACCTTGGACTGGTCTATTTAATGATATTGGAATGATACTTACTGCTATAAGTGAAGTGTATATGCTTTATTGGGGTATAAAAACTCTTAAGAATGCTCCATTTTTGATTAAAAAAGAGGCTTATTTGTTCTTCCTTGGAATTTTCTTTGCTTCGGTTGTAGCAATGTTTTTTTACGTATTATATTTAATTGACCCTTTTTATATTCTAATTTCTAATTTTGCTTTATTGATTGGTCTCCTAATCGTAACTTTATCGGCAATGATTGAACCCAAATTGCTTTATATTTTACCCTTTACAGTTTATAGGATTGTGGTGAAAGATCGCGAGGGATATCCTTTATTTGATCATGATTGGTCGAAATCAGAAATAAGTGAAAATATCTTCACTGGATTTATTAATGCCATACAGTTGATGAGTGAAGAAATTATGAATATGGGAGGCTTACTTGATATCCAACTAGATGATGGGATTCTAATTTTACACGAATCTGAGAATATTACTGTTGGATTAATAACCTCGAAATCATCAAAGCTACTCAGATATTCTGTAACCAATTTTACATGTGATTTTGAAAATAAATTTGAAAAAATCCTTAAGGAAGGAAATAAAGATATGAGAGAATATGAAAGCGCTCATGAATTAATTGAGAAGTACTTTTCCAATTTCCCTTCCAGAATAATTTCTCATAAGAGAAAACCTTTACTTTTAACTGAAAGATTATTAAAACTCCCTTTAACATTAGATACAGACCTTAAAAAAATTTTCAAAGATGAAGAAGAGTTTAATTTCATCAAATCTGAAATATATCGCACTCCAGAAAGTACCGCAGCAGGCTTTATCTCATTATATAAAGAATTAAAAAATGAACTAGATGATATAGAAAATGAATATGAAAAAAGCTAAAATATGGGAAAACGATAAATTTCTTTTTTACATTACCATATAAACATAAACATTTATCATGATATTATCAAAAAGAGAAATCTTTAAAATAAGTAAAATTGATTAGTATTAATCAAAATTTTATATAAAGAATTTACATATTAAAAATATCTAACAATCTAATTTTAGTAGTTTTTATGGTTGAAAATGATGAAACTGAAACTTCAAGACATTCTATATGGACCTTTCTATCTTTTGGCTCGTACCAGATTACTTGGACGATCCCAACTGCAACAATGAGTCTCTTCATGTTCTATTATTATCATACTATAGTTGGTCTTGATCCTCTCTTGATCTTGTTTGTCACTGTCATAAATACTGTGTGGGCTTCTCTTAACGATCCCTTAATTGGCTATTTGACTGATCGCAATTTTAAATGGACACAAAAATGGGGAAGGCGCTTTCCTTGGATAATGCTTGCATTTATACCACAGTCTTTATCTCTCATATTAATATTTTCTGCTCCAGAGCTCGATCCAGCAAATCCTTGGCCAGTTGTATTATGGCTTCTGTTTTCACTAGTTTTGTTTGATTTATTTATCACACTTGTAGACATTCACGCTGCTATACTTCGTGCTGATAAATTTCGAACAGAAAAAGAAAGAAGAAAATATTCAGGATTTTTTGGTGCGTTTGATATGATTGCACAAGTTCTTGGAATGATGCTTCCACCACTTCTGTTGTTTTTTGGAGACACAAGAATGTCGTATACCGTCATGGCAGTAGCAATCGGTTTTATTGGAATTATTTTTGGCGTGTTATTTATCCCTGGAGCACGTGAGGATAAGATCATTATAGATCGATATTATTCTAGGGAATACGAACGACTGCATATATTTAAGGGTGTAATGATAGTATTAAAACAAAAAAGTTTTATGGCTTTCTATGCAGCGTATGTTGCTTTTCTTTGTGCTACAACGATAATGACTGGAATGGTAGCGTATATGACAACATTTATTTTGCAAGAAAGTGAGGATTTTATGACAATCTTTTTCGCAATATTTCTCTTAGGTGCATTGATTTCAGTTCCGATCTGGCTCAAAATTCTTAAAAAAGTTAATAATAATAAGAAAGTTTATCTAATCGGAAGCTTCTTATTATGTGCTCTTATCGTACCTCTCGCCTTTTTTCAAGGACCAATTGATTTGGCAATAATAATGTTTTTGGTGGGTTTTGGCACAGGATGTGTGTGGTCTATTGGAATTCCAGTAATGTTAGCGAACGCACAGGATGATTATGTAGTACGTACTGGGAAAAATCAGAAGGGATTACTTATAGGAACATGGGCAGTGTTAGGACTTATTACGGCTTTTATCGATGAACTACTTATAGCTGCTGTTTTTACACTTACTGGATTTGTTCCAGGAATCTCAGATTATGCAGAATTAGTTGCAACTGTTGCAAATGTAGATATGGTCCTTTTCGGGATTCGTCTCCTTCTAGGAATTATCCCTATGTTGGTCCTGTTAGTGGGTACTTTGATCTTTTGGAAATATTATCCTCTCACCCAAGAAAAAATACTAGAAAACAAAGCTAAGCTAAAAGAACTTGGCTTTTAAATAATCCTCTTTTTTTTATTTAAGATTTAGTTTAGAAATATTATTATATTTTTAATCGATATGTTCCATATTTTTAAGAAAAATTTTTTATATCCTTAAGATTAACCTTTAATTACTATGGTTGGTAATTATGAAAAAATAGCAAAAAAAATGGGAGTTCCTTGGTCAGAAGAAATGGAGAAGATTTTAAAGGCTCTGTATTCCCCTGAGGAAACTGAGATTCTCCTCGTCTTCAACGGACCTTACTTGGATCGTTTTGATGCAAAAAAAATAGCGAAAAAACTCAAGCGCTCAATTGATGAGATTGAACCCACATTAAAGGAAATGGCGCGTACTCAAAGGCTCTTTTCTGCTTCAAGAGGGGATGAAACAACTTATTCAATGTTTCCACTACTTCCAGGGCTTTTTGAACTTTATTTCTCTAACTATGAAAGAGCTATGAGAGAAGAAAAAGAAGTCTTAGAATTATTCACTGAAGAATATGAGAAATATTATAATCAAGGTCATGTTGTAAACACGGTGAGTTCCTCATATCCTTTCATGAGAGTGTTTGTTGACGAGAAAGTCATTAAGGATACTATTGAGAGAGGAAAAGGAACTAGTATTGAAGTTGAACAGGAAGTAGAACAATACAAAAATAAAATATTACATTTCGAACAAGTTAAAAATTTAGTTGAGAAGGCTCGTAGGATCTCTGTTATGGATTGTGCTTGCAGAACTCACATGAAACTACATAATGAGGGTGTTCCCGTAAATGATTATCCCATCAATGTATGCATGAGCTTTAATGTGTTTGCAGATTATTGTATAGAAAATGGATTTGGAAGAGAGCTGTCAAAAGAGGAAACTCTTAAAACTCTGACTGAAGCAGCTAAAGCAGGTTTAGTTCATACCACTCAAAATATGACAGAAAAGATGACATTTATATGCAACTGTGATCGGGATTGTTGTGTAATGCTACGAGGAATTCGCCAATTTAACGATCCAAATGTAGTCGCAACATCAAATTTTATACCCGAATATGATAGAGATAATTGTATTTTTTGTTTAAAATGTATAGAACTCTGTCCCATGAATATTATTGAATTGGTTGATGATGGGAGCGAAGATCAAAGAATTTCAATTAATCTCGATAGATGCATCGGTTGTGGAGTTTGTGCTTTTAACTGCCCTGAAGAAGCATTAACAATGGTCAAAAAGTATGATAAAATTCCAGTTGAAAACGCGATGTTGATGATGACAAAATCTATTGAGGGTAGGAAGAATAAAAGTCTTTAGGATAATTTGAATTCTAAAATTGATTAAATTACCTCCTTTTTCTTATAGTTTTGGGTACATTTTTTACACAATACAATGGTTCAAGAAATAGAATAGTTTTTGTTTAAATTGGATATTTTCCATATTTTTTCGTTGCGGAAATCATCGTAAGGACGTTTTCAAGTTTACAAGAATTCGTTATGTCTGTGCAAGGGCTCAAAATATAACCCCCACCTTCGCCAGCGTCCCGAATGCACTTTTTCACAGCGCTTACAACTTCGTCTTTTGTGCCATAGGGTAAAAGTTGAGAAACATCAATATTTCCGATCAAACATAGTTTATCTCCATATTTCTCCTTCAGGAACTTCAAATCCATACCTGCCATCGGCTCCAGAGATTGTACGCCGTTGAATCCTGCCTCAATCAGCCCTTCAAAATAGGGTTCAGTGAATCCATCAGAGTGAAAGCACACGTATTTACCCGCTTTCCTTAAAACTTGGATGGCTTGCTTATAGGCGGGAATTATGAATTCTCGATGGTATTTTGGGTTTATCATAGTAGTGTTCTTTAAAGCAGAATCATCACATATAAAGAAAATGTCCAAATCCGTTTCTACGTTTAATTTTGCAGCTGTAATTAGTTTTTTAGCCCTTAGCTCGATATAATGTTTAATTTTACTTTTGTTTTTCCGTATCAACTTAATTAACAGTCCTAACCCCAAACCCTCCCAAAGAGGCTCTAAAATTGGGTCAAGATGGCAACATGGTACAAATTCATCGGTTGGGAATTTTTTAAGTCGTTTATTAATGTTTCTCGCGAAATCTGGAGCTTCTTCCCATTCAATAGCGAAATATGTATCGTGAAAATAATCTGCTTTTTCTTCAGTATCTATATAATTTCCTAAATAATAAGCGCCCCCCATATCCATATCTCTTTGTTTTAAATAGATTCTACCGTTAATATCAAGATATTTATTATCATCTGGTAATTTCGGTAAAGGATGTTCTTGCATGTGTTTCTGGGGAATGAATGTTGGAAACGAATCGAAGTCCCATGACATATCAAAACCAAGCTTATACTCTAAATTATAATCTCTATAAGATAGCTTATACTTCCTCTCTTTGGTGTACGAATCCCCCCAATAATTCAGAAGTTCTCGTTGAAATCCTGGCATGATAATCTGGCAAAACAACGGTATGCGATCGGGTTCCTCGTGATTAAACGCCTGTATTACTCTTTTCCGAGCACTCATATTTTCACATTCTCGCAAATTCAATTATTGTATAAGATAAAAAGAAAAGAAATAATCCGAAAATAAATTTATCTATTTTCAAATTCTAATAAATTACATGGCAATATTAATTGAAAAAAATTATCCGGTATTTACCATTGTTATTAATAATCCCGAAGTTAAGAACGCAGTAGATGGTCCTACAGCTCAAGAATTAAGTGTTGCATTTAGAAAATTCGAAAACGATAAAGAAGCTTTAGTTGCTGTATTATGGGGCTCTAATGGAACGTTTTGTTCAGGTGCAAATCTGAAGGCTATTGCTGAAGGGCGAGGAAATAAAATAGAAAAAGAAGGAGATGGTCCGATGGGTCCAACGCGGATGTTTTTATCAAAGCCAGTTATTGCAGCTATAGCAGGTTATGCTGTTGCAGGAGGATTAGAACTTGCCTTATGGTGTGATATGCGTGTTGTTGAGAAGGATGCGATTTTTGGAGTATTTTGTCGCAGATTTGGTGTACCTCTTATAGATGGTGGTACTGTGAGATTACCAAGACTTATTGGATTAAGTCGAGCTATGGATATGATTCTTACTGGACGCCCTGTGAATGCTGAAGAAGCACTCGCGTGTGGGCTTGCTAATCGAGTAGTTGATATAGGTCGATCGAGAATAGAAGCAGAGAAATTAGCAAGAGAAATTGCGGCTTTTCCAAAAACTTGCATGAGAAATGATCGCTTCTCCGCTTATGAACAATTTGGATTAGATATTAAAGATGCGATGGTAAACGAATTTGAATACGGTTTAAAAACCTTAGAAAGCGGAGAATACATAGAGGGGAGTCAAGATTTTGCTAAAGGTAAAGGTAAGCATGGTAATTTTAAGAAGATATAAAATAATATGATATTGTGATTAGATATGGTGATTAGATGATTATGTTTGAAGAATTTAGAGTAAAAACCCCAGAAAGAGAAGTTTTACTAGAAATTACAAATGAAATTAGAAAGATTGTAAGGAATTCGGGCATAAATAAAGGTGTCTGCCGCGTATTTGTACCTCATACTACTGCGGGAATAACTATTAATGAGAACGCAGATCCCTCTGTTATGAAAGATATTTCTAATTATTTGAACAAATTGATACCAAAAGGCGGAAGTTTAGGATATTCTTTTAGACATATGGAGGGTAATTCAGATGCGCATATTAAATGCTCTTTAACAGGACACTCGTTAGAATTGTTGATTCATGAGGGTAGATTAATGCTTGGAACTTGGCAAGGAGTGATGTTTGCAGAATATGACGGTCCGCGAAACAGGAAAGTCTTAGTCCAAATTCAAGGAGAATTTAATTAAAATAATATCAATAAATTATACTTTATTTCTTTACTAATTTCAAAGTTATAAAGAATGTAATAACTAATAAACCATTAATTAAGTGAAAGGGTAAAAATGTATCGATTTCCCCTAAAAAACTAATAATAATTGGTCCAATTGCGCTACACAAAAATCCTATAGCGTTGTTAAATCCGATGCCTGTACCTTTTAAATCCGGATCAATTTTTTCTATAATATTTAATAGTAATGTGTTTCCCGCTGGTTCGTACAACGCTAACCCTATCCCAACTAATGTCGTAATAATTAAAAACACAATCAGATTAAAAACAATACTAGTCAAGAACGAAAGAGAAAAAATGATAACAATTATCCGCCCCACCAACATCATTTTTCTTGGGCTATGACGATCTGTTAATCTACCAGAGATAACCACAAAAGTTATGTAAGCCGCTACGATAAGAATTAAAACATAGCTCGTTTGAATTTCGTCCAAAATAAATTGGACTTGTAAGACCCAAATTAAATATGCCATAATTCCTCCAAATATAAACCACCTTACGCTATTTAAAAATATATTAATTATAAAGTGCCTTTCTTGTAATAAGATTTTTACATTTGCTAAATTTAGCGACATTTTATTCTCATTTTTGGGACTTTCTAAATCGGTTTTCACTTTTTTGTTTCCCTTTTCTTTCAAGAAAATAATCATAACTACCCCCGATATTATTGTTAAAATGCCCGAAATAGAAAATATATTCCTAAACCCGAAATATGAAGAGATGTATCCCCCGATAACGATGCCTCCAAAAGTACCTAAGGACATCGATAACGCGTATAACCCCATTCCTTTTCCGTGCTCTTCTTTCTCGTAAATATCACCAATAATTGCTTGTAAAATGGATGTATAAGCTCCTGCCCCTTGAATTGCTCTAAAGATTATAAGTTGAACAATGTCCTGAGCGATAAAACATAAAAAAGTTCCAATTATGTATATAATCAATCCGATAAATACAACTAATCTTCTACCATACTTATCAGAGGCATCAGCGAATGGAAATTGAAACAGTGCTTGCGTTACAGCAAAAATCCCTATTACGATTCCATAAGCGGTAAGTGTTCCAGAGAGGTCTATAATAAAAGATGGTAACCCAATATTAACCACGCTTATTCCTAAATTTCTAAAAAATACTCCCATTAAGACAACAAAAAGTAAAATTTTTACGTGCTTTCCAAAATTGCTCTTTGAACGCTTTAAATTATCCTCAGTTTTAATCCCCATTTATTTTAGAAATTAAGAAATAAATTTAAAGTTATTTTTCGCAATATTTTAAACTTTTAATACTCATATTTACATAATCTTAGTTATTATTTTGGAAAAAAGGGATAATAATGGAGTTTGGATTTAATTCTTTATCAAATTTAGCCCAGATTAGGAAAGATGTGAAGAGAAAAAGAATTTCTAGTTACGATAAAACAGGGGCAAATGCTGATTTCTTTACATTCAAAGGCAATGAAATAAGGGAAATTTGTAACATAGAAGGCGCTGGAATGATAAAACACATCTGGATGACGATTGCCTCGGGAGATCCTTATTACTTGAGAAAAACAGTTATTAGAATGTGGTGGGATAACGAAGAGCACCCTTCAGTAGAGTGCCCAATAGGAGACTTTTTTGGGGTAGGCCACGCAAAGACCGCAAATTTTTGGAGTCTGCCGCTTTCTATGGGGCCAGAGGACGGAAAAGGATTTAATTGTTTTTTCCCAATGCCGTTTTCAAAACGCGCTCGAATAGAAATTGAAAATGAAAGCGATATCGCCTTGGTAGTTTATTTTTATGTTGATTACGAAGAATATCACTCGTTAGACTCTACTTATGGTAGATTTCACGTTTTTTGGAATCGCGTAAATCCATGTGAAGGAAGCGATTATGTCAAAAAGAAGAAAGTGGAATTCAATTTTAAAAAGAATCCAACACACGAGAAAGATTATTTTGTCATGGACGCTGAAGGTGAAGGCCATTTCGTTGGATTTCATTTAGATATTCATAATTTATATGAAACTGAGAAGCACAATTGGCCTGGAGAAGGAGACGATTACATAGAGATCGATGACGGTGAAATTATTCTTTATGGAACTGGCACTGAAGATTATTTTTGCACATCGTGGTGCCCAACTCAATACTATTGCTCACCCTACTTTGGAATTCCATTGCCGGGAGGTAAAAATTGGAGCGGAAAAATATCCTATTATAGGTATCACATTGAAGATCCAATATATTTTCACAAAAATATTAAAGTAAAGATAGAGCACGGTCACGCGAATCAAAGGTCAGACGATTGGTCTTCAACAGCTTACTGGTATCAAGCAGAGCCACATCAGAAATTTAAATCTTTTCCGGTAGTTAACGATAGATTACCTAGAGAAGAACCTAAAGAGATAATAAATAAAATTTTCACTACCGAAGAACTTCTAGAAATGCCAACCATTTCGCAAGGAACAGCTGAAAGCATAGAAAAGGATATTGAAGAAGAAATGAAAATACAAGAGAAATTGACAAATGAAGAACATTAAGCCTTTAATAATTACTCTAAAGAGATCGAACCTTAAAAATAAAAATAAAATTTTTTTTTAAAAATTTTATAAACTCTTTAATTTAGTCAAATGTTCTTCGTGAAGTTCACTTAACTTTTTTTGTTGCTCTATGAAATTTATATAAAACTATGGCGAGTCTAAGGATATACAAAAAAAGTAAAAATTTAAGAGAAAGATAAGAGTTTATAATAGTGAGAATTATTATATTAATGATGGTGAATTATGAGTAGAAGCATGATTGAGAAAATTTTAACTCTGATAAAAGAACTTCCAGAAAATACCCATCCCGAGGATATGGATGAGGCAATGTACCAGCTTTTCGCAAAAAAAGAAATTCTTAAAGGTTTGGAAGACAGTAGAAAAGGAAATATTATTAGTATAGAAGAATTTAAGAAAAAAATGGCGAAAAAATGGCTGATAGAGAATGGACAATAGAATTGTCAAAAAGCGCAGAAGATAATATGGATCAAATTCTTTTACATATCTCACAAAAAATCTCACACCAACAAGTTCAAGCTTTTTTAAGAGGATTCTATGATACTTTAGAAGATATTAAACGCTTCCCAAGAATGTATGCTAAACTATTGGATTTAGATAACCCCAATATTCGTCATTTTATTTATAATAAATACCGGATTGTCTATGAATTAATTGAAACAGAAAGGGTAATTAGAATCTTAACAATCTTTCATTCACGACAACAATTAAGATTAAGCAATATCATCTAATTTCTCATATAAATCGCTTTCTGCTTTTGGAGACCATTCTATTTTAATTAATGAAATATATTGGACTCGACAATGATTGATGTCCATTATCTAAAGTTACTCTAAAGAGATTGAACCTTAAAAATAAAAAAAGAAAATTTAGACTAAATTCACTTCAATTTTCTCAATCGTTCTTCATGAAGTACTTTTAACTTCTCTTGCTGCTCAGTGAATCTTTTGTAATTTAGGGGAAAGAATTTAAAAATTATTAGCCCAATTAATAGACCAATAGCAGGAACAATTGACATTGAAAGTCTTAACCCAATTATTGCTTCAGATGTTTGAGTTTCTAATTGAGGATCAAATCCGCTAATTAACTGAACAAGTATTAAGGCTAAAGCAGAAAGAATCATTGATAATCTAGCAATAAAGGCTCCAATTCCACCATATGTTGCTTCTCGTCTTTTTCCTGTCTTTATTTCATCATAATCAATTGCCGCGGAAATTACTGGTTCAGTCATTAATACTCCACTAATTCCCATTCCAGGAAAAAGTCCAATAATTGTTAAACTAATAAAATCTTCTGCTAGAAAGAGTGGTACCATACCAATACAAAATATGATCATTGAGAGAGTTAAGCCAAACTTTGGCCCTTTTTTTCCATAAATTTTCCACCATAATGGGATGCCACCAAGAATTCCTAATGCTACTCCAATCATCGCAAAACCTTCCATTCCCTCCTCCATATTTAGAATAAATTTTGCATAAAGAGGAAGAATCATTAAAGTAAAACCAAAACAAAAATCAAGCATTGCGTATGTAATTGATCCAATTAAAAATGGTTTGTTCGAAAAACATTCTTTAAATGCCTTAAATATAGGTGATGGTTCATCTATTTGAAATTCTTTCCTCTCTTTTGTTCCTAGGAGAGAGAGATACATTGTAATTGGAATAGTAACCCCCATAATAACTCCCGCCATTGCCCAACTACCTAGTGCAACAGCGATCATTGAAGGAATCATGACTCCAATCATTGACGATAAAAATGCAATCGTATCGTTTATAGCTACTACTGAAGCTCTTTCCATCTCATCTTCATACATTTCCGTATATAAAGCGCTCCAAGCGGTTATAACTATTGTAAATCCCGTATCGAATAAAAACAGCATTAACAAACCGTGAAGAAAGACTAAACCCGTATCAGAATATGGGACCCACCACAGTACCATAAAACCTATCGTCATTGGAATTGTTCCATAGATAATCCATGGTACCCGACGCCCTCGTTTTGGCTTCAATTTATCCATATAGTAGCCAATTAAAGGGTCGTTGATAGCATTCCATATTCCATAGAACATGAGTAGAAGACCAAATTGAATAAGGGAAAGTCCAGCGTATATAGTATAAAAAGTTAATAACCAAGAACCGATCATGTTGTATGGAAGGGCAGAGGGTACTGCGCCTAATGAATACAGTAAATGTCCTAATCGCGAATGTATTTTATTTCCATCAGATTTTTTAACAGATTCCGTCATTTTTAATAGAGATTTTTCGTGTCAAAAATAAACATGTTTTTTTTGATTAATACTCTTTTTCCACAGCTCTTTTTAAGTACCCTTCCTAATTTGACTTGAATATTTTGAATATTTATATATTAAAGGATTAAAATGATTATCGCTTAGAGCAGCATATCAAAAACTCTAAATACTCTATTTGATTACAATATATAAATGAATACAAGAATAAAATAAAAGATATATTAGGTGAAAAGGAATATGGTTTATAAAATTATTAGGAATGGTAAGGTCTACATCGTACATGAAATAAATGACTATATTGACCACCCCGTCCAGGAAACAATTGATTGTGAAACAAAGGAGGGAATGAACCGCTATAAAAAGTTATTTACCCCGAAGAGAAGGAAGAGGAAAAGCCAAAGATCGCCACAGCACCTAAGGACTCGACAAACAACGTTGGATGAGTTCTTTTCTTTCAATTGTTCTAACCCACATGAGGATGTCAAGGTCTTAACTCCTGCGGTTGAGCCACCAATATGTTCAGAAGAAGGCAGAGATCGAGACATTCTCTCGCTTCCAAAGAAGGAAATGATTATAAATCATGTTAAAAAGCTTAAGGCAGACCATCAATCATTTGGGCACAGTCGCATTAAAAAAGAGTTACCTGAGTATATGGAGTGTTCCGAAGCTACTATCAGCCGTATCTTACGCGAACATCAGCTCCAAAACCCGCCCAAACGATTGGCATCAGAAGTTAAAATAGGTATTTGGTGTCCTTCTTTAGCTTCTCATACCGGAGAAAGTTTTTCACTGGAATGTGATGCCAAAAATGGCATGATTTTAATTTTATTCCTATTTCAACAAATATTGGAGCCATTAATTAAACCTTTTCTAACAGAGAAAGAGATAAAACACGTCCTTGCGTATAGTTTAGGGATGCTCTCTGAGAAACCCGTTTATCAGTGCTTGGAGGTAATCCCTCCAAGAATAATGGAGCTCCTTGAATTTGATAAGGTGATAAAGTTAAAGAATATCCCTGCAATATTAAAAACCTTAGGTTCTCACAAAGATGGCATTACTTCAGAGAAAATTCGCAATAGTAAACCAAATAAGCTGGCACTGGACGAAAAAGTAATAGAACGGTATTCTAAAAAAGCGCACATTGACACGCACGACGACACCTGTCAAGCAGGATACTTTTATTGTTCGCGGAGGAATAAGAGCGTGCTGGCGGAGTCTATAGAAGTAATAGCAGATATTAGTCAAGAAGGGATTGCATTACCGCTATATTTTACATTTACTCCGCATTCGCTCACCAAAAAGGAACAAGCCATGTTAGCAGAACGCGATATACCTCAGCAATCAGGAACACATCTCGCTTCTCTTGATACCAAAAATAATTCAAGCCTTTCCAAACCTGCTAAAGGTAAAAGGGCAAAGACGGTGTTTTTGTTATTGGATGTTATTTCAAGCACCATTGGGCAACTACCGCTACGTTTTGACAATAATTACGCACAGAAAGAGTCCATCCAGCGCCTTCAAGCCGAAAACTGGTCATTTATCGGGCATGGTAAGTCTAATTTAATCGTTGGGAAGTCGTTAAAAAAGCGGATGAAAAAGGAGAAATTAAAATACGCCTGCGAATCGATTGACTCCGCTGATCATGGCGGATCTATTAATGTGGTGGGTTATCAAAAAAATGGGCGGGTACATCTTTATCTGACCAATGAAACCGATCACGAGTCCACCAAGTCCATTATTGAAGAATATAGACATCGTTGGCGTCTCGAAAATACATTTAAATGGACCCCCTCCATTACACTATTGAGCGGAAGTGATCCGATAGTTCATATAGGGCAATTAATTATTGCCTTGTACTTCCTATCCTATCTCGTCCATTATTTCCGCGCCGCCACTCCCACCATTGTCTCTCTACTTGAACATCCTGCGAGCGTGCACTACGAAAATAACATTTTAATCATCACATTTCCCAAGATCCGCAAGTATTTTTGGAATAAATTGGTTAATCTTCAGCAAAAGCTGCATGAAACCCATTTTTCTTGCGTTCAAATTAGTTACGAGAATAAAGGACGATAAATTTTTCTTTTTCATGATATTGATTAATTTCCTCGGTGAAGATACCCTTCCCTCCAACATTTCTTGTTAACGAAGAAGCGATTTCAAGATTTAAAAAGTTTTAAATATTTTTGACACGAAAAATCTCTATTAATAATTCACATATAAATAAAATTTTTAAAAATCAATTTTTAATTAATATTTTGTTATTCAGTCTTTTAATATTTACATTTTAATGTAATAATATCTAATAAAAAAGCTTACGAGTACGAAGTTAAACTTATTTATCATCTTCAACTATTTCTAAACCTAAAATTTTCGCTCCGTTTATGAAATCTTCCTTCCAATCCCCTATGAAAGTTACCCTATGCCATCCAAATGCGTCCCAATCATAGTTTTCCATAATCTTTTCAACATCGCTCTCAACTAACATTTTAGAAACGCAGCCTTTTTCATCCACTATATTATCTATTATTTTTCCCGTACGGATTGAGATTTTTTTTTCAAAAACGCTGATTTTAATAGTCGTTACTGGTTTCCCTATTGGAAATTTAACGCGAGGTGAGGCACCTAAAAAATGAGTTTCACCATGGTATACGATATCATAAGGCGCTTGTGGACCCTCTGGACCTTGTAAATTACATGGAGCTACACAATGCATATACGTGATTTGATTTTTTTTGATATCAAAAGTGTGGTTGGACACATATCCCGGTCTACCAGTTAAGTACAGGCCAAAAAGAAAGCTTATGGTCGAATCCATGTCGGACTCACATATGCCGTATTTTCCTTCGTTACTTAATTCGAAAAAAGCCATGCAAGGATAAGCGGGAAACGCGCCGCACAACAAGAATGTGCCACAATCGGGAGTAAAAATGTCAATGTCTTTATCTTTCAAGATATTTTTAAAAGCTAGATATAGTTTTGCGGAATTTAAAATGGTTTTTTCCGTGGGTTCTACTAAAGAAGCATTTTCCATCCATTTTTGAGCGATCTTTTTTGCTTGGTCCGTGTTAACCTCATTATAATATTTGAGAATCTCCTCTGGATCTCCTCTAATCATTTCTATATCGAATACATTTTTTAAAATTTCTTTATAGAGCGCTTCATCCTTTCTCCACTGGTGTGCTTGATCAAGACCAACTGTATCGGTATAAAATTCAAATTCCTCATCGTTACTCATTTTACCTACTTGATCCAAAAACTCTGGATGATTTTTAGCTATTCGCATCCGTTCGGGATTAAACAACCCTAATATAACCTCCCAGTTCATTTTGATGACGTCCTTAGCGTAAACCAAGACACTTTTTCCTCTCAAACGCACGAGATTAAACATATTCCCAAACATCCTGTCAAAATCTTCTAAATTTTTTGAAGATAAAATAGATAGTTGATAATTCTTGTCTTTAACACTTGAGAATATTTTTGTGAATGTATGGTCTCCAGCATAAATATAATTGGCTAATATCACCGGTTTTTTGCTTTCTATAAATTCAATGCCAGCTTGAACAATCCCGGGGTCTCCATAATGCCCTATCGTAAAAACTATAGCTCCGTCAGCTGCTTTGATATCCGTTTTAATCTGGTTAACTAATTCTTTGTCGTATGTTGTAATAATCTCACTATAGTTAAACTCAATTTTATTAAATTTCTCGCTTAGATGTTTTCTAATGGAATCTATCGTTTTGTTATTGTCATATCCCAAATAAGGCCATCCAGCTTCCCATTGTGGTTTTCCTATAAACACAACTTCTATTTTTACATCTTTATAATTCAATTTAAAATTCACTACGAATCGATAAATTATATTACTTATCTATTAGATTTTGAAGTTTAAAAACTTTAAAAATAAGATTTTTATAAAAACCTTTTTGAACTAATTTATTAAATGTTTCTTTCACGTTTCCAATTGGCATTATCGCTAGTTCTTAGATACCATCTTAAAAGTTTCTCTTTAAGATCGGCTTTAATTTTGTCGTAAGCGTATATATCAATTAAATTACTAGCTTCATTTGGGTCGTACATTAAATCGTAAAGCTCTTCCTTCCCACTATCTCGAATAACGAGTTTCCATGTTTTGGTTCTGATCATAGCAGATCGAGCTACGGTTGATAGATTCTCTTGAGGTATATTAGTTTTATCGTAATAAATACCAATGCCTGGCATTTCAGGATTTTTAACAACCGGTTCAAAGCATTGAGGTTCGCGAGGGTTATATCCTCCCTCAGCAAAAACAGCGTCTCTTAGTTTCAGCAAGCGTCCTTCTAGAAAAGGAATTAAATTCTTGCCAAAGTGAGTATATTGAGTTTCAATTTTAGCAATATTCAATACTGTAGGAAAAAGATCAATAGTTTGAACAAATTGATCGTATAGATTTCCTTTTGATTCAATACCAGGTATTTTAGCAATTAACGGAACATTGATAAGACAATCTTGGAACGCGTTAGGCCATTTTTCTGCTAATCCATAATCTCCAGTATAATCTCCGTGATCAGCAAAGAAGAATATTGCACTGTTTTCATAGGCTCCGATACCTTTTAACTTATCGATTATTTGCCCAAATTGGTAATCTACGCGAGAAACCATTCCATAATATGTAGCGATAATTTCTTTAAAATCATCTTTATCTAAATTGTTCAACCCGTACTTTTCTTGAATTAAACGCATAAATTCTGGCTTATCGGCCAATTTAGGCGGTACTGGGGCCGGTACTAATTCTCGATCGTACATAGAAAAGTAAGGCTCCTCAACCGTGTAAGGAGGATGAGGAAAGTTCAAGGCTATGTATAGGCAAAAAGGATTTTCATGATCAGAATTTAAGTAGTTAATTGCTTTTTGAATAATGTTATAATCACTATCTTTTGATTCCTCTATTGTTCTTTCACCATAATAAAAAGATTTTCTCATAGGATGATCTAAGGGATAGGGATTAGTTTTCCAAGCACCAGTTTTCGTTCTTAACCTTTTCGTTACGCTTTCTTTAATAGCATCTTTGCTAAAAAGATCGTTTCTTCCTAGCCAAACGACTTCATATCCCTTAACTTTTAAGAATTTGAATAAATTTTCCTCGTGTGGTTGTAGTAATTGGTAAAGGCTTCTGTGCCCATTCGAGTGTACATATTGACCCGTAAAAGTACAACACCTCGAAGGTCCACAAACGGGATTAACAGTAAAACAATTAGTAAAGGCAACGCCGTCTTTAGCAAGTTTATCAATATTTGGCGTTTTAATAACGGGGTTTCTTCGACCATCAAAAGAAACGCAATCTCCACGCATTTCATCTGCTACGAAAAAAATAATATTAGGAAGCAGTTTCTCTTTTGCTATTGCCATGTTTAACATTTATCATTTAAGATTTAAAAGTTTAATAATTAAGAATTCAAGGTTATTTTAAAATAACCAAAATCTAATATAAATATCCCAACACTTTTAATTTTCGAAAAATTATTCAAAAGGATAGAAACTATGAACTCAAGGGAAAGAGTAAATACAACTTTAAATCATAAAGAACCCGATAAAGTCCCGATTGATTTAGGAGGAAATCAATCAAGTATTCATATTAAAGCGTACAAAAAATTATTGGATTACCTTGAAATTGAAGATGAGAACATTCAATACGCTGATTTTGTCCAACAAATCGTACGCCCATGTGATAAAGTCTTAGAAAGATTTAACATTGATGTAAGATATGTTCAACCTTTAGGCGGGATGGTTAGAGTTCAAGAAATGGAACCTCAATATGAGGGTAAATATGTGGGCTTATATGACCAGTTTGGTGTGTTTTGGGGGAACGATGCTAAAAAAGATTTAGACGAGATATTATATTACGATCCTGTTATTCATCCTTTTGCTGATTTTAAATCTGTTAGCGATATAAGAGATTTTGACTGGCCTAATGGGAGGGATAAAACACCCTTTAAGGGATTGAAGGAATATGCTAAAGGTTTACGCAATAATACTGATTTTGCTTTATCAACTCCTCCAGTTGGATGCATTTATGAATATTGCACGTTTTTATTTGGTTTTACAAAAACATTAAGATATTTAAGAACTAAGCCAGAATTCATAATTGTAACAATGGAAGAACTTCTAAACTATTGGACTGATTATGTTACGACCTTTTTAGACGAAGTTGGAAGTTATTTAGATGTTACATGCATTAACGGTGATATTGCGGAACAAGCAGGGCCTATAATGAGCGTTAAGCTTTACGAAAATATGATAAAACCGATAGAAAGGAAATTATCAAAAAAAATTCACGAATTAGTAGAAACGAAAATAAACTATCATTCTTGCGGTTCAGTTTCGCTATTTATACCCCATTTTGCTGAGATTGGGTACGATGTTATTAATCCAGTACAAATAAGTGCTTACGATATGGAGCCTTGTTCCCTAAAGAAGCGATTTGGAGATATAATGTCGTTTTGGGGTGGTTTATGCAACTCTCAAAGTACATTACCCTTTGGAACGCTTAAACAAATCAGGGACGAGGTACGAAGAAATTTCGAATGTTTGAAACCCGGTGGAGGTTTTATTGCGTCTAACATCCACAATATAACTGCCGAAGTTCCTCCTCAAAATATCGTAGCCATGTTTGATGCCGCTAACGAGTTTGGAAATTATTAATAAGAGAGTTTTTTTACAATCAATGTTTTAATAATAAAATATTAACGTAATTTTTTCTTAAAAATTAATAAATCAGAGGATTTTTATGTCTAAAGCTGAAAAAATATCTACAAAGATAAAATGGTCAATTATCCTTCTAAGTTTTGCTGGTCAACTTGCTTGGGCTGTAGAAAACCAGTATTTTAATCTTTTCTTATATAACGAAATCGCTCCCGTGCCTATGTATGTTTCTTTATTAGTTGCCATAACCGCGGTTGCTTCCACGGTAACAGCAATTTTTATGGGAGCTTTAAGCGATGTAAAGGGAAAAAGAAGAATTTTTATGTTAATCGGCTACTCGTTGTGGGCATTTACAACTGCTATGTTTCCATTAGCAGGTTTTTTTCGACCCGTTGTGCTTGCTGTTACGATTGCAATACTTTTTGACAGCATTATGACATTCTTTGGTGCTATGGCTAACGATGCCGCATTAAACGCGTATGTTACCGATGTTACTAACACTCAGAATCGAGGAAAAATCACATCTCTAATGGAAATTATGTTCCTTATTGCTACATTAATAATTTATGGATTTGCAGGATTCATAATTGAAGCAGTGGGATATTATATATTTTTCTATATTGTAGGTGGATTAGTAGCGTTAATTGGAATCCCTGGTGCGTTGATTGCTCCTGAGCCCGAAGATTTAAGACCATCAACCTTGGGCTATTGGGAAACTATTAAAAGTACCTTTACTCGAACTGCAATTACCAATAACAAGAATATTTTCCTTATTTTGCTTGGTTCGGCGTTGTGGGGTATTGCGTTTAATGTCTTTTTTCCATTCGTTTTAATCTATCTTGAACATTTTTTGGACATTCCAATTTTTGAAGCATCAATTGTAATCTTCGTAGCATTATTGATTTCAATTATCGCAGCCTATCCAGTGGGAAAATTAGTTGATAAGTTTGGCAGGAAAAAAATAGCTATAGGAGCAGTCTTTCTAGAGTCTGTATCCTTGTTTCTTTTTGCGTTTTCTGAACTCATTGTATTCGTTGCCATAACAGCAGCAATTTGGGTATTTGCGATGGTCACTTGGGATATAGCTTCAAAAACTTGGGTAAGAGATTTATTACCAGACGAAAAGAGAGGACAATTTTCTGGTTATTTTATCCTATTTAATGTCTTAATTGGAATGACGATTGGGCCGCTAATAGGTGGTATAATCTCAGAAGCATACGGCACATCTATAGTAATTGATGGAATAGCTGGTTTTATTCCCCCGCCTTTAATCTTCATTGTAGCCGCTTTCTTAATGTTACTAGTACTGATTCCTCTAGTTAAAGCGAAAGAATTAGAAAAATAACAATATAAATGTAAATTTTTAATATATTTTTTTGATTTTTTAATTTAAAATAAAATAAAATGAATTTGAATATCCAAATTGCTGGTGAAAAGATATAAAAAGTAAGAATTTTAAAATTTTTGACGCTCATCTTCATACCTATGGCACATTTCTACCTAAAAATGAAGATTTAATTAGTTATCTGGAAAAATATAACATCGAAAAAGCAATTATTACTACAGTTAATAGAGCAGCAAGCTCTAAAATCTATGTTAATAAAGATAACACTGAAGAAAATAACACTTCTAACAATAATATCGTAAAGAGAGCGTTTGAAAACTTAAGGAAGTTAACAAAAGGTCAATTGGACCATCAAGATGTTATTAACATATCAAACAAAGATCCCGAAAGATTTTACAAATTCTTCTGGTTCAACCCAAAAATCAAGCCTGAGGATGAGGACAGCGATTACAAAGTCTTAGAAAATCATTTTGACTTAGGTTTTTGTGGGGTTAAGATCCATTCCGGTATTCACTTAATAAATATTCCAAGAGACATCATAAAACTAGTTTCTTTTATGCAAGATTATAACAAAAAATTTCCGTTATTCATTCACTTTACACCAAAATTTTCTGCTTTTGGAGGGATAAGTAGTAAAGATATATCAAAATTAGCAAAAAATTATCCAAATTTGCGTATCATTATTGGACATGCTGCGTTGGCGATGGAGTTTGCGATAGATCTTGGATTGAGCTTAAAACAATATAAAAATGTATTTTTTGAAACTTCTTGTTCTATACCTTACGGGATACTAAGTTTGATAAAAATAGTAGGGCATAAACGTGTTTTATTTGGAACAGATTCGCCAGTCACTAATCCAATAAAACTTGAAATTGATAAAATATTATGCTTACCAATTACCGATGATCAAAAACGTGATGTTTTTTTCAACAACATTGACAGCATAATTAGAAATTAAACCATTATTTTTCAAAGGTTTTAAATTTTTTTAGATTATCTTTCAAATCTTCCACTAACATTTTATCAATATTAACTAATTAATTAATTTTGACTTTAAAATTATTGTCGAGAAAATTATTATAGATTAAGGCGATTATTTCTGTTTTAATAATAGAATATATAAACGTAGTTGTGTAATTTTTTATTATAATCTTGTAAAAATTTATTCGAGTTGATACAGTGAAAAATTTAGGGGATGATAATTACTACAAAGAGAACAATAATTGGGATGTCATAGAAGTTTCAAAGGTTAACGACAAAATTATTAAAAAGCTTTTAAATTATCTGAAATATGATATATCAGAAAACTTCTTTATTTCCTTTGAAAGCCTTTTAAAATTAGGAAATAAGGTTCCAGAAGCTACAATTCAAAATATTATCAATGAGTTAGACCAAACTCACAATTTCAAAAAGGATTTGTTTCGCTTTATTTTAAGCTTTGTAAAAAATGGTACGGTAGAATTTCACTTATTACCTCAAATATATAGCCCAGATTTCATCGTTAGGGCTCGAGCCATAATGAAAATAAAACAAAACAACGATACAAGATATCTAAAGTTCCTACTCCCGTTATTAGACGACCCTGACGATTCCGTAAGATGGAGCGTGATAAAATTTTTGGCTAAGCATAAAAATAATCCAATAATCTTTAATGAATTAAAAAATCACTTGAATAAGGAGTTAAATCCTATAATTTATAGTAATTTGAAGGAAATATTTGAATGAAAGCATAAAATTAGAGAATAAAGAATAAGAGAACATAAAAAATACAACTTAGAATTACATCTATTTTTAAATATCTTGGTGCTCTTTAACTTTTTTATTTAGAAATTCACTGCTAAATTTTGTTAGTTCAAGACTTATCTTATTTAATAAAAAAGTAAAGAATTAAAAAAGACATTTTTAATTATATATATATCTGAAATTAAGACCCAAAATTTAAAATTTCGATAAAATCTTAGTTGTATAACATTTTATTTATCAAACTTGAGGTATTAAATAAATTTCTAAAAAAGGTGTTATGTAATTCCATCATATGATTTTACTTTCAAAATCTTGCTTTTAGGCGATGCATCTGTAGGAAAAACATCGTTTACTAAACGATTTTGCTATAATCTCTTCAATCCCTCAGAAAGGCTAACAATTGGCGTAGACTTCCATGTTAAGACAATTAATATACATGGTAAAAAGATAAAATTGCAAATCTGGGATGTTGGAGGGGAAGAGCGCTTCAGATTCTTATTACCCACTTATTGTCTCGGTGCTAATGCGGCATTTTTGCTTTATGATGTTACCAGATCTCAGACCTTAGACAATATTACTGAATGGACCAATATCGTTCGCCAAAAGGGTGGCCCTATTCCAATCATGCTCGTAGGCGCGAAAATCGACTTAGGAGACGCTCAACGTGAAGTTCTTCGAGAGTACGGAATTCAAGTAGCTGAAAAAAATAACATGGCTTCTTTTGGCGAAATATCGAGTAAATCAGGTCAAAATGTAGACAAAACCTTTGAAGTTCTCACAGAGCTTACATTAGATAAAATTGAAAATAGGTGATTAAATGGTCGAACGTGAATTTTTGACTCTTAACTCTTTATTTGATTCTATAGGACTTATCGAAAAAGGTATTGAAAAAGTTTATCACTATTTATTACAACACCAGAAAATTGATAATTTAAAGGAAGTCAGTACGGAATTTAATCTTACATTGAAAAGAGGCTATAAAATTTGTGCCGTTTTAAACGACTTAGGATTAGTTCAAATTTACGATAGACCAATGAAAATACATTTATCTACTCCACCTGTGGCGATTTGGCAAAGAATTATAAACGAGCGTATTGTGGAGTTATCACAGCTTTTTCAAGAAAAAAAAGAGGACGCGGAAAACGCGTTAAAAGAATTCATAAAAACTTATAACTTTATCGAACAAATAACTCAAGAATTCGTAGAGTTTATTAGTTACGACCTAACCAACTTCGATGAAACATATCATTCATTTCTAGCAGAAAAAGAATGTAAAATAGCCTTAGGAATAAGATATGAAAATGATTTAACTTCAATTATAAAAAAATATGGAATTTCGAATATTCCAGAGGATTTAAATAAATCCATGAGAGCTGGGATGATTAAAATTAAAGAAAATCTAATAAATATCAATATTCAAGTTATATTTAGTACCGAGTTGATTAATGAATTATTATCAAACGAGGAATTTAACCTTATTTCAAAATACATTGATTTATATGATTTAGAATTTAAAAGTATTGATGTACATGTCACTGACGAAGTTTTTAGTAATTTTAGTTTAACTGATAATGAATTAATTCAACCCAGTTTTGATCCAACTAATAAATTGTTTGGATCTTTTATCTCGCGAAATGCGAATATTTACCAAATTTTTTACGATAAATTTAATGAATTGTACGAAAAAGGAATTCCCTTGGTTCAATTTTTAAAAGAGCATAAATACATTACGATTGATTCTTTTTCTGAGAGCCAACTGTTTGGATTATGTTTGTTATAAAAAAACAAAAACAGTATCAAAGGTAATTATATAAATTTAATTTATTTAGATAATAATTTTATAAATTAAACTCTAAATTGTTGTTTTGAATTAATAAGAAAAATTTTTTAAATTTCTAAGACAATTTAGTGGTAACTATTGATTTTTTCAATTTCAAGAAGAAATGAAAAACTTCTTATCGCCAGATAAAATTTATTCTAACGTGGAAAATGGAAAATTTAGTAAAGCTATAGCTGCTGAGCTGTTGATCTCATTAATCGAAGGAAGCGATAACCCAACAACTCGTGCTGAATCAATTAAAATTTCTGAGAAATTGAAAATTCACGATCAAAAAATCTTTAAAATCTTACAAAATTCTCTATTATCCGACGAGAGCCCATTAGTTAGGAAATCAGCTGCGAAATTCATTGGACAAATTTTTTTAAAAAAAGGTTTAAACACGCTAATATGGGTTGTACAGCACGATAAATCTCCACGAGTTCTAAAAGCTATTTCTGATTTGAATAGCAGACTTAATAAAGCCCGATTTAAGTCGTTAAGTAAAGAAATAAATATGTATTTGGCAGAAGTAGCGTTATCCGTTGGTATAGTTCAAAATGAAGCAAAATTTATATTAGATTTGGAGGCTTTATTTGCTCAAAACGAAACTGATTATGAGCTTGAGTTAAAAACTTATCAATTCTACAAAAAATTAAAAGATAATAAACTTGGAGAATCTTGGCTTACGATAAGGAATAAACGCATTGAATCCTTGAGTTTCAATTATTATAATTGGAAATATTTGAAAGAAATCCCTAGTATGTTTAGCTCAATTTCTAAATTGCAAGATCCCCTGGTTTATTTAAATTACTTAGGAAAGATTGGTCTTAAAAGCAATAAAATTCTCAAAATACCCGACTCACTAGCGTTACTCACAAATCTTAAAAAATTGAATATTAGTAGAAATAATATTAAGGAATTTCCAAAATCAATTTTATCACTTTCTTATCTTAAGTATTTAGACATAAGTCATAATAAAATTTCTGATATACCTGTGGAAATTAAAGATTTAAACTCATTGGATGTTCTGAGAATTCACCATAATAAATTTCGAAATATCCCAAATTACTTAAGAGAATTCTTGCTTACACTTCAAGATTTTAAAATTTAAATATTTCTACACTTTTATCTGAGATAATTATTTAAGGAATAAAATAGAAAGTAAAATAAAAATAAATTTAGAATTATGGTGTGAAATTTGGAAGAAAAGAAAAAAGTATTGAATGGTGGCGATGTTCTAATAAAATGTTTACTCGAAGAAGACATTAAATATCTGTTTGGAATTATTGGTGGGCAATTCTTAAATATGTTTGATGCAATTTACAGATGGGGTAAAGAGAAGGGCATTGAAACCGTGATGTTTAGACATGAACAGGCTGCTGCCCATGCAGCCGATGCTTGGGCAAGAGTAACTAATAAACCAGGAATCTGTTTTGGAACAGTTGGTCCGGGCGCAACTCAACTCGTTCCGGGTGTTGGTGCGGCATGGAGCGATAATATGCCTATGATTGTAATTGTACCTCAAGTAAATAGTAAATTTGCAGATTCCTTCACTTTACAAGGAAACCTCGACCAAATTACAATGTTCAAACCGATTACTAAATACCAAAAAAGTATTAGAACAATTGAAGAAATTCCTAACGCCGTCCAAAAATGTTTTAGAGAAGCTACAAGTGGTCGTCCAAGACCTGTCTTATTGGAAATATACGAAGATGCTTTTCTTGCTGAGGCTGAAGAAGACAAAATTTCTATTCTCACTTCAAATAAATACAGGGCTCTTGTGAAACCTGCTGTTGATAATGCATTAATTAAAGAATCGTTGGAATTACTATTAAAAGCAGAAAAACCTTTAATTGTTGCTGGAGGGGGTGTTTCTCGAGCAGAAGGAGGGAACGAGCTTCAAGAATTTGCTGAGTATTTAAAAATCCCTACGCTAACATCTATTATGGGTATGGGTACTATTTCAAGCGATTCAAAATCTTTTGTCGGATCAACTATAGCTGGTGCTGGTTTAAAAGCAGCCGCAGAAGCAGATGTAGTTTTAGTTCTTGGTTGTAAATTTACTCATATTATGGCCCATGGTCAGGAACCATTTTGGAAGGATTCACAAAAAATGATCCAAGTCGATATCGATCCAACCATTATAGGTCGAGCTAAACCAATTACTTTAGGTATTATAGGAGATTGCAAGCAATTTTTAAAACAGATCCTTGAAGAAGCAAAGAAAGCGCAAAAAATTGAACAAAGAGATTGGTTGGAAGAAATGGTCAAAGCAAGAGAAAATTACATAACGACTATGATAAAAAAGGCATCGAAAGATAAAATACCAATTGTTCCTCAACGATTAATAAAAGATGTTTTAGAAAGTATAGATGACGATGCAATTTTAGTTTTAGATGGCGGAGATATTGTATGCTACGCTATGGAACAAATAGATATTCACAAACCAAGGCCTCCACTTTCTACTGTAGAAGCAGTCGGTATGGGCCATTTAGGTACTGGAATTCCTTACGGTATTGGTGCTAAATTAGCAAAGCCTGATAAACAAGTTGTAGCAATAACTGGAGACGGATCATTTATGATGAACATTCAGGATCTTGAAACAGCCGCTAGATTGGGATTAAAAAACCTAATATACATAGTTGCCAATAACAGTGCGTGGGGCATGCTTAAATCAGGGCAAAAGCTCTTCGTAGGTAAGCGTTATATCGATGTGGAACTCCCACCTTTTGACTACGCTAAATGTGCCGAAGGATTTGGTTGTTATGGAGAAGTAGTTACCGATCCTAACGAGATTAAACCCGCCTTCGAGAGAGCAAAAAACTCGGGGAAACCTGCTGTAATAGATATAAAGATAGCTTGGAGTATTCCCGATTCAACTAAGCTTTTAGGTAGTATGGGAATTTTATAACCAATAAAAATATATTCTATTTTTTTTTAAATTATAATTAATAGAGTGTGAGATATATGAAAGGAGCAGTATTTGTAGGAAAACATCAAATTGAAATAAGAGACGATATACCTAAACCAGAGGTTCTTTCTGACGAGGTATTAATAAAGGTAAAATATTGCGGTATATGTGGTTCTGGAATTGAATCTTACGAATCTGGGGGGATGTATTTGCCTGGAATCGTTATTGGTCACGAGTTTTCGGGAGAAATCGTGGAAATAGGCGATAATGTAAGAAAAAGGAAAATAGGTGATCGAGTAACGGTAAATCCTAATGTTCCGTGCCACGATTGTTATTGGTGCAACCATTACCAAGAAAATATGTGCAAATTAAGTAATAATGGTTTAGGTACGACTCAAAATGGTGGAATGGCAGAATTCATAAACTTAAAGGCGG
Source organism: Promethearchaeota archaeon Loki_b31 (assembly GCA_005222975.1). Lineage (GTDB taxonomy): Archaea > Asgardarchaeota > Lokiarchaeia > Sigyniarchaeales > SOKP01 > SOKP01. Next base: position 75,430 of record NJBI01000003.1, read on the forward strand.
AGCGGTTACACGCCTTACCAGACTCAATGTCGTTCAAAGCAGGAGCTACAGTAGAACCATTAGCAAACTGTGTGTACGCAGTTCAACAATCGGGTTTAAAAATTGGTGATAGCGTTGCAGTTATTGGAGCGGGAACAATAGGATTAATGACGATTCAAACGCTAAAAGTTGCCGGTGCTGGTAGTATTTACGTAATAGAACCCGTTGAATCAAAACAAAAAAAAGCGCTTGAAGTAGGTGCAGAAAAGGCGTTAAAACCAAACGCTTGGAATAAGATCGTTAGATTAACTAATAAAATTGGACCTGATCACGTTTTTGATTGTGTAGGGCTTCCAGAAACTTATATGACATCAATGAATTTAGTTAAAAGAGGAGGCCAAATAACACTTATTGGAATACATGTAGAATCTTTCGAAATGAAAGGGTTTATGCAGCTAATGCTCAAAAACATTTCAATGAAAGGAGTGTTTAGTTTTAACCAAGAAGTTTTCGCAACCTCGTTAAATTTAATCGCTGAAAGTAAAGTAAATGTAGACCCAATAATTACAAAAACGATAAAAATAGACGAAGTACCCGCAATGTTTAAAACATTAGCTAATCCGCCACATGAAGAGATAAAAGTACTTGTAGAGTTCGATTAATTTTTAATTAATTATTATTTTTCCTATTTTTTTAGTTATTATTTTCAATCGAGCTATAGAAAAATTTTATAAATTCCCAAAATAATAATAACGATACTTATTGATTTAGGAAATATCAAATCAATATGTAAGTAAAAAAAAAAGGTGTTAAATAAAAATGCAAAATCAAAAATCTCCATATGATTCAAAAATATGGTTAAAATCTTATGATAAGCATGTTAAACCCACTTTAGAATATCCCAAAGAAAGCCTTGGCAAATTATTCGATAACGCAATGGCGAAATTTCCTGAAAGACCTGCCTGCTTTTTCATGGAAAGAGAAATGCCTTTTAAAGAGCTTAGAGATTATGTACATAGATTTGCAACTTTTTTACAGAAAAATGGTTTGAAAAAGGGAGATCGTGTTTGTATAAACTTACCTAATTGCCCTCAATATTTAGCGGCACACTTTGGAACATTATTAGTTGGTGGTGTAGCCTCAGGGTGTTCACCTCTTTTAAGTCCTCCTGAAATTGCTTATCAAATAAATGACAGTGAAGCTAAATTTTTCGTAACTTTAGATGCGGTATATGCGAAGGTATTAATAAAAGTCTTAGAAAAAACACCAAATCTTAAGTGCATCATAACCACTAATATCGCAGATTATATGGGACTTCCTAAAGTCAAAGTAATTCTTGGTAAATTAATAGGAAAAATTCCAAAAGGAAAAGTTACACCATATGAAGGAAAAATGGTTATTGATTTCCTAGAAGTGATGAAAACACCAATCGATTTTAAAGAAGCAGAAATAGATGTGAAAAAAGATCTTGCTTTACTTCAATATACTGGTGGAACTACAGGGCTGCCTAAAGGTACGGAACTTACTCATGCCAACATAGCAGCTAATATAGTTCAAGTTGCAAATTGGCTTGATACAGATGAAGCAAAAGAGGGAGAATTTAATTTATCTGCTTTTCCACTCTTTCATTTAGCAGGTCTATTTATGGGTATGTCAACCCTGTATACTTCAGCTGGGCAAATATTAATTGCTAACCCTAGGGATACAGACCATATTATAAAAGAAATGATGGATAAAAATCCTAAGATAGTGGTGAATGTACCAACATTATTTTTAGCTATAAAAAATAATCCAAAAATAAAGGATGTTTCCAAGTCCACCTTTGATAATGTTGATGTTTATGTTTCTGGTGCTGCACCATTTCCCGCGGAAGCAATTCACGATTTCGAAGATTCGATGTTTGCGAAAAACAAATTATTGGAATTATATGGTATGACCGAAACATCACCCGTGCTTACCATGAATCCTTTTTATGGTAAAAAAAAAATAGGCACTGTTGGTTTACCAATGCCAGATACCGAAATACGCCTTGTTGATGTTGAAACTGGAGAACAAGTGGAGCTTGGCAAACCCGGGGAAATAATTTGCAAAGGGCCTCAAGTTATAGAGGTTACTATAACAAACCAGAAGCAAATGCTCAAACTATTATTGATGGATGGCTTCATACTGGAGATGTTGGTGAAATGGATGAAGACGGATTCATTACAATTGTAGATCGAACTAAAGATATGTTAATCGTAAGCGGATATAAGGTTTATAGCGTTCATGTTGAGGATATTTTAACAAAACACCCAGACATCGAATTAGTTGCCATCATTGGATTAAAAGATCCCGATCGACCGGGTAGTGAAATTGTCAAAGCAGTCGTTCAACTTAAAGAGGGGATCGAACCAACTGATTCTGTAAAAGAGACTTTAAAAAAATATGCTTCTGAACATCTCTCGAAATATGAAAACCCTAGAGTTTGGGACTTTAGAGAAGAGTTACCTCTCACATTAGTGGGTAAAATATTAAAAAGAGCACTTCGAGAAGAAGAAACTAAAAATGATTAATTAAAACTTTTTTTTTCTATTTTTATAAAATTATTTTAAGGACTTCATCAAATACTAAATATAGTTATAAAATTATTTCTAACTCAAAGAGTTGATGTTATTGAATAATAAAAAAGGACAAGTTCAATGTATAAATGATGAAATTCTCGAAAAAATGCAACTAAAATTTCGATATAAATTTCTAAACAATAATTTAATTGCCGTATTAAAACCAGAGGATTATAAATTTCTTCGAGAGGTTGAGAAATTTTATATTAATTTTGAAAAAAAATATAATATTACTCATAATGAGGATTTTTACGAGTGGTTTCCAGAAATAGGTAAAGCAGGGCTTCTCACAAGAATAAATCATTTCAACAATTTTGATTTAAATTATGAGCCATATGGATTGAAGGCAGAATTTCTAAGATTGCTTGCAACTGATTTTTTTGATCCTCAAATGACGATGAGCATGGGAGCATGCGTTCTTGCAGTAAATCCACTCTTACTTCACAATGAAGGTGTTGATGTTCGTTTAAAAGCACTTAAAGAATTGGTAACTGGAGAGAAAATAGGCTGTATTTGTATTACAGAACCAGAAAGAGGTTCCGATGCCGTTCATATGGAAACTACCTGTGATGAACAAGAAAATGGGGATTATTTAATAAATGGTCAAAAGATTTATCAAACAAATGGACCCAAAGCAGATTGGGCAATTATTTATGCATGTTCAGAAAAAGATAATGGAAATACAATGGCTCAATTTTTAGTAGATACATCATGGGAAGGATGGAATGTTGAAAAAATTAATATTCCTTGGGTACCAAGAATATCTCTTGGAAAAGAGACATTTAAAAATTTAAAAGTACCTAAAGAATATGTTTTGGGAGCACCTGGTTTAGGGCGTGAATATCTTTTTGAAGGTTTAAATTTAGAGCGATTAGGAGGTTGTTCTTTATATATTTCGGAAGCTTGGAACGCTGTTACACACGCAGTAATTTATACTAACATGCGAAAACAATTTAACCAAGAAATCTTAAAATTCCAAGGAGTTGGATTTACATTATCAGATTTATGGGCAAAAACAATGAATTTAACTTTAGCTCTCTTATATATATCTGAACTGGTTGATAATACTCTAAAAAAAAATGATGGAATCCTTCCTAAAGCTTTTAACTTATCTTTAGGAGTTTATGTGTCTCAACTAAAGTATCAATGTGCAAAGTTAAGTGAAAGAGTATGCTATGAATCTGCAAATCTTATGGGTGGAGCGGGAGTCTGTGATAATACATTAATGCAAGATTTGCTCGGAATCTCAAGAATACAGGAAATTGGGGCTGGAACAAGACAAATCCAACAATATATTATGAGCTATAGCTTAAGAAGGCTATTTAAGATGCTTTAATGTTTTTATTGATTGAATTTCTTTAAAAATAATTTTATTCTTCTCTTCTTTTTTTTCTTTTGGCTAAGATTAAACTTAGATTACTTCTAAATTCAAGTTGTAAACAATTATAAATGAAAAAATCTAACTCTATATATTATAAGTTTATTCAAATTAATCATTTTGAGAATTTTAAATGAAAATCGAAGATATTCAAGATATAATCTATGAAAAGGAAGAAAACGGAATCTGTACCGTTACAATTTACCAACCCAAAAGGAAAAATGCAATGTCATTTGTAACCTTTTTAGAAATTGAGACGGTGTTAGCAGATATGGAATCTGATAAAAATGCTAAAGTTTTAATTATTACTGGCTGCGAAGAAGCTAACGCGTTTTCGTCAGGTGGATATTTCAATATGAATATGATAACTTCAATTCCCAAAGAAATATTGGAAGAAATTGATTTAACAGATATCGCGATAAAAAGATTGTCTATGAAATTTTGGAATTTTTCTAAACCGGTAATCGCTGCTATAAACGGATTAGCGGTAGGTGCGGGTTTTACTATGCCCTTAATAGGGGCTGATTTAATTTATATGTCTGAAGATGCTTGGATTGGTTTTTATTTTATAAGACGCGCAGTAATAGCGGAATTCGGCGCCGATTTTTTACTTCCTTTTTACATTGGTTTTCAGAAAACCAAAGAATTGCTTTATTTTGGTAAAAAGATAACTGCTCAAGAAGCCTACGAGCTTGGACTTGTAAATAAAGTTTTACCAAAAGAAGAATTGATGCCATTTGTTAGAGAACAAGCGTTGAAACTTATTCCTCCTAAAGGTCCGTCTTTATCGTTAAAATTAATGAAAAAAACTATGCACGATTATTTTAAAGACATTTTATCAAGAACGCTAGACCTTGAAAACGAAGGTCTCAGAACTCTTTTAAAAACCCACGACTTTAGAGAATCGTTGAAAGCATTAATTCAGAAACGAGATCCAACTTTTAAAGGAAAATAATAATTAAAGTCATAAAAATTGTTTTTACTAAGTTAGATTTGGACTATGACTATTGATAAAATTGGTTTTGATAACGAAAAGTATCTAAAAGAACAATCTAAGAGCATCTTAGATCGATCAGCTCAATTTGGAAATAAATTATATCTTGAATTCGGCGGAAAGCTGGTCTATGATTATCATGCTTCGCGAGTCCTTCCAGGTTTCGACCCAAATGTGAAAATGAAGCTTTTGAAGACTCTAAAAGATAAAATTGAAGTTATTATTTGTATATATTCTGGAGATATAGAAAGAAGGAAGATTCGCGCAGATTTTGGCATAACATATGATAATAATGCACTGAAATTAATCGACGATCTTCGAGATGGGGGTATTAACATATGTGCCGTGGTAGTGACGCGTTATAATGGTCAACAAGTAGTAAAACAATTCATGAATAAACTGGAACGCCGTGATATAAAAGTAGTTACACATCACCTAATTAGAGGTTATCCAACCAACATTGATTTAATTATAAGTAAAGAGGGGTATGGTTCAAATGATTATATTGAAACATCCAAACCTATAATCATAGTCACTGCACCCGGACCGGGTAGTGGAAAATTGGCAACTTGTCTTTCTCAAATGTATCACGAGCATATAAGGGGGATAGATGCGGGTTATGCAAAATTTGAAACTTTTCCAATTTGGAACTTGCCGTTAAAACATCCTGTAAATATGGCATACGAATCGGCGACTGCTGACATCGGGGATTTTAATCAAGTTGATCCCTTTCATCTTGAAACTTATAATATTACCGCAATAAATTATAACAGAGATGTTGAGATTTTTCCGGTGGTCAAGAAAATTATGCTAAGGATTATGGGTAAAAAATTAGTATATAAATCTCCTACTGATATGGGTGTAAATAAAGCAGGCTTTGCTATAATTAACGATGATCTGGTGCAGCAAGCAGCAAAACAGGAATTGATCCGAAGATATTTTCGGTATAGCTGTGAATATGCAATGGGTGTTGCGGAAAAGAAAACTGTACAGAGAGCGGAATTGTTGATGAAAGAATTGAACCTCACAGTATTTGATCGAGAAGTGGTAAAAGAAGCTCGTCAAGCGTCTATAGATGCCCAAAAAAATGGTAAAGGAAATGAGGGTGTATTTGCTGGAGCTGCGTTACAATTGAGGAATGGAAAAATAATGACTGGTAATAATTCTCCACTGATGCATGCTGCTTCCAGTTTAGTCTTAAATACGATCAAAGAATTAGCTGGTATCCCTAAAAACATTCATCTTTTGTCTCCAAATATTTTAAAATCCATAAGTTATTTAAAATCGGAGATTTTTAATAACAAGCGATTGAGCCTTAATCTTGAAGAGACTCTTATAGCCTTAAGCATAAGTGCCGATTTCAATCCTTCTGCTAAAGTTGCAATAGAAAAACTTAAGGAACTTTATGGTTGCGAAACGCATTCGACCCATATACCCACTCCAGGAGACGAAGCTGGCTTGAGAAGATTAGGACTTAATATAACATCAGATCCAAATTTTTCATCGAGAAGTCTTTTTATAACCTAATTATATATCAATAATTTAATTTTTTATAATCTCGAAATTCTTATAAAATGTGGTTGCTATTTAATATATTTATAAAGACCAATTAATAATTATTATAAAAATCGGAGATGTGAAATATAGAATTGACAGATGCCAATGAGAGTAATACACGTTTTATATTCATTACGGGAGGTGTAATGTCTGGTATTGGTAAGGGAGTTGTTACCGCTAGTATAGGAAAGGTGCTCCAATTCCGGGGGTTCAATATTTCGGTGGTTAAGATCGACCCTTACCTAAATGTTGATCCAGGAACGCTTAATCCAATTGAACACGGTGAATGTTTTATTACAGAAGATGTATGGGACTTTACACCTGTGCCAGAGTCAGACGAAAGATGTTATAAAATTTCTGAGATAGATCAGGACTTCGGGACTTACAGCAGATTTTTGGGTATCGAGATGCATCCTTCACATAATATAACTTCTGGCCAGATCTATTTATCAACTATCTTAAGAGAAAGAAAAGGTAAATTCTTAGGAAAAACTGTACAATTAATCCCTCATGTGACTAGTATTATAAAGAAAAGATTAATGGAAATTTCAGAAAGTGAGAATTTAGATGTATTATTAATAGAATGCGGCGGAACTGTAGGTGATTTAGAATCAAGTATCTTTTTGGAAGCTTTTCGACAAATTAAATTGGAGTACCCTCATCGTACGGCTTTAGTTCATGTAACTCTTGTTCCTTATTCTCGGGCAGTTGGTCAACAAAAATCAAAACCAACGCAACATTCTGTTAAAATGCTTCAAAGCGTGGGATTACAACCAGACATAATAATAGGTCGGACTGAAAAACCTTTAGCTGACGATATAAAATCGAAAATCTCCCTTTACTCAAACATTCCAGAAGACGCAGTAATTTCAAATCCTGATTTAGATGTCGTATACGAATTACCTTTATTATTTGAGGAACAAGGATTAGGGGATTTTCTTTGTGAACTTATAGATTTAAAAGCAAAACTGGTTTCGAAACCAGTTTATTCCGAATGGGTAAAAATGGTAGAATTATACAAAAACGCTAGTAAAACAGTAAGAATTGCGATGCCTGGCAAATATTTTAACATATCTGATTCGTATATTTCCATCAACAACGCCTTAGAACACGCAGCGGCTCACCAAGGGTATAGGACTGAATTGAAAATGATAAATATTACCGAAGACACCAATATTGAAGAAGTATTAAGAGATTGTGATGGTATACTATTAACACCTGGTTTTGGAGAGAGGGCTGTTGAAGGGATGATTAAATCGGCGGAATATGCTATGGAAAAGAAAGTACCATTTTTAGGTATTTGTTTTGGTGCTCAGTTGTTTTACATTGCCTTCTGTAGAAAATATTTAAGATTAACTGGAGCAAACTCCTCTGAAATAGTTCCTGATACGCCATATCCTGTGGTTGATCTTTTAGAAAGCCAGAAAGACGTGACTGAGAAAGGAGGAAGTATGAGATTAGGTTCTCATAAAATAATTGTTGAGAAGAATACTAAACTCTTTAACGCTTATAACCAAAAAGAAATTAAAGAAAGGTTTAGGCATAGATATCATATTCAAGAAAGATTTATTACAGAAGAAGCCAAACTAAAAGGAATGATTGTATCAAGTAGAGATGAAACCGGGAAAATAATAAATAGCATTGAATTAAATCGAGACGACCATTGGATGGTTGGAACTCAATTTCACCCCGAATTTAAATCAAGACCATACGCTCCTAGTAAGTTATATTTTGATTTTATAAAAGCGTGTGTTGCTAAAAAAGCTGGAAATAAGTAAAGCACTATGATAGAAAAGAAATCAATTGATTACTGTTACCTTATAAGGAGCGGCCAATCATGCATAAAAGCACAAATATCAAAAAAATACTTACCTTATTACGAATGCGAATTATGTATATGGCGTATTCGGTCTGATAACCCACGTCATTTAAAAAGTCTTCAAAGAATTTATGAAAAATATAATCCTAATCTCTAATTAATTTTTCTTGTAGTATCAACTAAATTTCTATAAACATATTCTCTAAAAGCCAGTTTTTTTAAAGAACATTTTTGTCTTAACCTAGAGGCGAAAAAAAGTTATTAATTATTTACCAAGCAGTTTTTATTTAACAGCTTAATAAATATTCTTAAAAGAAATTAATAGCTATTTTTAATTTAAGGATATAAAATAAGAAGAATATATTTGTACAATGCTTTATAAGAAAGAAAGACCCGCAATTTTAATGCTTAAAGATGGTCGGTATTTTCAAGGAATTGGGTTTGGTGCGACAAAAACAATTTATGGCGAAATTGTATTTAATACTATAACGGGGGCAGGCTATAATGAGACTTTAACGGACCCCTCTTATAAAGGACAAATCGTTGTAATGACACACCCACTTGTTGGAAATTACGGAGTTCCAGCCTGGGAAAAAGACGAATGTGGCATTAACAAATATTTTGAATCAGATTCAATTAAAGTAAGTGGATTCGTTGTAAACGAGTGTTGTAAAAATCCGAGCCATTACGAAAGCGTAAAGACCTTAAACGAATTTCTTTTAGAGGAAGATGTTCCTGGAATAGAATGGATAGATACTAGAGCGATAACTAAAATCTTAAGAGAAGAAGGTGTTCAAGTTGGATTACTTGCGGTGTTTAATCCGGGTGAAAAACCCAAAATTGATGAGTTAAAAATAAAAGCCAAAAATGTGGCCGATCCGAATCTTAGACATTTAGCAAGCGAAGTTTCGACTAAAGAAGTCAAGAAATTTACCCCTCCTAATCCGAAAGGAAAAGTAATTGTAATTGATTTGGGAGTAAAACATAACATTCTTAGAAATTTAGTTAAAAGGAAAATAGAAGTAATTTTAGTTCCATATAACTATTCTTACGATCAAATTATGAGCTATAAACCAAATGGCGTACTCATATCCAACGGGCCAGGAGATCCAGCCATGTGCAAGAAAGCAATTGAAGTCGCTCGTAATTTAATCAAAAATAATATTCCAACAATGGGCATATGCTTGGGGAATCAAATAATTGGTATAGCTGCCGGCGGATATTCTTATAAGTTAAAATACGGTCATAGAGGTGGAAACAAAACTGTTATTAATCCAATAACTAAGCAATGTTATATTACATCTCAAAATCATGGGTTTTGCGTAAAAGACTTTGAAAAGGGAGGTTTTAGCGAATTTCTTACTAACATAGATGATAAATCAAATGAGGGTATAATTCACGATAGTAAACCCATTTTTGCCGTTCAATTTCACCCTGAAGCCTGTCCAGGACCCTTAGATTCGTTGTATCTATTTGATAAATTTATCGAACAAATGGAGTTAAGATTATGCCATTAGATAAATCGATAAAAAAAGTTTTAATTTTAGGCTCTGGGGGCATCCGAATTGGGCAAGCTGGAGAATTTGATTACTCCGGAAGTCAGGTTTTAAAAGCATTAAAAGAAGAAGGTATAGAAACAATATTAATTAATCCGAATATTGCTACTATTCAAACTGACCCTACATTATCTGATAGAGTATATTTACTTCCCATTAACGTAAAATATGTTGAGGAAGTAATAAAAAAAGAGAAACCAGATGGTATTTTACTGGCATTTGGAGGTCAAACAGCTCTAAATGTCGGTGTGGAGTTAAAAGAACTTGGCATTTTGGAAAAATATAACATAAGAGTCCTTGGAACTCCTATAGAGGCAATTGAGGTCACTGAAGATCGGGAATTATTCGTAAAGGCTATGAATGAAGCAGATGCAAAAGTGTGTCAAAGTAAAGCAGTAACATCATATAAAAAGGCGATTGAAGTAGCTCAAGAATTTGGTTTTCCTTTAATGCTCCGAGTAGCTTATACTTTAGGAGGTAGAGGTTCAGGTATCATTGATAATATGAAAGATTTCGAAAGAATGGCAAAAAAAGGGTTAGCCCAATCGAGGATTAATCAAATCTTAATCGAGGAATCCGTATGGGGTTGGAAAGAAGTTGAATACGAAGTGGTACGAGATTCTGCGGATAATTGCTTTATAAACTGTAACATGGAAAATTTCGATCCTGTGGGAATTCATACAGGAGAGAGTATAGTGGTAGCACCGAGTCAAACATTAACTAACGAAGAATACCACATGCTTCGGTCTGCTTCAATTCGAGTTATTAGGGGTCTTGGGATCATCGGCGAATGCAACATTCAATACGCATTAAATCCTTTTTCAAAAGAATTTCGAGTTATTGAAGTCAATGCTCGCCTTTCGAGATCTTCTGCGTTGGCCTCAAAAGCTACTGGGTACCCTTTAGCGTACATAGCTGCCAAATTAGCGATAGGATATACCTTACCAGAGCTTAAAAATAAAATAACGGGTATAACAACCGCTTGTTTTGAGCCCGCATTAGATTATTTAGTTCTAAAAATTCCACGATGGGATTTGACTAAATTTCAAAAAGTTGATAGACGCATTGGCTCTCAAATGAAAAGTGTAGGGGAGGTTATGGCAATAGGAAGAACATTTGAGGAAGTTCTTCAGAAAGCTATAAGGATGCTGGATATTGGAATGAAAGGATTAGTAGCAAATAATTTAGAACCAATTGAAGATGTCAATGAATTAAAATATACTTTAAGAAATCCTACGGATTTACGGCTATTTAGAATCGCTGAAGCAATTAAAATAGGAATTTCAATCGATGAAATTTATCGTTTATCAAGAGTAGATAAATGGTTTTTGTATAAATTAAAAAATATAATAGATCTTAACCGTCAAATCCAGGATATTGAATTGCTCGAATCAGATGATAATGAGAAAAAATATTGGTTAGAGCGCGCTAAAAGATTCGGCTTTTCAGATGGTCAAATTGCTAAGATTATGGGCGTTGATACAATATTCATCCGACAAATGAGAAGAAGACTAAATATTCATCCGTATGTTAAAAGAATTGATACCTTAGCCGCCGAATGGCCCGCAGTGACTAATTATCTATATTTAACATACAGCGCATCGGAGCACGATATTAATTTTGAAAAAGAACATAATTCTAATCTTAAAAAAGTTATTGTATTGGGCTCGGGGACATATCGTATTGGCGCTTCTGTAGAATTTGATTGGGGCTCGGTCAATTGCTTATGGGGATTAAAGAAGTTGGGAATCGACCAAGCAATAATGATTAATTATAACCCTGAAACAGTATCAACTGATTACGATATTTCAGATAAGCTTTATTTTGAGGAATTATCCGGAGAAAGAGTGTTAGATATCTGCGAACTCGAGAAAGCAGACGGTATCGTAGTATCCGCAGGGGGACAAATAGCTCAAAACTTAGCTTCAAAATTTTCTAAATATTCTGAAATCTTTCGTAAAACAGGTATAAATATCTTGGGAACTCATGGAACCCGAATCGATATGGCGGAAAATAGGAGCAAATTCAGCACCTTATTAGATCAATTAAATATAAAGCAACCTGAATGGAATGCATTGACAACAAACGAAGGAGCCATCGCTTTTGCGCAGAAAGTGGGGTATCCGGTACTCGTTAGACCTTCATATGTATTAAGTGGTGCAGCTATGAGAGTTTCTTACGATGAAAATACGCTAAAAGATACTCTTGATCTCGCCGTATCCGTATCAAGTGAATACCCCGTTGTCATAACTAAATTCTTTACAAATGCTAGGGAAATAGAGTGTGATGGTGTATGCGATGGTGAAAATGTATTTATCGGTGCTATTGTAGAACACATCGAGAATGCAGGAATCCATAGTGGAGATGCTACCATGACAATCCCTCCTCAAACAGTTTCCAATGAGGTTATTTCAAAAATTGAAAATTATACGAATAAAATTGCCTTAGCATTAAAAATTCACGGTCCTTTTAATGTTCAATATCTCGTTAAAAATAGCGAAGTTTACGTAATTGAATGCAATTTAAGATCTAGTAGAAGTATGCCCTATGTTTCGAAATCTCGAGGCATAAATTTAATGAGACTTGCAGCTGAAGTTATAATGGGAGAAAAGATTCCAAAAAGATTAATGAAACTTCCTATTGGAGATTATGTATCAATAAAAGCTCCCATGTTTTCTTTCATGAGACTTGATAAAGCAGATCCGATACTTGGAGTTGAAATGGCGAGTACGGGAGAGATCGGTGTAATTGCAGATGATTTTCCAGATGCCTTAATTAAAGCTCTTGAAGCAACGGAACAAATAATACCTATAGAAGGGGGAAACATTCTAATTTCAGTTGGTGGAAACAAACTCAAGAAAGAAATTATTCCCTTAGCCAAAAAAATAAAAGATTTAGGTTTTACGATTTTTGCTACAGAGGACACGAAAAAAGCTTTAAACAAAAATGATATTAAAGCTGTGAGACTTTATAAGGTCCATGAGCATGGATTGGAGCCTAATATCATGCAATGTCTGCAAGATGGGCGTATTGATATGGTCATAAACATTCCTTTACCAACTACAATCGAGGAGAAATTTAAAACCATTATGGAAGACGAATATAAAATTAGACGCATGGCAGTAGACTACAATATTCCTGTAATAATTAATTTACAGCTAGCAAAAGCAGTTATCGACGCTATTAAAAACATGCGTGAAAAGAAAATTGAAATAAAGTCGCTTAACGAGTATCATCAAACGCTAAAAGAAGTGTATTGGTAAAATAAAAAAATCTAATTATTTGAATCGTTAATTTAGCGATTTTATTCTAAAATCTGTTTTAAATTTTTTAATTAAAATTTTTAAAATTTCTTCTTTTGATTTCATTTTACCGTCATAAAAAATTTTGAACATTTTTTGTTGCGGATAGTATTCTATAGGATACTTAGAGCGATTGATATCGAAATAGAGCTCTAAATCTTCATAAATTCTTTTTATTATATATGTCCGATTTTCTATAGGTATTGGATTTAAAATTTCGAATTCTAAATCTTTTTTCTTTATAAGATTCTCTAAAAAATGTTTTTCTTTCCTACTTAACCTTATTGACCTAAATTTCCAAAAATGCCCTATAGTCCACCAGCTAAAAGTATAAAGCAAAATAATCCATAAAGAAGTAATATAAGCAGTTATTGGTGCACCCAAATTGAATAAGATCCAGTTAAATACGCCAAGGAAGAATCCACTAAAAACATAAGCTTTTATCGTCCACCATTTTTTCGACCTTTCCATCAACGAGTTCCCTCTATTTGTCGTTCTATATATTTCAAATTTAAGTTTAAATTTATTCCTTGCTTTTTAAATAATATTATATCGGTTTTCTAATATTTATTAGTAAACCAAACTATTTATTTGTTTACCAAAAAAGAAACTTAAGGGTCTTTTTTTCATTTCGATTTTGGGTATTTGATAATTGGTGATAAAAGTATCTTATTTTATTGGATATGTTCTTTGAATAAGGCTTTGTCACGATCTTCATTCATTAAATTGTCAAATTGATAAGAAAAATAAAAATTTTTATTTTTTTTTTCTTAGCATTTTTTTAAATCGAAATCTTTTTAAGGTTATGGTTTATTCTATGTGTTAGTTATTCAAAGTCATTCAAGCTAACAAATAATTTTGGTACGCCCCAGGTGTGGCAGATACCTCTGAAAAACATTGGCAGGACGGCGACAGAATGGACACCCTCCCATATCTTAAAACACTAGGCCATCGCTTTAGCGAGGAGCTTATAAATAAAAATTAGGGCACGACCCAGAGAGGCCGTCTAGTGGCTTTATAACTGATTCCATTTATATAATGGAATTTTTCGAAACATTGGCGCATGAGGGTAAGGATAAGGTAAATTTCAAACTAGGATTTACGGATGTAGCGGTAGCTATCAATTTTTTGAGGTTACAGCTCGTTTCAATCTAAGAAAAAAAGTTTAGTGATTAGAAGCGAACTTTAGTTCGCAAGGATTTTTTTTTTTTTTTTTATTGTTTTGACTTATTTAATTTAATCAAAATAAACGGCACCAGATACGATAGAATGAACCCAATTATAGCATATCTTATATATCTGTAGAAAACTGAATCAAATACGCCTCTAAAAGCTTCAAGAGCAAAGTAAACTACAAAAATAATAACTAAACCGATTATTAAATTTATAATCTTCCATTTTAAAGTTAATTTACTCGGTTCGTAATTAATGTACTCATTCTCAAGTACATATCCGATTCCAAGTCCTAACATTACTCCACAAACCTGAGCAAATCTACCTGTATCGGTAAAAGCAGGAGGTGTTGGAAGAAGGTTCAGATAGGATGTGGGAAATAAAAGTATCCCCAATAAAAAGAGAAATAAAGAGGTTATAATAACTATTATCAATTTCACTGGTAGATTTAATTTATTGAATTGTTTCGATCCATAAGGCTCTAAATTAATAAATAACACTAAAATTCCTAATCCTATTAAAAATCCACCAATAACATCTTCAAGGTCATGCACGCCTATAATCATTCTTGATATTGCAATTAGGAAAATGAGGATCCCCATAACTATAACGAAATAAAGCTTTTCTCGAAATTCATATGCGATATAGCCCCATGTTGCTACAGCAGATTGAGTATGTGCTGAAGGAAAACCGTAGGAAGTTTCTATTAATCCATCAGGGTTTTCTGGTGTGATTTCTCCAGGATCAGTATTAGATAATGGTCGTGGATCCTGGAAAATATTCTTTAGGAATTCATTCAAATAGACAGTATATAATAAGCTCAATGCTAGATTTTTCGCAAATCGCTTATCATAGACGATAAAGAAAATTGCCACCATTACTATGAATACAATTGGGTCTCCAAGAAAAGTAATTACTTTGAAAATAGAACGTACCGTAGAGGATTCACTATAAAACGCTTCATTGAAACCCAAAGCAAGAAATATAATTCCTATAATTAACACTGCAATAAAGATTACTCCAATAGTTATTAATTGTCTCTTACTTAGAATTTTATTACTTTCAGACATAATTAATACCTTAATTTACATTGGTAAAATTAAATTGTTATAAGGATTAATAAATGTTTTGCAAAATAGATGAATAAAACAGAAAAAAAAGCTAAAACAATTATTAATAGTTGGATTTTAATCGTTATTATATTTTGCCAACATTGAATTTTGTGTCCAATTCAAAATTTCTGCTTAAAATAAAAAACATTTTTATCGTTAATAGAAAGTTTGAAAAAGATTGAAAAATTAATAAAATTTTGCGTAAGTTAACGGTTTAAATATGAAGTAAAACAAAAACTATCAGGTGTCAGGCTAATTTACTATCGTGGATACATCTTAATTCGCTTGAAAATTATTGGAACGCAGTGGAAGATCGTAGAAAAATTAAATAATTTACAACCCAGAAAAGGTGAAGATTGGAGGATTACTTACGCATCCCCTACTTATGGCGGTTGGGATTTAATTGTAGAATGTATTTTTAATAATTTAGAAGATTTGGATAAAATCGTGTCCTTCTGTCGAACTGATGAAGATTTAAAAGAGTGGATCGATGCTACAACAACTCTGATCAGCACAAAAAGAAATTTTGAAGAATAGAGGTTTGTTTCTTATTTTATAACTCAAATCAAATTATTAATAATTATCTCGGAAATGTCTGACGAGTATTCACCTGTTCTCCTGATGCTTTCAATTATAAATCCGATTTCAACCAGATACTCTGAATTTGGATTAATTTTTATGGTATTACAGGCTTTTGTTAAGTTTTCAATGGATTCAATATTTTCATTTGCTAAATTTAAGTCATTTTGAAGCCATGCATCTAAACTCATATTTAATAAGTCCAAAGATATTTTACTTGCATTCATAATGTTTTTGTATAATCCCTTATCGATTTTTTGGTAATCTATAAGTAAAACATTTCGCGCGATTTTTACGGCGTGGTCCGCAATTCGCTCTAGAAATCGGCTTATGAATTTATAATTACTGGCATCTTCTAATGTAATATTTAATTTTTGGCACAATATAATATCTCGTAATACAATATGAGCCTGACGCTCGACTAGCCAATTCAATCGATCAATTTCATCGTCACTTTCAATTACTTTTTCCGCTAGCCTTTTATCCCCAGTTTCCAAGGCTTTAAGTGCGTCCTCGTGCATACCATTAGATAGGATATACATCCTCCTGATCGTTTTTTCAAATGGCATTTCTTTTGGGTCGAGTAAATCTTTTATTATAATATTATTATCTGTTTCCTCCATTATTTCAGTCCCTATTGTAATTTTTCTGAAATTTCTTATAGTATCTCTTATTTGTGACTCAATCTTTTTACTAGATTTCACTTCTATAATGTTATACCCCATGATATAAGCCCCAACTAATAATCGAAACAAGAAATCAGAGTCTTTAATCTCGTCAACATCGAACTTCTTTTCTCTTACAAGTTTTTCTGAACTTATGTAAGGAGTAATAAGCAAATTACCATCTGGTTGTGAAAGGATTCCAATAGTATCTTTAGCCTGAATTCCGTGCTTATCAATCCATTCCCTTGGTAGACTAACGATATAAGTAGACCCACCCGTTTTTTGTACTTTTCTTGTTTCAATATTGAACGACATAACTTTTTCCACTCAACATGTGTTTTATAAATATTATATTTATATAGATAATAAATATTTTTTATATATTCTATATATTTTTTGGTAGCATAAAAAAAGATGGTTTTTACAACACTTTTCCTCAAGAATTTATAGATTTGTTTTAATTTACAATTTATATTTTATATTATAAATTCTATTAATGAATGATTAATTTTGATATTTAGAGTTAAAACATCGATTTTAGCTTTTTTAGATTAATAATTTCTGACATGTTATGGTGTTTAATAAGAAAGTATTAACAGCTGAGCCTGTGGTGGAGTTTTCTTCGGGAAAAGATCCGTATGTAAAATCGCGGAAAAAGGGGTCTACTAGATGGATTTTAGCTCATGTATTTCACGGCTCGAACAAGTTGTTTATAATTATTATAATTATTATAATTATCCTTGGTGCTAATATATCCTCTATTACATATATTATAATAGGCGAAACAATATCAGCACTGTTGAGTGGAAAGACGGCTTTACTAGGAAATTATATCTTAACTTTATTTCTATTGGGGATAAGCGGTCCCGCAATGAGAATTGTGAGCCGAATGTTAATAGAGATTTTAGCGCAGAGGTTAGAAAGAGACGCACGAAGAGAGTTCTTCACAAATCTATTAGGAAAAAGTCAATCGTTTCACGACAGACAAAAAATAGGAGAGTTAATGGCAAGGGTTACAGATGATGTTAGGATGCTGAATTTCTTAATCAGCCCGGCTTTATCGTTAATTATAGAATCTTTTACATATCTATTTATCCCTATTATTTATATTGTTATGTATTTCCCTTTTCAGTTAATAGTTGAACCTGTATTCTTTTCTATTTCATTCCTTATCTTATTGAAGTCTTATTCACGTAAAATTGGACCTGTAACGGCCCGTTTAAGGGCAAATTTTGGTTTAATGACTGCTTCTTTAAGTGAGACCTTATCGGGCATCGAAGTAGTTAAGGCTACAGTCCAAGAAGAAAAAGAGATGAAAAAGTATTCTACACATGTAGAAAATTATAAAAAGGCGTTTATTGAGCGAGGTAAGCTACAAGCAAAGTATCTCCCGATTTTAGTTCTAGCATTAGTTATAACAGCAGGTTTTACTCATAGTATTGTGCTATTCAATTTCGGATTAATGAATATCGGGCAAATTATTGCTTTCTTAGGAATTTTGGGATTGCTCCGTTTTCCTACCAATATCTCTATGTTTGTTTTTGCTATCTTTAAATTAGCAGGATCGAGTGCAGATAGACTGCTCGAGTTAATGAATAAAAAAACTGAGATTGACGAGAATAAAGAAGGTAAAAAGAAAGTTTTTAATGGTAATATAATATTTGAGAATGTGGATTTTATCTACCCTGATGGTAAGATCTCTGTGTTAAAAGATATCTCGTTTGAAGTTAAACCTGGGCAGACAGTTGCGATAGTTGGTACAACTGGATCTGGAAAAACTACGCTAACTAAATTAATCTCGCGGCTATACGATGTTTCTAAAGGTAGAATTTTAATTGATGGGAGCGAAATTCGGGATTATGCTTTACAAACTTTGCGAGATCAAATTTCTTATATTGAACAAGATGTATTCTTATTCTCTACAACCATTTTTGATAATATATCTTTTGGGCGAGTAAGTTCATTGGAGCAAGTTATTAATGTAGCTCAACAAGCACAAGCACATGATTTTATCAGAGAGTTGCCTGAAGAATATCAGTCGAAGGTAGGAGAAAGAGGAGTTCAGCTTAGTGGAGGTGAAAGACAAAGAATTGCCATAGCACGAGCTTTTTTATCCGATCCTCGGATTCTTATTTTAGACGATTCAACTTCAGCTATTGACTCTAACACAGAGGACAAAATTCAGTTTGCAATTAAAAACATTTTGAAAAATCGCACTACAATTTTAATAACACACCGATTATCGCAAATTAGATGGGCTGATTTAATTATAGTTTTAAAAAATGGTGAAATCGCAGCTAAAGGGAACCATGAAGAATTACTAAAAACATCTGAAGAATATCGCAAAATTTTCGTTAAGAAATTCGATATCGAAGAAGATCAATTACTTAAGGAGGTGAGAAAATAGCTTGTGGGTGGGTCTTGAAGCAGAAGAATACGATCGCAAATATCAAGATAAAGTTTTACTGAAACGGATTTTATCTTATTTCTCGCCTTATAAACGAGCAATGTTTCTTGTAATTTTCTTTCTTACTATCTCATCGCTTACTACCGCTTTTCAACCTATTATAGCTTCTCTAATTATTAGTAATTTAGAAACTGCTCCAGATTTAATCTATGTTTTATTCTTAATCTTGATCATTTTTTTTTTTAATATTTCAAGCTGGGTTTTTAATTATATTAGACAGATATATTCTAATCGAGTAATTGGAAGCATAGTATTAGATATAAGAAAAGACGCTCACAAATCGGTTGTTAATCACGATTTGTCTTTCTTTGATAAAAATCCCTTAGGAAAAATATTTTCAAGAATTAACACAGACTCAAGAGACTTCGGAGAAACTGTTGGGTTGTCAATTGATGTAGTTTCCTCTGTTGTAGTCTTAGTTCTTTTAGTAATTGTGATGTTTACTGTGAATGTGGTTTTAACTCTCGTTCTCCTTATAACGCTCCCATTATTTTTCGTAGCAGCGTTGTCATTTAGGAAATTTGCGAGAAAGATGACTCTTCTTGGACAGCGTGCCCTAGCTTCAGTAAACGCCTATACAAAAGAAAGTTTTTCTGGCATCCAAATAGCAAAAACATTTAGGCGAGAAAAAAAAGTTTACGATGACTTCCTTCAAGTGAATAATCAATCCTATAAGGTAAATTTAAAAAGAGCTTTCTTGTTGAATGCTATCTTTCCTACTCTTGGTTTAATTCAAGGTTTTGTTACGATGTTATTAATTCTAATAGGCAGTAACTTGGTAATAGAAGGATTTGTTGGAGTAGGAGAATTAGTTCTCTTCATTCAAAGCATAAATCTATTATTTTTTCCCTTACTTATTATAGCATCTTTCTGGCCTATGTTTCAAACTGGTATGGCAGCTTCGGAGAGAATTTTTGCAATAATTGATACTCTCCCTCTTGTTGTTCAAAATGACAGCATTAAACCTTCAAAACTAAAAGGTGAAATTGAATTCAAGAATTTATCATTTCGATACGATAAGGCTAAATTAGTATTTGATAACTTCTCACTGAAAGTTAACCCAGGAGAATCAATTGCTCTCGTTGGCCATACTGGGGCTGGTAAATCTAGTATTGCTAAATTAATCTCTAGATTTTACGAATTCCAAGGTGGAGATATTATAGTTGATGGCAAGAGTATTAGAGATTACGATCTTAAAGAATATAGGAAGCACATAGGTATTATCCCACAAACACCGTTCTTATGGGCTGATACTGTAGAAAACAATACCAAATATGGACATGAATCTGCGACAAAAGAGGAAGTTATCAAAGCTTTAGAAATAAGTGGGGGATCTGAATGGATCGAGAGCCTTCCTGACGGTTTAGAGACAAATGTTAGAGAAAGAGGATCTCTTCTCTCAATGGGACAGCGCCAACTAATTGTTTTCGCTCGTGTTCTGTTAGAAAATCCATCAATTCTTATCTTAGACGAAGCAACGGCTTCAGTAGATCCATTTACTGAAACAAAAATTCAAGATGCTTTAGAAAAGACGATTGAAGGACGCACTTCAATTATTATTGCTCATCGCTTATGGACCGTTAGACGCGTTGATAGAATTGTCGTTCTGGATCATGGTAAAATAGTGGAAGAAGGAAATCACGATGAGTTGATGAAACATGGAGGAACTTACGCCAATCTTTATAACACGTATTTCAGGCACCAATCTTTAGAGTATATTGAAGAAATGGGTAATTTAAAGATCTAAAATAAAAAAAAGAAACTTTAATATTTGATAACTTCGAAACTTAGATTAATTTAATTTAATTCTATATCTCAATTAAATTAATATCTAACAACTTAAAGGGATTAAGATGAATGAAAAATATTTTAAAAATAAAAACGCAGTAATCACTGGAGCAGCAAGCGGGATTGGCCGATCTTTAGCCTTAGAACTTGCCAAAATGGGGACTAACCTTGTGATTTCAGATATTAACTTGGAGCGATTAGAAAACGTAAAAGAAGAAGTGGAAGCTTATAAAGTTAAAGTGGTCTCAAAGAAGTGCGATGTCTCGAAAAAATCGGATGTTAAAAGCTTGCGAGATTTAACGCTCTCAAACATGCAGGATGTACATTTTCTTTTTAGTAACGCAGGAATAGCAGCAGGCGGACATCTTGAAAGCTTTTCAAACGAAATATGGAGGAATGTCATCAATGTAAACATATGGGGCATGATTAATTTAGTTTATGCGTTTATTCCTAAAATGGTAGAACAAGGTTTTGGGCACATTATTGTAACCAGCTCTATTGCGGGAATAATTGGAGCTGGTGGATTAATTCCGTACAGCACCTCTAAATTTGCTAATTTTGGATTCTGTGAAGCTTTGTACGGAGAATTTAAAGATAAAGGAATAGATGTTTCTATTATTTGCCCGTTCCCTATTAAAACTAATCTAATTGAGACAGCGAAAATCAGTTTTTCTCCCGAATTACTTAATAAATATAGTCAAGAACAATTAGCTAAAGCCTTTGAAATTGGAAAGGAGCATTATTGGAACGAATTCACAAAAGGAGGATACGAATTAGAGCGTGCAATACACATCTATCTCAAAAAAATCGCTAAGAAGAAGCTTTATATAAGTGAACGTAAAATAGCAAGATTTCTCTTTTTTATAAAAGGTCTGTGGCCAAATTTTTATAAAAAGCTCGTGAGGAAAGTAGGTGCTGAACACATTAATGTGTTGGACGAATCAACTCAAACAGCCATTGATTTCATAGAAAATATCTAAATAATTAAAGCAATAATTTTAAAAAATTGAATATAAGAAATTTGAGAAATAAATTTTTAAATTAATTTTTTTTATTTAGTAGATTTAATTGAATTTTTAATTTTACAGGAATAATTCCATAAATATCTCATCATCGTAATTCCCATTTAACTTAACTTGTTTAGCTAAAACTCCTTTTTTAATAAATCCTAATTTTTTATAGAAATTTTGTGCTTTATTATTGCTCCCTCGAACATAAATAATAATTTTTTCATAGCGATTCAATTTAGCAAAATTTATTGTGAAGCGTGCCAATTGTTCTCCAATTCCATTTCTCCTCCAATTAGGAAGGATAAAAGTACCAATAACGCCAACATGATCGAACGAGTTTGTATATTTTGCCCATAGATCTAAAGATTGGAATCCTACTATTTGTTTTTTAATTTCTGCTAAAAAAATCCCTTCTCGATCGGAGAGTTGGGCTATATATGTTCTCTCTTGTTCAGATGTAAAAGGAATATTAACCGCAGTATAAATTTTTTCAGCACAAATAACTTTCCATATTGAAGAAATTGCTCTTGCATCGTCAATTGTTGCTTTATGTATATTCAAGTCCATTATTTTTCTCAAAACTATGATTTATATTATATAATATTAAATTGAATTATCATATTATGTTTTCTAAGTTAAGAAAATGTAAAAATAATTGATATTATAAATAAAAGAAAAAAAAGAATAGTTTATTTATAGGCGAGTAATATATCTGTTCCGTTCCCACTCGCTTACAACAACTCGATAGGCATCGTTTTCTTCTAACTTCGCGTAATAGAAGTTTTTAAATGGTTCTTCTCCAAACACTTCCTTCAAAAAATCTGAATTTCTAAACTCATTCAAGGCTTCGCTTAAACTTCCAGGTAGGGTGTTAATTCCTTCTTTTATCATCTCTTTCGTTGTCAAATTGTAGACATTTCTATCCGTTGGTTCAGTGATTTCTATATCGTCTGAT
This sequence comes from Promethearchaeota archaeon Loki_b31, assembly GCA_005222975.1. Lineage (GTDB taxonomy): Archaea > Asgardarchaeota > Lokiarchaeia > Sigyniarchaeales > SOKP01 > SOKP01. The sequence continues at coordinate 98,364 of NJBI01000003.1, forward strand.
AAAATTCCGTCCAATCCAGCTGATAAAAGGACCGCAAATTGTAAGTATGGATTTCCAGCAGGATCAGGACATCTTATCTCGCATCGAGCAGCAGAAGTTTTACCGTGAAATTCGGGCACTCGTATTAAAGGTGACCTATTCCTAAAACCCCACGCAATATAAACAGGCGCTTCAAAACCCGGTACAAGTCGCTTGTAAGAATTAGGCCAACTGCTTAGAACCGCACACATAGCTTTCGCGTGTTTAAGTTGCCCAGCGATCCACTTCTTCATAGAATAAGAAATAAAAGCCGGATCGGATTCATCGTAAAATATATTTACTCCGTTTTTCCAAAGACTCTGATGGACGTGCATCCCAGAACCATTTATGCCATCAAAAGGTTTGGGCATAAATGTTGCCGTCATGTTATTCTTTGCTGCGACTGTCTTGACTATCATTTTAATTATATTCGTATTGTCAGCAGTTTCTACTGCTTTACCATAGCGAAAATCGATTTCGTGCTGTCCTAATGCAACCTCGTGGTGTAAACATTCGATCTCAATTCCAAAAGCGTCGCAATATTCAGCAATCGTGTATCTCATTTTTTCGTTAATATCATACGGATCGTAATCAAAATAACCCCTCATATCTGACGGTTTAAACGCTGCCTCTCTTGATTGTTGTTCTAACATAAAAAATTCCATTTCTGGCGCGCAATAAAATGTGAATCCGTGTTTTTCCGCCTTTTTAACGGCTTTTTGAAGAATATAGCGAGGATCGCCCCCAAATCTCGTACCATCAGGATTATATATGTCGCAAAAAACGCGAGCAACCTTTCTATTGTCGTTCCTCCAAGGAACAATGTTAAATGTGCTAGGATCAGGAAGTGCGATTTTATCAGATTCCTCTATGGCTCCATAACCCGTTATGGAACTCCCATCAAAGTTCTCGCCTATATCAAAAAATTCTTCGATCCTTTTAGAATTTATCTCAAAAGACTTAATAATACCTTGAATATCGGTAAACTGAAGGTATATAAATTTAATATCTTCTTCTTTAACCTTCTCAATTACAGCCTCACATAACCCTTTCCTCTTCGGATCTTCCTTTTCAATCATTTTTTACATCAATCATTTTTTTAAGTTTTGATAATGGAAATTATTCCACTTTTTGAATAAAAATGTGATATGGAATTTATAAATTTACTGATTAACTAGCGATTTATTTTAGAAAATGTATAAAAAACTAAAATTGTGGTACAACAAAAATCTATCTTCTTGATTTTTAAGAGCGAATAGAAATTTATGGATTCAAAAAAAATCCATATCATGACTTAACATAGGGTTTTTTTCCGTACATGGAACCCCAAATTGGCAAAATTCACAACCTACAAGGAAAATATCTTCTTTTAATTTCCAGTTAATACGGCGGGAATCAGGCTTCAGAATTGAACCAAGACGCGGTACCATTTTTCTTGCAACCTTCATACGATATTTATTACATTTTACTTTATTATGTCCTTTTACTGTAATCGCATTTGCAGGGCACTTGTTAATGCATTCTTTGCAAATTCCTTTTGCATAATATAAACAATTAGCGTAAGGTTCATCGCTCTTTCTTCGAGAAATTTTGATTGGGGCATTAGTAACCACGGAGGCTAATCGAATATTACATCCTACTTCAGTGATAAGTCCTTCGTGCAAACTAAAGGTTCCTAATCCCGTAGCAAAAGCGATATATCTTTCAGACCAAGTAGAATAATATCCTCCTTTTAAAACAATTGTATAAGAATCACTAAACATCCCAGATATAGCATTATAGCTTTTTTCTTTAAAGAAATTAATTGTTTGCTTTATTATATGCCTTTTGAATTCATTGCCATAATTTCTAGCAACGGAATAGATTTCAGCTGGCAATATTATTTTAGGTAATACAATTCGGTTATTACTTTCCTTGCGAATCTTATCAGCAAAAGGAAACACTACTGATACTACATAAAGGTCCGACGCTGACAATTGATCTTGACCACTTGCTATCCACATTTCTAGAGGTGTTAAATGTTTCTGACCTATAATTTTTTTAAACTTATGAAAAATGGGATCATTGCCTTGAGCAACGCCTACTAATGGATGAGAAAATATTTTTTCACCCCCATATTTCTCTGGAAGACGGTTAAGCTTGCTAATTTTAAATTCTTCTTCTAAAAATCTTAATAATTCATCATTCATTAATTCTAAAGAATCAGATTGCTCCATTTTTAAAATTTTATTAAATTTTCAATTTTCATTTATATTTTGAACCGTTTAATATATAGGAAATATTGATTTTTAAAATATTTCATAAAATAAAGATATTAAAACTAAAAGAAGATATAATTTTTCGAGTTCGATTTTAAAAAATGGATTTTAAAATTCAGACATATACTTATAAAAATGCTTAAAAAATCCTTTAGTTTTGTGAGTAATGTAATTTCCTTTAATCTTTGGGTCGTCAATTACATTTTGAATATTGTAACCCTCTTTTATTACAAAAAAATTCATATATTTATTTGATATAGCCTTTTCTGGGCAAATGTAAACACAACGCATACAAAAAGTGCACTTATTTCCAAATATTATTTTCTCATTACTTATAGATATGTTTCCTGTGGGGCATTCTCTTATACATTTACCACATAAATTACATGAGTCTGTTGTTATTAGATATTTGCCAAAATAAGACGCACCATTACTCTCTGCTTTATTGAACAAATAAGTTCCAATTTTTAGGCATAAATTATTTTTTTGAAGATTTATCTTTCCCAATAGTATTTCTTTGGTTCTCCTTTTAACCTTCTTAACAGCTACTTCGTATAACTGTTTAATTAAAGAATCATCGTATTTAAACATTACATTAGCAGGCATAACAATCAGGCTTTCGTGAAATACTTTATATCCCTTTTTACTAAGATGTTTTCTAACCAAGCTTGTAGACCCTCCATAACAGAGTGGATCTCCTGCTGTTTTGAAAGTAAATGTTTTTTTATCCTCTATATTTGGCAACCTGTCAAGAAAATCAAAAAATATTTTTGGAGCGCTAAACGCATGTACAGGGTGTCCAAAACCTAGAAGGTCGTAATCGCTTATAGAAAGCGCAAGTTTTTTATTTAAAACATCCTCAATAGGTATAAGCTTTGTACTGAACCCTTTCCTTTTGAACTCGTTTGCAAACAAATTCGCAACTAATTTAGTATTTCCCGTTCCAGAAAAATAGAAAATTCCTATATTTTGAATATTCATTTTTATTTCATTCCATAAATTAAATCTCAAGTTATTCAGTTAAAGTTAATGAACTATTCTTTAATATTCTTTAAACTTGCGATTCATTTATGAAATAATTTTAATTGTTAAAAATTGGACTCAATATTTTTTAATAATGTTATGTCATTTTACATTTTAAGAATCTCTTGCTAAAAGAGAATAAATGATAAGAAGAAATAAAGAGAGTGAAAAAAACTGTCAAGTGAAAAGTATAAACATCGTTATTATTCTAAAAAGAAATACGAAGCTGCCATTAGCATTTTTGGGACTGGGCTTGTATTTCTATTAGTTGCGATTATGTCGTTAGTTTTTAGAGCGATTAATTTTGACCTCATTGGCTTATCAAGTTGGGGATTTTGGTTGTTCATTCCTGCCTTTTTTATTACCATTGGTGGGTTCCAACAGATCTACACTAACATTCAATTCCAAAAAGCAGTAAGAGTTGCAATATTGGACCGTGGCAATCAGGGTGCTCATAAATTAGAAGATATAGCGCTTGAAGTCGGGATTAAACCTAAGGATGTGCTTCGGGTCCTAATCGATTTGCGCCAAAAAGGAGTTATTAGTTATCGTTTTAATTCTGAAACTGGCGAGATTATCCTTGGAGAGAATGTCGTTTACGCTCCTGTTGATAATTACATAGCCCCACCTAAGAATCTTGCAGAACCCTTATCAACAGAGGGAAAGAGTTATTGCGTTTATTGTGGTCAGCAACTTCGAAACGGATCCTTATTCTGTGAGAACTGCGGGTCCAAAATTTAATTTAAGTAACCAATACTTCAAAAAGCAATTTTATTTTATTTTTCTTTTTGCTAAACTTATTTGATTTTAAATCTCAATGTATTGTTTTATTATTTCGACAGCTTTTACAGACTAATTCTATGTAATTACATGATTCTCTCAAGAACAATTTGTGATGTTTTAGTTCGCACTTATAACACTCCTTCTTTCGATAAAAGAAATTAGGAATAAGATGTTCATAAGATATTATTTTTAGACTATTCATAGGGAGTTAAATATCAAAGTTCTTTTTAAGTCCAACCACGGTAGAGATTTTTCGTTTGTAAATTACTTAATTGCGTTGTAGTAAAAGATTTATTATTACCTTCTAATTACTAAGATAAGGATGATCAAAAAATTTTATTGAGAAAATAGAAGGCAATGTAATGAATCGACAAAATCGCGGTGAAAATAGCAAGGTGCTAATAGAATTTCAAACCGTATCAAAAAGCTATAAGAATACTTTAGCTTTAGATAAAGTTTCTTTCGCTATAAACAAAGGAGATGTGTTTGGATATATTGGACCTAACGGAGCGGGAAAAACTACCACAATTAAGATTCTAGTAGGACTAATAAGAGATTATACTGGAGATGTGTATATCGCCGGGAAAAATATATCTAAATCTCGCCAAGAGATATATAAAATACTAGGTTATCATCCACAAGAAGCGGGGTTCCAAAGATGGCGCACTATAAATCACGCTCTAAGAACTTTTGGGCGTTTATCGGGCTTAGAATCGACTCTTCTTGAATCAAAAATTCGGGAAGTACTGGAATTTGTTAATCTACAAGATGTAAGGTATAAAAAGATAATTCATTTATCGGGAGGGATGATTCAGAAATTAAGATTAGCTCAAGCGCTTCTAAATGACCCTCAGATATTGGTGTTAGATGAGCCCTTATCCGGATTAGATCCGAGTAGTAGGTATCAAGTGAAAAACCTAATAAAAAATCTGAGCCAAAAGGGAATTACTATATTATTTTCCTCTCACATTTTAACTGACATTCAAGATATCGCAAATAAGATCGGTATAGTGAATAAAGGCAGAATTATTAAAATTGGCTCCCCTGATGAACTGCAAAGTGAGTTCCACATAGGTAACATTGTCGAAATTGTATATATTAAAGGAGGAAACCCTTGTCCAAATTTAGAGGATATAGACGGAATCGAAAGAATCGAAAAAGGCGCTTCTAATAAACAAATTGCTCATTTAAAAGGAGATGCTGATATAGACGATACAATCCACGGGATACTTAAAAAAATAACAGAACACAAGTCTAAAATGCGCAATTTTAGAATTCTAACGCCAAGTTTAGAGGAAGTCTATTTAAAATATATTGAGGGTGATGTTAGATGAGTTTAAAGATTTTATTCTTAGATGAATTGAAAGGATTCTATAAATCAAAAGTTATGATTATTTTGTGGGTAGGAATGCCCTTGTTATCGCTGCTATTCCATTATATCGTCCCAGACACTGAAGGTATTCCAATCTCTTCTATAGTTGCAATTATATTTTCTAGCATTGGTGGAATGCTTGCTTCTGCTATGTTGAGTACGTCTATTGCGAGTGAAAAAATACGGCATGTTTACGATTTATTTTTAATTCGACCAGTTAGACGTACAAATATACTTTTAGCGAAATTCTTTGCCGTGTATTTGTGTTTAATTATTGCTACAGGCATCTCTCTTGTAGTCGGACTTATTATTGATCAATTAACTATAGGAACTCTTCCTGAATATGTTATAGATCAAACAATAGAGTCACTATCGATAAGTTTGGCAGCTATGGCAATCTCTTGTTCTATTGGAATATTTTTTGGCGTAATGGTTTCATCTGTTCCGGTTGCAGCAATATTGTCAGTCTATTTAGGCAATCAACTTTCAGCAATTTCCATTTTACCAACGCTCCTCATAGATTTTATTGATCCTATTATTTATTCTTTACTTTTAGGTTCTATCGTACCAGCAATCATCCTTATAATAAGCATAACAATATTTGCGCGGAAACAGTTTTAATTGATCAATAAAATTGATTTTCTTATAACAAATATTCTTCTTTTTTAGCATAATTTACTTTAAAGAGATCAAGCCATTTATTGAATTTCTCTAATCGTTTTTGAAAAGATTTAAAATTCTTCTTGTTTTTAGGCGTCCAACCCGTTTCTGCAACAGCGATTAACCTTGGAAATGCTTGCCATTCTAGGTTTTTCTTATTTTTTACAAATTCCGTCCATAAACATGCCTCAATTCCTAAAATTTTATCGTGATATTTTGCTTCTAATTCGTTTGGAATTGGTTCGTAATTATATGCCCTTTCTAAGGGGATTATTTTATAAGGGTAATTTAGATAAACCGCTGACATTTCAGACATCACTACTTTCCTTCCCAATCTTGCGTGCTCTAAAACTTGCTTTAAATTCATCGTCCAATAATGACATATCGCGTTTTCGTTAAGTTTGTCGTTTAGAATTTCGTTCCATCCTATTACCTGTCTTCCTTTAGACCCTAAATAATCTGCAATTCTATTCGTAAAATATACTTGTAAATTTTCTACGCTTCCAAGGCTCTCGTCTTTAATACGAGCTTGGCAATCAAGACATTTTTTCCACCTCTTTTTAGGAGCTTCATCGCCACCAATATGAATTATGCTAGAAGGGAAAATCTCAATAATTTCGTTTAAAACATTTTGAGTAAATTCAAAAACCTTTTCTTTTCCTATACAAAGTACCTCTTTATGAATCCCAAACCGAGTACTAACTTTAAAGGGTCCGCCAGTACAACTCAACTCGGGATAAGCCGCGAGAGCTGCCGTTGTGTGCCCGGGAAAATCTAATTCTGGAATAATTGTAATAAACCGCTCAGTAGCGTATTGAATCAGTTCACGAAGATCTTGTTGTGTGTAATAGCCTGATACAGGAATTCCATCTAGAGGAACTTTATTTTTTTTATTACTTCTAAAAGATCGTTGAGAAGCTATTGTTCCCTCCCGTTTTGAGCCGATTTCTGTAAGTAGCGGATATTTCTTTATTTCTACCCTCCACCCTTGATCATCAGTAAGGTGGAAGTGAAACTTGTTTAATTTTAATAAAGCCATAAAGTCGAGTACTTTTTTTATCTCATCTTTTTCAAAGAAGTGACGGGCTACATCTAGCATAAATCCTCGACACTGAAATCGAGGATAATCCTCTATTACCACACACGGAATAGATAATTTCAAACCTATGTTTTTGGTTCCAATTATTTTAAGTGGAATTAACTGCCGCATCGTCTGGATGCCGTAAAATATTCCATTAGGTGTAGGAGCCAGAATCTCAATACGTTTTTGTGAAACTATTAAAGTGTATCCTTCGTGGTTTAGCTGTTTTTCGTTTTTAACTGTTTTAAGAATAATAATATTATTAGTTTCCTTAGTTTGTGAACCTTCCTTTATAACAAGATTTAATCCGAGCGTTGATAATAAAATCTGCTTTAGTTGCTCGGCAATTGCTTTTAATTTTAAATCTGTCAAAATTAGAGTTTTTTCGTTAAGAGTAAACGCTCCCTCTTTTGACGAGATATTAACAGGTTCCGGGATTATATTAAGCTCTTTTTGAGTCATTTTACAAGGCTTCCTTCGAATTTTTTAAAATATGATATAGAATTAATAAAAAGATTAGGTTAAAGAATTTTAAATTCCATTAAAATTTAAAGATTATTTTGATTACATCGATTAATTAGAAAATAATAAATCTTAAAATTCAATCGTACTTTTTTTTTTAATATGAAAGATAAGGATAAGGGACACACCTCGGGTGAATATATTGACCTCAATATTTTAGGAATTCTTAGCGAAAATAGTCGGGAAAATTATAATCAAATTGCCATCAAATTGGGAAATTCTCCAGTAACTATTAAAAAACATATCGAAGAATTAGAGCAAAAAGGTGTTATAAAAGGGTACGGTGTACAAATTGATTTTGAAAAATTAGGTTACGATATTATCGCAACAATAGAAATCACGGTTTCAAAAGGTAAGATGATTGAAGTAGAAACAGATATCGCGGAAAATCCTAATGTTTTTGGGGTTTACGATATCACAGGAGATTACGATGCCCTCGTTTTTGCTCGTTTCAAAACTCGCACAGAGTTAAGTGAAATGATTAAAAAACTTCATGCTTCTCCTTATGTAGAACGAACAAATACCCATCTAATTTTGAATGTAATTAAAGAAGGAAGTTCTTTCGTCAAATTGATAGATAAAGAGAAGAAAAAGAAGTAGAAACACATAAAATATTCAACACATAACTTTTTATACGGGATCTTGATAACTTAACATAAGATAAGGATATCAAAAATCAACTTAAAAAAAAAAGAACTGATTTTAATGAATTTTTGTCCTCAATGTGGAACAAAGATTGTAGCTTCGTGGAATGTGTGCCCTAATTGTGGACATAATTTAAAATTAGAGCGAGGATATCAACAACCTGCCCAACCGCAACCTCCCGTACAAATTTACACACAACAAAAACCCGAATATCAACCACACCAATATCGATCCTATAATTCTCGTCCGAGAAGTAATAACACAAACGGAATAGTAGCACTCATCTGTGGGCTACTGGGATTATTTGGTGTTATTCCAATAGTTGGTTCAATCATTGGCATCGTTCTTGGCGCTGTTGGAAAAAAGAATGACGATGATCCTAGAATGGCTAAAGCAGGTTTAGTTCTTGGTATTATTGGAATTGTAATATGGATAGCCTTTTATATATTTTTATTTTCTTTTATCTTTATGATGTTTAGATATCCACCTGATTGAACTTTCTTTACCTGTAAAGGTTGAAATTTATTCTAAACATAAAACCCTCAATTTTCCTTTTTTACTAAATTTGTCGGGACTCTTTTTTTATTATTCTCATTATGGAAAAGGATCCCCACAAATAAAAAATAAAAAAAATAGTTGATTTTAAGATAATTATTTCTAAATTAATCTCTAACAACTAAGTAAATAATACAGCCAATACAACCAGTTAATAAAACGATTAGTAACCACATAGTTGCATTCATGTCTCTCTTTTTAGCATCTTTATATACCCAAATTGCTATGAGTAAACTAATAACTAAGCCGACTATGGCTATAATAATAATAAAAAGAAACAAAAATCCTCCAAAGATTGCAGTTGGATCAAAGGTTGGATCAGTTGGATTAAAAAATTGGGTCAAACTTTGGATCAAAGTAAATAACATTTATTTTTCCCTCATTTAATTTTGTTTATGTTTATACAAATTTTTTTAAATTTGTTATATTAACATATTCGCCCTTTTATTTATAAATATATATTTCTCGAAATAACCCATTCCTATAATTATATTTCAAATTATATCTTTTATCTGAATATAATATCTCTAATTTATCTTTTATTACCAAAATCGCTTAATACGTACAAATTTTTATTTAAATCTCCAATTTTTACTTTTATTACTAAATTTGTCGGGACTCCATTTTTATTATTCTTGAATTTTATATCCATAACTATGAGTTTAGAAATTATAGAAAAAAAAAATCCTGTACTAAAGGAAAATATTTATATCGTGCCAAATGACGATTTTTTTGATCTTTCTCGCGCCATCATCCCCTTTTCAGACTTATTTCAAAAATGTCCTCGCTTAGATGTATACGCAGGGATGGAAAACATACTTTTTGCTGATAGAGATCCAGAGTATAAAAATATTTTATTATCCGAGTTCTTATAAGTTATTTTACCCTCCACTTTTTTAACATAAAACAAAATTTTTTAAAATAGACTCATGTAAGTAAAGTCTTCTGACGCCTCTTCTAAAAATCCGCAACTGGGACATTTCTGTTTTCTCGGTTTAGATTTTCCGCACGACGAACATATTGCTGAATAAAAGGCAGATGTGAAAGCTTCACCTTGGAGTCCTTCCGAATTGATGACTAGTCCATCTAATTCAATTTGTCCTAGCGTGTCCTTGCCTTTCTTGAGCTTTGAAATCTTCTTAAACATTTTTTCCGCTTTATCTTGGGCATCTGAGAACGCACCTTTACCAGTGGATTCCCACTTAACATTGGTTTCTAAAGATTCAAGGATAGTAGTTTTCCGCACATTGAAATTATGAGACGAACGATGAAGTTCTACACCTTTGATCTCACCTTCAGCATCAACAACGACAATTCCGATGGTGTTTTTTGGAAAATTTAATTGCTTACTTCTTTTGATCACTTTTTCTCTCCTCGAATTTATACCTAATGTGTATTTAGTTTGGTCTTTTACTGTTTTTTTGCTCGCCATCTCCTCGTTCACTTTATTCCATATTCTTGCTTGATTTATTGTTGAGGCTCCATAACCTTTGGTCGCGCTACTGAACTTGAGTGAGCGCATCTCATTTAACATCCCGCGACTGGCTTTCCCACCATATGAAAAGTTAGCATTTGCCGAAAGATAATGAGGAGCATGCACGCATTTGACGCTGATTTCTTGCACGGCTCCGGGTTCAACCATAACAGTTCCCACGGAGATTCGGTCCTGCGTTCCTTTTCCCAAGAATATATCGCCTTCTTCGATGAGAATGGGAAGCTCCCCCAGATTTTTAAAAAGAATGTGAGCTACTTCCGTGCCTTTATCGATAATTTCACACGCTCCGATTTCCAGTGCTTCTGAAAGAGTGAGATAATCTCTTTCCTCTTTTGGAACTTCCTGTTTAATAATCGGCACGAATGAAATTTCTTCTAATACAATCGGTTCACCGATCTCCATTCCGTCCGAGTTGACTATTTGAGCAGCGACTTTTTTAATTACTTCTAACTCGGTCATAATATTTTTCACCTTTTTAATTTGATTAATTGATATGAATTGATTTAGAATTGTTTAATTATTAAATAATCAAACAGTGGAATTTTTCCTTCTAATCTTGTATCTTAAGATAATTTGAATATATAAATCTATGTTTCCAACATGAGGAGGATGAAATTTAAGATGATTAGTTGCGATACATTTATATAAGATTTCACTCTCGACGAGCTTCTTGAGTGCTTTGCTTATACCTATAAACGCTTAGGGATTAGTTTTGAATATCTCTTTTGCCCTCATCTTGCGTTTCCGCAGATTTATTATGGCAGGAAGCCGATGCATGGAATGGGAGTTGAATTTATTGAAAAACATAAGCTCATTCCTTCCCAATGTATAATGGTAGGTAATATTAAAGTCGCTAATACATTTGCAAATCGCTGTGGGCTTCAATTCGTTCACGCAGAGGATTTTTTTAAGGGATGATACTTGGAAAAAAAAAGTAAATAAAGCAACTGATTAAAAAAAATTTTAAAGTTTTACCTTTAAATTCATAATCTGTATTATTTCTATCGATACGCGTTTTTGTGTGGTTAAAAAAATTTTAACGCAAAACAATAAGTTTATAAGCAAGTTACGCATGCTTTATAAAATTTTTTAAAATTTCAATAAAAATTGAACTAATTTTACGATAAATCTCAAAGAGAAAAATATATAAAGATACAAACGCTATATTATTTAAAATATTTTCATTATGGGAAAGAATTCCCACAAATAAAAAATAAAAAAAATATTTTGTATGTGAATTATGAATGATGTTAGAAAAGTTAGAAAAAAACCCTGAGATTGTGATAATCGCAACAGAAGAAGTATTTAAAACATATGAACTAATGTGCTTAGATAAGTTAAAGGAAATAGGGAGATCAACAGCGAAAGGCTGGTCTTTTGCAATGGGATACAACCATCGTAGTTCACTTGCTAAAATTATTCGAAGGATTAAAGAGAGATACCCTGAGAAGCTTAAAATTTATGAAGATAGATATCCACGCCTCTACGAAGCAATGTAGAACTTTTAACAGAAAAGTTAGCGAAGATAATTTTATAATTCTTAACTTGAAAATGCAATGGTTAATAAATCCCGAAACCAATATTCCAATCACAACCAACGTGAGTGGAATTGCCCGCACGACACAGTAACCAAAATCCCTTGCCATGGAAGCCCTCTATGTTGAATACATAGCCATGGCAAGGGTAATAACTATGGTTAGTAAGATATAACTGTGAAAAATATAGTTACTAACTTAACTAGCCCAATATCAACTAATGTAGTGAATAAATTCTAAAAATATAATAAATATAAGAAAAAAAAATTAATCCATTGCTTTTTCAAACTCGTTAACAAATTCTTCTATTTGTCTTATCCCTAGCTTCCAAAAGTCGGGCTTGGTTATATCTAGACCAACAATATCGCCTAGCTCAACAGGAGATAAACTTCCTCCGGCACTTAAAAGTTTCTTAAATTTGGGGATAAAAGCCTGACCTTCTTCTTTATACTTGCGATATAAAGCGAATACAAAAAGTTGGGCGTATACATAGGGATAATTGTAAAATCGAAAATTCGGCTGATAATAATGGGGTTTCATAGTCCATTCCCATATCATTTCATCGAACCACTCAACGGAATCCCCGTATATTCTATCTCTTCCAGCACACCAGTATTTCGAGATTGTTGGACCATCTAAATTTTCGCCGTTTTCGATCGCGTCGTATAAACTTTGTTCGAACCATACGCGCCCACTTACTTGAAACGCTGCTTGACCTGCGTCGTCTAACACGTGTGCTAAAAGAGCTCTCTTTTCTTCGTTACCTTCTGCCTTATTTAGTAAAAGATCTGTCATTAAAAGCTCGCCAAATGTAGACGCAGTTTCTGCAACCGTATATCCTGGGAGGAAATTAAAGTACGATTGTTCGTTAAAAGCAAGATAAGCATGAATAGCATGACCAAGCTCGTGAGCGAGAGTATATATTTCATTTAAAGCACCTGTAAACGATTGTAAAATAAAAGCAGATTTCCCTTTGTACCAAGAGTCGCAGTACGCTCCATTTCTTTTTCCTTTCCTTACAGCAGCGTCTATATGGTTTTTTGTGAACATCTCATTGACATATTTCTCAAAATCTTTATCAACCTTTCCGTAAGCTTCTAAAACAAGCTCTTTTGCTTCAGTCCAAGAACGTTTTTTCATTGAAGACGCTTTAAGAGGTGCTCGAACATCAGCACAAGTTAATTTAGGTAAGTTCATTAGTTTTGCTTTAAGTCTTAAATATCTTCTATAAACGCCTATGTTTTCCTCTATGACCTTCATCAAGTTGTCAATTATAATTTGTGTTGTATCGTTTGTAATAAGACTCTGATGCATTGCACTATCGTATTTACGCCTTTTAGTAATTTTAATCCAATCTGAACAGATATTTCTGAGCGCTGTAGAAAAAACGATTTCATTTTTCCCCAATAATCCATAAATCGCCTTGTTTGTAGAAATTCTCGTATCTCTATCGGGATGAGTTATTAAACTGTTAGCCTTTCCATAAGATAAAATTTTCTTTTCTCCTTCTACTTCGACCTCAAATTCCCTTGTACTTAACCATTTACCCTGCAGATTGCTCCATGCTTTTATTCCATATTGGTCCTTTTCTAAAATCAACTGTTCCTCAATCTCTGAGAGTTGATGTGGAACATTCCTTCTAATTTTCTCTAAATAATGCTTGTAGCTTTTTAATATTGGATCATTTACCAATTCTTTTCGACTATAAACAAGTTTACCGATTTCCAATTCAAAGAAAGCCAGTTTCTTAGAGATATCAGTGTTAAAGTCATCAATTTTATTTTTTAGCGCCTCTAATTCTGGAATTTCCATGTTCGCATCGTACGACCTATGAGAAAATAACGCTAATTCTTCGAGATTTTCGTAAAACACTTCTTGCTTCTTAAACAACTCGTATAAATCTTTAGCTGAAAAACTTGGCACGTTAATTTTTCCTTTGTATGCCTTTACAAAATCTTCCACTTGTTTATGAAGCGAATCCATAGTTTTGGAAATTCTTGGATCATCGTGACCAGAAAAAATTTCAGATAAATCCCACGCAATTTCGTTTTCTTTCATAATAATCAAGTTGTCATAAATTCTAAAGAATAAAAATCTTATCTTTATAGAAAAACGATCCTAATAAATTGGTTAATTAAATTAAGCTAATCAATAGAGTTTTGCAAACAAGTTATTCGTACTCAATTGTACTGGGAGGTTTATTTGAGATGTCGTAAACTACTCTATTTATTCCTTTTACTTCGTTAATTATCCGGGTCCCAATTTTGTCTAAAAGCTCCCAATTTAATTTTGCAAAATTAGCAGTCATGGCATCTAACGATTCGACGACTCTTATGGCGCATATATACTCGTAGGTACGGAAATCGCCCATTATTCCTACTGTTTTTAAAGGTAAGAATACGCAAAAAGCTTGCCAAAGGGTATCATAAACGCCCGCTTTTTTGATCTCTTCAATTAAAATCTCATCTGCTTCTCTTAAAATTGTAAGTTTGTCTTTGTCAATCGCCCCGATAATCCTTACGGCCAACCCTGGACCGGGAAAAGGATGACGCTTTATAATTTCTTTTGGTAATCCTAGTTTTAGACCTATTTTTCTAACTTCATCTTTGTATAAATCTTTCAAGGGTTCAATAATTTTTAACTTCATATCGTCAGGTAAAGTCAAGTTATGGTGCGACTTTATTTTTACTGAAGTTTTACTTGTAGCGCTTGTTTCTACGCGATCGGGATAAATGGTTCCTTGAGCGAGAAATTTAATGTTTGGATGTGCTTCTTCTAACTTAATTGTTTTTTTTTCAAAGACTTCGATAAAAGTATGACCAATAATTCTTCTTTTTTCTTCAGGATCCTCAATGTCTTTTAACCTTTCTAAAAATAAATCTTCAGCGTCAATGTAATGGAAGTTTTCAAATTTTAACGCGTGTTTGAACGTTTCTTGAACCTCAATTTCTTCGTTTTTTCTTAATACTCCATTATTTACAAAAATACTATGTAAACGATTTCCTATCGCTTTTTGGAGCAGAATCGCTACAACAGAGGAATCAACACCTCCACTTAACCCCAAAATCACTCTTTCGGTCGATCCAATTTCGCTTCTAATTTTTTCGATTGCACTTTCTATCCAATTTTCTAACTTCCATTCTTTCTTCGCTTTTACAACGTTCAAAACGAAATTTTTCAAAACTGTAATCCCCTTTTGCGTATGGATAACTTCAGGGTGAAATTGAACGCCGAATAAATTCAAACTTTCATTTGCATACGCCGCAATGGGGCAAGTAATTGTTCTTGCTAATACTTCGAAACCGTCTGGCATAGATTCGACTTGGTCTCCGTGAGACATCCACACAGTCTCCCTCTTATCTAAAGATTCGAATAGTTTCTTAGGCCTGAGGATCTCTAACTCTGTTTTCCCGTATTCCTTCCGATTAAATGGCTTTATTTTTCCACCTAATTGATGAATTATTAAGTGTAAACCATAGCAAATCCCCAAAACAGGTATTTTTTCCTCTTTTACAAAACTAAAGAAATTTTTTGTTAGTTGTGGACTGTCCTCCTCGTAGACGCTACTAGGGCCACCAGAAAGAATAATCCCTTTTGGTTCGACCCTTTTTAATTCTGCAATAGAGACATCGTATGGTAAAATTTCTGAATATACTCCTAATTCTCTAATACGTCTAGCTATAAGGTGCGTATACTGTGAACCCATGTCTATTACGCAGATTTTATCCATAGAATATTAACTACTTTGTAATGTTGATTAAGTATTTATTAAATTGATATTTTAATTAACTTTTTCAATGTAAAATATATATTGATTATCATCGTAAAAAAATGAATAAGTAAAAGAAAAAAGGATAAAAAAATCAAATTGAATTGATTTATTGGTCTTTTTTATAATTTAAAGAAGTAATAATTAAATGCTTATTCATAAAGCAGTACTTATACTAATGATATTTTTTTAAAATCATAGAAACTAAACTAAAGAAGAAAAAATCATGAAAGAAAATCTAGATCCATTTCAGATCTCTCAAATACAACTTTATAATGCGTGTAAGATTCGAGGTTGTGATAGAGAAATTTATAATGCTTTAAGTCAACCTGAAAGATTCGTTGAAATAAAGCTAACAATTAAGATGGACGACAATACTCTTAAAACCTTTAAGGGTTTCCGTTCTCAATACAATTCTGCGAGAGGTCCAATGAAAGGAGGTATAAGGTGGCATCCTGATGAAACTGCTGCACTTGTAAAAGCATTGAGCGCTTGGATGACATGGAAATGCGCATGTGTAGATATTCCTTTGGGGGGAGCTAAAGGTGGTATCATTTGTAATCCAAGAGAAATGAGTAATAGAGAACTAGAAACGCTTGCAAGAAGTTATATTAGGAAATTAGCAGATTTTATAGGACCAAGTATTGATGTTCCTGCGCCTGATGTCTATACTAACCCCCAAATTATGGCTTGGATGATGGATGAATATGAAATAATTGTACGTAAACATGCGCCATCTGTAATAACTGGAAAACCATTACCCTTAGGAGGTAGTGCTGGGCGTTCAATTGCAACAGCCAAAGGTGGATCTTATTGCATCAGAGAAGCTGCAAAAGATATTGGTTTAGATTTAAATGGAGCAAGAATTGTAATACAGGGATATGGAAATGCTGGCTCTTGGGGTGCTAAAATCCTGCAAGATGATTATAATTGTAAGATAATTGCTGTTTCCGATTCAAAAGGGGGCATTTACAATAAAAATGGAATTGATGCTTATGCTGCTTCAGAACAAAAAGAAAGAGCTTCCACGGTAGTAGGTTTGAAGGGAACGCAAGAAATAACAAATGAAGAATTATTAGAATTAGAATGTGATGTTTTAGTTCCTTCTGCGCTTGAAAATGTAATTACACATAAAAATTCACAAAATGTAAATTGTAAGATTATAGCAGAACTCGCAAATGGACCAACAACACCTGCAGGAGATCAAATTTTATTTAAAAATGATATTATTGTTATTCCTGATTTTTTATGTAATGCTGGAGGAGTTACTGTTTCATATTTCGAAATGGTGCAAGGTTATTATCAATACTTCTGGACTGAGGGAGAAGTATTTACTGCCTTGGATAAAATAATAACTAAAGCATATCATTCTGTTGTCCATAAAGCAAAAGAACATAATTCTAATTATAGAATGGGTGCATATTTAATAGCTATTGATAGGGTGATAAATGCCATGAAATTACGTGGTTGGTTATAAGCCATACATCACTCAATAATTTTTAACATAAAATGAAAAACTTTTCTTTTTTTTTATGTTTTTAATGAACAAAACAACATTTTTTATATACTAATAGATCATTTTATTAAAAATAATTTAATTTTAAATACTATATTAAATTTTTAATATCATAATAAATATAATTTGGAGTTTAGAATTATGTTACTAAACCCAAATGAGAGTTCTAAAGAAAAAATGGATATAGCTGCAGAATTAATTAATTTGCACTCTAATACTTTGGAATATCTAAAAAAGACGGAAAGAGCACTCATCAATTCTATTTCTATAATAAAGTTTAATGACCCTGTTAATATTTTTAAATGTTATCTAGTTCACCATTCTATTTTACGAAGTTAAGCATAAGGAGGCATTTTTTGACATCCAGATGAAAACACTGCGTTAGTAAAAAGTCATATCAACATAATATAAAATTAAATAGTTTTTCCAAAAAAAAACCCATAAAAAATTGATATAAGCCATGACACAATCAAAAAAGAATTTAGAAGAGGTAAATATAATCATAGATGAAACTTTTCTTGATAAATCTATAAAAAAGCATGGTGATTTTCTTATTCCTATATTACAAGATATACAGGAAAATTATAGATATTTACCTGAAGAGTGCCTCATCATAGTTGCAGAAAGATTGCAAATTCCACTGATAGAGGTGTATGGGGTGGCTACATTTTACCAGTCATTTAGTCTTATTCCTAAAGGCGAGCATATTATTACTGTTTGTTTAGGAACTGCATGTTATATACGTGGTGGAACAAATATGGTTGATGTACTAACAAAAGAATTGAATATAAAACCTGGAGAAACTACAAAAGATAAAAAATTCTCGCTTGAAACGGTTAATTGTCTTGGTTGCTGTGCTATAGGACCTATGGTTCTAATAGATGGTGAATATTATGGTGAGATGACACCACAAAAGGTAATTAAACTCATAAAAACTCTGAAGATGGAAAAAAATGACTAAATTACATTCTATTAAAGAATTCGAGGAGTTATCTAAGAAGATTATCGAAAGTCAGGATTCTAAAAAACATATTATATCTTTATCTTCAGGTACATGTGGTTATGCAAGTGGTTCAATTAAGGTTGGAGAGGCATTAAAACAAGCAATTAAAGGATATGAAAATAAGATTAACCTAAAACTAACAGGATGCCACGGTTTTTGTGCGGCAGAACCCAATATAATAATATTCCCTGAAAAAATTTTCTATAAAAACTTAAAACCAGAAGATGCACCTAATATTATTCAATCTATATTAAAAGGAGAGATAATTGATAACTTGGTTATTAGCGAGAATGGAACAAAATATGACCATATTTATGATATTCCATTTTATAAACTCCAAAAGCGTATACTTACAGGAGATAATCCCCTTATAGATCCTACAAATATCGAAGATTATATAGCGATTGGTGGTTATAAAGCACTTGCTAAAGCTTTAAGTATGCATCCTAAAGAAATTATTGAAGAAATAAAGAAATCCGGATTAAGGGGTAGGGGTGGAGCAGGATTTTCGACAGGAATTAAATGGGAAATTGCGAGTAAACAAAAAAGTGATGTTAAATACATAATTTGTAATGCTGATGAAGGTGATCCTGGGGCTTACATGGATAGAAACCTACTTGAAGGTAATCCGCAATTAATCATTGAAGGTATGATAATTGGTGCCTATTCAATAGGTGCAAATAAGGGATGGGTTTATGTTCGCGATGAATATCCACTTGCTGTGAAAAATATCACTATAAACATTAAGAAAGCAAGAGAAATGGGCGTTCTTGGTAAAAATATACTTAATACAGGTTTTGATTTTGATATAGAAATTACACGCGGTGCAGGTGCATTTGTTTGTGGTGAAGAAACGGCATTAATCCATTCTATAGAGGGTAAGAGAGGTAATCCAAGTCAACGACCACCTTTTCCAGCTCAAAAAGGACTTTTTGGCCAACCTACAAATATAAATAATGTAGAAACATGGGCTAATGTGCCTAAAATTATTGAAAAAGGTGCAGACTGGTATGCAAATATCGGTACCAAGACGAGTAAGGGTACAAAAATATTCTCACTTGTTGGTAAAGTTGAAAATACTGGATTAGTTGAAGTACCTATGGGTATTACTATAAAAGAGATAGTATATGATATTGGTGATGGAAACTCAACTGGTAAAAATGTAAAAGCTATACAGACCGGTGGTCCATCTGGTGGATGTATTCCACAAGACCTTTTTAATTTGCCAATTGATTATGAATCACTTAAGCAGGCAGGTTCTATAATGGGTTCAGGTGGAATGATTGTATTGGATGAAGATACATGTATGGTCGATTTTGCAAAATACTTCACAAATTTCTTACAGAATGAATCCTGTGGTAAATGTTCAATATGTAGAGAGGGTACTCAACGTATGTTTGAAATACTTACAGATATAACCGAAGGTAAAGCAAATGTTGAATCCATTGATCTGCTTGAAGAGCTTGGTCATGTAATAAAAGATACTTCTTTATGTGGACTTGGTCAAACTGCTCCGAATTCAGTGCTTTCTACACTTAGATATTTCAGAAATGAGTATTTGGAACATATTTTAGAACATTATTGTAGAGCAGGGGTTTGTACAAGCCTTTTAAAATCTCCATGCGAAAATAGTTGCCCAGTCCATCTAAATATTCCAGGATTTATACAATTATTCAAAGAAAATCGTCTTGAAGAAGCATATGAATTGATTATGCTTGATAATCCTCTTCCCGCAACTACAGGGCGAATTTGTTTTGCCCCTTGTAATAATCGATGTAAAAGAGTATATATAGATGAAACTATCAATACAAGATCTCTTCATCGCTATATTTCAGACACTATATATAAAATGAAAAAGGATGAAGAAATTATAAAAAGGTTTATAGGTAAAAAATTACCAACAACAGGAAAGAAAATTGCAATAATTGGTGCTGGTCCTTCGGGTTTAACTGCAGCTTATTATTTAGTTAGATTGGGTCATTTAATAGATGTTTATGATAAAAAATCTAAACCTGGAGGAAAATTATTATATAGTATTCCTGAATACCGGCTCCCTACAAATGTTTTAGAACATGAAATAGATATTATTAGAAAATTAGGAGTAAATTTCATATTAAAAACAGAAATTGGCAAGGAAATACAGTTAAATAAATTAATTGAAGATTATGATGCAATATATATTACAACTGGTACTCAAAAAATAATACCTTTGAATGTTCCTGATTGTGATGCTCCTGGTGTACTTTTAGGAATTGAAGAATTAGAGAAAATTAAAAACAGTGATTTTAGTCAAAATAACGATAAAATAGTAATTATTGGTGGCGGAAATACTGCTATAGATGTTGCAAGATCATTAAAGAGATTGGGAGGGGATGTTACTATCGCTTATCGTCGTACTTTAAGAGACATGCCTGCAAATGAAGAAGAAATAAAAGAGGCAATGAAGGAAAATATTGAATTTATGTTCATGGTTTCTCCTCATGCTATTGTAAGTAATGATGATAATATAAAAGGAATTGAACTTATGAAAATGAAAGGTGGTATATATGATCCATCTGGCAGAAGAAAACCTATTCCTATAGGTGAAACAGTTATCATCCCTTGTGATAAAATATATACAGCAATCGGTGAAAGGATAAATATTAATTTTGTAGAATGCACGGATGTTAGTATCAAGGGTACTGTGGAAATAAATCCGACTACTTTGCAGTCTAGTAATCCTAAAGTATTTGCAGGAGGAGATTTTATAACAGGGCCAACTACTGTTGTAAATTCTATGTCAGAAGGCAAGAAAGCAGCTCGTAATATAAATAATTTCTTAATAGGTGATGATAACTTTTCCGAATTATACAAAGATTTTGATTTTAAAGGTGAAATTCCTCTTGATTCTGAAATTTCTCCTAAAATTATGGAAATAGAAATTCCAGTGAAAGAAAGAATTTCCAATTTTAAAGAAGTTAGAAAAACTTTATCAAAAGAGCAAGCCTTAAATGAAGCTTTAAGATGTTTACGATGTGATTTAGAAATAATCGAAAAAAATAAATGATTAAATGTTGGAAAAATTGATTTAATATGCCAAAAATAAATATTGATGGAATTGAGGTTGATTGTCCAGAATATTGGACAATTCTTGATGCTGCAAAATTTATTGGAATTAATATACCCACTCTTTGCTATCACGAGGGTCTTTCAACATGGGGTGGTTGTCGCCTATGTATTGTCGAAATAGGGAAAGAAAAAAATACAAAACTGGTTTCCTCATGTACATTCCCTGTTCAAGAAGGTCTTTACATCCGAACTGCAAGTAAAAAAGTAATCAAAGCAAGAAAAATGATACTTGAGCTTTTAATTGCACAAAATCCGACTGCAAAAGTATTACAAGATCTTGCATCAAAAATAGGATTGAATAAAATCAGGTTTAAACCTAAATGGGAAAGCTGTATTTACTGTGGTTTATGTATCAGGATGTGTGAAGAACAGATGATGGCAAAGGCTATTGGATTTGTTAATAGAGGAAATAAGCTAAAAATAACCACCCCCTTTGATAAAAACTCGGAGGATTGTCGAAGATGTGGTGGTTGTATATATATTTGCCCGGCATGCACAATAAGATGTGATGGGGCCCATCCAGAAAGTGTGTTATGTAATGGCTGTTATAATATACTCCAACCTACATGCTTGGATGTTCATGATAATTACGCATGTTGGATGGGGTTAGAAGGAGAATGTGGAATTTGTGTTACTACATCAACTAATCAAAAAATAAATGAAAAAAAGGAGATATAAAAAATGGTAAACTTAAAAATAAATGCTTCGGCTGCCACTTTGACGAAAAATAGAACTGAGGATTCAATTGTACCTGAAAGTGGAATGTGTGCTACTTGCATAGATGGTTGTATCGGTATGTGTGATGTTGGAAAATCTGCATATAGGGGTTCAGAAGTATTATATCCAAAGCCCTTTGGTTTGATAACATCTGCTGGTGTAAAAAGTTATCCGGTGGATTTTTCTCAGTTTACAATACTAGGCTCATGTAGAGGTGCATATGGTATTGAAGCGGATTCTGATAAAGCTTTATTCACAAAAGTGAATTTAGAGCAAAGAATAGGGCGAGATAAAAAAATCAAGTTAAAACTTCCCTTTATTATTCCAGGACTTGGCTCAACAGCTGTAGCGAAAAATAATTGGGACGGACTTGCAATTGGAGCAGCGCTTTCAGGAATAATTCTTACAATTGGTGAAAATGTATGTGGTATGGACCCTAATTCAAAACTAGAAAAAGGAAAGATTGTGTATTCCGAAGATCTTGAAAATAGGGTTAAACTTTATAAAGAATGGCAGCAAGATGGTTATGGTGGAATTGTAGTTCAAGCAAATGTCGAAGGTACAAAACTTGGTGTGCAGGAATATGCATTAGATAAATTAGGTGTTGAAATCGTAGAACTTAAATGGGGGCAAGGAGCTAAAGATATCGGTGGAGAGGTAAAATTAAAAACTTTAAAGCGCGCCCAAGTGCTTAAAGATAGGGGATATTTCGTACTGCCAGATCCTTATGATCCAACAGTTATAAAGGCATTTGAAAACCATGTTTTTAATGAATTTGAGCGCCATTCAAGGTTAGGTATGGTAAGTGAGGAGAGTTTCTATAAAAGGGTAGAAGAATTAAGATCTTTGGGAGCGAAATATGTTTTCTTAAAAACAGGAGCATATAGACCTAAAGATCTCGCTCTTGCAGTAAAATGTGCCTCTGAGGCTAAGATTGACTTATTAACAGTAGATGCAGCAGGAGGCGGAACAGGAATGAGCCCATGGAGGATGATGAATGAATGGGGTGTGCCCCGTTTTGAGCTTTGGTCACTTCTTTATAAATATCTTGATATACTATCGAAGAAAGGAAAATTCATTCCTGATATTGCAATTGCCAGTGGTATTACTATGGAAGATCAGATATTTAAGGGTTTAGCATTAGGCGCACCCTATTTTAAACTAGCTGGTATGGCTAGAGCACCACTAGCGGCAGCAATGGTCGGTAAAACTATAGGCAATAGTATAGATGATGGTGAATTACCTGTATATATTTCGCGTTTTGGAAGAAGAAAAGAAGAGATTTTTATAACAGCCCCTGAGCTTCGGCGTAAATTTGGAGATAAATTCGATTCAATACCTCCAGGTGCAATTGGATTATATACATATATGACTAGACTTGAGCAAGGCCTTAAACAATTGATGTGCGGAGCAAGAAAATTCACATTAGAATATATTACCCGAGATGACATCGCTTCATTAACAAATAAAGCTGAAGAAATAACGGGAATCCCCTTAGTAATGGATTGCGATAAAGAAGAAGCTGAAAAACTTCTTGATTTTTAATCTTAAAACTTTTCTTTTTTTTTATTTTTACTGAATAAAAAACCGATTCTTACCTTCTAATAAATTGTTTAATTAAAAATAATTTAATTTTAAATGCAATAGAAAATTGTTAGTAATCAGAATAATAATAATTTTGAGTTTAGAATTATGATAATAAACCCATATGAGAGTGCTAAAAAAAAAATTGATATAGCAGCAGAATTAATTAATTTACACCCGAATACTTTGGAATATCTAAAAAAGACGGAAAGAGCGCTCGTTGTTTCTATCCCAATAATGATGGATGATGGTTCTCTCGAAATTTTTGAAGGATACAGAGTTCATCATTCTACTTTACGAGGTCCAGCAAAAGGAGGTGTAAGATATTCTCCCTTTGTGACTCTTGATGAGATGAAAGCTTTAGCTCTTTTGATGACGTTTAAGACTGCTTTATTAGGGTTACCTCTTGGTGGTTCTAAAGGTGGTATAAGAGTCGATACAAAAAAGTTATCGAACAGAGAATTAGAGAAATTAACGAGAAGATATACAATGGAAATAATAAATATGATCGGACCAGATAGAGATATTGCCGCACAAGATATGTATACAGATTCGCGTATAATGGCTTGGATGATGGATACATATAGCATGCAAAAAGGTCGATCTATTCCTGGAGTAGTAACTGGTAAACCAATTGATATTGGAGGCACTATAGGAAGTATTGATGCTCCTGGTACAGGAATGTGTTATTTACTAGAACATTTATGCCAAAAACTAAATTATAATTTAAAAAAAATGAGTGTTGTAATTCAAGGTTTTGGAAAAGTGGGATCTGTTGTTGCTAAGCAATTATCCAACATATCTTGCAATGTTATTGCAATCTCTGAAGAAGAAGGGGGGATATACTCACCAGATGGTTTAGATATAGACACATTAATTAAATGGAAACAACAAGGTAATTTATTAAAAGAATACGAGGGTAAAGGTACAAGATCAATAACTAATGATGAATTACTAAGCATTAAATGTGATGTTTTGATTCCTGCAGCTATGGAAAATCAGATTTATAGTGGAAATGCAGATAAGATAGATTGTAAAATAATATTAGAAGGAGCAAATAGTCCAACGACTTCCCAAGCAGATAAAATCTTGGAGGAAAAAGAAATAATAGTTGTTCCAGATATTCTTGCCAATAGTGGAGGCGTATGTGTATCTTATTTTGAATATATTCAAGATATGCACAGTTATTTCTGGAAGTTAGATCGCGTTAATAGAGAAATGAAAACTATTCTTCTATACACATTTGAGGAAATATTTAAATTTTCAAAAAAAACGGATTCATCACTCAGAACGGCAGCATATGCTATTAGCACAAATCGATTAGCCAAAGCACATGAATTGAGAGGTTTATTTCCATAAATGTGTGCATTTTAGTTTATGTGGAATAATTAATTATTAGATTTAGCAGAAATTATTATAAAAAATAAAATAAAAAAATAAAATAAAAAATAAAAAAAAGTGTAATATAATGACCGTTAATCCTTTTGAAATGGCAAAAAAGCAGATTGATATTGTAGCAGAAGAGATGGATTTAGATCCAAATATTCATAAGTTTTTAAAAAGAGTAGAACGTTCTTTAATAGTTTCTATTCCAATTATGATGGATGATGGTACTTTAAAGGTTTTTGAAGGTTATAGGGTTCATCATTCAACAATCAGAGGACCTGGGAAAGGTGGTTTACGATTTTCTCTAGGTGTTAATCTTGATGAAGTAAAAGCTTTAGCAACATGGATGACATGGAAAACTAGTCTTTTAAACTTGCCTTTAGGGGGCGCTAAAGGTGGTATATGCGTTGATCCTTTTAAATTATCTAAAAAAGAGCTAGAAAAACTTACAAGAAGGTTTACTGCTGAAATTATTAATATCATAGGACCAGATATTGATATTCCCGCTCCGGATGTTAATACTAACGCACAAATTATGGCATGGATTATGGATACCTACAGTATGCAAAAAGGACGGACGATTCCTGGCGTTGTAACTGGAAAACCAATAGAAATCGGTGGTTCTGTTGGCAGAGCAAATGCTACCGGAACGGGTTTGTATTTTGTACTTCAAGCTTTAGTTGAAAAACTAAGATTAGACTTAAAGTCCTTAAAGATTGTAGTTCAAGGATTTGGTAATGTAGGAGGTACGATTGCCGATCTACTTTATAAACACGGGTGTAAAGTTATTGCCGTCTCAGATATATCAACGGGCATTTACTGCGAAGATGGTTTAGATGTAGAAAAATTATTAGCATGGGCTAAACAAGGTAATTTATTAAAAGATTATAAAAACGATAAGTATAAGCTTATTGGTAACGACGAGCTACTTACATCAAAATGTGATGTATTAATCCCTGCAGCTATAGAAAATCAAATAACAGAAAAAAATGCGGAGAAAATAGACTGCAAAATAGTTTTGGAAGGTGCAAATGGTCCTACAACACCAGAAGCGGATAAAATTTTGTTAAAGAAAGAAATTTATGTAGTACCAGATATTCTTGCCAATAGTGGCGGAGTATGCGTCTCCTACTTCGAATATGTCCAAGATATTAATTCGTACTTCTGGAAACTTGATCGTATAAATGAAGAACTCAAAAGAATCATAATTGAAGCCTTCGAAGAAACATTTAAAATCTCAAAAGAAAGAAGCATTTCCCTTCGTACAGCTGCCTACATTATAGCGGTATCAAGAATCGCGAAAGCAATTGAGTTAAGAGGTATTTTCCCTTAAATCATTT
Source organism: Promethearchaeota archaeon Loki_b31 (assembly GCA_005222975.1). Lineage (GTDB taxonomy): Archaea > Asgardarchaeota > Lokiarchaeia > Sigyniarchaeales > SOKP01 > SOKP01. Next base: position 124,734 of record NJBI01000003.1, read on the forward strand.
TTTTTTATTCCCAATTTTTTTTATGAAGTAAAGGGGATAAGTATTAATAAATAAAGGCATGAAATTCCAATATGAATAAATGCAAACATAGCTCCTGTTTTTAACAACCTTTTGAATCCTAAATTTTCAACGCCACTATCTTTAGCTACTTTAAGCGTCATCATGTCTGCAGCAGCCCCAGAAGGTAGAATGTTTCCCCCTATATTTACAGCAACGATAAAGGCAAATAGTAGAGGTATTGCTGGAAAAGCAAATTCCTCTATTAAAACGTCTATAATTGGCAAAAAGATAAGAGCTATTGGGGTGTTTGCAACGAAGCCTGACAGTAGGCTAACAAGAATAAGGATTATAAAAACTGTTAATATAGGTCCAAAAGATTCGAAAGGAATCAAAGCAATAATGTCACGAAATCCAGCTTGCAGCATGCAATTAATAACCACATACATGGAAATGAAAAAGAATATAATTTCCCATTCAACATCTTTTAAGATTTTTCCCATTGGTTTCTTAGTATATTTTCCATTGACTAAAACTAATATTACTGCTGAAATTGCAGCTGTAAGATATAATAATGGCAAAATAACAAATAAGGCAATTGTAACGATTATCGCAAAGCTATTAAAGTAAAACATTTTTTTATTTTTGATCATAACATCTGTACTTATTAGTTCTAACACGTATTCTTTCTGTTGCTCTTCAATTCTTGGCTCTTTTGAAAGCATTAATTTATCTATTAGAAATATGGTTAAAAACAACAATGCAAAAGAAAAAACCCAGAAATATTGGATAAAAAAGACCGTATCAAGTGCAAACCAAGTAGAAATAATGATATTTTCTCCGCTTGAGAAGGGCGTAATAATAGAACCGATATTAATACAAATTGTCATTCCTAATAAGTAAGTACCCGCTCTTATTTTTAAAAAATGACAAAGGCGAACGACTATAGGTGCTAAAATAATAACCACGACTACATCACTGATAACGGCTGCCAATAATGTAGTAATTACACAAAGTAGATAAAGAAAATATCGTTGATTTCCTTTTGAAATTTTAAAAATCTTTACAGCTAGATATTCTAACACATTTGAATCTTGAGCAATTTTAGATATAATACTCATGCTCATTATAATAATTATTGCTTGCCATTCAATAGATAATACGAAATTATCAAACCAATTTTCAAAATTTAATGGTACTTCCAAAACCAAACCAGTCACAAAAGCCGCTACGAACATAGAAATCAAGGAAACTGCTACGAAATCAACATTTTTCATAGAATAGCTTACAATAATTAGCGCAAAGACAATAAAAACAAAAATTAATAGAGGAAGATTAATCATTTCTCTAAATTAAAATGTTAGTTTTATATTAATATTGTTTAATATTGTTTAATTTTAATAAACCTAATTAAAATACATTTTCAAGGTTTTTAGAATACATAAACTATTTCCTAGATAAAATTATTTTAATAAAAAAAGTTGTAAAAGAAATTTGAACAAATTTAGTTCATTTAGTAGAGAAATGTTAGAAATCAAATATTCAAAAATATTCTCTTCTATAAAATAATGTAGACTTACGTAATATCCTTCTTGGGTTTTTATCATTTCAACAATCCTTCTTATTAAATTTATAATTTGCTTTTCAACTACCAGCATGTCGCATTTAGTAGGGTCAATATTAATGATATTAATTCCAGTAGAGCGGCTAAATGAAAACTTACTTAATTCAGAATTATTCTTCACGTAATCATTACTTAAATAATGTGCAAACATAGATTCGATTTGAGAATTAATCGCTTCTTTTTTTTCAGCTGGAAAATGAGCTTCAATTAGATTTGTAAGCAAATTTAATATCTGTTGAAACACACCTAAAATATCAAAATATTCTGCAATTGTTGTGATATTCTCAGCTGTTAACCACTGCGCATAGTATTCATCGATAACATTTTTAAAAGGGCTAAAAAGATCTGTATCGCCTTTCCATACAGAGGACCAGTTTTCTTTATTTCCAGAAACATATTGCTCAATAAAAGTTTGCATGATAACATTGAGCCGAGCTTTCAACATATTTGAACTTATATTTTTCTCAGATGCCGCAATAAACAACAACTTATACTCTTTATCTTCTAAATAGGACCATCGGAGTCCTCCCATTTCAATACTTTCTATACCTTGTTGAAATTCATAAGTAGTAAATTGATTTAATGCAGCTAAAAGACCACTAATGAGATCTTCATCTAAAGCCAAGTCCATATACGGTTTATATAATAAGGTTATTCCGCTTTCAGAATCTAAAATCCAAACGTTCATTTTTCCAAAAACCCAGTGTTATTAGAGGTTATCTCTAATTATCTCTAACTATATAGCTTATAAATTACGAACTTATAAATTATTTTTTTTAAATAAAATTCTAAATGTATTACAAAAAATCTTTATTTCAACCGCTTGAACTTTAACTTTTTTTTTTAAGAAATTTTAGACTCAAATCTATTGGTTTTAGCTCATTTCTTTTATAAGAAATCTTTCAGATCTTTTGTTTTGCAATATTTCTCAATATTTCTCATCATTTGGGTAATTTTAGTTTGAAGTGTAAAATCTGCAACACTGCCTATCAAACTGAGGAAATCGCCACTTAAAGCAAAATTTTCCACAAAGACTCCTAGTTTAGTTTTGGTAGGAGACAAGGCCTTAATTCGCATCCGACCTTCTAATTGTTTGATATCTTTATTATTTCTAACGTTAAACTCAACTAATCGCCCCTTTCCTCCGATTTCACCTTTGTCTGAAAGCACTAATTCTCCTTCCATCTCAATTGGAATGTGAATTACATCTATCTCGTCGTATATTTTAGTATACAACACATTGGGTGCTATAAAGTTAGCTTCCATTTTCTTAGATGGGTTAATAGTTTCCCAAAATTCGGCTTTATAAAGTGCCTGAAAAAGGATATCCTTATTACAATTGTCAATTTCTAAAATCTTTGAAATTTTGGCCATTAATAACACCTAAATATCTATTTCTTATGATTCATTAAAACATCGAAAGTTTATATTTTTTTATAATGCTAAAATAGAGTCAAGAAAGTTAACATCAGCCTTTCAAGTTTACTTCATAAAAATCATAAGTTATACTTATAAAAAGTGCTTGAAACAAGTTTTTTCCATAAATTAATTGTCTCGAAACAATCTACTTTTTTCTATAATAATTATCTCGGAAAATTCTTGACTTTTCTTCATCTCGTTCCTCTTTGCAGTTAGGACAAATCCATGTGGTATCGTTCTTTTTTACAGAATTTAAGCAAACATCGCAAACAGTGATATCGCATATGCAATAATGGCATTTATCTAACATATCTTTACAATTCTTCCCGCATATGTAACAATTAGGAGGGCTTTTGGTTTTGGACATTTCTAGTTTATATTTTAAATTCTTTTAATTATTATAATATTCATTATTATGATTAGTAGTAATTAAATTTAACAAAATTATTTTTAGCAAAATTAACAAAATGGATAAACTAAAATCGCGAGTTCAATTGCTTTCGCTTTTTATAATTTTTTTTATATATAAGGTTATAGCGGCTATTGTTGATAACAATTACTCTGAATTCGTTTTATGGTTTATGTTTTCTATTGTTTATGCTATATCTCTTACGATCTTATATTTTGCTTTTAAAAAAAGGAAATTATAATAGTTTAATTAGTATTGACTTTGAAAATAAATAAATTGTTAAACTTCTTTGAAATGTTTCGTTTATTTCTTTGTCTTTTTTTTAAAAATGTCCGGAATTAAACCCTCAATCCCAAGACGGTTCAAAACAATATCACTAATATCGACTTTAACTTTCATATCTTGCATAGCTTTTAACGTTTCTCCTAACATTTTGGTAAAACTTTCGTTCATTTCTTTAATAGTATCGGAAGTTAATTGAAGGGATTCCCGAATAGCAAGATTTGTCTCGTGTAACTCTGAAGTCATTTTTTCCATGCTTTTCCTCATTTCAGAGATCTCATCTTTTAATCCCATTATCAATCCAAATGTTAACTTATTTATTTTTTTTAATAGTTTTGTAAATGAATGAAGTACTTAAAGTTTTTATTTAAATGGAAAATAAATCTCGTATAATTATTAAATATAACAAATACTCTTTTAAGATTGCTTAATTATATTCAAAATAACTAATAAAATAAAAATTAATCAAAATGTCTGAATGGAAATACAAAGTTAAAAAACCTGTAGCCGAAGCAGATTTTTGTACAACCTCTGGTTGAGGAATCGTTGACGGAATAATTTCGTGTATTAGAAATCTAAAAAAAAAACGCAAAGAAAAAAAAAGCCAAAAATAAACTAAATCTCGAGGAGTAAAGCAAAAATGTTAGGTTTTATTCCTTAGTTCCGCAAGAACTTGAGATTAACTCTTACATTTTTACTAAACATCGATCTTTTTATTATTATAAAAAATTACATAATTGCGCAGTAACTTTATTTTTTATAAACCTCATCCTTAATACCCCTGATTTTTATAATCTTAACAATAAATTTAATAGTGAGAAAAACACATGTCGGAAGAAGACGAATTTGATTTTGGATTTGATGACAATTGCTACGAAACTAGTTGATCGTTACTAACTATGTGGTACTTAAGAGCTTTAAAAACGCAGAAAACTAAAGAAAAACCGGAAAAAAAAACAAATATAATAAAAATCTCTATGATTAAGTCGTTAAATGATAGGATTTAATCAATAAGTTCTATGCCAGAATTTGAGATAGAATTTCTTATTACTTTTTTATTTGAAAAACAAACAGAGAAAAACATTAATAGGGTTTTTTTGACCCTTCTCCAACCTTTCTGTAAATAAAACCTTTTTCTTCAACCAATTTCTTGTCAAATATGTTCCTTCCATCTATAATAATCGGCGTTCTTACTTTCTTCTTTAAATCATCAAGATCGATATTGTAATATTCCTTATGGTTTGTTGCAAAGATTAATACATCAGCTCCTTTCACTGCTTCATTAAAATCACTTGTTAACTCAGTAAGTCTATAATCCCTTTCGTTGACATAAGGATCATGGGAGACATATATAATGTTATGAGAATGATATCGATTTTGTAATACCTTAACAATATTTTCAGTTGGTGTATTTCTCACATCATCTGTATTAGCTTTATATGATACTCCTAAAAGTACAATCTTTATATTATCTACTAGTTTATGTGATTCTCTAAATACATCCTCCATTAATTCTACCATATGATATGGCATATAATCGTTTAAATTCCGTGAATTGGGAATTATCTTGATCTTAGACTCATTTTTTTTTTCGGTATATTTATTAAACCCGTGTAGAAGTAACCACGGATCCTTTGTTAAACAATGCCCTCCAACGCCAGATCCGGGATAATGCATCATCCTATCATGCCGTTGATTTATTAACTCGATAATTTCATAAATATTACGATCAAAATCTTCGCAAAGCAATGCCATTTCATTTGCAAATGCGATATTAACATCCCTATACGCATTTTCAATACATTTAGTTAATTCTGAAGTAAGTGTGTCAGTTATTTGAAGTTCTTTTTTGACCACTTTTCCATATAGAAAACTTGCATTTTCATTAGCTTTTTTACAGCCTCCTCCAATAACACGGGGAAAATCAGTAATGTATTCTATTAACTTTCCCGGCATGACTCGTTCAAACGAAAAAACAAGATAAAAATCGTGACATCTTTTTAGTCCGCTTCCTTCTTCCAAGATTAACTGTACGGTATTATCTGTTGTTCCAGGAGCTACAGTAGACTCTATAATTATCGTTGTTCCCTTTTTTAAATGTTTTGATATTCTCTGAGAAACCTCTATTAAGGATTCATATCTAGGTAATCTATTTTCATCGACGGGAGTCTGAACATCAATTAAAATATAATCTGCATCCTCAACATTATCATAATTATCAGTAACCTTAAACTTTCCATTCTTTACTACCCTTTCAATTAACTCATCTAATCCAGGCTCATCCCCTTCAAAAGGATTTTTACCCTTATTAAGCCAATCAATTTTCCAACTTGATCTTTGAGACCTTCGTTGAATACCCGTAACATAGAAATCGTCTACATCAGCTAACAGAACAGCCATGGGAATACCAACGTATCCCATACCAATAACAACGATATTAGTAGGCATTTTAATTACTCACTCTCTCTCTCAAAAAATTTTGATATTAAATTTATTACTTAAATTCAAAAATAAACCATAATTGAAAAATTTTCATACTTTTCATTAGAAAAGAAATAAGAAAATAAAAAAATTACTAAATAATTTTAGATTAAGCTTATTTTTTCTTGTTCTTATATGATGTACCTTTTACTACTTTAAATAGACTTGCTATTACTGCTCCAGCAATGAACCCACCTACATGTGCAAAATGAGCTGTCTGACCAATGCTAAAGGGATCCATTAGCGAAACTATAGCATAAGTTAATTCCGCTATAAAATATGTTATTATGAAATAACCAGCACCTATTTTTCGCATACCTGTTGTACCCAGAAGATTAAATTTATTACCAGGATAAAGAATAGCATATACAGCCATAAGTCCAAATATAGCTCCAGAAGCACCCAACGAGGGGATATCTGCTAGTATTGGTCCCCATACGGGAATAATTATTGTGCTCAATGCGTGAAGAAAACTACCAAATAACCCTGAGAGAAAATATGTAACTAAATATAATAAATGCCCCATAGCATGCTCGCAATTGTCAGTTATTACAATGAAAAACCACATGTTCATAAGTATATGCATAAAATCTCCGTGCATAAACATTGAGGTAAATATCGTCCATAATTTTTCTCCGGCGAAAAATTCAGCAGGAACAAAAGCATATTCAATGTGCATCTGTAGCGCAGGGTCCAATATTTGCCATATGAAAACTAGAATGTTAGCAACTAAGATAATAACCGAGAAATATTGCTTCCTAAAAGAAATTTTATCGTCTGACGCTTCGAATACCAATTTAATTCACACTTCCTATATATTTATAAATTTATAAATGTTTTTGTAGAGTTAGATTTTAATAGTATTTAAGAATTTTTTTGATAATTAATAAATTTCTATAATTATTAGTAAATTTGGAAATAAAAACATTAAAAATTAGCAAGTGATAACAAGCACAATGCGATTAGGAGAATCTACTTTACGAGGTATTGCAAAAATCCACCCTGATACGGTAAAGAGGAAGCGAATTTCAAGTTACGACAAGACTGGTGGAAATACCGATTGGATTGATGTGCAACCTAGAGAAAAGGTAACAATTGGAAAAGAAGATTGTACTGGGTGTATAACCCATTTATGGTGTACAATAAAATGTAAAGACCGTTTTTATTTAAGAAACATTATAATTAGATTGTATTGGGACGATGAACAAGACGATAAACCTAGCGTAGAGGTTCCTATTGGGGATTTTTTCGGCTTAGGTCACGCCAAACACAAAAATTTTGTTTCTTTGCCACTCCAGATGAGTCCACAATCGGGAAAAGGATTCAATTGTTGGTGGCCAATGCCATTTTCAAAAGGTTTTAAAATAACTATAGAAAATGATGCTTCTAAACCTATGAGATTTTTTTTCTACATTGATTACGAAATCTACGAAGATGGATTCGAAAATGAAAGAGACTATGGAAGGTTCCACGCTCTCTGGCACCGTGAAAATCCTACAACTCCTAAAAAGAAAGATAATGAAACTGGAAAAAAGTTTTATAAGGTAAGACCAAAGAAATTCTGTCATAAAGGGTGTAATATCGATAATCCTCTGATGGAAAATTACAAAATCCTTGAAGCAAGAGGTAAAGGTCAATTTGTTGGATGCCATTTAGATATTGATAACATTACATTTATGCCTTGGTATATTAATTGGCCCGGTGAAGGAGACGACATGATATATATCGACGACGATGTCGAAAAAGGTGTCCCAACTTTACACGGAACTGGCACAGAAGATTACGTGAACCAAGCTTGGGCTCAACGGCAAAAGCACTTTGCTCCTTATCACGGCACAATTACAACTGGTGGGTTAAACTGGTGGGGCAAAATCTCATATTATAGATATCATGTTGAAGACCCTATCTATTTCAATAAGAGAATAGTGGTCACAATCGAGCACGGGCACGATAACCATCGTAAAGATGATTGGTCGTCAACGGCTTATTGGTACCAACGAGAACCACACGACCATACTTTATTTCCAAAATTATTAGATAAAAAAGGAAGAAAACCGTGCGTTCATGTTGCTCATATGGTTAGAAAATCCTTATGCCTAGTTTTAATCGTAATCATCCCACTTTTATGGTTAATTCTTTAAATTTTCTTATAAAATTGTTTTTTATGAAGTTAAAAATAAAACGAGTGAAAATTAAAAGACTTAATAATTTTTAATTAATATCTTGTCGTCTGATGATGATTTGTTATAATTATTATATTGGTTTAATAGCCCCATCTTTTTCAATAGAGGTAGAGGATTTCTTGACATTCATCGTCTCAATTTCTGTTTGAAATCTTCCGAGCGTTGATGTTCCAATGAATATTAAAATGATCGCTAAGAAAAACAGAAAATAATTATTGAATGTTTGTTTAAAGACTAGGGTTCCAGCAATTATAGGTATTGATAAACCAATTGAATCAAATATCGGAAATACTACAGCCATTCTACTTTTTTGGAAAGCACTTTGGTAAAACGCAAAACTAGCTAAATTACAAATCGCCAGGCCCCACCACCCAATAAAAACCCACAAATGAGGGTAATCACCCCAAAATATTCCAAAAAATATTTCTATCCCAAAATACCAAGTTAATTGTACATTTGCTTGCCCTATTGCTTGCGCTAGGATGTTCGTGAAGACCCCTCCAATTGCCAAGAAAAATGAACCGGTTAACATAACAAAAAATCCTTCTAATTTCGTTCCTCTTTTCTTTTGAGAATATATAAAGCAACCAATGGTAATAGAAAACGTTATTATAAAAAAAATTGTTAATGGGATGACCATTTCGTATAAATCAATTGCGACTTCTGAAATACCTGCCAAAGCAATTAATATAGGGGAAATTGTTAATACTGTTATTGCGATAAACTCATACCAAGTTACAGTTTCACCTAAAATACGGTTTGCGGCAATAACTACAATGATAATACCAATACTGTTAATTGGCTCTGCTACCATAAATCCAACTAATCCTATTGACATTATGTACGGAAACCAAGCAACAACACCCAAAATAGCGCCTAAAAGCCACCACTTGTTTTTTGCAATTTCTCTAAATGCTTTTAGTATTCCTACAAATCCTTTATCGAAAGTAATTTCTGGACCTTGTCGTAAACCCATTTTCTGGAAGACAATCCCTAAGTTAAACATAGGAGTTGCGATTAACACTAAAATAATTCCCAATGTGACTGTATATGTATCAACCATAATTCCCTAATTCTAATTAAAGGCTTATAATACTTAAGAAAATTATTCATCAATTTTAATCTTATTTGTGTAATAAGTATCGATTTCTCGAGAATAATTTTAAAACAATTAAGAAGTAGCTAATTAGTTTCTTTTTTTTTTTTCTCAAGTAAATTTTTTATATAGTTTATAATTTCGTTTCCGGAAATTGCCTTAACTAAATAACCATCCGCACCGAGTTCTTTACCTTTTTTAATATCTTTAAAAAAATTTTTCACAGTAAAAAGAACTACAAGGATATGGTTAAATTTTTCGTTGGATTTTATGGATTTAAGTACCTCGTAACCATTAAGATTTGGCATCATAATATCTAAAAGTACTAGTGCGATATCCTCGTGTTTTTCTTCCATGATCTGTAACGCTTCACTTCCATTACTACAAGTAAGAGTTTCGTAATTCTCAAGTTGTAAAAACTTCTCGGTTAAATTGACGATATCTTCTTCGTCGTCGACTATGAGAATTTTTCTTCCTACTGACATTTAGAACCCCAATTTATTGTAATATAATTTTTAATTCTAACAAATAAATGGTCTATTTGGTCATTTATAAATTGTATATAATTTTAACTAATTTCTTGATATTATCGAGAAAATTAACTTATAAATGAGTAAATTTTAATTTTTTTTGCTTTTACTCTTTTTTGGATTTCTTAAATCCTTCACTCGTTATATATATTTTCTATACAAGTTCATTTAATGTCGGATATTTTAAGACATATAACAAATTTAATT
>NJBI01000085.1 GCA_005222975.1 Promethearchaeota archaeon Loki_b31
AATAAATTCGATTTAATATTATTTGAATACCTTGAAAACCTTGAAGGAATCGCTTTTATTAAAAACTTAATTGAAACTTGGAAGAGAGATCGGCGTAATAGTAATAAATTTCCTCTATTGGGGCTTGCTCATTTTGATCCTTCTTTTTTTATGTTAGGTGGTTTCGATGTTTTGTTAGGTTTTTTAAAACAATATAACATAATAATTGAGTTTAATTCGAGTTATCCTCGTTTTTACTCTCGGAAATACGAAACTTTTTTTAATAAATTGAAAAAAAGTGGTATTATGGTTTCAATTGGATGTGATTCTCATCATTTGTCTAATATAAAAGATGTTGAGGGGCGTATGAGATGATAAAATACCACTATTTAGAGGATAATCTAAAAAATTTAATTAATTCCTTGGAAATGAGAAAAAATTAAAAACGGGGGATATTATCTATGGATTCTGTTGAGATAACCCAAATAAAATTTAAAGGCTCTTTCAAACGCGATATCAATTAATATTTCGCTTTGTTCTTTAGGATACGATAACATACCTTTTAAGCGTTCTCTACCAATGTTAAATATTTCCTTAAAAGCTTTTAATTTGTCAGAAATAGGGAAATTAGCGATCTCAGCAGCTGGCATATTATGTTTCATTTGCCATTCGTTTAAAGCAAACCAAGTAGTGCTTCTCATTGCTAGTTCGGGTATTGAGATTTGCTCACAAACGAGATTCGTTATTACTTTTATCAACTTTAACTGTTCTGGTTTAAAATTAATTCTTGCGTAATCAATTTGAATGCTTATAATCTCATCTTTATTAAAATTTAACGCATATGTCAAAATATACTCAACCTAAATTATCCTATATAATATTTCTACCTTCGTGAATATAAAGGTATAATTATTCTCAAAAAATGAATTAAAATTTACCTTTATAAAGTAACTGATAAATTTGGATAAACACGTCAATATTTAGAATTTATTTTTATAAGAGCAGTAAAGGAACTAAATGAATTACTTTTTATTTACAAAAATTATTTTATTTGTATGGAACTAGAAGAAAAAATTGAATTAGCCGCAACTTGGATTTTCGAATCAAAAAACTTAGTAATATTTACTGGTGCCGGGATCAGCACAGATAGCGGTCTACCGGATTATCGTGGGCCAGATGGGGTATGGACTCGTCGCGACAAGGGTCTTCCACCTCCAAAATCTCCTCCTTGGGACCAAGTTCGACCGAATCAAGGACATCACGCAATTGTGGAACTGTTAAAGATGGGGAAACTTGATTACCTAATTTCTCAGAATGTAGATGGACTCCACGCGAAATCTGGGATTCCTTTCGAAAAACTTGCAGAACTCCACGGTAATTTATATTTCATGCAATGTTTGAATTGTGGAAAAAAATTAACATTTGAAGATGCGGGATGGGACAAAAAGGAATGGGGTCAAGGATATAGGACGGGAAATGTTCGAAAAAATCAACCAAAATGTCCCAATTGTGAAGGGAGGCTTATTTCAAGTATAGTTAACTTTGGAGATTCTTTACCAATGGACGAACTCGAAGAATCAATGAGAAGATCTGAAAAAGCGGATGTATTTTTTGTAATTGGCTCATCTTTAGTTGTAACACCGGCGGCAAGTATGCCTGGAATTGCGTGGAGAAATGGCGCAAAATTAATAATTTTAAATATGGGCGAAACTCCTTACGACGACGAAGCTGACTTGAGATTTTTTGAGCAGATTGGAGAAGTTCTTCCTAATATTGTTGATAGAGTAAAAGAAATGGCAAATAAAAATTAGTAATTAATTACTCAGTTTTGATTTTTTTATTTTTATGATATGGTATTTTTTATGAGAACTATTGATGAAAAACAGATTAAAAAGATAAAAGAGTTTGTTTTTAAAAATGGAAGACTTCTTGAAAGAAGATTATTTTCATTTTTTTTTGAAAATGGAAATAAAGATGCCGTTATTAAGGCTTTAGTGGCATATCAGAATATGGATGGAGGCTTTGGTAATGGAATTGAACCAGATATATTGTGTCCAGACAGTACTGCTATTGGTGCTGAAACTGCAATGTATATTCTTGATCTCTTGGAATATGTAAATAATGAAATCACAGATCAATTATTTAACTGGATTATTAAAGAACAGAATGAAGAAGGATATATTAACCATCCTCCTAAAAATATGTATAATTATCCATTTCAAGAATGGTGGAGTGGTCCTGATGAGCTAAGAATATTGGCTTTATCAGGCTTTCTTAAAAAGTGGGGATTAAAAGACGCTACTTTTTTTAAAAAAGTAAAATATTTTTATTCAAACAGCTCTCTTCCTAAGGAATTCACTTTTTATGAGTATCCTTATTTTATATATCTGAAATACTTAGGAGAAAACAAAGAGGAAAAAAAGATGCTACAACATATTGTCAACCAACTCCCGAGTATTTTTGAAAAAAATAAAGAACACTATCCATTATTTGGTCGACATTGGTATCATGCTCTCGATATTTTGGATAAAAATATGCTACAAGATGAAGCAGATAATTTTTTTAATGGTCTTAAAGACGATGGTGGTCTTAAAATAATTTATCAGAACTTTCCTTGGTGGAGACCAATATGGACTTTAGATGGTTTAATATTGTTGAAGAAATCAGGTATGATTGAATTTTAATTTATAATTTACTTCATTTTATTTCGGCATATATTAACTTAAGCTGAAGTATTATATTTCTCTATTCTTTTAATCTATTGCGCTTAAGGGGAATTTAAAAAAAAACTTAAATACAGAGATGACATAATTAAGCATTAGAATAAAATCATCTAAAAATCAAATTTATAAAAAAAATAAATAAAAATAAGAGAAAATATAAAATGAAAGATATAGCTGTTATTTTGGAAAATCGTCCCGGAGCACTAGCTGATATGGGAGAAGTTCTAGGCAAAAATGGTATAAACATGGAAGGATTATGTGGAATTCCCTTTAAGGATGGAGCTATCGTTCACATTTTGGTTGAAGATGAAACAGTTACTCGTTATGTACTCGAATCAGCAGGTTTTAAAGTAAGTGCTGTGCGTGAAGTGATTGTCATGAGTATAGGTCATAATGCGGGAAAACCCAGTTCTGGTGGGAAGATGACTCGTAAAATAGGCAATGTTGGCGTTAATATTGACCTAATCTACTTTGCTGAAAATAACAAGATAGTCATTGGAGTTGATGATATAAATAGAGCCCGAAATGCATTAGCTAAATAATTAGAATGAGTATTTTTATGGAATGAAAGTCTTATTTTAAAATTCCATAAAATTTTTTATTTCTATCGTATTCTTTTAGAACTTTTCTCCCTTCTTTGTTTGAAAGAGAAAGCGTTATGTTGCTAGAACGACTCAATGACCCTGTAAAGACTTCTTGATCATCAGCAAAAACAACAATATTTCTACTGGCAAATTCCGGATTTGCTTTTAATATTACTTTTTGCTTTTTTATTTCAACATCTAACTCAATTCGCGTCTCTTTTCTATCTTTAGTAATTTGTCGCCCTTTATAATGCTCTTTAGTTTTAAAAGAATCCTTAAGGCCAATAGGATTTATTGGATTAATTACTATATCTTGACCGAACGAATAAATTTCGTAAGCAAGACGATCCGTTTTAAAATCTCTAACTTCCACAACGGGTCTTGCCAAATCTTTGTCTCTAAATCCATGAGGTACTTTAACGGTCATTTTGAGGGTTAGAACAGCAGAGATGTCTCCTCCTTCAATAAATATAATAGTATCTATTATTGACGGGAGCATTCCAAGCTCTATTCGACCAATGAACCGCTGTATTGCGTCGATGGCTGAGGAAGAATGAACTACACCTACCATTCCAACGCCCGATAATCGAAAATCAGAATAAATCTTAAAATCTTCAAAGACACGAACTTCGTCGAAAATTGTATAATCTGGTCTAACTAAAAGAAGGATATCAGCAGAATTTTCAAGGCTTCCTTCTAGTTTGGTGTATTGCGTAATTTCGGGTCTAACTTGTAAATCTCGGACACTTTCTAAAGTTTTTACTACTTTATTTTGTTCTAAATAAAAATTTGCTAATGCAGCTGAAAATGTGCTCTTACCTGCTCCGGGAGCTCCAGCTACTAAAATACCTTCTGCTTTTTCTAATCTTTTATGTAATCGAGCATCAATTGAATAATCTGATAATGTGAGATTAACAAGCGGATGGACAGCAGTAATTTCAACAACGTTAGAAAACGGAGGGCGCGTTATTACTATTCTAAATTCTCGTAATTGAGCAACGACGGCACCAAACTTCTCTATTTCCACGAACGAGCGCTCGTCCTCCCTTACCATTTCAATTATTTCCATTGCGATATCTTCTATGTCTTTTGCTGTTAAGGGTTCCTCACTTATTTTTTGTAAGTACCAGTTTCCAGGACTTCCTTTCTTAGCGTAAGGGGGTAGATCTTGTTTAAGATGGACGCTCATGGTGGTGTCATCAAAAAAATCTAGTAATCTAAGCGAAGAAGGCTCGATTTTTCTAGGAAATGCTTTTTCTTTTACATACATAACATCTAAGCCTTCAAAAACACCAACATCGCCTTGAATTCGATCTGCCGTGATTAAAGTCGCATTAATTTTTAAGGCACTTTCTCTAATTAGAGCATCTAACTCTCCTCCCGGTGCCATTTTTATTTCATCTCTTATAGGGCGTTTACCGCTTATATGAAGTACCACTTTATTTTCATTATGGAGCTTTCGTAATTCTTTTAATACATTTAAGCCATAAAACCCAATTTCTCTCTGGATATTTGTCCGGTATTCCACTTCTGCGACAACAACATTTGAAATGTAAACTTCTGGCTTTTCTCCTAATTCTCCGTCTTCTATTAGATTTAATATAAGGCCGTTAAAGATTACGGAAGTATCGCAGGCAAATTTATTTGGCATATTAATCATCGAGAGTTTCTATTTTATTAATAATTTCGAATTTATTCACGCTATAATATATCGGTTTACTCAATCTATCAACAGTAGCAACAATCAGGTCTTTACGAGAGCTCATTGCTACGCGAGACATTTTATCCAATTCTTTCAAATCTATTGGATACCCTTCAAATACGGGGTAAATCAAGAACTTAGCGGAATCCTTTTCGAAGTCAGCCCCTCGCTTATACACTCGAAAGTCAATGCCTTCTCCATATCCTGCTCGAACAATATATCCCCTTTTTCGCAAATCCATATAAATAATATATTTTTGCCACAGACGATCGTCAAACCGGCTGAAGTACTCTAGTAAACCCTCAAAATCGTATAGAGCATTTTTCTTATCATTTTCAAGATACAGTAAAATCCGATTTCTTTCGCATAAGAGTAATACTTCAATAGGCTCTAAGACTAAAATATCTTCAGCGTCATCTTTTTTTATGAGCGTACCAATATAAGAGTTATTATAAAATTCTTCAATGCACTCCTTGTCTGAAATTATAACCTTATCGTCCTCAATAATTCCTTCAAATTGGACTTTTTCAGCTTTTTCATTAGTTTTTTCGTTCATGTTCTATTATGTCATAGCATTTCATAATTAAAGAATTTAATTCTTTAAACGAATAGAACTCCAAGATTAGGAAAGCAAAAAAAAAGAATAGGCTCAAATTTAAATGAGTTTTATATTAAAGTTTTTTTTGTAAAATTATTTCGATGATTTAATTAAAAAATCGACTAATTTTCCTAATTTTTTAACATTAGCATATATTTTAGGTGATTTTTCTTCCAAATAGGCCTTAAAAACTTCCCAACTTTCAGTTTTATCGGAAGGTGCTTTAGATAAAAACTTCTTAACTTCAGCAAAATCGCTAGAATATATTAGAGCATTATCCACTCTATTAGCATAATCGCTTAATAGAAATAAGTAATAATCGTTGAGATCCCAAGGATTCATAACATAATCTGGTTTGCTTCCATCTCCAGCTTTTCTGCCCCTTAGCATTCGTGTGTCTACTTGTGTTGGCAAAACCATGTTAAAATTAATATTTTCTTTTTTGTATTCAGCAACTAAAACGCTTTGGATTCCTACAACGGCATATTTAGCGGCTACATAAGCGGTAAATTTAGGCATAGCCATTGGATAAGCAGCGCTCCCAGTAATTATAAACATCGCTTTTTCATTTTTATCGTCTTTTTTCAAATAAGGATACGCGGCTTTAAAAGTATGAAATACGCCTAAGACATTTACATTTATTATGTTCGCAAATCTTTCATTATCAAATTCGTGTGTATTACCCATCCGAGAAGCGCCTGCGTTGGCGACAACCCCATTTAATAACCCAAGATTATCGTGAAAAAATTTAAACGCATCAGCAACTTCATCGTAATTTGTGACATCAGCAGTTTTAACGGCGATATTAACGCCAGACCCTAAAGCTTCGATTTCTTGCTTTGTATTAATTATTTCTTCAAGTGTTCTTGCTAATAGTCCAATATTAGCGCCTTCTCTTGCGCAAGCTATAGCTACTGCTTTTCCAATACCTCTTCCCGATCCAGTAACTATTACATTTTTACCTTTTAATAACATAATAAAAAAATAGTAGAGTAAAAAAAAAAATTAACTAAATTTTATGATTTAATTTAAGCTTTCATCTTTGCTTTTTTTTCCATGTGGATTTGTTCTAATTTTACCCTCATATCTTTAAGTTTTTCACCATGGAGAGGATAGAAATACATGAAAATCAGACTAATTGCAGTAACAATGGCGGGTATAAGCAAGAATAAAATGTCAATACCAATCAATGTGAAAGCTGATTGTATATCCGATCCTGAATTATATAGAAATAGTTCTAACACTATTGTTGCAACTATTGGGCCTAAACTAGCTGCTGGTTTTGTGAAAAGAGCGTTCATGCCCAAAAGCATCCCTTCTCTACGGGTTCCGTGGTTAATCTCATCCTCATCAGCAGATAGATACATGGTTGGGACCACAAATACGCCATAACCTCCAAAAAAGGTTGATATAATTAGCCCAATCATAGCTAATGATGAACTCTGAACAACTACTAACAGTACAAACGAAATGAGCATGCCTACAACTTTTAAAGCCCCCAATCTCAATATTATATTGCGCATACCCCATTTTGGCCTTAATTTCATACAAAGAATGTTTGAACCATAACCCACAAGGATAAATATTACGAAATATATAATAGTTGAATTATCTCCAAGTATAAAGCTCCAAATAAAAAGATAGCTTAGTCCTATTGAACCTAAGAATGTGACACAAAAGTTAAATCCTACAAAAATTAAGAACGACTTTAACTTTAATGATTCTTTAATAGACTTCCATAGAGGAAATACCTCATCTTTTTGGTATTCTGGTTTTTCTTCGCATAAGTATGCCGTCAGCCAAAGAAAAAGTGTAGAAATAATAGCTATTACAATCATTAAGAATTGGAAACTTTGAGATGTAGGTTGCATATCTCCTACTATCAGAAAAAACGGAACTACAAAGATGGCCCCAAAAACTAAAGATAAGAAGTGCGCTTTATTTCTTTCGTCAAGGTCCGAAGTCATTTCAGGTAATAACGCCATCCATACAAGAACAACAAGCGTAAGCATAGTGTCAAACAAACAAATGCTTATGACATAATGGAAAAATATTATTATTTGATTATCGAAACTCCAGGGAAACCAAACCAATAAGAATGTTAGAGCCCATATTGGTGCGCCGTATTTAATATATATGATTCTACGACTACCCCATTTTTTGCGGTTCGTTCGATCAGAAAGCTGTCCAGACAACGGGTCGTTTAAGGCATTAATAGTCATGTAAATTATTTGTCCGAGAATAAATAGACCTGGAAGTAACTGTAAATCGTCGTAAAAAAGTTCTACATATTTTAGACTAAAAATATATGCTAGTAAACCCGATGGTATTGCGCCAATTGCATACCCCCATAAATTTCGGGAGCTTATTTTGTCTTTTACGCTATTTGACAATAAAGATCTCCTAATTTTTTATTTAATTTTTTTTTAAAAATGTAGATTAATTTCATTTCAAGAACATATATAGTTTTATAATTCTACTAGAAATGCTAAAATTAATGTTTTATAGAACAATTTATTACTTAACTATGGAAGATTTAGATTTTTACGAGACACTATTGAATAGACTAAATGGCGCTAAAAAAGTAGTTTTCATCGGGATTGGAGAAGAAAAATTAAGAGACGATGGCGTAGGTCCTTATATTATTAGCAAACTTCTATCTTTTTCGGATAAAAGAGTTTTATTCATAAACGCCGGAATTGATCCAATGGCAAGAATCGATGAGGTAATAAATTTTGAAACTTCACATTTGATTCTTTTAGACACTTGTACGTTAAGCAAACCTCCAGGGACCGTTGCAATTTTAGAGCGCGAGAATATCTGCGATTACGTGCCAATTTCTACTCACACTATTCCTGTGCATATTGTAATCGATCTAATCGTTGAGAAATTACCCGATTTGAATGTTTTTATGATTGGCTTTGTTCCAAAAAGTTTTGAAGGATTTACGGAGCTAAAGTTATATAAACAAGACGAATTATCTCTAGACGATCGAAGCAATAATATCGATTTGCCCTTTTTTGAACCTCAGTTAACTAAAACGATTGAAAAAGAAGCGGATAAATTAATAGAAATAATTAAAAAATTGATTAAAGCGTTTTAGAGGCTAAGAGCTTTTGGTAAAATGATCTACTATTATTTCAATGACATTTGAAATTAACTTTTTTTCATTGTCACTTAGATCTTCTTTAAATTTTTCGAGAAACTTTATTACCTTATCTGCTTCTCTTAAATTTCTCAAGTGATCAGAGCCTTTCTTATTTAACGAGCCACCCCATGCCATGATTTACCCTCAAATTTTTCGATATTTAATCTATTTGTCAGGATCGGATAATACCTTTCTAAACGGTCGCAAAAATTCTTGCATCATATTTATTTTGTTCCTTAATTTATCAATTTTCATTAATGGAATTAATTTTTCGTTCAATTTCTTTGCGCGCTCGTCATTTTGTGGAAAAGTATCATATACTCCATGCGTTTTGTAATATTCGTGATCGGCTAAAAACACAAACCGGTTCCTTCCATAAACATCATCTCTAAACATTTTCATAGCTGCCTCCCCGAGAAAAGTTCGTGGTCCTATATAATTAGCTACAGAAAAATCGATTGCTTGTTTTGCAAAATTATACAACAACGCATCAATATCATCGGATTCACCGAATTCATCCGTAATAAAATTTAGGTAATTCGAGTCTTGGTACTCTACATGTGCCTGCAACATCTCTTTTAGGTTAGGAATCTGGCTAATTGGGCCTGAGACGATATGTCCTAATTGTTTTCCGATTATAGTAGGTGTATGATTATTAAAAAAGGCTCTGTCATAGACTAATTTCCATTTTGACGATAAATAACGGTCTTTAATAGTCCCGGCAAATATTAAAATATCTGCTTTCATGACCTTATTAGTCCAAAAATCTGTAAAACCATCTTTGTCTTTATATATGCATTCGTGATTGTATCCACATTTAGCACATCCTATACATGGTCCTTTTATATCGATATCATAAATGTTTATTAGTTTGACATTGTTAGCAAATGATTCTCTAAACCTATTTACCATTTTTCCTAAATTTGTAGATTCGCTCGTGTCCTCTGAAACAATTAATACTTTCTGCCCTTTAGTATCTATTTTTTCTTCTTTTGTTGTTGAACTCTGAGGAACATAATCGAACTTTCTATGGTTTAAAGGCTGAAATTGTCTAGTTGTAGGAAAATTATTTTCGATAGTCTCAAAAAACTTTTCAGTAAAAATCAACCAACGGTGTCTTCTTTTTGGATATAGCAAATCCCAACTATCAGCAGCAAAATATCCAAAAAATTTCATGCCTAGATCGTCACAAATTGCGCGAATATAATTTTGAGCAGTATGATCGTAAAAATGTATTGAAGTTGAGAGAGACATCACGTATTTATCCTTAAAAAATGATTCTGCTTCCTTTTCGAAGATGAGTTCAATAAAACGCTTATATTGGGAACATACTAGCATAACATATACAGGAAACCCCCAAATTATACCGTCTGAATCTCCTACTTGTTTTAAGACATTTTTAAATCTTTCCTCATTTTTCTCAATCTTCTTAATAGTTTGTGCGATGTTTATTATGTTATATTCGTGTTCTGGATGTTTTTTCTTTATATATAAGATATATTGCATAGTGACGCTCTCAGCGCCTTTTGGGCTTCCATTTAAAATAGTTATTTTCATTATTAATTACACCATTCTATTCCGTATTAAATTCCATTTATTTCAAAATTAAATCGAGTATTATATTTAATTTAAGATCTTTATTAAACCATAAGGATTTAACATTATTATCTAAGTTAATGCTAATAAGAATTAAATTCCAGACTTAATGATAAGCTAAATGCTTCAATTCAGATTATTTTTCTTATAGTAAATGATTTTCCAAAATATTTTTAAATTAAATGGGGGCTTAATTATAAAACAATTTTTAAAAAAAGTTAAAAATCCATAAGAATAACAAGGAAATTATTGCTAAGAATGCGATACAACCTAAACCCATCCATGAAAATAGAGCGTTTTTAACATAATTAATTTTAAA
>NJBI01000086.1 GCA_005222975.1 Promethearchaeota archaeon Loki_b31
TGGCTCAATAAACGCGTGAAAGCGCCATTTAAAGCAAGTTTGAATCGACAAGGTCTCGATCACATTGTAAATCGCTTGCAATTACAGCTTGGATGCGAAGTGCGCAATTTTATTAATTAAGAAAAAATTATTTATATACACACAAGATTTAGGAATTAATCGAAATTTAAGCTGGAAAAAAAAAATTAAGAAGAATAAATATTCTATTCTCTAATTTGTAATTTAGGTTTAATTGGAGATGCTCCGTTGAAGTTGGTAATAACTGGACAATGGGTCCAAACTTTTTCCATCATTTCTTCTACTTTTTCTTTAGGCGCATCTGCTTTAATTCTAACGACAGGTTCAAGCTTATCGTAGCCTGGAAGCATTTTGTCGTCAAGCCCAAAAATAGCTGCGAGATTAATATGGCCTCTTGAATTCACAGTCATTGATTCGATTTTTATGTCCATAATTAATGCCCAAAATCTTGTAACTGCAATAATACAAGCACCAATAGAGCCTAATATGGCTAATAATGGAGATGCTCCTTGGTCTGTACCATCTAAGCCTGCAGGGGCATCAATTATAACTTCGTGTTTTGAAGCTCCCATGGTAACTTTACATTGCATCCCTTCTGACAGCATTTCACAGCTTACATTGAAATTTTTCTCCCCTTTTGAAACATCTTCTTTTATTGCTTCGTAAGTTTCTTTAAAACTTGGCATTTTTTATCACTTTTCCTTTTATTATGCTATTTATATTAAATCATTATTCATAATTCAAAATATTAAATAATAGAATTTAGATTTTAATTTAAATTTCTCTCATTTGAATAGCGAATATAACTGGTTTTTTTATATTATAATTTAAAAGAATAATTTTTATTATTACTCTTAACATTTTTATTCTTAAAGAAAATCAGTTAAATAGAGGTATATTATATTGGAAGCTAAAACAGTTTCGCAATCAAGATTAGAACTGGCGCAGATAATGATGCCAGAGCACGCAAATGTCGCTGGAAACGTGCACGGTGGCAATTTATTAAAACTTGTTGACCAAGCAGGGGCTATTGTGGCTGCTAGACATACCCATATTAATGTAGTTACTGCTTCAGTCGACAAATTTGATTTTATCTCGCCAGCTTATATTGGAAATCTTATATTCATAAAAGCATCTATAAATTATGTATCTAGAACTTCGATGGAAATTGGCGTCAGAGTGGAGGCAGAATGCCTTAAAACAGGTGTTCATACTCATATTGGGTCTGCTTATCTTACATTTGTCGCTATTGATAAAGACGACAAACCAACTGAGGTCCCAGGATTAATTCCAGAGACCGAAGAAGAAAAACGGCGTTATGAAGAGGCTAAGAAAAGGA
Organism: Promethearchaeota archaeon Loki_b31; assembly: GCA_005222975.1. Lineage (GTDB taxonomy): Archaea > Asgardarchaeota > Lokiarchaeia > Sigyniarchaeales > SOKP01 > SOKP01. The sequence continues at coordinate 1,358 of NJBI01000086.1, forward strand.
GAGAAATCAGGTTACAAGGAGCAAAACCACATCGTCATCGACAGCAACCCTGTATTGTAAGACCAGAAAAGATACGATAAAAAACTTAAATTCTTTCTTTTAATTCTTAATACAGAATTTAACAAATAATTTTGAATTGTTAGCATATCCATTACTGTTAATTCCTCCGCAATTCTCTAAGACTTCGTGAGGAATGGGATTATTTCCGATTCTTAATTCGATTAAATTTATGAGGTTGTTTTTTTCATCAACAATAATTTAAGGATACTAATAAGAATTAGATCTCTTTCCAATTTAGAGATCTATTTCTTTTTAATAAATTTATAATTCTAGAATTAATAATCGATTTTTCCTACATGTCTATCAGTTTTATCTTCCCATTCCAAAAAAGAGTAATTCAAAGCTTTAATAAAATCATCAATATTTGAAGAAATGATGAATTCATTGCCTTGAAACTCGCCTTCGAGTTTGCCCTGTCCAACAAGGTCGTAGATAAAACCCTTAATCTCACTTTCGGGAACCCCGAGGTATTTTTGAGCTTTTCTTAAATTTATTCGTTTTTCTACCTTTATCATGCCAATCAACCGGATTTTTTTATCTATTTCTTTCATCTCTTTAATTTTACGTTCGCTGGTTTTTTTCTCTTGGATCTTTTCTTCCAAATTTTTATATTTGTGTAATTTTCCCATAATTACGAAAACTCCAATTAATGGAAAAATTCCAAATAATGGAATCAAAGAAGCTCTGCCTAAAATAAAATAACACCAGATAATAAAGATGGGATATGTTATACATCCAACAATTCCAAATGTTATACCCATTTTTATTCTGAATCTTGATAAAAAAATGATTGAAATTGCAAAAAAGATTGTTGCTATGAAGCTCCAAATGAGGTGTATATCGCTGAAACCCATGCCAGTCATATAGATGATAAATGAAATAAGTAAGAAAATAATTGCAAAAATGATGTAAATACGTTGAAGGGATTTAATTCTCTTTTTTTCTCTCTCCAAATTGATCACTTTTATCTTAAAATTTCTATAATCTGCATATTTGGTTTTTATAAAAAATTCAATTTTTATTTGTATTTAAATTTTACTTTTGCAAATATACTGCCTTTAAAGATTGATATTACCAAATTCTTTAAAAATTGATTAATTTTTATTTAAACTTAGCTTTTATATCTTTATTAAAAGGTAGCAAAAAAAATATAAAATGAAATGTTATTTCAAAAAAGGTTTAATTTTCTTAATTCAATTAGCTGCTAAACCTTTTATTTCTGATATTTGATTATCTTCTAAAGATAAATTTTGCAGGTTTTTTAATTCGGAAAGCCCCTTAATTTCTTCAAATTTATTTTCGGAAAGAAATAACGTATCTACTTTGGTTAAAGGATATAAATTCTTAATCTTTTTTATCTTGTTTCCATAGAGATTCAATTTTTCTAAATTTATTAGATTATTTAAATCTCTAATTTCAGAAATCTTGTTATTAAAGAGATATAAAGCCTCTAAATTTAAAAGCCCTTTAAGCCCAATTATTTTTGATATTTTTTCAATTCCGTGATTACCCAAAATTAAAGTGTTATCAGAAACTTCGAATTTCTGCCCTTGATAGGTTATAAATTGCATTTTATCTTAAATTTTAGTTCATTTTACTATAGATTACTATATAACTTTTTATAAAACTAAATATAAAATAATTTATATTTAGAAAGGTGAATTATGTTGGAAGAAGTTAAAAAAGTGCCAAAATTAAAGAGAAGAGTGTCATTATTCGGCGTAACCGTCTACGGCGTTGGAAATGTCTTAGGGGCAGGTATATATGCCCTAATCGGCGAGGTCGTAGGAATTACTGGAAACCTCTCTTGGTTGGCTTTCGTATTAGCTTCGATTACTGGAGCTTTAACCGGTTTATCATATGCTGAGCTTTCTGCTATGTATCCTAAAAGTGCTGCTGAATTTGTTTACACTGAAGAGGCTTTTAAAATTCGAATTTTATCGTTTTTATTAGGGTGGGTAATTATTTTTTCAGGTATATTCTCAGCGGCAACCGTCGCGTTAGGTTTTGCCAATTATTTGGCGGCTTTATTTGGAGTTCCGTCGATTATACTTACAGTAATATTTGCTGCTTTCCTTATAGTAATTCTTAGCCTTGTAAACTTCATTGGTATTAAAGCTTCCACATGGACTAATATCTTATTTACGTTTATTGAAGCATCTGGGCTCATTTTAATCATTATAATTGGTATCCCACATTTCGGATCGGTCAATTATTTAGAACTCCCTATAGGAGGTTCGTTTACCGCAATTTTTTCGGCGGTTGCTCTAATATTTTTCGCGTACATTGGCTTTGAAGATATCGCAAACATCGCCGAAGAAGTCAAGAGTCCCGCTAAAAACCTTCCTAAAGCTATAATTTATTCGATTATTATTACAACTGTTTTGTATTGTTTAACTGCCATCTCAATAGTTAGCATATTGCCCTATAGCGAAATCGCATCATCTTCAGCCCCCTTAAATAGCGTAACTTCTGCTGTTTTAGGTCCTATTGGAAGTATAATAATGTCTTTTATAGCATTATTCGCTACGGCAAATACCGTTTTAATAATGATGATCGTCACCTCGAGAATGATGTACGGTATGGCTAGAGATAAAGCGTTGCCAGAAGGCTTAGGCAAAGTATCACCAAAATATAGAACACCTGCTTTAGCCGTTTTAATAACAATGATTTTGACAATTATTCCGCTATTTCTTGGAGATATATCTATAGTTGCGAACGCTACTGTTTTTGGCGTGCTTATTACCTTTTTCTTGGTGAACCTCAGCTTAATAGCTTTAAGAAGGAAAAAGCCTGATCTTGAAAGACCTTTTAAGCTAAAGCCTAATATTGGATGGATACCAATAATTGCGCTCTTAGGTTGTATCGTCTGTTTTGGATTACTCTTTACGTTTAACCTATTAATCGTTGTTATACAATTGATCATCGTTTTATGTGGAGTAGTAGTTTTTTACGCAATGAAATCAAAAATCGAAACAAGGACAAGTCGATTCATTCAAAAAAAAGATACTGATAGTTAAAAATTAGCTATATTTTTCTTTCCATTTTTTTTGTTTTTCTTCTGTATCTCCTTTCATTTTACAAACTTTGTGAATTTGATCTTGCTTTTCCCATTGTTTTTCTAACTCGTCTTCAAGGTCATCGTCTTTAGTTTCTTTATCGTTTTTACTCATTACATTTCACCCGTTTTCCACTCCTTTTTTAACGCTTCTAAAAGATAATCGGTTATATATTTAGTTTTATATTCAGATTGTGTTTTGTAATTTACGTATCTATAATTGAACACGCATAAGGGACACGATGTAATTATATCTTGAGTTTCTAATTCGTCAAAAATTTTCATACCAATTTTTATAGATAAACTACTATCAACCCCTCTAATTCCAGAACCCGCTCCGCAACACGCAGTTAATTCTCTATTTGCCTTGAGCTCTTTAACTGTAGCACATAGATTTAATAGTTCTCGTGGTTCGTCGTAAACATCAATGTTTTTAATTTTCCTTCCTGTCCTACAAGAATCATGGTAAGTAACTGTATCGTTAGATTGACGAAATTTCAATTTGCCATTCTTTTCTAATTCGTGAATAACTTGGATGATGTGCTTAACTGGAATATCGTCATCTTGAATGTATTTTGGATATAAGTTATTAAACGCGTAAAAGCACCCACCACAGGTAGTAATAATGTTTTTAATTCCGTATTGTTTGAAGAGATCAAAATTTTCATTAAAGATTTTCTTAGCAAAGTTAAATTTACCCGCGGAATAAACGTATTCTCCACAACAAGGCTCCCTTTCAAATACCTTAAAATTAAAATTACCCTCTTTTAAAAGCTCGTAAGAAGCACTTGCGCTTTCCTTTACTCGAAACGATGACATGCAACCCAAGAATAACAATGTATCCGAATCTCCTGTCTCAAATGTTTCAGATTCTCTATACTTTTCTGGCATCCAGTTTAGTCTTTCTTCTCGCTTACCATTAACAGAATTATCTTGATCTTCAATCCCTTTTATTATTTTGTTATGATTTTCAAGAGGTCCTAAACCCATTTCTACTAGTTTTATTTTGGAAGCATGGATTACATCAGCAATGTGAATGCTTTGTTGACAAGCAAGATCGCACAATCCACACAGCGTACAAGTGTAGATGCTCTTAATCTCCTCTTGAGTAATGTCCTGATTATTAAATATTTTATCAACGATTTTTAATCTCCCATTTGGAGATAGTAGTTCGTTCTGATCAACTGCGAAAGTATCGCACACATCCAAACATATCTTACAATCAATACAGGATTGTACCTCTGCTATTATATTTTCTTCGTCCATTATTCATCAAGATAGTCGTATAATTTATCTATAATACAATAACCTATAATATCGTCTCTTAAATAAATTTGAAAAAGTAAATCCAAATTTCTATAAGGCTTTAGAATGTTGAGTAATATAATATGTTCTGGTTTTTGAAATTTCTCTTTGTATTCATCACCAACTCCTTCAGAATATTGATATTGTTGCAGCACAAAGTTTCCTCTAAACTCATTTTTTCTCAGAAACGAAATTATTTTATCGATGTCGCTTGGTTTCATTAAATTTTCTACATAAGTGGTTCTTACTTCAAAATCAATATCCTCGCGTTTATTAACGAGATTAAAAGTCTCAATTATAAGATTAGGATCCATTAGATTTCCCGTAATTTTCTTTAATCTTTTCTTGTTTAGCGGTCCTTTCAAATCTAAAGCTATTCTGTTGATATGTGGTAATAATTTAGATATAATTTGGGGATTCGTTCCGTTTGTATCTAAACTGATGTATTTTCCAATTTTTTTTATTTCTTTGCATAATTTAAGTAAATCTTTTTGAAGCGTAGGCTCTCCACCTGAAATGCTTACTCCACTCACTAACATATTACTTTTGACTTGTTCCAACAATTCTGAAACTTTCATGTCTTTTCCTACCTTTTCGTGCAATAAATACTTATTATGACAAAACCCACATTTTAAATTACAACATACGGTGAAAATCACCATTGTAGATTTGTTTGGGATGTCTTTAGTTGATATATCGATAATTCCCCCGACTCTCATTTTTTTTTTTGAAAAATAATTACCAATTTATTGTTTTGATTTAATTAATATGCTGTAGTATGTTTTTTAAAATGCACATCAAATTTAAAAAATAATCTTTTATTCTAGATATTATTAAATAATAAATTAAAATCTAAATGTGATGTATTTGGAAGGACACATTCATTTTGAAGATTTGGAATTTGAGTATGGCTATTCGTGCATGCCGGATAGATTACAGTTCTATACTAAGGAAGAAAACGATTTTCGCATGGAAGTTCGCGAGTGGTGTAAAAACCATGTCGAACCTGTGGCTGAAAAGATAGATCGGGAGAGGAATATAGAATTAGCTGTAGAAATTTTACGCAAAATGAAACCTTACTTGAATATTATAATCCCAAAAGAAGTAGGAGGTTTAGGGAAAGGAATTTTGTACCGAACAATCTTTGGCGAGGAGCTCACAGCTTTCAGCTACGCTCTTGCGGGGATATTTGGCGCGTCTTCGTGCTTGTTTGCGGGGCCAATTATAGAATTCGGAACTCAAGAGCAAAAAAAAAAGTACCTCTCAGGAATAGCTGACGGAACGAAAATAGGTGCTATTGGTATAACGGAACCCACAGGTGGTTCTGACGCAATTGGAGGGATGAGGTTAAAAGCGATAAGGGAAGGAGACCATTATGTTCTCAACGGAGAAAAATGCTTCATAACAAACGGTAGCGTTGCAGATTACATTTGTTTGTACGCAAAAACAAACGATCAAGTTAGGGCGCATCAAGGTATTTCGGCATTCATTTTCGAAACTAATACTCCGGGATTTGAAGTTATTAAGGAATATAAGCATATGGGACGTAGAGGGATGCCCAATTCTCATCTTCGATTTAAGGACTGTAAAGTGCCAGCTGCAAATATTCTTCATAGAGAGAACGAAGGTGTGGATGTTTTATTATTCGGTCTTGATGGTGAAAGAACATTTACCGCCTCTCAATACCTTGGTCTTGCTCGAAGCGCTTTAGAAGTAGCTTACAAGTACGCTCATAAGCGAGTTCAGTTCAAAAAACCTATCTATTCTTTTGAAGGAATATCTTTCAAACTTAGCGAAATGTTTATGGATGTAGAGCTAAATAGGATGGCAATCGCGCAAATCGCAAGAATGCTTGATGATGGGTATAACTGTAGAGCCTCCGTTGCTGCTGTTAAAACTCGGATCGCTGACGCTACTGTGAGAATTACTCAAGACGCAGTTCAAATTGCAGGAGGTCTTGGATACTCCGAAGAATATCCTTTAGAGCGCTATTATCGAGATGCGAAGATCGGACAAATCTCAGCAGGTACATCGGAAATAATGAGATATATCATTACAAGGGAAATGATAAGAATGTGGGGCAAATAAATTAAATTTCAACTTTTTAAATTATTCTATTTTATCTTATTTAATAGATTTACGAGTACTCTTCTTTTATAAGTTTTTCAACGCGAGATAAAGGCAAAGAAAATGGTCCAATTGATTCCATTTTAAGAGAAGTTAAAGCTGCGGAGAATCTCAAGGATTCCTCAGGAGTTTTAGTTATTCGGGAACCCAAATAACTGATAAACGCCGTGTCGCCTCTGCCTGTCCTTCCTATGCTCCTTCTATTTTTCCAAGGAAAAAAGTAAGAATTGTTATTAACGCTTACATTGACTCCTTCTTCGTGTGTAATAAGAACTTCTTTCGGTCCCAATTCATTTAGCAGTTTTGCTGCTTTCGGTATTGAAGATAAATTTGTAAGGACTTTCGCTTCGGTGGTGTCAAGTTTTAAGTAATTTACTTTAGATATTATCTCAACCTTTTCTTTTTCGGTTAAATCGTAATATTGTATTTTGTTATCCTTTAAACCTCTAATAAATCCTTGAATGTCAAGAGCCAATTTGCCACTATATATTTCAGACAAATATTCTAAAAGTTCTAAGTCGATTTCGCCCGCGAGAATTGGACCTATAACGAAATATTTCGTATTAATTTCAGGAATTTCTTCTTTAGTAAATGCACCTGCAAAACCTAAAGGTTTGTAAATTCTAACTTCCATATTATGCGACAAGTATGTATTTTTAATCCCTGACGTTTCTTTTGCGGGATTCGCAAAGTATTTAATATTGTATTTATCAAAAATATCTAAATCTGGGAAATCTTCGCTTTTTAAACGCGTAATAATCGCTACTTTTAAACCCATTCGACTTCCAGCGATTCCACCGTAGAATACAGACCCTCCTAACGCTGATTTGCTCACTCCATCAATTTCTATAATATCTTTCGCAAAATGTCCAATTATAGCGATATCTGACTCAAATACTTCTCGAAGCATAATTTCTGGTATTAAAATAAATGTATAAGAAAATATCCATTTTGAATTAGAAAATTAAAATTCTTTAGTTAAGTAATAAAAAAAAGGAAATAATAAAAACTTTCAAACGCGTTTATTCATAAATAAATAACGGGTTAACTTTTGAATTGTTAAAATAACTATCTAAGATTCTTTCTTCAATCTTGTAAATACTTGAAGCCTGGGTTAAAAAACAATTCCAATCGTAACATTTTCGGTCGTCTTGAAATACTACGCCATAACTGATAGAATTCTGATTGCAATCGTGATATAACGCATGATGTTTTCCACATTTTTCACATTTAATCACTTTTTTTACATCACCTTTAGTTTTTGTGGGAATATATTCCCCATTATTATAATATTGTGAGATGACATTTAAAAACTTTTTCATTTTTTTTAATTTTCTTTCATTTTTGTTTTAGATAAATATTGAGTCTCTAAAAATTGTTTAACATGCATAGGAGATAAATGAACATAACTGCAAAATCCGATTGAAAATCTTTCTAATTTTTGAAAATTTTCAATAAAAAGAGTCTTAAATCGACAAAAACATAAAAAACACTCCAATAAGATAAAAAAAAATTAAGTGGAAATTCAAATCTGTTTTATCTTAGGTTTTTTAAATTGGTATTTCCGTAATACTAAAAATATTGCTAAAATAATTCCAATCATTAAAAGTATTAACCCTTGTATAACATAGTGAGATGAATAGCTTGTTTGAATTGTTCCATATATATCTAAAAAAGTTTCAGCAGTTATAAGAATATGTATACGACCAATAAAAGGTTGATTTAGATAAAGGGTTTTATAGACTCCTCTAATATTCTGCTCCTCGTAACAAGGGAGATATCCTCCTTGTTCATTAATCCAAGCTTCGTAGTCGTTATCATTCAGTATTAATATTGAAAAAGAACTGTTAACTGCCCCTAGACTAATAATCAGTTTTTGATTATATGAAAACATTGGATACTTATAGTCTACCGAATATGTTACATCTTCTATTATACCAAATTGACCTAAATTTTCAATCACAACTGTATTTGGGAACGGGATACTCATAAATGAAATTCCAAGAAATGAGAAAATTATCCCTATCACCATAATAATTGTATTTTTCTGCTTTTGTTTAGATTCCTTCTCAATCATAAGAAGTAATTACCTCTCTTTTATTGTAATCTAAATAGAAAGAAGAAATAAACTTATTTAAATAATGTGAATGATTTTGAAACTTGTAAATAAGAGGTAACTACGCGTTCTTTATGCGATATAAATATTGAAAATCTGAGAAATCTTCGCTTTTTAACCGTGTGATAATCGATACTTTTAAACCCATTCGACTTCCGGCAATTCCCCCTAAATATACAGAACCTTCTAATATTGATTTGCTCACTCCATCGATTTCTATAATACCTTTTGCAAAATGTCAAATTATAACGATATCTGACTCAAATACTTCTTGAACCATAATGACTGATACTAAAATTAAATAGATGTTTAAGAAATTATCTTTTTAAAATTATAACATTAAAATTTTTTTGATAATTGATTAGAAAAAAGGTAAGTACTAAGTTTTTTGATCCTTAATTATCTTTTTCTAACCATAACATTTATATCTTCTAGTACATTCGTTATAGGATGGGTCTATGGCGCGTATTCTCTAATTTTCTCTAATTTTATAGCGTTGTTCGATTCTTACCTCAAAATTTAGGCAAATACGGTGAAAATTTTCTATGAAATCAGAACATTTTTAACAGATAGAATGATCAAAAAACTTAGTACTTAAAAATTCATTAATG
>NJBI01000087.1 GCA_005222975.1 Promethearchaeota archaeon Loki_b31
TTTTTATTTAAATCTTCCATCTTTTGTTCTGAATATGTTGTTTTTAGTTGATTTTCCCGGTTTTCGTTATCGATCTTTTTCTGGTCTAACTGTGACTTTTCTAACTCTTTTGAAGCAATTTTTTCGTTTATGGTATTTAACTTCGATAATAGGTTTTCAAGCTCAACTTTAGGTGTCTTGAGATCGCCATTGATTCTCTCTAAAGTACCTTTTAATTCCAAAACTTTTGATAATGATTCATCCTTTGTAGATTTTAAGCTTTCAATTTTTTTATTTAAATCATCTGATTTAATTTTTAATCCAGTTAATTCATTCTTTTGAATTTCAATATTTTTTTCTATTTTTTGGAGATCATCATGCTCTAATTTCATCAACTTCCATGTTGTGCTTAAATTTTGAATAATATTATCGCTATTTTTTTTAAAGGCTTGCTGATATTCGTCAAAATATTTTTCAAGTTGTTCAATTGATCCTAAAATATCTTTTAAACTTGAACTCATTAGAAATCAACCTCCTCTTTTAGGGTAATCGTTCCATTTGTTGGATTATATTCGATTGGTGCATTATCTTCAAGCATTTTTACTATAATTTTTTTGGCTTGGTCTTCTCTCATATCAATTGCAAGTAATATATTTTTTAAATCTAAAGCACTTCCTAATTGTAAGGCTTTGATAAACTGAAATAAAGAAGAGCTCATGTATTTCTTATTAATTAAAATTTTCATGGCAGCTACTCTATTTTCATACGATTGAACGAATTTTTCCTTCTTTATAAAAGTATTTTCAAGCTCAGCTTCTAGTGCTTTTAATTTTGCTTCAAATTTTTCAATGTCTTTATGTAAAGTAAACAATCTATCCTCAAGTTCTTTTAGACGTTCATCCCGACTGGTTAATTCTTCTTTTTTCAATTTAATGGTCTCATGTGTCTCCTTTAACTCATTTTGTTTTTCCTGAATTTTTTGTAATAATTCTTGGCGCTTTTTAGTTAATTCAGCGTTATCTTCTTCATATTTTACTATATCTCGTTGACTTTGAGAAATCTCATTCTTGAAGGAATTAATTTCTTCGTTATTTGATTGGATAGTTTTCATTAAGTTGTTCTTTTCATCTTCATATTTTTCTAACTCTTCAAGAATGCTTTCGGGTTGCGTTCTTAATTTTGGTATGTAATCGCTATTCAATCCGCTAATATCTACAATGATCGAAGTCATTTTCTTTAAAGATGTTTTAGCATCTAATATTGGTACCTCACTCATACTAAATTCTCCTATATATTTTTAACTAAAATTATAATTTATTTATAGAGTATACATTATTAAATTTGTATTTTTCAATACTTTCTATACTTTCTATAAAAATTAAATTGAAAAATTACATTTCTTTTGAGATATTCTTTATGAAGTTTTCCTTGTCGAGATTTAAATTGATATGTCTTCTTCTCATTACAATATTTAGATTCTCAATAAGTTTCTCTGTGAAGTATTTGAAATTAAAATGAAATGTAGGGTTTTTCCAGTAATAACTTTTTAAAAAGTGGTTTAATAGATCAATTTTTGATTTAGGATTATCCATTTCAAAAATTCCGGGATTCGTATCAAGTAAAGAACAACAAACCCATGCGATGTCGTCAATGTGATTTCCTTCGTAAGATTCTTCGAAATCCATACCATACAATTTGTTATTTGAAGGATTATATACGAAATCTCTAAGACGAGTGTCGCCTTTATTTAGAACTATAATTTCTGAAAGCTCGTTCTTCCCAATCATATTATTTGTATGTAATTGAGTAAACCAATCTGCTAATTTCTCAACACATATAATAACCTCTTTTTTAACATCAGCGTCTAAATCGTTTAAATCAGAAACATCAACTAACTTGTCGTTAATGTAATCGCATAAATTAACCCCTTCCGCTTTTTCAAGGAATAGATAAGGTTTTTTATAAAATATTATATCGGGGATTAATAACTTTTGTTTCTTCAATCGTTTTAAAGTATTATATTCGTTATCGGCATTTTTAGTTCTAAATATTTTAACTATCATTTCTTTAGGTAGTCTTTCCGTTTCTTTGTTAAAAGTTAAGCTGATAACTGTATTTTGCTTACTATGTAACGGAGATATAACAAAATGATTAAATTTGTCAACCAATTCAGGGAAGTCTTCTCTAAGATCGGTAATGATATCCTTTCTAATTTTAAAAAGCTCCATCTTGATAAAACGAAAATAAAACGGTGATTAATATATTCTGATTTATGGAACGCTGTAATTAAATATTAATTATCAAATATTTATATTAAATTTCTGTATTAATTTTTTGAAACTTTATTAAAACATTATTATTAGAATAATAAGTGAAGATGTTCAAGGCAAATATTATATGATTTATGAAATATCATAATAATAAATTAAAGTCTAGATTAAATTTATTCCTTGATGAGATATGGAAAAACAATATAAAATTGGGATTTTTTACGGACCGGATCCAGATACAGAGATGTTAGCCCAAAAATTTATTGGTAACCTTATCAACGACGACGAATTTTGTAAAGCGTGTGAATTGCTTGAACAAAAAGTTAAATGCGATCATTGTAGAGAACATTTAAGAAACTTCTCAAGTTCGGTTTATTTTTACGATAAATTAGGAGAAAATATCCCAGATTTTATTGAAAACCCTGAAGATTTTTTGCCAAAAACTATACCCCCAGTAGATTTTTTGATGGTAGTTGGAATTCACCAAGACTTACTTTCAGAATTGCCAGAGTATTTGAAAGATAAAAAAATTAAAGCGGTAATTATCCCTATTGAGAACCCTAAATGGGTGCCCCCAGGATTACAAGTACAGGTCTTAGAAGATTTTGAAAGATTGGGAATTCAAGCAGCGTTTCCAAAACCTTTTTGTGCAATGAGTAAAGAACTGAACGAATACAACAAAGTAGGGTTTAATCTCACTAAAAAACACGATAATATTATTGAATTTATTGATTATTATAAAATAGGAGAACCCATTGTTTCATTCATTTTGAGCGACGATGGAAAATCAATTTTGGATACATGCGTTTTACAAAGCGCGCCATGCGGCTCTACATTCTACATCCTCCAACAATTGAAAGCTAAATATATTAATGACGATGAATTAAGCTTAAACGAAAGAATTAGTAAAGCTCATCATTCTTATCCCTGCAATGCTTCAATGGATAAAGATTTAATATTAAAAGATTCAATACTCCATATAGGTGGAATTCTCGTAAGAAACGCGGTTAGAAACGAATTGGGACTTAAAGAACATGAAGGTCGTAAAATGGCATATGTCGCCCCTTAATTTTAACTATTTTTAAAACATAACTCACGCTTCATAATAATATTTAATATAACAATTTATATTTTATAAAAAGAAAAAGAACTTGAGTTTTGACTCATAAAATTAGAAGCTAAAATTAAATCTGTTAATCTTTTAATAGTTTAACAACTAAAACTAATGTAATCATATTTTTAACGGAAGTTAGGTCCTTTTTATTATATAATATGAACCTTTTTAGACGTAATTAAATTCATAAATCATGGTGAGTCATATAACTCAATGTACAAAGACACTGTGTCTCGACGAAGGTTTTGAAGTAGAAAAAGAATCTTTTTTTGAAAAAAGATTTTGGTATTTCATAATTCCATCATTGATCTTGCTTGGATTATCTATCACCTTAGAACTTCTAACTGACTCTGTTTTATTAAGTCAGGTTTTGGCTGTTGCTTCAATTCTACTCTCAGGTTATGGAATATTAAAAGAGGCTATAGAAGATGTCTTATCTAAAAAGATTACAGCCAATATCCTAATGATAGTCGCGGGTATTGCTTCTTTTTTTATATTGCACGGTCAGGAAGGAGCTATGGCGATTTTACTTTATGCAATAGCTGAATATTTAGAGGAATTAACTACAGAAAAATCTAAAAATGCGATCAAAGAATTACTTGAATTAGCTCCAGATGACGCTCTATTAAAGATTAAAGATAGCTACGAGAAAGTACCGACTGAAACTGTAAAGATCGGTGAAGTAATCGGTATTAAACCAGGAATGAAAGCCCCTCTGGATGGAATAATCGTAAAAGGGAAATCTTATTTCGATGAAAGTGCAATAACAGGCGAGTCTTTACCTATTTTCAAAGAAGAAAACGATGAAATCTTTGCCGCGAGTATTAACAACGATAGTTTTGTGGATATAAAAGTAATAAGAGAGAGTTCAAACACAGTTGTGGCTAAAATAGCCGAAAGTATTAAATTAGCTCAACAAAACAAAAGCGATAGCGAACGATTTATTGAAAAGTTTGCTAAATATTATACGCCAATTATATTGATTAGCGCGCTCTTTGTTATGATTATACCCACGGTCTTATTTAACCTAGATTTTAACGTGTGGTTTTACCGAGGTTTAATTTTATTAGTAGTTTCTTGTCCTTGTGCTCTCACATTGTCAACTCCTTTAGCTAATATAGCTGCACTCACAAAATTGGCAAAGGAAGGAATACTGGTTAAAGGAAACAAATTTATTGAAATAGCGAAAAATATCGAGTTAATCGCGTTTGATAAGACCGGAACTCTTACAGAAGGAAATTTAAAAGTTTTTAATATTATTAATCATTCCAGCAATAAACAAGAGATTCTTAAAATAGCTGCTAGCTTAGAAAATCTTTCAGAACACCCAATTGGAAAAGCTATCGTTTATCAAGCGAATCAAATGCAATTACTGTTATATGCTGTGGAAGATTTTAAAATTACTAAAGGGAAAGGTATTAGAGGAGTAATTCAAGGGGAAGTATATTATATAGGAAGCAAGAATTACCTTGAAGAACTAAAATTTGACCTTCCTGATGATATCTTTGAAGAAACCGAATTATCTGGAACTATTCCTATATTACTCGGAAACAATAAAACAATTATGGGAATAATTACAATCAGAGATGTGTTAAGAGTTTCAGCACCTCTCCTAGTCGACGGTTTGAAAAAACGAGGTTATAAGTCAGTTCTTATCTCGGGAGATAATCAGTTAGTATGTAATACAATAGGGGAGTGCTTAGATATAGATTCCTACTATGGAGAATTGTTACCCGACCAAAAATTAGAGGAAATTGAAAGTTTTAAAAAGAAATTTAAAGGAGTAGCTATGGTTGGTGACGGAATAAACGATGCTCCTGCTTTAGCATTATCAGATTTAGGAATTGCAATCGGTGCTTCGGCAACGGATTTAACTTTAGAAACAGCAGATGTTATTATTATGAGCGACGATTTAAAGAAAATTATAACTTTCTTTGATATTTCAAAAAAGACTAATAAAATCATAAGACAAAACATATGGACTTCGATAATTGTCAAAGTTACTTTCGCGATTCTCACAGTCTTAGGCTTTATGACACTGTGGCTTGCGGTGGGTATAGCAGATATGGGCGTGTCATTACTTGTTTTAATCAATGGAATGACTATTTTCAGATATAAAATAAAGTTTAAAGAACTCTCTTTAGAGTACTTAGAAAGCAACGCAAAATTAATTATTTGTCAAATTTGCGAAACTAAAAATATTATACCTCAACACCATGGTCGAGATATGATCGAGAAAGAGGGAAAATTAATTTGTTGGAGAAAATTACTGAGTAACGAAGATTTAGAACCATGTCAAGAGGAATTACCTTTATTTTGCCCTAAATGTAATAATGAGCTACATGTAATTTAAATCTGCGATTTTTTAAAAAATCTTCTTTCTTTCTCATTTAAAAGAATAAAAAATATCTCGGTATTTTATTTTTATATTCTTCATAAGATTCGCCATATTGTTCTAAAAGCTTTCTTTCCTCACATAGAATGCGAAAATGACCACCAATTATAGAAAAACCAAGGATTATTAATTCAATCCCTGATCCAATAGTTAAACAAATCCCTAAAAATACGATATAGATAGTCAACATCTGAGGATTTCGAGATATTCGATATAACCCCGAGGTTATTGGCTTATCTAAAGGCGCATTTTTAAAACTTAGGAGTGCCATTGCCATCCCTATTGTACCAATAGCAAATATTATTATCCCAATTAAAAATTCAATTGATCCAATCTTTAATGGAGTAAGTATAAACAAAATATAAAAAAATAATACTGCAATCAATCCAGTTATTTTAAGGAAAATTCCTCTTTTTTTCCATTCTTCTTCCTCGTAAAGCCTTGCGATGACTTCTTTAGGACATGTCAATACTATTACACCAAAAATTCCGAAAAATATAACAAGTAATAACCAACCATTTAACCAACCAAACTCTAATATAGGAAAAAATTCCATTTAAAGCACCCTTAAAATTGTTTTACGTTCATTTCTATTCCAAATATTATAAGGCAAATATCATATTTAAATCTAGCTATACCTAATTTAATTAAAAAAAGAATTGAATTCAAACGATATTTTTTGGTTTTCATTAAAACCTAAATTTAAATATAAGCTTTTACAAATTAAAATTAGAAAAACATTATCTTAAGTGCAATTAGAATTGTAATTAATTATCAGAAATAGTTTCAATTCATATTCTTCCTAAAATCTTCTAGTGAATAGTCTTCAAAACCTATGTCAAATCAAATAATCGAGATTAAAGGACTTGACCGTTTATATAAACTAAAATATCTTTGGTTGGAAAATAACTCTTTTTCAAACCCAAGTAATAATCTGATATACAATGTAAAAAAGGAACCTAATGATATCTTTTATCGTCTAAACCTAAAGATTCTTTCCCAATTATTTTAAAAGTAAGAATGTTTAAATGCGGGAAGGGAGATTCGAACTCCCGAACCCCTACGGGACTGGATTCTGAGTCCAGCGCCTTTGACCAAGCTTGGCAATTCCCGCAATGAATTTAATTTCGAAAGTTTTTATTACCAATAAAATTAGAGACTGAGGAATATAATTACACGAAATTTTTATATCTTGTGAACTTTGCAGTTTTTAAAGTCCAGTTTTTAAAATACTAAAATTAAGAAATACCTAATATTAAAATAAATTAAAATCTTATACATCGATAACTAATCGAAAGGGGAATTTAAATAATGCCAAAGGTTAAAATTAATAATTTTAATTTGCACTACGAAGTTTACGGCGAGGGTCATCCTCTATTAATGATTTTAGGTTTGGGGGCAAATACTAGCTGGTGGGGGAGATATTTTCTTAAAGAATTAGCAAAACATTTTAAAGTTATTGTGTTCGATAATAGAGGAACAGGACAATCTGACGATCCCAAACTGGATTACACAATAAAAACATTAGCAGACGACACAATTGGTTTAATGGATGCTTTAAACGTTGAATATGCTCATCTTTTCGGACACTCAATGGGAGGTGGTATTGCTCAAGAGTTGGTTCTAAACTTTAAAAGGATAAATAAGTTAATTTTATGTTCCACAAGTTGTGGTGGACCTAAATCTATTTTAGCATCTCCAGAAGTATTACAAATCGTAGGTAAGCCAAGAGAGGGTCGAACTATAGAAGAAATAGCAGAAGAAACTTTGACAATATTCTATTCAAACGAATTCATAAAAAAAAACCCTAAGCTTATTGGATATGCGATTCAAAACATGGGAAAAACGCCAATGTCGCCCGAAAATTACGAACATCAAACAAAGGCAATTGAATCGTTCAATACATGCGATAAATTAAAAGAATTAAAGATATCTACCTTAATCATGCATGGAAAGAAGGACATTTTAGTTCCACCTCAAAACGCCGAAATCCTCGCTGAATTAATAGCAAATTCCCAAATCACATGGTTTAATAAAAGCGCACATGCTCCTTTTGTCGAAGAACCAAATTTGGTCTTAAATGCTATAATCGAATTTCTGAAATAAATTCTACATCTATTTTTAAAGCAAAAATAATAATATATTATTAATCCTAATTAGTTATTAAGTAATGAAAGCAATTTAAATTAAATAAAATGCCAGATGAGCAACCCCCAGCTAGGAATAACACGAAAGAAGAAGAAGATGTTCCTGAAAGAAAAGTTCAAGATATTATTGTTTATCAATTTAACGATGAGATTGGTGATTTTGAAGAATTAATAATTGATCCTGATCTACGATTACAAGATTTGTTAGATGATGATTTCGTTCTTCTTTTTACAGATCCTCAACATTACAGAGTCTGGTTGTGGCACGGCTATAACACTACTACAAGAATGAAATTCATCGCTGCAAAGATGGCTCCAGCTATAAGGGACAAACACGGGATTGCCTTTAAAATTACTGCTGTTGACCAAGATGACGAAGCACATGGTTTTAAAGTAATGCTAGGGTTAGAGAAAGAGATCGATTATGAACTTACTCAAACTGGACCGGCTTATGAAGGTACAGCTGAAGATCTTGAGCTTCTTGAGTCTTTATCGAGAGAAAAAATACTCCTAATACTTGAAAAAGCGGGAATTCCTGAAGGATTTGAACGAAAAATTGTTATTGTAAAAAATAATATCTTTGGGTATCGCGAATATGAACGAAATTATCTAGGTTCTGTAATCAAAGAAAAGCAGTTATTCCCTTTAAAAGAAGAAATCGAAGATGGAACCTATTTAGCTGATAAATATATCCCCAGAATGCTTTTTTCGTTTAATAAAGTGGTATTAATTGAACTATTGCAAAAGGTAGAAGTGGAAGTAGAAGTAGAAGGCGAGGATATCATAAACAAATAGCTACTTAAAGAAAATAATGAATAAAATGAGTTCATTAAAATCAAAACAGTACCAAAAAAGCTAAATCCCTTAATGTTTCTAAACGATCAACTATTTAATGAACTTCTTTTTATTTTACATAATAAAATCATGAAGTATTAATTAAATGAAGTTAAAACGAATAGATTACGTCTTTGTATTTCTTTTAATAGTGCTTACGATTATTTCAATTGATTTCCTATTAAATGAAGCTCATAGAGAAGCTATAGAAAACTTTTCCAAATATCCCCCCTTTCAAAATTTAGCATCTGGGCTTCTAATAACCTTTCTTGTTTGTTTAATAGGAAACTTATTACCTATTCCTACACCATATACATTTGTAGTTTGCTTTAGCTCGCTTCCATTTTTACAATTAAATTTGATCATCCCTATGATTGTCGCTTTAGTAGCAAGTTTAGGTTGTTTATTTGGCGAGTTGGTGGGTTATTTTGTTGGTAGAGGCGTTTCAGAGTTCATTTCTGAAGAACAGAGAAAAAAATTAAAGAATTATCAACAGTTCTTAGTAGAACATCCAAAAATTGCTCCTTTTGCTATATTTTTTGCCGCTTTAACGCCCATATCGGATGATCTTATTACAATTCCCCTTGGATTAATAAAATATTCTTTGAAAAAGACAATATTTTGGTGTTGGCTTGGGAAATTAGGCTTGATGTTAATTTTCTCTTATAACTTCTTAAAGATTTGCAGTTTATTGGGAGGAGAAAGTTGGATTCTAAGCGTAGTCTCATTATATGTTATGGTAATCTTCTTATATGCTATGTTGAAAATAAATTTACTAGACTTAGTTAAAAAATATATAAAAAGAAAATCAAATAAAAAGTTATGAATTTTTAATTTACCTTTCCTTAATTAAGATATCCGTACCTGGTAAAGAAACGCTCCCCGATGTCATCCCTTCGGCTTTCATATAATCATC
The DNA here is from genome assembly GCA_005222975.1 of Promethearchaeota archaeon Loki_b31. Taxonomy (GTDB): domain Archaea; phylum Asgardarchaeota; class Lokiarchaeia; order Sigyniarchaeales; family SOKP01; genus SOKP01. The sequence continues at coordinate 9,656 of NJBI01000087.1, forward strand.
GATCGTTCTTTCTTCTACTTTTTTAATATATTCTTGTAGTTCAGAATGGATGTCTTGAGAAAGTTCAGGAGGTTTATAATCCCGCAATATTTCCTCGAATTTTTCGTGAGCTGACTCCATAATGTCTTTTGAACCCTTCTTTCGCCAAGTACTTCTTCTATTCCTATTAATAAGTTTATGAATTGGCATATATAATTCTTGCTTCAAATGTTTACGCGTGTGTTTTTCAGCCAAGAAAGTAGAACCGGGCTTTTCATTCAATGCTATTTTCTTAATAGTTTCTAACCCTATTGTATCTTCATTTACAATAATACCCTCAGTTGCTCTTTTTACCATGCCAGCTAACTCGTCATCAATTACAAGAAGCTCCAAAGCTTCGACTAAAGTTGCTTCGTAGGTTCCCGCGCACGTAATGTAATTTATTCCCATTTCTATGAATTTCTTTTGTTTATCGGTTAAATCGTTTACGTCGCACTTAGAACAAACGCTATAATGCTTAGGATTATCGTTTTGAACGATTATTTTCCCACATAAGATACATTCTAACATTTTCTCAAATCCCCTTATCAAAATCTTTAATTTTTTTTTATCATGCTCATTAAATAGCTTCGTAGTATTTTTTAATTCTCCCACCTTTGTTTAGGATAACTCTTATTTTTCCTTGTCTTTCGAGATTTCGGACAGTCTTTGATATGTTCGTAGAGTGTTCGTAATCCATAGCTAACGCCCATTTCTTTAAGGACGCTTTTCCTATTTCTCTTAATTTATCCAAACAAATTTTTTCCCAAGTTCTAAAAACTTCATTTTCTTTACACTTCGTTTTTTTTATCGTTGTTAGATAACTCCTTCGTTTTTTTGTCGTTCTTT
>NJBI01000032.1 GCA_005222975.1 Promethearchaeota archaeon Loki_b31
TTGGTTGGATACCTCAGATTCGTTTGAGAGAAGGGATAAATCAATGCTATAAAACATATATGGAGAAAGGATTTGAAGAAATTAATTGGAAAGATGAAGAACAATTATTCAATACTATTTTGAATAGACAAAAATTCCTACAAAACAAAAATGAAATCCAATTATAGGATGTGAAAAAAATTTCATCGGGAACTTATCTCTATGAGCAGTCAGTTCAAAAATCGTGTTCTTCGACATTTAATACCACCTGAGATGAAAAAACTACATTGGCATATTGATTTTTTTTCAGGTTCATTTAACACCAAGATAACTAAGATCGTTTTATTTCCGTCAAAATTAAAATAAGAATATGAAATAGCCGCGGAAGGACGATCAAAAATGGTTGATTTGGTGCCAAATTTCGACTCTTCGATATTGTCCTTGTTTTATGCGATTTTTTATAATTTTTCGTAACTTAGCTCAGTGATTAATTGAATTAGCTAATCCTTAAAATCATGAATAAAAAAATAAAGAAAAAGAAATTGAAAAAGAAATTAGAATCCATAAATAAGATAAAACTTCTTCTCTATGTATTCTATAAAGTAGCGCGGGTTTAAATCTTCCCCTGTAATTCTTTTAATTAATTCGGTTGCTTGATAGATTTTACCATATTGGTGCACATTTTCTCGCAAATAAGTTAATAAGTTTGTAAATTCTCCTATTTCGTATTCTTCGGGTAAGGATGGATTCTTTTTAAGAGCATCCTTATAAATCTGGGCGCCATATAAGTTTCCTAAGAAATAAGTTGGGAAATACCCAAAAGATCCAGAACTCCAATGTACGTCTTGTAATACACCGTCGGCATCGCTTGGTGGAGAGACCCCCAATAGGCCTTCCATTTTTTCGTTCCATAACTCTGGTAGCTCACTAACCTGTACTTTTCCTTCTATAATGTCTTTTTCCATTTCAAATCTGAGAATAATGTGCATACCGTAAGAAACTTCATCGGCTTCCACACGAATCAATGAAGGTTGCACCGTATTTATACTGCGATAAAAATCTTCCATTGATTTCCTCTTTAAATTTTTTGGAAAACTTTTTTCCAGTTTTGGATACCAGAATTTCCAAAACTCTTTACTGCGTCCAACCATATTTTCCCACATGCGAGATTGAGATTCGTGGATACCCATCGAACATCCATCTGCTAAAATAGTGTCGTGAATTTTTTCCATAAATCCCATTTGATAAAGAGCGTGCCCACATTCGTGAATAGTTCCAAAAAGGCATGTTGAGAAGAAATCTTCATTAATTCGTGTAGTAATTCGCGTATCAGATGATGATAGAGATGTTGTAAATGGATGTACAGATTTATCTTGACGGCCATGTTCGAGATCAAAATTAAGTTTTTTTATAACTTCAATACTAAATTTCCACTGCTCATCCGGGTTCCATTTTTGCGTGATAATTGAAAAATCAGTTTTATCGCTAGAAGAGTCCAATTTTTTAATAATTTTATTGAGTTTTGGTTTTGATTTATTAAAAATGTTTGCAATCCAATCGTATGTCGCACCTGGTTCGTAGAGATCAATTAAAGTAGAGTATGGATCGGGGTGCGTTTCTAATTTACTAGCGACTTCAATCTGCAGACCAATCATCTTTTCTAAAAGCGGTTGAAAAATTGAAAAGTTGTCTTTTTTCCTCGCTTCCACCCATTTACTATGGCCAAGAGAAGCGGTTTTTGCAATTTCTTCCACTAATTCGGTTGGTAATTTAACTTCCAGCTCGTATGCTCTTTTGGCTTCGCGTAAAGTGGCAGCATCAATTAAATTTAAATCATTTAGTTTCTCAGCTTTTTTTATTAACTTTCCAATTTTATCGGAAATTAATCTTTCGTGCACAATTTTACTCATGAGTGCATTTTGCATTGCTCTCCCCTCAAATGATCCGTGAGGTAAATTAACTTGCTCATCCCACCCTAATAAAGCACGGATATAATTAAGACGAGTTATTTCGGTAAATTTTTTATTAAGTTCTTCTATAGGATTCATTTTAGATAAGTTAGTTTAATATATTTTTAAATTTGATATATACGACTTATATTGATGTATTGATGTAAACAAAAAAGATTTTCTTTTTTATCAAAAAAATAATTTTTTAAGAGTTCAGAATCTTATTAATTAAAGTTTTTAAATTAAGTGCTAAATTATTTATTAATCTCTTTCAAATAATTAAAGTTAACGTGAAAAATCAGTGTCTTACGACTTAGAGAATTTGACAGTTATTTCTTTTATTGGAATATTCCTATTAATTTTTCTTATACTTATCATTAGGGAGAAAAAAGAACACAGAAATTTAATAATTCAAATTTTGTTTATATCTACTCTTATTTTCATAAACTCTTTTATTCGATTTCCTATATTTAACTTTATTATTTTAGTTGTTATTGTTGCTTTGTTTGGTTATCTATTAGTAGCATTACTTAAACCGTATGTGTTAGTCAAAAAAGAGAAAGATTCGTTCTTAAAATTAGATAAGATAATAAACGAAAATACTGAAAACTCTAATTCTTCAAATGAAAACGGCATAAAAATGGTGGATTAATATAACTAACATAATAATGGCTTTAATTCCTTTAATTCCAATGTATATCCTTTTCTTTGGGGCTTTTGTCGTATATCTTATTCCAAAAAATGTTAAAAGGAAACAGGTAATTTTTGGATTATTAATTTTTAGTTTAGTTCTTAATTCATTTTTGTGTGTAATATACATTTTTAATATTTTTAACGGATCAAATTTAAAAGGTACATATCTAACAATCGAACTGATACTTATTTTTGGCTTAATTGCAACCAAGTTTTCTAATAATGAGTTAGAAAGTTCCTCAAATAAAGATTTATATGACTTTCTTTTATTAATTATTATATTTGGGTTAATTGGAATCGTTTTGACAAAAAATATAGTGTCTATAATCTTATGGTTTTTGTTTCTCACTTCAATTTTTGGTATAATCTTCTTCATCGATAATTTCAAAAAAGAGTTAGTATTGTTAAAACTCTATTTTATTGTTCTAATCATCAGCGCAATTTGCTTGATAGGAGCAACAATTTTAATTTATTTAGCAACCGGAAGTTTAGAATTAGATGTAATAAATGGAATTCAAATCTCCGAAGAGCTCAATAATTTTATCTCAATCACTTTATACTTAGGAATTGGTTTATTATGTGGTTTAGTTCCTTTCTCAATATTTCATTTGAAAAACTATTTTCAAGATAATTCATACGCTAACTTGCTTCTTTTTTCAACTTTTATTTACATTACCTCTTTTATTGCGATTAGAATTCTTAATGTCTTAAGTCACGAGTCGTTGATAATCAGTTTTATGCTAATAACTCTTTTAATTTTGGGGATAATATTACCTATGGTTTATATTACAATAGAATTATTCACCCACATAGATGGAAATACATATTCTATTAAAAAAATATTTGGATATTCAGTTGTATTAGATTTCAACATGATTTTACTATTCGTTGAGTTTTCTAATCTACTAACTACCCCTTTAAATGAGATTTTTCTAAATTCTATAATTTATTTCTTACTGACTATTTTTTCGGTTAAAATGTTAATTTTTTATACTTTCTATCCTATCATGATTAATACTGACGAAGATAACATGAAGTTATTAGGTGGCTTTAAGAACAAGTATAGGAAGTTTGGCACGGGTTTATTAGTTTCGGGTTTGATAATTATTGTTTTATTAGGCTTTTTGTTTTTAAATAATATTTTACCTATACTATTTAGTTATGAAATTGCTTCTAATTCTTTATATTCATTAACAGCAAGTATTGTCCTAACGATCTATGTTCTTTTTCTAATAGTAGTTCTTATTGTTGTATCTACAAATTTCAATCACTTATATAACCAGAATGAGCCTCAATATTTACAAAGGGATAGTGCGAAAAATATACATTCAATTGATTTTATTCCAATTATAGTCCTTTTCGTTATAATTGTTTGTCTCAGTTTAAGCTATATCTTTATCGGCAACTTTTTTTACGATTTATTCAAAGATTTCTTTTACATTTAAAGAATTAGCTCAAGTCATGTTTCACAAATACTTCAGCTGCGAACTCGACATCCTCTATAGTAAGAGGTCTTGCCATGGTTTTTTGTAGCTCAGTTATCAATTGTAAGCATAACTTTAAACTTAGTGAACTACCTTTCTTTTCGATAATCTTTTGAAGCGCGCTTGATAATTCCTCACCAATCTTTCTCTCTTCAAGTATAGGTCGTTTTTCTTCAGGAATAACCAAGTTTATATCAAGCGTGATATCTTCTTTATCCAATTCAGCTTCTTTTGTCTCAACCGTAGAATCAGATTTTGAAAATAACATTAAATCCTCAGCTTTTTTCTCTACTTTTTGCGATATTTGAGCTCTATAAGTAGTTTTTGGTACTTCTGCCGACGGTGGTTGCGGAGCTTTTATCTCTGATTTTTTTGAAGGTAAAGGTTGTACTTTAATTCTTTTAGAGAACTGAATTTTTCCAGGGATTTCAAATTTCATTTTCATGTCTGCTTTTTTTCTTAGTTCAGCTTGCTCTTTTACTTTTTTTTGTAAATCATCTAAATTATTCTTGAGCTCATTTATATAAGTAAAATCTTGATAGTTGTTACATATTTTTATCAATTCTTTATACTTAGAAATAGCGAGTATTAAGTTTCCCTCTCTACTTAGATTTTTAGCTTCATTCAACAATTCTGTAAAAAAATGAGGTAACAGTTTTTTTAAACTCAGCATTTTAGCAATTAAGGATTTGATTTTTTCTTTAATGTTCGCCTTGATTAAAGAAATTTCTTCGAAATGTGGAATATCCAATTCGTTCTTTATGAGTTTAATATCTTCATCTTCAATTAAGTCGCGCTTAGTTCCGAGAATCAGTAATTTTGAAAATTTGCTTTCTTGCTTTTGCAAGTTTAGGAAGTGATTAATCACTCGTAAGTGGTAATTTGATAAATCAAATAGTAGGATAACCAAATCGGAGCCTTTTATAAATTTTGACCACAAAAGCGAGAAGTTATCTTTTAGCGCAAAATCCCAAATATCAAATTTTAGGTTGTCAACCATATACACAGAAGCTCTAGCAAAATTCATGATTGCGCGCTCGTCACCACCTTTCAACATGGCATAAAGCAAAGTTTTTCCTGAATGAGTTGGACCTATTATTGTAATTTTTGAGTGTAATTCATATTGCTGCTCTCTCAAATAATCTACAAATTCCCGCTTAACATCACTTGAATTTTTTAAGTCTATCGGGTTTGGGAACAACTCTTTAAACTTTTTAGTCGTATTCTCTATCGCTGGACCGATATAGTCAAGACTGTCAACCAAATCGGTTATAAATAAAAATAGTACATTCCCCTCTGATTTGTGAAATATTTGAAAATGTTCTGATACCGGCCGATGATATATTTTACCTGATATTGGCATTTCGATGTAGGATTGAATAATCTTTATTACATTATTCAACTCATCTTCTGCTAAAGCTAAAGCGTATGTGTGATTGTAAACGCAATCCCCGCCTACGAATATGTGAATTTGTCTCAGCATTTTCTTCCAGTCTTTATTTTTTTAAAGAAATCTTTTTATCAACCTTAATAATTATTAGATAAAACTTCCTAATATAGTTTTTACATTCAATATTTCTAAAAACCAAAAGTGATATACAGATTTTTTCAAAAAATTTAACTTTTTCTTATCATTTTATTTATTAATTGCAATTTCAATAATTAAAAATCTCGATAATGCCGTTGGAACAAAATCACATAGCAAATTTTCTCAAAAATAATTCAAATCCTAGATCTAAATCTGAGTTATTCAATCTTCTTAGAGATAGGATTGAAGAGTTATGTGAGATTTGTTCAAAGGATCGTATCCGAAATGTACTTAACCCAATGTGTTATCATCGCTTTTTACTTGCATTAAGGCTCTTGAATGGATTAGAAATTGAAGACCAGCCTGAATTCTGTTATGGTGTTCACAAAGATATAGTTTTTCGGGATTTTAGGAATAAAACGATAATATACAAACCAAACGATGCGTATTTATATTTAATAGATTTCTTTGATGTTTTTTTCCACGGTGATTATAGAAAACTCAACAAATTCTTTTCTAAAAAAGATTTTAAAGAAGCTAATAAAATTTTTGACGATAGAATAAATAATAGAGATGAACACTTTCAATATCTATTAACCGATGATAAAAATTTTATGGTATTCAAATACGAAGAAAAAGTTCATGTTGCTTTTATTAAGGAGAATTACGCTCTCTGCAACGCTAATCGAGAAAATATTACAGATTTAGAACTCTTATTTGGATTATGCAAACTCTTCGCACGAATTTATTTTCCAGAAATAAAGTTAAAATTAATTCCAACCAATTGTGTGGAGATTAAAACCATTATTCCTAAAGAGACAATTTTAAAAATTAGCTCTACAGAACCTACAGAAGAAGATTCTAAACGAGATAAATACATATGGAATGTTTTCCCTAGTGAGCTTGATACATTAAGTCAATTTTCTAAAGAAATAAACATATATTTAGATAAAAAGAAAAATTTGGTAATAAGGTTACATATTGGCATAGAATCTGAGGGTATCCTCAATCGATCTAAACGCAATTTATTACGCTATAGAGATTTGAGATTAATATTTAACATTCTTTATCGTTTGTATAACGATTTCTATATACTACACATTTAATACATAAAAAATAGGATAAAAAACATAATAGTTATAAGTTGGTTAAAATGAGCGAAAAAAACCAAAAAAATCCAGAAATTACCAAGATAAAAGATTTCGTGAAAGATGGTAGAATAGACGATGCAGTCAAGATTATTGCACTCTATCTTGGTGATTCAACTCAGGAAGATTATATAGAAAGACTTGAAGATATAATCGAAATGCTATTGTTACTCCATGGTGGGCAAACCGTCTTAAGGTTTCTAATAGAGCAATTAGTTATTGACATCCCCTCTTTATTAGAAAACCTCTCAAAGCGCGATTCTATCTTAAGATATAGCTTTCTTTTACTCTTGAAGACGATGTGTGAGAAAGAATGTTCTATTTTTCTTCCCTACAGTGAAGACTTATTAAGTTCTGAAGATCCAAACGTTAGAGAAGCCGTTTTACAGCTCATAATTTTTATGGCAGGAGGAGAAAATAAGATCGAGGACGAATCGTTGATTGGAAAGATCGCTGATACCTTAACTGAGGAAAAAGAATTCGTAGTTGAGAAAGCAGTTCAAGCGTTAAAAGTTATAGGTAGAAATAATCCATCCTTAGTCACCAAGATAATTACTCTTAAAGTTAAAGAAAATCCCGAGAACGAAGAATTAAAAAGTGTTGTAGATATTGTGCTAAAATCAATTGTTACAGTTGAGAAAATCGATGAATTAGTTGAAGAGAGTGAGAAAAGGGAAATTACAGATAAGGAATTAATAGAAAAAGAAGAGGCAGAAATTATCGATAAGGAACTCGAATTAAAAAAGAAAGAAATAGAAATCAAGAAAAAAAAGTTGGAATTACAAGAGAAAGAAAAAGAAATAGAAAAGAAAATTATTCAAGAAAAGGAAAAAACACTAAAATTAAAGGAAGAAATCATTGAACAAGAGAGTAAAGAACAATCTGATATTGAAACAGATGAAATCCCCAAAAAAGTAAAAAAACAATTAAAGAAAGAAGAATCTGAAATTCTCGATAAAGAAATCCTTCTAAAAAAGAAAGATTTAGAAATTAAAAAGAAAAAACTGGAGTTAGAATTTAAAGAACGCGAGATAGAAGAGTTGGCTATTATCGAGAAAGAGAAAACCTTGAAGCTCAAAGAAGAACTAATAGAAAAAGAAAGTGAATTATCACAGGTAGAAATCGAATTACATCAAAAGAAAATCGAAGAGAAAGAGAGAAAAATTTTGGAAGGCGAACTTGAAAGAGCGGAAGATAAAATAAAGGACCTTGAAAAAGAAGCTGAAGATGACGAAGGCTAAATTTTTTAACATCTACTAATTTCTATTCTTCTTCTTCGTCATCAACTGCATCAAAATTAATGCTTGAACTAGGTTTATTCTCGCTTATTGGCGTTACATATAATCTTTTCACAATTGCTCTTATAGTCCCTATTTTTAAGCTATCAGGTGGCAATCCTTTTTGGATGTCCTTTGCGAGCTGGTAAGCAAGTTCTATATATTTTAAATCTTCAAGAAATTCTACAATTTGTATTTTATAATCGTTATCATCGATTCCAGATCCATATTCCAACAATTTTTCTTTCAATAGAATATCAATTTTTTCAGTTCTCTCAATGTAGCGTACTTTTTTAACTAATTGATTGAACGAATTGAAAATATTATATAATTCTGAACGGGGATAATCGTCTATATTTTTTAAAATGTAAAATAAAAAAAGTTCTGCTTTTTCGTAACGTTTGATTTTTAAACTTATTTCTAACAGCTCGAGAAGTGCTTGTTCGTAAAGAAATTTACTTTCGATATTTGGAACGATTTTATCAAAAATCCAATCAATGAGGTTTGGTTGGTTAAATCTTTCAGCAACATCAATTAAGAGTTTAATTACAGAAAAATATAGCTTAGCATTTTCTGTTTTAGTAGCTGTTAGAAACGAAACTAACGAATACTTGATTCTGCCCATAGCATCTTCCAAGTTAATAGGAGTTTCGGCGAATTTATAAAATGCTGATTCTAAGATGGGTTGGACTTTTTCTCTATTTTTAAAATCGTAAACAAAATATTCGCCCCAATTTGGACCAACTTTCTCAACTCCTTTTTTCTCTTCTTTTTGAGTTTGACCAAGTTTGGGAGTTCTCAGTTTACGCTCTTTTAATTTTTCTAACTGAACTTTTGCTTCTTCTTCAGATAAAAATTCAAGAATAATTTTATTTTTCTCATTCGGAACAATGATTTTAAAGAAAACTTCTTCATCTTCGTTAAATAGAGCTTCCCTTAATTCTTTTGGAAGTGTTACACCGGTTTTAGTTTTTTTTATAATATCCTCAAAAAAAAAATCGTCGTTAGGTTTCTTCTCTTCTTGTGCCATATTTATTCTTAGGAAATATAATTTTTTAATTATATGTTGTAATACTGATAAAATTTATTAGATATTTGTTTACAAACAACGTGGATGAGAGATAAATTAGTTTCAAACGGTTTTACCCTGTTATATTTACTAATTCTACGCCTCTAACGGCGTAATTCTTATCTATGAAACAAAGTATCGCATGTCCTTTATGAATATAGACAAGTGGTACCGGATGTGATTCAGAGTTCTCAATAAAGCTTCTTTTAACTGTAATTGGGAGCACGGTATTACATACCCTGCATGGTACCATAATTTCATTGACCAAATCGAGGGAATTAAAATCTTTAATTATTTTATTAATTTCTTCTTTAAATGGATTGAACACAGTCGTAGAAAAATTTCCATATTTTATGTAGGAATCAATGTCGTATGTCTCATTAAAAACCTTTGAGACTTGTTCTATTAAGGCTTCTAACAATTGAAATTGAATCTCAGTATTAGAACCCGTCGTATATATTAAATTTTCTAACCGTATATGGACAATTTTCATATTTCCTCTAGATAAATGAAAGAAAATATTACTTACAGGATTCTGTTTAACAACATTTAAATCTAAGATATAACTTTTTAACGATCTTGGAGGTTTCCACTCAAATATAGTAAATTCATCTGTACTGATGTTTACGAACTCGAGATTTTGCAATATTTTCGTATAGTCTACCATTCAAATCAACTTAAGAAAATTGTTTTATTTTAATATTATTTACTATAATTTCGATAAAAATTATCTCGACTTGATTAAATAATTATTATTTATAATAAAAACCATACTCTATTATAATGATTTAAATATATGTATATTACAAGTAGGGAATGTTATAAAAGAAATTAAAAAAAATAAGTTTTTATTGGGTGGATATTTTCCGGATGTTTTTAGCGTTCTCATAATAGCTTTCATATTGTCTACGGGTAACTCACGGGGAATCTCACAACCAAAACGAGAGAAAACGAGATAATTCTTTTTTTTTTTAATTTTAATACTAAAACATAAATATCAAAAAATAGAAATTTTAAAAATATGAAGTTCGCAAAGATCAACGGTTTAAAATTATCTTATCAAGTTTACGGAACTGGCTTCCCGGTTATCTTTATACATGGATATGGCGCAAAAAAAGAAATATGGAAAACTCAAATAATAGATATAAGTAAAGAATTCCAAATTATTACATTTGACCTCCGAGGAACTGGAGAGTCTGATCGACCTAATATTCCATACACCATGAAAATGCTAGCGGGAGATGTAAAGGGCTTAATGGATTATATTGGCGTTGAAAAAGTTCATTTAGTAGGTCGCTCCTTTGGCGGAATGATTGCCCAACATTTTGCGCTACAATATTCCAAAAAAGTCGAAAAATTAATCTTGATCGCTACAAATTTCGGTCGAGTCGATACAGATTGGGTCGAAATTCCTAAAAAAGGGCGTCTTGAAGAGATTGAGACGATTAAACACGACCCACTAAAGGCTTTTAAGCAAAAATCGCGTTGGGTCTTTCATGTAAAGTTCAGAAAAGAGATGGAAGCTAATCCAGGCAAAAGATTTTTTGACATATTTTCTATGGAAGATTTAATCAGAGAAAGCACGATCAATCCATCAAGACCACAAGACGTAATAAATCAAGCAGAGGCTATGAAAACACATTATACTCTAGAAAGATTACATGAAATTAAAAATAATACGCTTCTGATAGCAGCGTCCCATGATCGGCAAACTCCCGTTTCTGTTATGACTGAAATGCATAAAAGAATCCCTAACAGCGAATTAAAAGTTATAAATGAAGCAGGTCATTTTATGACGCTTTCAAGAGCATCGGAAATTAACGATATAATTCTTAACTTTTTAAAAAATTAATATTTCTTAATTATTCTAATTATTTTTAAAGATTTTTTTTCCATATTAAACAAATAGCTTTTTATATCCTTAGAATAAAATTGTTTATTATACAATTCTATTAATATTAATTTTGTGTTTAAAATGAAAGATTATACAGATTGGGAACCGCTTTACGATTATGAAAATGAATCTCCGTATCTCGAAAATCACGATCGTCCATGGCTACAATTTAGGGCGCCAAACATCCCAAAATCGATTAAATTTGACCCTATTCCGGTTCACGAATTTATTAAATTAGCAGCTAAAGAATTTCCAAATAACGTGTGTGTTTATCACAAAGCAACTGATAAAAAATACACATATCGCGAATTAATCTATATTTCTGACAGATTAGCGAACGCCTTGGTACAATTAGGTGTCAAAAAAGGAGAACCTGTAGGGATTATGACAGGAAATTGTCCTGAATTTTTATTTTGCGTTTTGGGTATAATGGAAACGGGTGCCATAGTAGTTCCAATCAATCCATTACTTAAAGAAAGCGACGTAGCTCACATCGTTAAGGAATCTGGAAATATGAATACTGTATTTGTGCATAAAGGGAACTTTAGAACGATAAAAAAGGTTCAAAAGAAAATAAAATTAGAAAATGTAATATTACTACAAGCTGAAGCAGCTAAAGAAGGTACTATTACCTTCGAGGAATTTATAGAGGGTGTAGCGCCAATCCAACCAGATATAGAAATTGATCCTTCAAACGATCTAGCAGCTTTACTGTTTACTGGGGGTACTACTGGACTACCAAAAGGGGTAATGTTAACTCATACTAATTTTGTTTCTTGCGCGCTTTCAACTTTGTTAATGGCAGGAGAAACTGAAGAAAATGAAAGCACTTTTGGTAAAACTGTTAATTTGTCAGTTATACATTTATGTCATTCTTTTGGTTTTCTAGTTTTGATAGCTGCTTCTTTTGGAGCGGCCATGCTTGTAATGTTTCCCTCATTCAACGCCTCTGTAATTCTAGAAGCAATTGAATATTTTCGAGTTACAAATTATATTGGAGTTCCTGTTATGTATCAAATGTTAATTAACTCCCCTGATTTTACAGAGCGAGATCTTTCTAGCCTCGAGGAAGCAAACTCTGGTTCGGCGGCATTGGTCCCTGAGTTGGCTAAAAAATGGGAAAAAATTGTTGGTACTAAAGTAGGTCAAGGTTTTGGCTTAACTGAAACATCACCAATTACACATGTGGCAGCTAAGTGGATGCCTGAAATTCGATCAGAGAGCATAGGCGTCCCCATTATTGATACGGATGCTAAAATTGTTAATCCTGAAACCTTAGAAGAGCTTAAACCGAACGAGATTGGAGAATTATTAATAAAAGGACCCCAAGTAATGAAGGGGTACTGGAAAAACCCCGAGGAAACGAATAAAACGATAATAGATGGTTGGTTAAGGACAGGAGACCTCGCAAGAATGGATGAACAAGGATATTTCTATATCGAAGGTCGTACTAAAGATATCATTAAATATAAAGGATACAAGGTTATGCCTCGAGAAGTCGAAGAAAAATTATATGAACATCCAGCAATTCTCGAAGCTGGTGTTGTATCAGCTCCAGATCCAAATATCGGCGAAACGATTAAAGTATATATAGTGTTAAAACCAGAATTCAAAGATGGAAAAGTTACTGAGCGAGATATCCTTGAATGGGCCAAAGAACGATTAGCAGGATATAAGTATCCTCGTAAAATTGAGTTTATAAATGTTTTACCAAGAACTACTGTAGGCAAAATATTTAGAAGAAAATTGAGAGAAAGAGCGTTCAAAGAAAGTTAAGATAAAAAAATATTTTAAATTATTAATCACACTTTTTTTAATTAAATTCATCAATAATTTAATGTTTTAAATATAACATTGGCATAATTTAATTAAATAAGTTAACCGATATTTAGGTAAAAAATATGAATAAAGAAGATATTTGTTTTATGTCCGCTTGCGATATGGTTGATGCGATAAGAAACCAAGAATTAACATCTGAAGAAATAACCGAAACGATTATTGAAAGAATTGAGAAAATAAATCCAATTATTAACGCATACTGTACTCCTACTTTCGACTTAGCAAGAGAGATGGCGAAAAAAGCCGACGATGCAGCCAAAAAAGGTGCCAAATTAGGTAAATTGAATGGTGTTCCAACATCAATTAAAGATCTTGTAATGATCAAAGGAGTTAGAACTACTTTTGGATCGAAAATATACGAACATTTTATCCCAGATGAAGATAGTATATGTGTTAAAAGACTAAAAGATGCAGGGTGTGTTATTCTAGGAAAAACTAACACTCCAGAATTCGGATTTAAAGGAGCTACGGATAATTTAATTTTCGGTATCACACGTAATCCATGGCATCTAGAAAAGACTTCTGGAGGATCGAGTGGTGGCGCTGCTGCCTCAGTTGCTTCTGGAATAGGACCTTTAGCACAAGGGTCAGATGGAGGGGGCTCTATTAGACATCCCGCCTGTTTTTGTGGTATTTATGGCATCAAACCGAGTTTTGGCAGAGTACCAATTTACCCTAGACAATACACTATGGCTCAATCTTTATCCGTTGTTGGACCAATTGTAAGATACGTGAAAGATGCGGCTCTAATGTTAGATGTTATGAAAGGCTTTTTTGAGGGAGATAGGTTTTCAATACCATCAGATAATATCAATTATTTAGATTTGGTTAATGAAAAACCTGAGAAATTAAAAATTGGCTACACTTTAGACTTAGGCTTCGCGAAAGTTATTGACTCTGAAGTAGAAGAGTCAATATTAAATTCGATAAGTAAATTTGAGGAATTTGGTTGGAGTGTTGAAAAAGTTAAAATGAAGTTAAGAAAGCCTGAATTGCCATTTTATACTTTCTGGACTATAATGCTAGCTTATGATTTGAAACAAAAATTGAAAGAATGGGAGGACAAAATGGATCCCGATTTAGTAAAATTAGTCAAAGCAGGATTAGGATATGATGGAATGTCACTACCAAAAGCTATCGCTGCTCGTAATAAAATTCACGGGACTATTTTCAAATTATTTAAAGAATTTGATATTTTAATAACCCCTACGACGGCAGTTCCAGCTTTTGATTTAGGTTTAATGTTTCCCGCAAAAATAAACAACATTAATGTTTCACCTACCGGTTGGCAAGCATTCTCGTTTCCTTTCAATTTAACCGGTAATCCCGCAGCAACAATTCCATGTGGGTGGTCTAGCGATGGTTTACCTATTGGAATGCAAATAGTTGGAAGTATGTACGATGAAATAAAAGTTTTACAAATATCAAAGGCTTTTGAAGAAATCGCACCTTGGCAAGATAAAAGGCCAAACTTTGATTAATTTAATTCTCTTTTTTATTTTCATTTTAAACAAAATTTTTTACTATTAATTAATTTGCTAATCATGACTTAACTCAACAAAAGCGATAATAATATGAATAAGAAACTTTTAAAAAAGGATATATATACTTTCCAAGAAACTCAAGTAGCAGAAGAATACCGCAACTTAAACTTTTCAATTGTTCTAATTCAACCTGAACACGCTGCAAATATCGGATCTATAGCCCGAGTCATGAAAAATTTTAATTTTAAAAGTTTAGTAATTTTTGACCCGATCGAAAAAGTAGAAAATATTAAAAGCTATAGAACTCAAGGGTACGCCATGCACGGTAAAGATGTCTTGTTTAACTCTGATATTTTAACTATTATAGAAAAAAAAGATTATTTATCCAAATATAAAGAATTAATGGAGCGGTTTGATTTAGTAATCGCTACTACGGCAAAAGGAAAACATTTTAGAAACATTAGGAGGCTAGCTACATTCCCAGACGATTTAACACTACCGATCTCCGAGAATCCGTTACAAATTGCTTTAGTTTTTGGAAAGGAATCGCATGGACTAACGAACGAAGAGATTGAAGTTGCTGACATCTTGTTGAGGGTCCCCACTAGCAATTCTTATCCTACTTTAAACCTTTCTCATGCGTGTGGCATTATTTTATACGAAATTTTCAAAAAAATTAATATTATTAATATCGGTCGAGGAGGAAAACCCGTTTTGTTGGCGAATACGAACGAGAAGCAGGTGCTTTATGATATTATCAATAATTTAATTACGAAACTGAAAATTCGTACACATAAAAAAGAGAACGTTTTGTTCGCATTTAAAAACATGTTTGAAAGAGCATTTGTATCTAGGAAAGAAATAAGCCTTATTTTAAGTGTATTCTCAAAATTAGACTCGTTAATAAAAAAGAGAAAAATATATAAAAATTAAAATTTCTATAACGCCTTATAGTATCGTGGCTTTTTGTTATAAGTTACAAGTATTTTATCGGGCATATCATTCACAATTCTTCTAATAATTTTGGCGAGAGCATTATGGGCTTCATATCCCATAGCACTTGCCCATTCACTGGCTGTAGAAACGCCTAATTCCTTTAATTTATCCAAACACATTTGCTCATAAGTCCTGGGAATTACTTTTTTTAATTTTAACATTTTTTTCTACCTCACTTTTTAGTTATCTTATTTTTTTATTTATAAAAAATTGCGAAAATCTTTATCCTAACGTAATCTGCTTATTTCAATACTAAATTTTCTTATCGAATAAAAATTAGAAGAAGGGCTATTTAAAGAATGATGTCGTTCATTTGGAAACGAATACATGTTTTATGTAATAGGATTTATATTAACCAATAACATTCTTCAAAAACTGATGCCGTTGATATATAACAATAAATATGTTCTTTTTGACAAATTAGTAATATAAATTAAAGCAGACGATCTTGAGATTATCAACGATTTTAACAAGCATAGGAAATATTAAACTATCTAAAGAACTTTAAGTTTTTTTATTTTGATCAGAATAGTTTTACAAATTATACTTCGATTTAATTTTAATAGTATTTAAATGTGTAATATGATAAATAGGTATATTTGATAAAAATTATAATATATGGGATAAAAATTCATGTCTCAGAAAAAAAATCCAGTTGAAGAATTTGTATTTGAATTTTATGATGACGATTACGTTGAATCTTTAGAAAAAAAAGAACCCGAGATTATTGAGAAATATAAAGATATCGATTTTAAGGGTGCTTTAAACGAAGAACAGCTCGAGATAGTTAATAACATTAAAGGACCGATGTTAGTAATAGCGGGAGCGGGTTCAGGGAAGACGAGAACTATTGTTTATTCTGTCGCTAAATTATTAGTATCTGGAGTGAACCCTCGTGAGATAATGCTTGTCACCTTTACAAATAAAGCCGCTAAAGAAATGATTAAACGGGTAGAAATCCTATTAGGTAAGCGCCCAAAAGGTATATGGGCAGGGACATTTCACTCCATGGGAAATCGATTTTTAAGAAAGTACGCTAAAACGCTAGGTCTTAAGCCTAATTTTACGATTATGGACCAAACAGATTCAAAAGGCTTGATGAAACTAGCGATTAATCAAGCAAATGTAAAAGAGTTTGAAGAAAGGTTTCCGAGTTCCGTAGTTGCTAAGAATATTTTATCTTATTCTATTAATTGTAACAAATCTATTCGCGAAGTCATACTTTGGAAGTATCCTCAATTTGACAAAGATAAAATTATTACGAAGTTAAAAGAGGTACTTAACATCTACAAAACTAAAAAAGCACGCGATAATTTAGTAGATTTCGACGATCTATTAGTTTTTTGGAATAGGTTATTAGACGAAAGGATGGTTGCTAGATCAATTGCTCAACGCATTAAATATGTGTTAGTAGACGAATATCAAGACACTAACTACATTCAAGACGAAATTATTAGCAAAATCGTAAAAGAAAATCCTAACCTAAATGTTATGGCCGTAGGAGATGACGCCCAGAGTATTTACGCGTTTCGAGGGGCTAACTTTGAAAACATATTAAATTTTGAAAAGAAATACAAGGATTGCAAAAGATATGTTATAACTTATAACTACAGGAGCGTCCCTCAAATTCTCGACTTGGCGAACAATTCAATAAAACATAACAAAAAACAGCACAAGAAAAACATGAAACCCGCTCGCCCTGAGGGAGAGCCTCCGTTTCAAGTAAATGTAGGAGATGACAGGGATCAAGCTCGTTTTATTACTAGTCAAATCTTAAAATTACGCACTGATGATTACCAATTTTCTGAAATGGCGGTTCTCTGCCGAGCTAGTTTCCATTTGTTGCAAATCGAATTAGAATTACAAGCTAAAAACATTCCATATGAAGTGCGAGCAGGTGTTGCATTTTTTGAAAAAGCCCATATTAAAGATCTATTGGCTCATTTGCGTATTATCGAAAACCCTTACGACGAAATTGCGTGGTCGCGCGTTTTTTCTATAATTCCTGGGATTGGGGGCGCTTCAGCAGAAAAAATATTTCATGCAATATCAAGCACCAGTAACCCTCTCGAAACATTACTGAATAAATCTTTTTTCACTACAAAAATGAAAGGAGCTCGAATTCCAGAAAAAGGAAGGAAAAGGCTAGCATTACACGCAAAAAACTTAATTGATTTTACTTCTCAAGATGCTCCTGAAGAAATCATAAAAAGTTTAGTGAAAGTCTTAGAAGATCATATTAAATCTAAATATGAAAATTGGCAAGAAAGAATAGATGATTTGACTCAACTTGGAGTATACGCTCAAAAATATCCAACAATTCGGAGATTTTTAGAAACTCTTAGTTTGAACGTCTCTTCTATTGAATCGAAATCCGTTCAAATGGGCATTCAAACAGAAGACGAAAAACCCTTAGTACTTTCTACGATTCATCGAGCTAAAGGTCTTGAATGGCGAGTAGTGTTTATACCTATGTTGTGCGAAGATTTCTTTCCTTCAAGTCGAGTTGTAGGAGACGCCGATGCCTACGAGGAAGAACGGAGGGTTTTTTATGTTGCCACAACTAGAGCGAAAGACCAATTGTATTTGGTATCACCCTCTATGGTTAGAACATATAGAGGTTATCAAACGGGTAGATTATCACAGTTTATAACTGAACTTAAACCAAACGTGTATCAGAAATCCTCGGTTCAATTTAAATCTACAAATGAAAAAGACAAAAGAAAAAATAAGAACTTAAAACCAAATTTTATTAGCGCTTTCGACATAAAAAATAATAGATAAAAATTGAAAACCTCAAAGCCTTTAGCGGTAAATTCCAATCAGATTTCGAATAATATCCAATTTGGCATTAAACATAAAAAAATGTTTTATTTAGCTTAAATAAAACCCTAATACAATAAACATGTATTCGTAGCATGTCTTACTGTAATCATATCCACAAAATCCGTGAGTGTATTTAAAATAAAAAGATATATATAGCCTATTATGGTATTTTTAATTAACCATGTCTCAATCTTATAAAGATTTTTTAAAAAAATATAATATTGACGATTTTAAAACGAAATTACAGCTTTCTGGACACACAAAAATAGATTTCTATAACGATATTGACAAATTATTAAGGGGTATATGTATTATTTTCGATAAACTTTCAAGTATTGCGCCTATGAGGGGCGCACAGGTATTAATGGGCTTGGCAAAATTGCACGAAACAAACGATGTTATAAATAAAACGGATGTCAAAAAGTGTCTAAACATCGATAGATTAGAGAAATTAAAATATGCCTTTGATTATTTGGAAAATGCTGGTTATATAAAGATTGAGAAAAAAACAGAAAAATTTCATATTGTAAAATTAAACGAAGAAGATAATCCAGATCTAACAGTATTTCGAGAAATTGTTCAAAAATATTGGAAATCTCCTTTAGAAGAAAAGGAGAAAAT
Source organism: Promethearchaeota archaeon Loki_b31 (assembly GCA_005222975.1). Classification (GTDB taxonomy): domain Archaea; phylum Asgardarchaeota; class Lokiarchaeia; order Sigyniarchaeales; family SOKP01; genus SOKP01. Next base: position 18,788 of record NJBI01000032.1, read on the forward strand.
AAAAAAATGGAGCGAGGAAATATGAGAAATTCCCTTAAAAGTATATCAGAGTTGAACTTCGAAAATGAACAGGGCATATTTGATTCCGCAAAAATAATCAGATCAGAGTATCTTAAAAAAGCCTTAAAATCTATTGCGTGTATAATCGCAATTTTAACTGTAGCGCTAAGCTATTTAGTATTTGTTTATTTACCTTATTTAGACAACAATTCGTTCAATTATTTAATCTCGGGAACTTATCCCTCGGGAAGCAATATATTCCCGTTAGATTTGACTTTAAGCTGGTCGTTATTTAGCACGTCTATTTTTTTGATAATATATTTAATAAAAGCGATATACCTTAAATTTACGCCCTCTTTAATTAGATACATCGAACGGGAGACTAAACACATTGGGTTTGAATTTAAGAAGAGATTTGAAAGTATGGGGCTTTTTATTATTTTAAATGTCGTTGCTATTGTTATTCTGTTTTATTTAGACATCAAAGCTCTTCACTTTAACAATACATATTGGAGTATTCTCTTTAGGAATACGTTTGTTATATATCTATTTATGAGCATAACGTTACCGATCATTTGGATATTTAGAAACGATAAATTTGTCATTAAAGTAAAGGAAAATGTCTTTATAGAATGTGATCTACACTATAATCTTAGCAAAAAGGAAGATTACGATCCTAATTTACTAGGAATTATTTTAACCTCAAATCGTTTATGTTCTAAATTTGATAAATCTGGAAAATACATATACTCGAAAATATCAGAAAATAGATGGCTAAAAAAAAACGACACCTCTGCAATTTCACCATACCTACATTTTCAAGAATTTTCGGTTCCTTATAACTTTCAGAAGCAGTTTTTAAACATTACATTAGCTCTTAACGAGTGGGAAAACAACTACGACAGTAATTTAGATTTAATGAACTATTATTTTTCAACTTACTATCTTAATAATAAGATAAAGAAATATCCTGGCGAAGACCAACTAATCTATCTGAAATTTTTAAATCACTAAAACTATTTTTTTTCAATGAAGGAATGAGAGTAATAAAATTATTTGATTAAATAAAATATTTTTGCTGTAGAACTGCATACTCGTTATAATCTGTAAACTCTTCATCAACAAGCGATGCAATTATTTCGTATAACTGCCGGAAAAGCTCTTCAGGGAAAGCTTTGTGCTCAAATATAATGTCACAAACTAACTCTTCTGTTAGTATTTGTGAATTAATTGGTCGATTATATAGTAAAAATTTCATCATGGAAGCATCTATTTTGGATTTTACAATATTTTTAATAATATTTAAGCTTAAATCTCGCTTTGGATCGATAAAATAAGGAAAGTTCATGTCATCGAAAATTTTAATATACCCTAAAGTAGAAGTTATATTATCAACGCAATATTCTAACGAGCTGATTTGAAGGGAAAACTTATCGCAAAAATCTTTTTTCTTATCGTGGGCAGGAAACGCAAAAGGATGTCTTTGAACTATGTAATAAGCGGCTATAAAAAATTTAAATAGATTATGTGGTATTTTTTCTTTAATTCTTAGATATCTATAAACTAAAGAGACCGTGTCAAGTATGAAATCTTGATTAATGTCAAATTGCTTTAAAAATTCTTCTCCGTCCTTAATTAAGTCAACTGTTATTCGATCTTTCGTGTTTATTATTTCATAATTAGTAGGATATAATTCTAACAATTCACACACGTAACCTTAACATTTATATTTTTTTCAAGAAAATATCGAAATATCACTTCGATAATATACAAATAACATAACATCTATTTAAATGTTGCACTCCGTGATCATCTTATGATCGATTATGCAAAACTTTAAATACTCTAAAGATCATTTCCTTAGTAACTCCAAATTTTTGTCGGTTTAAAAATGACGCCATCTAACAGTAGCGAAGAAAATGAGAAGAAAAAGCCAAAAATGGATAGAGTTACTGTTAGTCTAGATGAATTTGATTATAAAGTCATTAGTAAGATGGCTAAAAATAGGAATATAGGTTTATCAGAAGCAACAAGAATTGTGATTCATAATTGGATTGAAACCAATCCAGATATATTAAGGACCAATTATGGTGTTAATATCAAAGAGCTTACAGAAGAGATAGCTTTGGCTTCTATGATTGACTCTATGAACGAGATTATAAATAAATTACCACAAATTTTTCAATTGGTTGATGATATCAGCTTAATAGATTTAGCAGACCATTTAGAGATTAATGTGAAAGCAGTAAAGCATTTATTTTTCACACAAGGTGAAAAAATAACGAAATTGGGTATGAATCTAAAATTTAAGGGAGATAGAATCTATAAGTTGAATCCGAGGTAAATCTAAATGGATAGGGTAAGAACTAAAGAATTTTCTGGGAATCTTGGATATATTAAAGAAATATCTGATATTTATTCCGGTGAGGAAACTATACGATTTGATAACCGACATCCCATTTACAAAACCTTAATGAAATTAGAGTTTGAAGATATTCTTCGAAGTTTTCTAAGAAAATAATTATTAATTAAGGGGAATCTAAAATGAGCACTGAAAATATTAGAAAAGCCATTCGTGAAAGATTAGAAGAAATATACGGGGCAGATTCAGAATTTCAGTATAATCTTTCGAAAGTTGTAATACCCTTTTCTGAATTCTTTAAAAAGTCAGATTCTATTGACGATGAGAAAGAATCTTCCAGTGAAAGTAAAGTGGAATATAAAAAACTTTTAAAGCAAGCGCTTTAGGTTAAATTGAAGTAAGTTAAGCTTATTTTCTTGTAAGTAATAAAAAGAATTATAGGTTCTTTCCTATCTAAAAATTTAAAAAATCGTTATTTAATTATTATTTAATACGAATTTTAAAATTGTAATTAATTAATTTTAAGGTAATTTTATGGCAGAAGAAGAAGAAGAGGAAGAAAATGGTTATGCGTTAGTTAAAGCAGAATTAGAATTATTTCACGAAGTGCTTTTCAAAAGAATAATGGATGTAATGGAAAAACCAGAAGTTGATTCAAATCCATTCGAGGAAATGATAAAGATTTTAAGTAGGTTAAGCGAAATCTTTAGCTTTAAAAGCATGATTTCTATAATTCCTGAATTAGTAGCATATGCAGTAAGATATGGGATGATGGTAGAACAAGCTTACGATAAAGATCCTACTAGATTGAAGGAAGACGAACAAGGCTATAACGCCGAGAAAGAAGAAAAAAAGAGAAGGTCAGTTATAAAAAAGGATTTAGATAAACTTAATCTATACCTATAATAATTTTCTATTTTTTATCTCAACATTTGTTCAATAACTTTTTTATGGCATTTATTTTATTAGCTTATTTATAAATATTTTGATGAAAACCGCCGATTTGTTCTAACAATTTTCTAATCCTAAATAATAAATAAAAAAAAAAGAGAGTAAAAAAAAAGAGTTATAATTGATGTCCACATTCAATACAGAAAGCAGAGCCTTCTAGCAGTTTTTTTCCACATTCAGGACAGGATAAAAATTTTTTTTCGACCTCAGGTAAAGGTTTTACTATAGTTTGAGTTGTAGGTTCAGACTTTAATTCAGGTTCAACTGACTTTCTCTTTTTTATAATTGTTCTCGCAATTACTGCACCTACAACAACTACTACAGCTACTACAATAAGAATTATGTATAGATAATCTAAAATATTACCCAATGCAGATCCCCGAGTAATTGTGTATCTCACAGTACTACTTTCAGTACCGTCATTTAGAAATATTACAGAATAATCACTATCATCGGTTGTTACTGTATAAGACCATTTTCCTTGGTTTGAGTCATTGTCTTTTTTAATATAACTAGATGGCGCACCCATTAACATTAAAGTCACACCTTCTCTTAGATATACATCAAGTGAAGTTCCCGAAATTATTTCATATTCAACATTTATTATATCATTTGCATTACATCCAACGATATTAATGATTGATGCGGTGTTAGGGCCAAGTGTTTCTGTATCGGATTCTGAAAAAATAGCATAAGCGGTGTTTGCATTACTAACTATAATTATTGTTAATAGTATTAAAACAAAACAGGATGTTAACTTATATTTGTTATTTTTTATTAGTTTTTCATTAGAAAATTTTTTTCTCATATATTTTCACATCATTTAATTGTTTGATAAATTAAATTTCAAATAATATAATTACATAATAGTTTATAAAATAATTAGGACTGATTTTTTATAAAAATAAACCAGTATCAAACTAATTTAATTTTTTAGTTATTTCAAAGCAAATAATTAAAGCCATAATAAGGAAAAGCCAAATAATCTATTTTCAATTATTTATAATGCTAACAATTATTTTAATAAAAAGAAGTAATTTAGAATTAAAATTCGCGCGATATTCTTAAAGATAATAATTCTATTGCTAGTAATATTTTTAATAACATTTATTATTTAATGTAGCCTAAAAGTATATTAAAACTAAGTAAAATTTTATAATTAGTTAAATTAAAATTTAGTAAGAAATCCGTGAAAATTTTTATGAAAGAACTACAAACCGAAGGTCTCACTTTTTATATAGTTGATGTTTTTGCTGAATATAGATACTCGGGAAACCAACTCGCTGTGGTTATTAGTGGAAATAGACTGTTAGACGAGGAGATGCAATTAATAGCTAAGGAAATGAATTTTTCAGAAACCAGCTTTATCACATCCATCGAAAATTACGATGTTAGGATATTCACTCCTAAAGTAGAGTTACCGTTTGCCGGACATCCCACGATTGGAACGGCGTATGTATTGCAGCAAGAATTTATAAAATCAAAAACGAAAACGCTATCTTTAAACTTAAAAATCGGTCAAATTGCCATATTATTTAAATACAAAGGAGAAATTACTTCCGAGATTTGGATGGAGCACAAGGAGCCTACATTCAACGGTTTTTTCGCTCCCGATTTAGTAGCTGATGTTTTAAACTTAAATGAAAGCGATATTGACGGCAGATTTAGAATTCAAGGCGTTTCTACTGGTGTCCCTACGATCATTGTGCCTTTAAAGTCGTTAGACGCTGTAAAACGCGTAAAAATTGATCTCGAAAAGTACTACGATCTAATCGAAAATACTCAAGCTAAAACCATCTTGGTATTTTGCCCCGAAACTTATAACAAAAAGAACGATTTAAATGTTCGTTTCTTTGCCGATTTCTACGGTGTTCCAGAAGATCCCGCAACAGGTTCAGCAAACGGTTGTTTAGCCTCCTATTTGGTAAAACACGAATATTTTGGTAAGAAAAAGATTGATATACGCGTCGAGCAAGGCTACGAAATGGGGAGAAAATCTCTACTCCTATTAAGAGCCGAAGAGAAGGGAGGAAAATATTTTATAGCCGTAGGCGGTAAAGCAATAATAGTAGCTAAAGGAAAATTATTGTAAAAGCTACTTATAGGACAGTTCGTAATGCATTTAGCTTCAATAAGATTTGTGGTGTCTGACAAGACTTTCAAAAAAACACTAAATCTTTAAATATTTCGCTCTAAACAATCCATTAACTTATTTTAGTGAAATAACCATATAAAAATTTCAAAATAGCATTCAATAAAAGGAATAAAAAAATAAAAAAGAAGTTAAGAGCGCGTATTCTTGAAATTTATCTATATTTTAAAATAAACTCAGAAATCGGCTCAAAATATTCTTCCTTAAACGAGAGAATCGTATTATGCCCAGCACCCTCTATTAATATTAATTTTTTATCTATATTATTTGGAAGGTTTTTATATAACAATTCTGCTTCCGTATGAGGGATTATCCAATCTGTTGTTCCGTGAATGATTAATGTAGATTTTTTAAATTTTCTTACCCTAGTATCGTTTGAATATTCTTTTAACGAATCGGAAGTCAAATACGAGCTACTAATTCGAAATAAATTTATCATCATGTTATAAACGCTGGCGAATCCACTTTCAAATATTATTCCGCGTAAGTCAACAGGATTGTGTGAGCCAATTTCTGCCGCACATACGCTTCCGAGAGACCTTCCTAGAATAAAGAGAGAGTTTAACAATCCATTTTGGCTCATCCATTCTCTAAATACGGTGTAAATCGGCATAGCATCAGATATTAAACTAGTGTAATAAGGTTCGCCAGAACTAAAACCGTATCCACGAAAATCAACGACCGCTAGATTTACATTAATCTCAAAAAACATTGGAGCTATATACCGATAATCTAAAGCAATTTCGCCGTTTCCGTGAAATAATAAAATTGTTGGATTTTTAGCATCGTTTTTATAGAAAAATCCTCCAATTTCTATATCATTACCAATATTTAACCTGAGAATATCTGTATTTGGGTTTAAATCGTTAGGTATTGCTATTTTTCGAGGATAAAAAACTATATTTGAAACTGCTGGATTATCAATTAATAATTTCTTTTCCATGATAACGCTCCATTTGGGTTTATTTAATAAAAAGCAATTAATCTTTGATTTAAGAATATAATCGTATTCTATTAAATTCTTCTGACAATTTTATGGAAAAACAATGCTTAAAACTAATAAAAAAGCTTAATTATGATTTTTATTATTAATTAAACATATAAAATTTCAATAAAATACGAGTGAAAAGTCATTTTAGAAAAAAGTGAGATCTTATTCGACAAGCTCAATAGGCAATGGCTAATTTTAAGCGCGATATTAGTTCCAGTTTTATCCATTTTAATTTCTATCGTCTTATACGCTATAAACGATGCCTCTTTCAGCTTTGTCACGCATTATCTAAGCGATTTAGGGGCAGGACCTAATGGGGTTGGTTTGGTATTTAGTGTAGCAATGATATTAACTAGTGCTGTGACGATATTTTTCTTTCTACATTTAAGCACATATTTGATCAATAAAAAGGGAAACAAATATTTCATCCTAATTGCGTTCGTCTCTGGTTTAATTTCCTCAATTGGAACTTTCTTTGTGGGAATCTTTCCCATAAACATTTACTTAGACTTGCACAATTTTTCGGCGAGTTTTTTCTTTCTTGGAGGTTTCGCTTACTGTCTATTTTTTGCGATCTCTGAACTGACCACTCCTAGAATTTCTAAATATCAAGCGTTATCAGGATTTGTTGTTTTTTTCTTGTTCTTTGTGTTTATTTTCTATAGTTCTATAAATTATTTTGACCCTGAACTCTGCGTGATAGAATCTTACATCTCAGAATGGATACTTTTTTTTGCGTTAATTTCATGGATTATTGAACACGAGATATTCATCTTTAAAGCCGAAAAAAAAAATAATAACCTTAGTTTATAAGGCTTTGCCTTGATTTGCTATGGCTTCCATCGCTTCCTTTACTTCCTCTGCATCTCCCAAGTAATAATGCTTTATAGGTTTTAAGTCGTCGTCTAGCTCGTAAATTAACGGGATTCCTGTTGGAATGTTTAATTTTAATATTGCATCTTCAGAGACATTATCCAAATACTTAACAAGTGCGCGTAAGCTATTCCCGTGGGCCGATATCAAAACTTTCTTTCCTTTTTTAATTGTGGGGGCGATTGTCTCGTGCCAATACGGTAAGAATCGCTCGACAGTATCTTTTAAACATTCTGTTAAAGGAATATCGTCAGAATTTAAACCCTTATATTTTGGGTCGGTTCCAGGATATCTTGGATCTGATGATTTAAGAGCAGGTGGGGGAATATCGTAACTTCTTCTCCAAATAAGGACTTGTTCTTCCCCAACTTCTTTCGCCATTTTTGCCTTGTAATAACCTTGTAAAGCTCCATAATGTCGTTCATTCAATCTCCATGATCTGTAAACGGGTATCCACATTAAATCCATTATGTCTAATACGATCCACAAAGTTCTTATGCCGCGTTTCAGGACAGAAGTAAAAGCAACATCAAATGTAAATCCCTCATCTTTTAATAATTGTCCCGCTTTCTTAGCTTCCTCAATACCCTTTTTTGAAAGATCAACATCCGTCCAACCGGTAAATTTATTCTCTTTGTTCCAGATGCTTTCTCCGTGGCGTAAAAGTACTAATTTCATCATAATAATCACTTTTTTAGAAATAATTTGAATATTTAAGTTATCTATAACTAGTAAATATTATAAATATTTACCAATTTACTCGTAATTTTAATATAAGAAGACTATACTTTTAGGTGTTTTGTTAATGAATAAAAGAGGAATTTTAAAAGGAGCTAACCGTGAAGAAGCAACTTGGAAAAAAACTAAACTTGGCGAACCGTTTAACGAAGCTCTAGATCGGTTCAGAGCCGATGTTTTAAAGCGAAAAGATTTTGATGCGACTTCTCTTTTGCAATTTGGTTTATTTATGTCTATGGCTGTTATTAACATTTTAAAAGAAAGCGAAAAAAAATTAGGGAAAGAAGGTCAAAAAGTAGTAATTGACGCCTTAATCAAAACGGGTTATAACATGGGCAACCAAATTTTAGAAAATATTCAACTACCAACTGAAATTTCTGATATAGAACTAATGAGTTTTTTAGCAACCATCATTAACACACAAGCTTGGACTTCCATTGAGGATCCACGTATAGATAAGGAGGATCAGTGCTCTTTTGATATAATTTGGTGTCCGTTACAGGATGTTTACAAGGCTTTTGATTGTAGAGTTCAAAGATATTTAGTCCAAGGAATAATGAATGCATTTAGAGATTCCGGTATTTTAAAGTCTGATTATCAAATAGAATTCAAATCGACGATTCCCGCTGGAGCAAATATTTGCCATTTTGTTATTACTAAGAAGAAACCAAATGAACAAGATAAATGGAAAGCCTATTCTAAGGATTTAGAGAAGAAAGCTTTGGAAAAATAATTTTCTAATAAATATTTAAATATCATAAAAATCAAATAATTTATAGTTTAAATTTATATACCAAAAAAAAATATTAAGAATTATCGAATCAAAAAAGAACTAACATAAACACTATTAAAACGATTTATAAAATCAATGATTAAAATGAAAAACAATAGAAACTATTGGTTGAGCGCCTTGTGTTTTCTAATTTTTTTCATAAATTATCCAATAAACTCGTTTAGCAACATAGTATTAGGCGAATCTGTGTTTCCTGCCGAAATAAACGACAAATTCGTTTGGGAAACTGTAAATGCCACCGAATCGTTGTATATGGAAGTTGATTATATAAGATTTACCACTACAAATATATATAATGAGACTAATAACGATAAAAATTATCTATTCGTAAACTATACGCTTGAATATTATCATAGATATAGATATTCTTGGGGAGAAAAATATGAAAATTCATTCTATATGGCTTATAATAAAACTTTAAACTTACTAAATTGGTCAGCAGAAGGGTTTCAACATGGAAATTTATTCTTGTTCCCAACTCCCGTTAACTATACCCTAATTGGAGAGGCAATAAAAAAAGGCGGTTTTTTTAACTATTCAATTTCGGGGGAAAAGGTCATTTTAGACTATGGAAACAGCACTACTATTGAATTAACTATAGATCCTTCTGGAATTTCTACGATAATAGAAAGAATTACGAACGGCACCACAATATATCGTTGGGAACTAAATACAGAAGAAATCATTATTAAGGTTCCTTTTGGAAACTACTATTTAATCGTTTTGATAATTAGTGTAATGACTCTCATAATCGTTAAAAAAAAAAAGATGTTGATGTCTTTCAAACATTAATTTATCCTTAAGTACTTTCGATATCTCCTTTATATATATCAAATGGGACTCTTTTATTTGTATCGACCATCCTTCTAAAAAATACTTTTTTACTTTCCTCAATTGCTTTCTGGGTTTGCTGGTACTTTCTCGCGGGTTGACCGATGTATATGTAGTTAGGTTCTAATATTTGTCCTACGTGCGTTACTGCCCAGATACCCAAAGTTGTACTTTTTCCTATAATAGTTCCTGGTGCTACAATTGAATGCCCCCCTAAAACAACATGGTCGCCAATAATAACCTTTTTAATTAAAAGATGATCGTTATTATCAATTCTAACGATCATACTAGACATAATAACCGCGCCTTGACCAACCATCATGTTGTCCCCTAATTCAATAAATTCTGTATCCAACCACCCATCGAAAAGAGTACTTTTAAAATCGGTACAGACGCCCAATAATTTAAAAGCAAGATTTGTAGCCCAGGGGAAGCAGAAATTATTCCAAATCCAAAATACAAACTTTTTGACAACAACTCGTAAACAAAAATAGTAATAGTCTTTATTGTTTTTATCAATTTTAAATAAACCTTCGCGTGGTTTGTGTAACAACTTCAACATAATCAAAAAGAGCTTTCCTAGTAAGAGACTAATTAGCAAATACGCACCCCACCACGCTAAAACGTCAACAAAGATTATAAAAAACCTCCAATGTAAAAAGCTCGAATCCATAGCAATTGGAAAGAATGTTAAAATCATGACTGATGGCATAAGGAAAGATAAAATGTGTAAAATTATAAAAATTAAGGACGCAATAGGATTCCAATGAAAGGTATTTGTTGTTATAGGATACGACGCAATCGTAATTGAGTCTTGTCCTTGTTCAGATAAATTATGTTCATTATTCTCCAGAATAATCTCCTCCTAAATAATCGATAATATCTTCTTTTTTCATTGGTTTAGCTGGAAACCCATGATATATTCCATCGCCGTCTAATTTATCATATTTAAGCGTAGTGCAACCTGGTAAAAATGTAGAATCTTCCCCAATCTCAGAACCGGGCAAGCCTCCCGTTGTGGCATTAAGTATAGACCTATTACCTATTTCTACACCAACGAATATTAGATTCTCCTCTCCATACACTCCATCAACTAAATGATTTGTAATATGTGATGAAGTACCTAAATAACAATTATCACCGAAATTTATGTGGCTGTGGATAAAAGTCTCTTCTAGCACCGTACCCTTTCCAATTTTGTTGGATTTTATAAAATTCAACTCCCAATTAACTAACCACGGGAATGGAGAACGTGAGAATGCAAAAACAGGATATTTCATGAGAAATGACCTAAAATGATAATAATCAAGAGTAGTTGATGATGTATCTAAATTTCTATCGAAAACGCCTTGAGAAGGACCTCTTTTATCTGCTAACTTATAGAACCATCTTGTAAATAATGCCACGAAAAATAAATGTAATAAATAGCAAGATATAAATATTAATGGAGTTAAAAGGAATAGGCCGTAGTTATATGGATTTAAAAAAATCTCGATTGTAAAGGGTTGAGACAACAGATTTGGCGCTAAAAATCCAAACAAAAACAAGTAAAAAATAAATCCAGGCAAAAAAAAAGAAAATCCAATTATGATTGTGCCGGATATAATATAAAAATGAAACGGAACTGATAAATTTGTTCCCTGTGCTGTTAAAAACTCTTCGGTTTGCGTGATAGATGGATCTTTTTCAAAAAAGTTTTTTTCAATTACTTCTTTATTAGTAATAACGCTAGTTTCTAACGCTTTTTTAACAGGTGTACCGCGATATATGGAATTGCTATCTAAATGCTGATTTATTTTGGTTATAGAATTTGAATCAAGGATAGTGTTTGGTTCAATAATAGTGCCGGGTAAAATAAGAGAATGAGCTCCAATAATTACATTGTCCTTTATAACTACTCGTTTAAAAATCAACCTATCTTTTACAATCAAATTCGACATAATCACAGTTCCTTGGCCAATTCTAACGTTTTTCCCAAGCGTAACCAACTCGCAATCAACCCAACCATCATGTAAAGCGTTTTTAAAACTAGTTTTTACCCCAAATATTTTATATGCTAACATTTCAAAAAAAGGAAGAGACAATTGTCTTGATAGCCAAATAGGCCACTTTTTTATTACGGCTCTTAAACTCCAATAATAAAAGTCTTTATCATCTTTATTAAAATAAAATACGCCTTCTTGAGGCGGGTGGATTAAATTAGTAATTAAAAGAAATATTTTTGAGACCAGAATAGAACTGATAATTAAAATGAAAACTCCTACAAAGAAGATTAACGGAAAGAAAATATAAAATATTGTCTCGGCTAGATAAAAATTAGTCCAATAAAACCAAAACCAAAAAATAAGTGGTTGAGAGCTCAGAACTATTATTAATAAGTAAATAACTATGTAATACTTTTTAGCCAATGTATTTGTCGTTCTTGGGCCTTCTCTTAAAGAAGCTGGTATAGAAATTTTTTATCCACTCTGCTTTATCCATAACTCTAGTGATATTATATAGTAAGAAATTATCTCTTAAAACCTTAATATAATATATTATTAAAATTTACTCTCCAAATTTCCTAAAGTTTTAGATATATTAAAAACTAAATCCAATATTATTATTTCAATTTTATATCGAAGAAATTAATAAAAGATGAGATAGGTTGAGTGATTTTTGAGTGAAGAATTTTTTTGGTGGAATGAAGATCAAAGAGCCATTTATAAAGACGTAAGGCAATTTGTCGAAGCACATTTTGAAGAAGCTGAAGAATACTTTTGGAATACAAAATTCCCATGGCCATTAGTTAAGAAAGTTGCTGAAAAAGGGTATTTTGGAGTCGGAGTTCCAAAAGAGTACGGTGGTTTAGAGTTAGGCGCTACTGGAAGTTGTATCGTTGCGGAGCAATTAGGCAGACTTTATGCTGTAGGTCATGTATTCACCGTAAGTATGTTAGCTGGGTTGGAACAATTATTAAGGTTTGGTACCGAAGATCAAAAGCGAACTTGGCTTCCCAAAATTGCGAGCGGTGAAGAATTGGGAGCTTTATGTATTACAGAACCTTTTGCGGGATCTGACGCTGCTAACATTTTTACTTCCGCTATAAAGGATGGTGACGAGTGGATATTAAACGGTAAAAAGCGATTTATCACTGGAGCGGGAGTTTCTGATAGATATTTTATTTACGCAAAAACGAGCGATGATCCAGTTATTCGCAAACAATATGGACATATAACATCTTTTATGGTTGAAAAAGGTAGACCAGGATTTACTTTAGAAAAAATTAACCCCTTAATTGGATTTGATAACGTTCCAAATGGCTATATAGATTTTGATCATGTTAAAATTCCTGACATTAATCGTATTGGCGCAGTTGGAAACGGTTGGAACGTGATGATGGCAGGTTTGAACTTCGAGCGACTAATTGGTGCTGCAGTTTTTGGAGGTTTATTTGAAGATGTAGTAAATTTGTTATTTTACTTTACTAAAAGACGAGTTCAATTTAGAAGAACAACTAACCAATTTCCAGGGATTCAGAACGAAATTGCTGAGATTATAACAAAAGCAAAAGTATCGAGATTATTTTCTTATCACTGTGCTAAATTAATAGATAACGGGGGAGAACCAATGGTAGAAGCTTCAATAGCAAAAATGATTAACACGGAAGCTGCGAGAGATATTGGACTTAAAGCCATTCAAATATTGGGAGGGGATGGTCTCACCAAGTTTTTACCTGCTGAAAGAATCCTACGTGAAGCAAAAATTGGAGAAATCGTTGCTGGAACAAACGAGGTCCAAAAAATGATTATATATAGGTTTTGTGCTATGCTCCCTATATATAATAAACCCATGAGAATGAGATGGAACGACGAAATTAATGCCCCGATTATTTCGAAAAAAGAATCTACATTCAAAGGAAACGAAGTAAACGAGGAAAACGTATTAAAAGTTATTTCTCACGATTACAAAATAAATCCGGGATTATATATGACTCCAGACGATGTACGAGAGGACATAGGAGGGGGTCGCTCCGAATTGAGAAAACGTTTTGAAACCTTAGAAAAACAGGGATTAATCGTCATTCATCGCGATCGTTCGGGAAAAGTAGCATTAGTTAAAGCCACTTACGAAGGATTACAATTAGCTTTTCCAAAAGAGTATTACCAATGGTTTCCAGCGTGGTACGATAACGCCGATAAATTTTAAATATATTCCTTATTTTTCTTTTTTAATTTTAATCGTTAATCTTGAAATTTTTAAAAAATTAGCGTTATTAACATGGTCTATAGTAATTGCTAATAGTTTCACTTACTCTTATTCTATAAATTCTGGATTCTTCATTACAAAATAAAAGTTGTTTATTTCTATATTATGAAACTTTCTAAACTTAATATTCAAGCTTTTTGAAGTCAATATGACCTTAATGGAATTTAGATGAAGACCAATTGCTTAGTGATGATAATAATCAATTATTTATGCTGTAGAAGCCTTTTCCAAATCAGTTAACTTTTTTTGTAATGCCTTTATTTCTATATTTATCGCTTTAATTTTTGTATTTTTCTCGTTATTAGTTTCCTTCAGTTTTAGATCTAATGTTTTCTTTTTTTCTTTAATTAATGTTGATGATTCTTTTTTTAACCCTTTTAAAGAAATCTTTAATTCCTTCTTTTTTGCATTCCATTCAACAGCTTTAGCTATAGCCTCATCAAACCTCTCCTGCTCGGCTTTTAATTTAGAATTTTTCTCATTAATTTTAGGATTATACTCCCCCTCAACTTCATTTTTAATAGAAGAGCTTTTCCCTTTAAATTCTTCTTCAATTTTACTTATTTCATCCTGTTTTAAATTAATTTGGTTTTTAATTTCATTTTCCGACATTAAATTATACCTCTTTTAATAGTTTTATTAATTTGGGCATTATAAGCCAAATAATAAATTATTGGTTTCGTATTTAATTGTTAGTATTTCTACATTTCAATATGAAAGTGGTTAAATGTAATTAAACAAACCCTTTTCAGATTTTAAGGAGGATTTTCTTAAAATTATTAAATAGCTCCATCTACCAAGAAAATACCTTGTTAAAAGTATTTAAATGGTCGTGGGTAAGAAAAGACTTCTTTTCTTCTTTTTTTTTAATTTAATCTTTAATTTCGAAATTCTTAATTAAATCAACTTTGTTTTTGAGGTCTATTGTAATAGCTAATAGGATTGTTTCTTCGGATTCAATAAATTCAGGATCCAGCATTACAAAGTAAAAAATGTTTCCTTTCGTTTCATAGCCCATTTCCATTTCACCGCATTCTTCCGGAAGAATCTTTAAAAATTCATCGGGCGCATGCTTTTTCAATACTTCAAATATTGAATTTTCGAGTTTTGATTGTTCTTTGCGAATTTCTTTTATTGTCGAAAAATCAAATTGACCCATGGATGCTCCAGCTTTATTATTTAGCTCGTTCCACTCCTTAAACAGTTCGCTTAAACTTGACATAGTAAGACTAAGTCCAGATTTAAAATAAATCTTTTTATTACTCTCAAAATAAAAAAATTTATTGAACTGTATTCCTAGTAAATATTTAAGAAAAATTACGAATAAAGGTTATCAAATAATGAAGAAAAATAAATCTAATTTTAGAAGAAGCGATATTGCTCACACATATTCTATCGTGGCAAGAGATCCTAAAACTGGGGAGATGGGAGTTGGCGTCCAGAGTCACTATTTCTCGGTTGGGAGCATAGTTTCATGGGGCGAATCAGGAGTTGGAGTTGTGGCTACTCAATCGCTCGTAAATGCTTCATTTGGTTTACATGGTTTAGAACTTTTAAAGCAAGGAAAATCGCCAAAGGAAGCTTTAGACTTTTTAATATCTGAAGACGAAGGCAGAGATGTAAGGCAAGTAGCAATATTAGACGCTCAAGGTAGAGTTGCTGCTCATACTGGTTCGAAATGCATTATTCATGCAGGTCACATTGAAGGTGAAAATTTTTCAGTTCAAGCTAATATGATGCTTACCGATAAAGTCTGGTCAGCAATGGCTAAAAGTTTTAAATCAAGCGTTAATTTGCCCTTAGCTGAAAGAATCGTAAAAACTATGGAAGCGGCAGAAACTGTAGGAGGTGATATCAGAGGAAAACAATCTGCAGCGATTTTAATTGTAGGTAGTAAAGAAGTCAAAAACAAGTGGGAAGATAAAATCATCGATTTAAGAGTCGAAGATAACGAGCAACCCGTAAAAGAACTCTCAAGATTGTTAAAACTTCATAGGGCTTACAAACACATGGATAAAGGTGACTTAGCTATAGAACAAAACGAAATGGAGAAAGCACTCAAGGAATACGATTCGGCACTAAATTTGTTTCCTGAAAACCTTGAAATGAAATTTTGGACCGCCGTATCTTTAGCAAATAATCAAAAACTAAAAGAAGCGTCAGAGCTATTTAAAGCCATTTTTAAGAAAGATAACAATTGGCGTTTGCTAACAGAAAGGTTGCCTAAAAGCGGGCTGTTAAATCTAACCAAAAAAGAGTTAGAAGACATCTTATCTTTATAATTAAGGGATAAACTGCTTTTAAATTTGGAATTGATTGCAATAATCGTTTTTATCAATCAAAAAAAACATTGAGTTCTTTTTATTAAGATTGGTATCTTTGCGTAAAAAATTGCCCATATATTTCATTCCCGACCTTTCTGCAACTTTCCAGCCTCGTGTGTTTCCTTGATCTATATACGCTACTATTTTATCTAGTTTAAGCTCTGAAAAAGCGTATTCGAAAATCTTTCTAAGAGATTCTATCGCGTAGCCATTTCCCCAATACTCATGCTGCAAAAAATAATAACATTCCACCTGCTTATTATCTTTTAAAGTAACTAAACCACAAAAACCTAAAAAATCTCCATTACTTTTAAGTATTAATGCATAAGGAATTACTATTTCTTGACTTTGATAAGAATTAATGATAGATTTAAACAATTGGTTGAAGCTAGTAGATGCCACATCTTTCATAAAACTAACTATGTTATCAAAATCTTCTTGAGTAAAATGTCTGATCATTAACCTTTTAGTTTCTAAAGTGCTCGGATTTATAATCGACAAGAGTTATTAATTATATGGCAATTTTTAATTAATACTTAATGCTTGGCCAGAAATATATTATTATCACTGTTTTTCATTAGATTCTATTTCTTCAGGACCAAAAATATCTAGGAGTTTTCCAGCAAATTTTTTTAGTAAACTTGCTTTGGCTATGGCAATTCCTTTTTTAGAATCGCCAAATATAAGAACTTGATCCCCTGGGTTTATGTTGAAATGTTTTCGGGCTTCAATAGGAATTACAATTTGTCCTCTTTCGCCAACCTTTACAGAACCATAAAAATATTTTCCTTTAGCAACTTCAGTCATGATATCTCAAAATCTAGTTAAATTGTAACTTTTAATTATTAAATATTGTTCATAAGATTTAAATATTTATGAATAATATGATAAGTATGAAATATATGATAATAATGATTAAAATGTTAGTGATTTATAATGAGTGAGGAAAAGCCAAAATATGGGTGGTATGTTAAGAATTTAATTTTAGCTTTTAATATAATAGGATTGTTCGGTTTAATTGTTTTAATTATAGGATTAAACATTCTAGGAATGCTCGGAGTAATCCTAAGTATCATAGGTATAGCCTTAATGTTATTATTTTTATGGCCAGGAATAGGATTGGCAACAATGAACATTATATTAAGTAAAGAGAATTCTGAAGTTCGAGGCATGGATATATTAAGTAAAATCCAATCTCCGAGAGTATTAGACATAGGATGCGGAACGGGTAGAACAGCAATAGAAATAGCTAAATCTTTACCAAAAGGAGGTCATCTTAACGGTATAGATATTTATAACAGTAATGCAATATCGGGTAATTCTCTTGCAACAGTTAATCGAAATGCAGAATTAGAAGGAGTAAGTGATAAGAGTACATTTCAATACGGTTCTGCAACGGAAATACCTTTTGAAGACAATAAATTTAATATCGTAAGCTTATCTTCGGTACTTCACGAAGTACACGATTATGAGAGTAAAGAAAGAGCAATGAAAGAGATTCGCCGGGTGTTAAAGCCAAAAGGCTTTTTGTTGATAGGTGAATGGAATCGATATTCTTGGCAATTAATCTTATATTCTGGTATATTGTACATGGTGTTTCGAAGTCGTAAGTATTGGGATGAATTAATTAGAAAGCAAGGGTTCACTATACTCAATTACGAAAATTTTGGGGGTTATGGACTGTTCACTGCTCAAAAATGAAGCAGTAAAATAAAACAAGATAATTTTTATTGATTTTTTCTTTTTTTCTTTTCTTTTCTTTCAGTATTTTATTGAAAAATATATTAACTTCAATTTTTCTCATTAATCAATTAGTCAATTAAAAGCTTTAATCCTTGCACTAGTTGTCTTGGAGTAATCCCGTATAAAAAAGCTGAATGGAGCGTTTTAATATCGTTTTCAATATTAGCAATATCTTTATTTAGAGTTTTGTAATCTTCTGCAATCTCTTTTAACTTCGAGTAAGAGGTTTCTTTGGAATTACTTAATAATCCAAAATGTCCGCCGAAAGCGGTAATCATATTATGAATTAATTCCATTTCTTTGTCAGAAAAGGATCTTAAGCAATCTTCACAAACTATTCCAAACGACATTCCAATCTTTTTAATCTTGAAGTAAGAATTGGTGTTACTTCGGCAAAGAACGCATTTAACGGAGCTAAGCTTTTTCTTCTCTCTTACAAGTTCAGGCGTTATCATAAAATTAAGATAAATCTTGCATATTTAAACAAAAATTTAGCACTATTGTAAGCAAAAAACTTTAATAGAGCAGATAATGATATATTAATTATGGTTAAATCGAATAATGAATCGTATAGAACTAAAAGAGAACTTATTGATATTTTATTCGCTGTTATCCAATATATTATAATGGTATTAAACGGTTTATTTATCCTAAGCGATTTCCTATTTATATCGCTTAACATACTATCTGCTACAATATTTATCGCCTTTCTTTATTATCTTTGGAAGATTAGAAATCCTTTTTATCCATATTTAATATTTTTTACGATGATATGTTATCTTATTATAATATTAGAAATTCTGTTTGATGCTCCGAGAAACTATGGTTGGCAAATTATTAGTTTGATTGTTATCATATTCTTATTTCCTTGGTTAATATATGTGACAGCAACAATTAATGCACCTATTTACCACAAACATCGAGCTGTTAGAAGATATACAACTATGACCATTGTAGAATCTGAGGAAGATAGAGAAGATAAGATTAATGGAAAAGATCTCCATAATAAAAAAATAAAGGAAGAAAGAAAGAAAATTCGCCAAAGGTTTAACGCGTCAGCAGTAATTGTAATAAGCTTGTTAAACACTGTGTTTTTCTTGTCTACATATCTCTTAGATCTGCTAAATTAAAAACTTAAAAAAATATAAAAATACAAGGACCTATAGGATTGTTTCCAAATCGTCTAATTTTTTTAAAAGCCAACTTTTAAACTCTTGAAAATTTTCTACTGAAGGTATTGCTTCTATAGTACCTTTTACGCTCTCATTCTTGATGCTTACATTAGGTTTAATCGGTTTATGCAGTGTATTACTGCGAGGTTTGTTTTCTTCGTTAATTTCAGGTAAATAAGCAATTGGGATTTTTAACTTTTCGAAAATAATTTGGAAATCTAAAAGATCGTTCTCGCTCGTTTGAGATTTAGTGTCTATCTTTTGAACCCATTTAGACAAGAAATCGGGAGGAATTCCTTTTTCCCAGTGGTGATTCCGCAAATAATTGTATAGTTTTTTAGGGTAGAAGAGCTGTTCAACCTCTAAATTAGCGGGATTTACTTTATCAAAGCGATAATCGTGAAGTAATTTTATGAACTCTTGCCCAATTTTCCGGTTAGTTTTCAAAATATCCTCGTATTCGTAAGAAAAATCTTTTAGCGGTTTAGAAAACTTTTTTTTGGGTATTTTTTTTGGTCTTTCGAATTTGGGTATTTGGATCTTAAAATATAACTCAGTAAAAGTTAAAATCTTGTCCCAAAAAATCTGATTGTAATCGTGCATAAGTTTGGGGAGATTGTCCGCATTATTGGTGTTACTATTTAAATCTACGAAAATTTTTGTTGCTACGCTTTTAATTTTAAGAATTTCGTCTAATAATATTTGCTCGTTTTGAGAAGTTTGGATGAGATGTTGCTCAAAAGACAAATTTATTCTTTCCGGCTCGTAATTGAGAAAGGAATTGTTCTTTTTGTTGTAAAAAATAAACTTATCGCCATCTGCTATATGCTCTATGTTCTCGTGCGTGTTGATTACGCAGTGGATATTAGGGGATTCCAATAAGATTTTAATATCTTCTATTTTAGAATTCAATATGTAATAAAATGTAGGTTGCTGAGAATAGGAGCTGCTAGCTTCAAACTCAATAATTTCACGAAGGTTATGTAACACGGTAGAGTCCAAATCAACTACTTCATACCCTACAGTAAAACAATCTAACGAATGGATATGTTTTAAATCGACATAAGGATATATTACCAAATTTTTTTGCTGAAAGAATAAAATGTTTAAAAATTCTGGTGATATGAAATCGTATATAGTATCCATAATTCGCCTAATTCTCCTAAATTGTTGAATTTATCGCTTAAAATAATTAAAAATTATTTGGATAATTAAGTCTTCAAAACATCTCCGAACACTATCTCCTTTTAAAGCCACAGTTGGATACACTACTGGCGCTCCATCATCGAATTCGTCAGACTGTGGGAGCCCAAGCCCTGCTTTAAAAGCTTCTAGGGAAATTGCGTTCTCCAAATCTCTCTTATTTAATTGTATGACATATGGAATCCCTTTATCGTGAGTAAAACTGCTTAATTCTCGAAAACTTCGCTTGTTTTGTTCCATTTTTTCAGGGTCGGAATCAGCTACGAACACTACGCCGTCAGCTCCATCCAATACATACTCTCGTGTAGATAAAAACCGTTCTTGCCCTGTTGCCGTAACGATTTGCGTAATAATGTTGAATTTGATCTCTTTAAGATTGAAATAAAACGAAAGGCGAATTGAATCTTGCCATAAGGTTCTGCCATCGGTCGTTTCTATGGAATATCCCGCATTTAATTTAACTCCGTCGAACTTTTCTCGCAGCCTAAAATAATTGGTTGTCTTACCTGACTCCCCAGGACCCCAGTACACGATTTTGAACTGAAGCACCTCTTTTAACGCGTTAAAACCCGATTCACTATTGATTTCTGCTTTTTTTTTTTCATCTTTCTCGGAATCTACAATCATTTTTCACGCTACACCTTTTATTATAATTAAGCGGATTGAAACACTTTCTTTTTTAATTCTCGAAGGTATTCTTTTAATTCTCGTTCGGTCATTTGAAGTTTGGTCATAATAGTTTGATTTTTAGTGATAGCTTCTTTAATTTTAGTCGAAAATTTTCTCATTTGCAATATAAGTACGCCAATATTAACCATGTTATCGACTAACAGAACGACAAGAATCTCTCGTTTTCCTTTTTTATGAAGCATTACATCTCCAATTGATTTAACGTAAAGTTGCAAATCTTTATAGATCAAAGTTGCCCTGATTAAAGAGTCGGTCTCGAAAAAATCTTGAGCTTGTCTAGCGACTCCGTATAAGGCAGCGCCGATCGAGCTTAAGTCCCAATAATTCAACTTACGATCAAATCTAGAGTCGATTGCGATGATCTTTGCGTCTTGGTCAATTGCAATAAGCCCATAAATGTATCCCCTTCTAGTTAACATTCCGTAACTATAACGAATTTCGTCCAAAACTATTGTTATTTCGTTTTCGTACAACGCTTTGGGAACAAATAAAGTCATTTTTTTTCTAACACCTAATAATTTATTGATAGAAAAGAAATAGTCTTGGATAATTTAAAGGAAAAAATCTAAAAAAAAAATATTGGGTTTAAAAACATAATTCTCGATTATTTGGTAACCTTAACGATTATCATTATGATCGAATCGAAGAAAAAAGAATCAGAATCGTTTGAACACATCAAAATAAAGGAGTTTTTTTACGATAACCTCCCACTTGATAACAACGTAAGAATTATTAAACTAGAATATCCGATTGGTAATCGAATAGCCGATGTATATTGCAAGCTAGAGAATGGAAAAGAAGTGATAATAGAAATTCAGCATTCAATGATTCTTTCCAAAGACTTACTCCAGCGCACTAAAGAATACAACGATCATAATTGCTATGTTTTATGGGTTTTTAACGGGAGTTCTTTTGAGAGACTACCTAAGATCGAAGATAAAATC
>NJBI01000004.1 GCA_005222975.1 Promethearchaeota archaeon Loki_b31
ATTATTATTCGGATATCCCCGGAGTATTTTTGACCTATAACAAGACAATCAGCGATCTCAGGTAATTGTTCTACAACATTATAGATTTCTGCAGTACCAATTCGTACTCCAGAAGGTTTTAAAACTGCGTCCGATCGACCCCAGAAGGTAATACCACCTGTATCGCTATGAATGACTATATAATCGCCATGTCTCCAAATCATTTTTCCTACGTCTTTATAGTAGTCAAAATAGGCAGCTTTATATTTTGTCATGTTATCGTCATCGCCCCAAAAATAGATTGGCATCGAAGGTACGGGAGCTTCACACACAAGTTCGGCCTGTAAATCTTCAACAGGTTCAGCTTTTTCAGAATACGATTCTACTTTCATTGCTAAAGCACGCCCTTGCAATTCTCCAGAATATACCGGTAAAATAGGTATCGCTCCAGCAAAACAACCGTTAATATCTGTTCCGCCACTGATTGAATTGAAAAAGAGATCTTTTTTAATCTCTCGATAGACATATTCAAAACCTTCAGGAGATAATGTAGATGCAGTTTGCGAGATCTCTCTTAATGCACTTAGGTCATATTTCTCAGCAGGTTTTACCCCAAGTCCCATTAGGTAATGAATATACGCAGCACTAGTACCAAATATAGTTACCTTATGTTTTTCAATTAATTCAAAAAACCTTAATGGTTCTGGATATAGCGGATTACCATCATATAAGAATATTGTTGCGCCCGTGGCTAAGGCACTGATAAGCCAGTTCCACATTTTGGCTGGTATAAAGATACCTTATACCATCATCCATGAGGGCGCAGTAATATAATTAATGACATCGCTTCTTTTTACATCAGTAGATAAGATTAATTCTTTTAAATGATTGATCAATACGCCACCAGCGCCTTGAACCATACACTTTGGTTTCCCCGTTGTTCCTGATGAAAACATCACGTATAAAGGATGATCAAAAGGTAATTGTTCAAATTCAAGACCAGGATCTTCCTCTTTTGAAATAAAATCATCCCAATGTACTGCATTTGGGATGTGGCTTATCTCAGGTTTTCCATCAGTGATGTAAGTCGCCACTACTACTTTTTCTATCGAAGGAATAGCTTCAACCACAGTTTTAGCATTCTCGGTGATATTAAATTCTTTGTCCCTATAGAAATATCCATCAACAGTAAAGAGAACTTTTGGCTCAATTTGTCCAAAACGATCGATGACTGCGTTCGGTTGTAATTCTGCGCCACACGATGCCCAAGTTGCGCCAATGGTAGTAGCAGCTAACATTGCAATAGGGGTTTCAATCAAATTTGGAATATATGAAACAACTCGATCCCCTACTTTGACACCCATTTCCTTGAGAGATTTTGCTAAGCGTGCAACTACTTTATTTAGTTCGGCATAAGTAATTTGCTTCGAAACCTTGGTTTCTCCTTGAAAAACAAAAGCTAATTGGTCATCTTTATACTTCAATAAGTTTTCCGCAAAATTCAATTTTGCTCCGGGAAACCATTTAGTTCCTGGGAAAATGTTTAGATCCTCAACCACTCTATCATATATCTTGGAAGCTACAATACCTCCAAAGGCCCACATAGCCGCCCAGAAATCCTCAATCTTTTCTACAGACCATCTATATAGATCTTTACCTCCCTTAATTTCTTGACCATATTTTTTATTTACATATTCGATAAACTTGGTTATCTCAGCATTTTTAATCCATTCAGCGGAGGGTTCCCATAATTTTTTTTTATTTGAAATGATTAGCACCTCTTAATTTGTAATCTTTCGACATTATATTTAATTCGTTTATACTAATTGGTTATTGAATATTTCTATTACGATATTTATTCTATTAAATCTTTCTGAATTGCAATATTTAAGTGCTTCATGCAATTAAAATAGTAAAAAATTGTTGTTTTCAGTTTTGTATTTAAGGAATTTTCAACAAAAATATTCTATAAAATTTAATATTTTAACACATATTATCATTTTTCGCATTATTTTCTTATTGTCTTCCAACTTATTAACAGAATTTATAATTCAAATTTAATTCTTAACTTTAAATACAATTACATCTATAGATATTTTAATTGGGGTGTTTAATTTTTCAGAAATGAAGATATTAAAAGAAGGTACAGGAGAGATCTTCTGTAAAAATACGCCTTCTGAAGTGAGAAAATGGACCAGAGAAAATAAATCGCGTGCTTTAATAGATAAACGTATGAAAATTAAAGACGCCGTAAAAAAGTATGTTAAAGACGGTGATTATTTAGCTATTGGAGGATTTGGCCACATTAGAATCCCCATGGCTATAATATACGAAATTGTAAGGCAACGAATTAAAGATTTATCCGTTGCGGGGCATACTGCTGTTCAAGATATTGATATGTTAATGGCCGGTGGTTGTGTATCTGCTGTTGATATTGCTTATGTCGTTGGATTTGAGCTTCGAGGCCTTTCTGGAGTTCAGAGACGGCAGTTTGAAAGTGGGCAAGTTAAAAAAACAGATTACACTAATGGAGCAATGTCTTATCGTATTCGAGCTGGTGCTCAAGGGGTACCGTTTATTCCAGTTAAAGTGATGCTTGGAACTGATACGATGATGCATTCCCCTGGTAAAGTTGTTAAGTGCCCATTTACCGGAGAAAAAGTATTGTTACTGCCATCATTAAACCCAGATGTTTGTATAATTCACGCACATAGAGCAGATATGTACGGAAACATTCAGATTGACGGACACATCGTTAAAGACGACTTACAAGCGAGAGCCTCAAAGAGGGTTATAGTCATGTGTGAAGAATTAATAAGCGATGACATCATTAGACAAGACCCAGGTAAGACCGTCATTCCTTTTTATATGGTAGATGCTGTTGTAGAACAACCTTGGGGTTCACATCCTGGCAATATGCCGTATAAATACTATTTTGATCACACATTTACTGAAGATTACTTAACAGTAGGCAGGAACAAAGATCCGAAAGTATTAGAAAAATGGTTAGAAGATTGGGTATATAGTCTTGATAGTTTTGACGATTATTTAGTGAAATTAGGACCTAGAAGGCTCTATAACCTTAGAGATGCTGAATTTTTAAGAGAACCAGTGAGGGGAGATTAAAAAATGACCGCTGAAAATTATTCATTAAGAGAATTAATGGCAGTTGTTGCAGCTAGGCAATTGCAAGATGGAAAAGCAGTAGCAGTGGGAACGGGGTTACCGCTAGTAGCAACAATGTTTGCTCAGCTAACTCACGCTCCCAATTTGGTTATCTTTTTTGAAGCTGGTGGAATCGCACCACAATTACCTACACTTCCCGTATCCGTTGGAGATTCACGAACTATCCATAAAGCCTTATGCACAACCACATTAATCGATATTATGGATTCTATGCGTAGAGGTTTTATTGATTACGCCTTCTTAGGTGGAGCACAAATAGATAGTTATGGTAATCTTAATTCCACTATGATCGGAGACGATTACGAAAAACCTAAAGTGCGATTTCCGGGTTCAGGAGGTGCAAACGATTTTGGTTCACTCGCTTGGGAAACGCTTATAATAATGGATCGACATAGTCCTCGAAGATTTGTTGAAAAAGTAGATTTCATTACAACACCGGGTTTTTTATATGGTCCTGGAGCCAGAGAAGAGGAGGGTTTATCTGAAAATACTGGTCCTTCGCGCGTTATTACAGATTTATGTTTAATGGATTTTGAACCAGAATCAAAACGAATGAGGTTAATTGCAACTTATCCGGGAATTACGGTTGATGATGTAATAAAAGCAACTGGTTTTGAATTGATTATTGCAGATGATGTGGAAATTACAAAACCACCCACTGAGGAGGATTTAAGATTATTGCACGAAGTAATAGACCCTAACGGTTTTGTATTTAAAAAATAAATCTTTTTTTTAATTTTTTTATGAGGTAGCAAATTAGTATATGAAAAAAAAAAGTAAAATAATTTTACTTATTAAAGTACTACTCAGGCATCTTCATTCCGATCATTTCTAGTGCTTCTGTTATTTTGAACCGAACTTCGATGTTGTATTTATACCCTTCTATGTCATGGTACGCAACCATCAATTTTTGTTGTAAATTTAGAAATTCCTCTAATTTCCCTTCTTTTACATCGTGAACACTAATGACTTCAATACCTTCCATAGTAGCCTTTACAGCATTTGGTATAATTTCCTTAGCTAATGCTCTCGTAGCAGGTCGCGCATCTTTCATCTCTTTTAAATACAATTTCGCTGATTCAGGTATTTTATGAGCTGGTACTAAACTATATGTAAACACATACAGCATATTTTTCACCTCTATTTTTTTTTTCATCTAAGAAATATGATTTTTACTTAAATGTAAATTATCTTTCTATTTCATTTGTATTTAAATGTTTACATTTTTGTTAATTGAAATACATATAAATAAAAATTTAACAAATTAAGTTCTATAAATGACTTAATATTGGATGTAGCAATTTAAAATAAACTCGTTTTATTTTAATAGTAAATTTTAATTGAATTTTTTTCATTACTACCTTATATAATCTAAACGGAAATAATTTTGAGATAATGACAATTTTCGACGAAGCCTTAAAAGGCAATATTACTAAAGAAATGCTCCACATAGCCGAGATCGAGAGAGTTGATGTTAGAAAACTTATGAAAAAGATCTCGAAAGGACAGGTAGTTATAATGAAAAGGGAGAATTTTAAACCTGTAGGAATAGGTTTCCCTTTGAGAACAAAAATTAACGTTAATCTCGGTACATCTTCTTCGGCTATAAACTTAAGTGAAGAATTTAAAAAAGTAGAAATTGCTCAGAAATATGGAGCTGATACTTTGTCTGATCTCTCGATGGGCGGTGATATTGACGCAATTAGAAAGAGAGTTTTAGAGATTTCGAGCGTTCCTATAACCACCGTTCCAATTTATCAAGCTATTATTGAAGCGGATTCTGTTTCAAATGTTTCAGAAGATTTAATTTTTAAAGTAATAGAAAAGCAAATAAAAGACGGAATTAGTTCCATCGTTATCCATACTGGTTTTAACCTTGAAACTTTGAATAAAATGAAAGGAAAACGAATAATGAAAATAGTTTCAAAAGGAGGTAGTTTAACGGCCTCTGTTATGAAATCTAACGAGGTTGAAAACCCGTTTAAAAAAAATTTTGGATACCTTCTCGAAATAATTAAAGAATACGACATTGTAATAAACCTAGGAAATGCATTGAGAAGTGGATGCATCCACGATAAAGTGGACGAATTTCAACTCTCTGAAATAAAAACAAATAATAAATTAGCCAAAATGGCAAACAAAGCCGGTCTTCAAGTAATATTAGAAAGTTTGGGAGGTCACATAAACGCAAAAGACATAATTAAGTGGGTAAAACTACATAAAAAATTAACCAATAATCGGCCGTTATTCGTTTCAGGCCCACTTCCCATTGATACAGCTACAGGTCACGATCATATTGCTGCGGCGATTGGGGGAGCATTTGCTTCTGGTTTTGGTGCAGATTACATATGTGCGATCACACCAGCGGAACACCTTTGTCTACCTTCTCTTGATGATATTAAAAATGGATTAATAGCTTGTAAAATTGCTGCCCATGTAGGTGACTCTATGAAATTTGGGTTGAACCATCTATTTAGCGACGATTTAGAGCTCTCAAAGAATCGATTCTTAAAGAACTGGAAAAAACAATTTGAATATTGTATAGACCCCGACGATCCAAAAAAAAGACATTTAGATAGTGAAGAGATTTGTACTATGTGCGGGAATCATTGTGCTTTATCTATATCAAAAGAAATATTGTAAGTCATTTTATTTTTTGCTTGTAATTAACATATTCGCATACTTTTGCCAAGGCGTTAACGGGGCGATCCCATAACTTAAAAAGTAAGGCTCCGTTCTTCCTTAGTCTTTTTGACCACGGACTAGTAAAACTCATTGGATTAATGTATAATATCGGAACAGAATACTTTTGACAATTCTTCATGGTTGGCTGGAGCAATTTTTCAGCTAAATCGTCCAAATCTTCTTCTGATTGATTTTGGAATTCCGCGTATTTTGCAATTTTTTCGTTTTTAAGATAATCGTCCATTACATCTTGAAATCCAACTACGCCATACTGGAAAATAGCATCTATTTCGCCGGATTTCATTAACATTTCTGGAAGAGTTATATAAAAGTAGGGAAGATTCATATCGAACGTGACATCTACAGGGTTTTTAAAACTAGCTGTTGAAGGCAACATAGATTTTAATTCCTCTTGGAGCGGTTCTGAAAGTTCTGGAACGATTAAACCGTGCTTTTCAGCATTATTTGCAATCATAGCTCCTGGACCTCCGGAATTAGTTATAATACCTATTCGATTACCCTTTGGTATAATCCCGTTTGATAGAATTAAAGCTATATCTAAAAATTCTTGAACATAATCAGTACTAATAATACCAGTTTCTTTAAATACGGCGTCATAGATTTTAGAATCACCTGCTAGTGATCCAGTATGGCTTTGTAAAGCACGATTCCCTCCCTGAGATCCCCCTACATAAATCGCAATAATCGGTTTGTTAGGGGTTGTTTCCCTCGCTAATTCTAAGAATTCTTTTCCACGCTTTAATTCTTCGATGTATAGTCCGATTACTTCAGTTTCTTTATCGTCTTTATAGTATTGTAAGCAATCTACGAGATCAATATTAGCTTCGTTTCCAACCGATAAGGATTTACTTAGCCCTAAATCTAAATTTTCGGGGTCAAACCATATGTGAGAAGATAAGGTTCCACTTTGGGAAGCAATTGAAAAATTTCCTTTCTTTAAGCGTTCCCATATGGCAATATTAAACGAACTCCTTTTATTACTAGGTTCGTACCAATTGTTGAACAAACCTAGGCAATTTGGACCAATAAATCGTATCCCATAATTATTAGCAATTTCGTTAATTTCTTCTGTAAGTGTGTTTTTTCGGTCGTCAATTAATTCACGAAAGCCCCCAGATATCAGGATTATTTTATTTACACCCTTTTCTCCACACTCTCTAAAAATTTGAGGGACCATTTTGGAATTAAGTACAATAACAACAAGATCAGGAACTTCAGGAACTTCGGAAAGCGTTTTATAAGCTTTAAAGCCCATAACGGTATCTAATTTAAGATGGATTGGATATACATTCCCACTGTACTCGGCTTTTATTAGGTTCATGATTTGAATTGCTGCTAAAGAACCACCTTTATTATTAGCGCCATAAAAAGCGACACTTTTAGGATTTAAAAATCCTTGTAGGAAATGATCTCTGCTCATAAATCTTCACTTATAACAAAAAATATTTGATTCTTTTAATATTTAAATATATAAATTTAATAGCTCCAGAATAATATTTTCATTAACATATCAATCAAAAAGAGTTGAATTTTTAAAAATGGTAAGGATATTAACCAAGGAAAATGTAGCTCAGCTGCTAAACATGTCAGATGCGTTAAAATACGTCGAAGAAGCTTATAAACAATTAACTTTAGGAAATGCCTTTGTTCCCCAACGAATTGCTATTACAGATCCAGCTCCAGGATTAACATTGATAATGCCGGGTATCATTGGAGGTGAAATGAGCGCTCTAGCAACTAAAATTGTTTCGGTATATAAACAAAACCCAGAAAAGTATAATATGCCTACTGTTTTAGCAAAGGTTATGATTCAAGACATAAATACGGGAGATATTGTTGGAATTATGGATGGAGGCCTTATTACGGCAATGCGAACCGGGGCAGCAACTGGTGTCTCTGTAAAATACTTAGCGCGAAAAAATAGTACTAAAATGAGTATTTATAGCGCGGGCGTTCAAGCAAGAAAGCAAGTAGCAGGTGTTTATTACGGATTAAACCAAAAATTAGAGAAATGTAAAGTTTTTGACTTTAAAAAAGATATTGCTGAAGCTTTTAAAATCGAAATCGAAAAAGAATTAGGAATTGAAGTTGAGATCGCCGAATCTGGAGATGACCTACTGTCTAATACTGACATCATAGTCGCAGCAACTACGAGCACAACCCCCTTATTTTCAGGAGATAAAGTGCCTGAGGGTACGCATATTTCTTCTATTGGTGCTCATGCCGCTGATGTTCGAGAATTAGATTCTACAACAATAAAAAGAGCTTCTTTACTTGTAGCTGGATTAAAAGAAGCTTGTTTAGCTGAAGCAGGTGATTATATAATTCCTATTAGTGAAGGGATTATTTCTGAAAATGATATAATTTCGATAGGAAATATTATAACAGGAAAGGTATCTAGCCGAACTTCTGAATCGGAGATAACTGTGTTTAAATCTGTAGGAATAAGTGCGCAAGATGTAGCAGTTGGAAAATTAGTTTATGATCGAGCCTTAAAAGAAGGAATTGGACAAGATATTGATTTTTAAAGCATTATTTAAAATTTTTATTTTTAACCTTTCTAAATTTCTTATAAGAACGCATAAAATGGTGTGTAAACTCATTAATATCATATAACAAATACACATAAGAATTTGAAAAAATTATTTAATGCAAATAAATTTAATTTATGGAAATAAAAGTTAATTAAATTAAAAAAGGTAAATTGGCAATGAGTGAAGAAGGAGAAGAAAAGAAGGAAAATATCTTAGATAAACTGAATACCGCATTTATAGATTTCGTTGGCGGGGCTTTTGGAGAAAGTGGTAAAGAATTCATTGAAGAGACTTCAGAGAAAATTAAAGAATTTTCGAGTGCTTCAATCAAACAATTTATGGAATTTTCTGATACAGTTATTGATAACCTTAAACTCTCAGAAAACGATCAAGTAATGAAAATGCGAGATAGTGTTGAGGATCTATTAAAACAATCGGGACTCCTAGAAGAAGACGAAGAAGATTTCTAACTAAAAATGTTGTATAATTAATATATTTACTACTATTTTTCTATTTATTTTTATTTTCAAATATTAATTAGAAAACAAAAGCTCACAACTAAAAAATAAGACTAAAGTACTTTTTTATCCTTTAAGAACGACTTTATTTCTTCTTTTGTAGCGTTAAACAGTTCAGAGATTACTGTTAAGGATATATCCTCGTCCATTCCTAATTTTGTATAATCTTCAAACAGTTTTACCCATGTTTCTTTTTGAGTGTACTTTTCTGGATGATCTTTTTGGACATGACTCCAATAAGGATGTTGTAGCTTAATGCCACAATAAGGACAAAAACGTGTTTCATTTTCAGGCATAATTCTAACCACTATCGTATAATGAAATAAAATTTATTTTGAATAATTTTAATAAAATACTATTTGCTTAAAAAATTATCAATTTTCAAAATATTAAATGGGAAAAAGCTTACAATTCTTACTTAAAAACAATAAATTCCTAAAAATATGCTCCTCTCCTATGATGAAGAATATTTCCCATCCCACACAACTTTTCTATAATGATCTGGGTCTGTATCTCCTTCGGTGCTAATAAGTAGAATTCTAGATTCGCTAGATAATTTCATTTTCGATTTAATATCGCCGTAACTGTTATTTTGAAGTATTTCTGCCAATAAACCTAAACTTACTGCTCCTGATTCTCCTGAAATTATTTGAGGGTCGCTTGGTAGCGGATTACCATAAATCCTCATACCCTTAGCGGCAATATCGTCTGAGCATGAAATAAAGACGTCGGAGTAATCTCTTAAAACATCCCAGGCAATTATGCTAGGTTTGCCACAAGCAAGTCCTGCCATGATCGTTGATAATTTCCCTTTAACCGAATGCGGATTATTATCACCAATCTTCGCTGATTTATACAAACACGCAGCGTTATGCGGTTCGATTACAACGGTTATGGGTCTTTCTTTGCCTACTTTAGTCATAAGATATCCTTGAACACCTGCAGCTAAAGAACCAACCCCTGCTTGTAGAAATACGTGAGTAGGCGTGGAATATCCCTCAATTTTTAGCTGTTCAAAAACCTCGTCAATTAGAGTTGCATAACCCTGCATTATCCATGTTGGAATTTTGGTGTATCCTTCCCAAGCAGTATCTTGAATTAAAACGCCATTATTTTCAATTGCATAATTCGCAGCTATTTTTACTGTCTCATCGTAATAATCGTCCGTAACGATAACTTCGGCGTTTTCATTTTTAATATTATTAACGCGGAACTTGGACGAGCCTTTAGGCATAAATACGATGGCTTTTTGGTCAAGTTCTCTAGCAGCCCACGCAACACCTCGCCCGTGGTTTCCATCTGTGGCCGTTACAAATGTTAATTCTCCAATTTTCTTTTTATATTCGGGCGATTTTAAGTCGTCAAATGATAATTCGCTAATATCAATACCAAATTTAAGACTAAGATAACATCCAATTGCGTACGATCCTCCTAAAACTTTGAACGCATTCAATCCAAACCTATAGGATTCGTCTTTTACCCAAATTTTATTTATATATAATTTATTAGCTAAACCATCTAACGAACGAAGTGGCGTTGGTTGATATTGAGAGAACTTTTTATGGAAATTTCTGACTTTTTGGATAGTATCTATAGACATAAAATCGGTAGATGCTTTCTCGATTGATGGACCTCTTGAGCGATAATTGAAAAAAAACCTAATTCCTTTCATTTCACCATTTCTTTTTCAATTGTTTTCGCGTTAGCTTTCTCACTTCATCAATCGCCCAAAATATAAATATACAACAAGTTTTTGACCAGATGTTGTTTTGTCTGTACTCGATGTATCCATTGGGATCGCTGAAACTTACGCCACATAAATCTGAACAAACAACAGAACCAAGTTCGTTTTCAAATTCCGACGCGAATTTTGCCGCTTTGAGGTAAGCTATGGGAATTAGATCGTTATCCATCCTTTCCTTACCCCCTAAAATCACTCCAATCGCCGCACAACCCCCAACCATGGTTCCACAAGCGCCCATCCATCCTTTCTGGGACTTGTAACCGCCAAGTCCACCCGCTAAAGGAATCATCATGTTATTATATACGCCATTGTGGAGACCTAAAATGTCCAAAATATTCGTTAGAGTTAATTCAGCACAATTCACACCTTCTTTCATTTTATGTAGTGATTGTTCTAATTCTTTAATTTTTTCATCAAACAAAAGTTTATAATCTTTCTCAGTCAACATAAAACACTCCATTTTATTATTTAGGTTCAAATCCACTTTTTAAAATGATTTTTGTAGCAAGCTTAGCTACATTTCCAACGATAGTAGAGCAATTATCCATCATACCCGCCTTAAACGCTTCTTTCATTTCATCAGCATTCCATAAATTGAATGTCCTACCCATCGTTTTTTCTTGAACATCGAAACAGCGACAAGAACCGTATTGTTTAACGTATTTATCGTGTAATTTTTTAACAAGCGTGTAAGATTTCATGGGTTTATACATATCTTTAAAATCTACCCGACCCCTTCCGAAGAGATACCCTATTACCATAGAAGATCCAACAAGCGCTCCACAAGAACCATCGCCTGTTAACCCCAAACCATCGGCTAAACCACTAGCAGCTCTAAAAACATCTTCGTTCCAGATCCCTAACGATTCAAAAATCGCCGCAACTGCCGTTTGAGCGCACCCAGTACATTCTTGCTCGTACTTTTTCCCCAACTCAAATGCTTTATTTAAAATCTCATCTTTCTTATCCTTCATAATGTATCACTCATTTATTGATAATATCATTTAAATAATGATAAATATAAATCTTTAACGAATAATAATTGAATTGATTAGATTATTTTCTCTCTTAATTTAAAGTAGTTTTTATTGACTATCATGACTGTCTTTCCTTATAGGTTATTTCACGCGAAGTTTGATAGGCTCTTGAAGAGGATACCATTAATAGGCAAAATCCTATCGACAATTTTTGGAATTTTTGAGTTATTAATGTTAGAAATTTTCAGATTTCTCGATAATAAGTTTAACATCAGCACTATCAATATAGTAAATAGGTACATCTTTAAGAAAAGATGGGGTGGAAAGGTTGTTCCATTGAACATAAACTTTGATGTTGATATTAAATTTATTCCTTCTCAAGAAATTTTAGAGCTTTTAAGTAGATCTAATGTTGTTGGAATAGGAAATTGTTATTGTAGAGAAACGCAACGAAAACATTCAGATGAGCCTAATTGCGACCATCCTATTAAAACTTGTATACATATCGGGTTTGGAAGTTCTTTACAAGAGATTCCCTATAAATCCGAAAATTTGGAAAAAGTTACAAAGGAAGAAATCAAACAACTTCTAGAAGAATGCGATCAGAGAGGACTTGTCCACCAAATTATATATTTCCCTAATCCCGAATTTTATTACGTAGTATGTAATTGTTGTCCGTGTTGCTGTGTAGTTATGAATAAGTTCTTAAAAAGCGGCTCGCCTCAAATGATCAAAAGCGATTTTATAGCTTATAGCGACCCAAACAAGTGTAATAATTGTGGATTATGTGAACAATGGTGTTACTTTGAAGCAAGAAAACTCCTTAAAGAAAAATTAACATTTTCCCCAGATTTATGCTTTGGTTGTGGAGTTTGCGTTTCTAAATGTCCTGAAGAAGCTATTATTTTAAGGAAAAAATCGCAATAAGATATTTATCAAAAAACTAATAGTTAATAATGGGTAAAGTCTTTTTAAAAGTATGAAATCTGACTTTTCAAACAATTTTGAAATTAAAATTGTATACGACGACATCTGTGCACAACCAGGTTTTTTAATGGGGTTTGGTTTTTCAGCCTTAATTTATAATAATCTCTCAAAAACCCACTTATTGTTTGATACGGGAGGTAAAGGGGATATTCTAATTCACAACATAAACAAGTTTAATGTTAAAGTTTCAGAAATAAAGAAAGTTATAATTTCCCATAACCACTACGACCATGCTGGAGGTTTAAAAGAAATTTATCAAATTAATCACGATATTAAAATTTATGTGCCACTCCGCGATATAAAATCTTTCATAAAGGCTTACCCCGAAGCTCAAGTTCAAGGTATTTCTGAAATGATTGAGGTAGACAAGAATCTTTTTTCATCTGGTCAATTTGGAAGTAGATTCTTAACGGAACAATCTTTGTTTTTAAAAACAGAAAAAAACGATTTAATAATAATCTCAGGTTGCGCACATCCAGGTTTAGAAGCATTTATTTTAAAGGGTCAAACGATATCGAACAAAATCAAAGCCGTTATAGGGGGCTTCCATGGATTTCGAGATTTTTCTTTTCTAGAAGGAATTGAATTCGTAGGAGCTTGCCACTGTACGCAAAAAATAAGGGAAATAAAACAAAGATTTTCTGAACAATTTAAAGATATATGTGTTGGTGATAGTTATTTATTTTAATTCTTTTCGAATCTCTCCATTAGGAAGTAAATTATCGGGATGGATTTCCCCACTCTCTTCTTTCTGATATCTAATACACTTCTTATTTCCTATTAAACAGTAATCTTCGACCCATTTTTTTTCAAGCATTCCGTGATCTACAAAATATTTAATCGGGCAACATTGATACCATTTACATACTTTTTTCAATTGTTTAACCTAAGAATGATTTTGAATTTTTTTGTGTAATAATAAATATGAATATTATTATTAAGTTTATAGATTATAGGGTTTAAACTTCAAATATATAAGTTAAAAAATGAAAGAACTGTATGAAATCGGATTAGTATTTCGAGGTTTTGTTTTAGTTAGTCACGTGTTTAAAAACATTGAAAAAAAACAAAACCTTAAGATTATAAATAAAGATTTAAGGGGAGCTTTTATTTCGGCGATTAATCTATTTGCTAAGAATGCGTTTAACAACTTAAGTTTAGAATATTTAGAGTCTAATAATATTTTATTTATCTTCAAAGCATTTGAAATACAAGCTTCAGATTCTAATCAGAAAGAGTCTATTATTTTGTATAGTTTAATAGATAAAAAGAAAAAAGATACGGATAAGTTTGTTAAGAAATTTCTACAAAAAATCGAACCTATTTCACTACTCTTTGTTTCTAGATATAGTAATAAAGACTTTTCAGAAATCAATCAATTTAAACCTTTCCAAAACGAAATCAAAGAATTTACATATACATAATACAAAATTAAACATTCCATAAACTCCAGCCTTTAGGTTCTGAACGCGAGTACACAATAACGCCTTCCATCCTTAATTTATCGAGTTGTTTTTCCACTACTTCTCTCTCGTATCCTAAAATGACCAAATCGTCGACTAGTTTTGTTTTGGACCGTATTAATTTCTGTTTTTCTAAATGTGTAATAATTATTGTTCTTATATTCACTTCCATTATAGTCTCTGTTGGAATATTCTTTCCTTTTCCCTTTATTTTTTGAGGCTCTTTTTTTAAGGCGTCGATTAGCGATCCTCCTTTTTGTGAGGGCATTTCTTGCTCTATCACTACAGGTTTTACTACAGATTTTACTTTCTTACCTTTTTTCGCGGGAGTTCCGACCGCACCGCTTAAACCTATCTTATCCTCTGGTAGTGTCCAAACTGAATATGTAATTTTTTCGAAAGAATCAGATTTTTCTGAGATCATACGTTGGAATTCTTCGACAACGCTATCAGTGAGATATCCTCTCTTCTCTAATTCTTTTGCAATGCCCAATATAATCTTATTATCTATTAAATATTTGAAAATGTATTCTCTGATGTTTGTCGGAACTGATTCAAATTTAATGGGTTTTTCCACTTTTGCTTCCGCTTCTGTCGGTTGAAGCTCTACAATGTTGTTTGGAATTTCAAGTGGTGGTTTTTTACCCCATTCGATATCACAGATGCATCTAATACTTCGATCGTATCCTCCAACTATAATGCGTGTTAAATCTTCTTTTGGATCCTTCATAGTAGATACGATTTTTATTGAATTTTCTGCTGAAGCCTTCCATTTCAGCTCGAGATCGATCGAATTTAGATTGGTGTTGTGATATACTCGAAGAGTGCCATCTGCACATCCTACTATAATTTCTTTTGCGTTATCACCGTCAATATCAACTAATTTTAAAGATATAGGACGCCCTTCTTCAAGAGTTATAGATTTTAACTCATCGCCTTCGCTATTAAATATTATTAATTGAGATGCGTCTGTACCTACTACTATTTCGTTGAAACCGTCATTTTTTACATCGCCCACTTCAATTGTATTAATTTGAGAGCCTAAGTCTTTTTGCCAAATAATATCTGGTTTGCCTTCTTTAAACTGGATTAATTGGAGCATGCCATTTTTAGTGCCAATTAATAATCCGTTAATAGGTTTATTCACATCTAACAATTTTAAATATCCTAATACACAAGCAGTTACCCACGAGTCATAATAAAATACATACTTAGGATCAGTAGAATCAATGTTTTCGAATATTTTTAGAGTTTTATCTTCGCTACCGTGAATCAATTCAATATTTTCATTTCTAGTGAAATCACCTGCTGTGACACATAGGACTTTACCCTTAGATTTATAGTTCATAATCCCTGCTAGTTTATTTATACCCTTTACGAATTTTACTACTAAAAAATTACCGTCTCCTGCTCCTACTAATACTTCTTGGCAACCGTCTTTAGTAATATCTATCGGGAAAGTAGTTCTTACCCACCCATCAAAAGTAATACTATCGAGAATGTTTAATTCTTCGTTCATTAAGTATAAAGTTTTGTCATGGCCTCCAAATACTAAATACGAGTCGTCTCCACATTCAAGAGTTGAACAAGTTAAAACTGCATCAGGGCATTCAAACATCCAATCTAAGTTAAATTGCTTTTTGACCGACATGTGTTTATCACTAAATTTTAAAATTTATAAATTTTATTCTGTACAAAATCAATACATAATCTATTAGTCTTAAATATAGAAGTTTTTTCTTATATAAGTTTTTTCAATGATTATGAAAATTTAAAAATATAAATATAAAAAAAAATTAATTTTAATTTTAATAACTACAAACCGAGTTGAGCGTCGCTTGGACTGTACGCTCCAGTACCGCTAATTTCATAGGTGATTTCTATTTTCTCTTCAGCTAATAGCTTGTCTATAGTCCATTTCAATGTGTCTTGACCTACTTCGTCCGTTATCTCAGGTTTCATTGAATAAGTACCGTATTCAAAACTATCAGGAACTTTATCCATCAAAACAAGTTTCTGTAGAGGTGCAGTACCAATATTTTCGACAGTTAAAATGATCTTGTAATTGCCCAAAGCTCCAATTGGAACGACTTCCTTTCCAATTCTGAATCTTCTCCTTAAATGTAGGGCCTCGATTACGGGTACTTCTGGCCTAAACTCTAATTCCTGCGAAATTGGGAAAGTATTTGTGAAATATATGATCTCTGATTCAAATTTGGCGTCTTGTACAGGATTAATACAATGAATTGGATATTGGAATTCTAAAGAAGATTCTGGCGCAAATAAGCCGTTATCGGAGTGTCTTAGGTCTTTAAGCGTGATTTTAAACACGCTACCGTCGAAGCTAACAGCATTCGAATCTAATTCAATTTCGCTTCCATCCCATATTATCTTTATCTCATCGGCTTTAGGTGGCTGAAATTCTTTGTTGAAATATTGTTGAACAACTGTTATTTCATTTAATGGAGCAGAACCATTATTGACCATTTTTAACATAGCAATAACATCTTTTTCTTTATATGTTGGAACTTGATCTATATCGTACTCCATATCTCCAGTTATACTTGCTATTTCTAAGATTACATCTGAAATTGCAATGGTTCCATTTACAATAGTTTGGAAATCAGGCATCACCCGAAATTCAAGTTTCTTTCTAAAAGCAGGATATTCTTCTGATTCGTATGTCCATTTTCTAGAGTGCCATTGGGCGCCAGCTGGTAACAACGGAACGTCATTAGGATCGATGTCGACATACTTTGTCGATTCGTCGTCTGGAGAATACACATCTGCGTTAAATAATTGAATTACAAATTCAGAGGGGTTCTCAAATACGAGTTTACAATCCCACATTCCGGGTTCCTCATCTCTTTCTAGCGTATCTACATAAAATTTATTTCGAGTGTACGCATCGTATTTATCGATATCTAATCCTTCTGCGAAGGACGATGAAGCTTCGTATGTTACCTCAAGCGTGCCTGTTTTTCTCTTTGTAATATCAGTTACCAATATACCACAAGTAAATTTCAATAAAACTGTTGTTTCGGGCATTAACTTCTCAATGTTCCAGACAATTTTTTTACCTTCAACATCTGCCCGTCCTACTGATGTATCTTTTATAACTGGATTGCTAAAATCACCAGGAATATTTTTCGTTACTCTTATATTTTTTATGGGTTTTTCGAACAAGCTCCTCATTGCGATCGCAAAAGTCACTGTATTTTCTTTATCGATTGAAATACCAAAAGCTTGTAATGAAAAATCATCTGCAGCAGTACCACCATCTTCCATAGAATCTTCTTCTTCGTCTTCCTCTTCTACTTCCTCTTCTTCAACAGTAGTACTTCTTTCTTTAACTTTAGTTCCAGCTTTACTAGTCTTACCTTTTACCTTCAAGAGATCACTTTCAATGTCTCTAATATTTAGAACATTATCGGCTTCAGGAAGTGTATTAACGTATTCTTTAACTAAGAGAAGATTCTTGATTTCACCTTTAATTACAAAGTCTTCCTCATAAGTATTGGTATTTTTGTCTGTTCCTAGTTCTCGTATCTTAATTTCATTTGATTTAAGAGTTGTGCTCTCAATATTTTTTAGCGTTAAATCGATATCCCATATACGGTCCTTCTTAGATTGATTTTCCACGCTTAATTTGCCCTTAAAGTTCATAGATTCGATATTTGCGTCGTGATCTAATTCTACATCAACATTTTCAATAATTTTTACTAAACCAGGCAATCCTTCGCGATTGCCATCTTTAAGTAAAATTGAACCCTCTAATTCACCAGTATCTGCATCGTACGTTTCAATCACGGGAGTAGAAAGATCTCTATCAATTAATGTAACTTTTCCATCGTCTAGGTCAGATCTTTTTAAACCCTCAGCTATTTTTTCTTCAGCAGCTTCTTCAGCAGCCCAGCCAGTGCTGGTTCTAGGTGCTGCTCGCGTTTTTTTATCTTTTTTACGTGCCATGTTAGATTACCATAATTTTTATATTTCTGTTAAATAATTCCATAAATATCTATGGATTAATAATTGTATATTTTTTATAGAATAAATATTCTCACGATAGTTAAAAAAGATTTTTTAACCAAAACATAAATTTAATAAAAAGTCATTTAATGCATTAAACTGAAAACCCGTTTATTCTTTTAGGGAAAAAACTTGGTTCCTTAAACTTAAATCCACACATTGGGCAAATAACATTCCTTTTTTTTGCGAAGGAATCGCGGTTTCTAAAAGAAAATCCACAAACCGGACATGTTATTATTAAATTTAATTCCATACTTATCAATAAACCTATAACTTTTATAATATTAATTTTTGATTTTTTGTGGATTTGAGCGTTAAATATGAAGTTCTATCAAAATAAGAAGTAAATCGTTAACATTAATACCGGTAGGTCCCGTAATAATCTCGCTTTTTAATAGCTTAAAAAAGCTATTGGAGTCGTTATTTTCTAAATAGCTCTTAGTTTTAATTCTTTCGTTATTTATTTGATTAAGTGAAATATTATCGACAAGTGCTCCCATTGCCTTACTATTGCCCTCAATCCCATCGAGATTGGCTCCGATAATTAAGAAATTATAATCAATTTCCTTATTTTTTACATTGTCAAGAAAACTTAATAACATTTCTTGGTTTCTTCCACCAACTCCTTTTCCTTTTATTGTAACTGTCAATTCACCGGTCCCAATTAGAGCTAGTTTATGTTTACCCGGTTTTTTGGTATATGGTTTCAATTTTATTGAAATTAATTCGTGTAATTCCTTTCCAAAATCTACCGCCTCACCTACAATTTCGTTTGTAAAATAGTCGATGATAAAATTAAAATCTTTCAAATTTGCTGATACTTCTTCGACAACTAAATCGACGCTTCCGATTAAATAAGTGTATATGTTAGTAAAGCAAACATCGTGTTCCTTAGGGTTTTCTAATCTCGGGTCGCTCAAACCTTTTTCAATTGTTTCTTTTACCGAAGAAGGAACCTTATAGCTTAAATTATACTTTTTTAACACATCATAAGCTTGGTCGAAAGTTGTTAAGTCTGGAACCGTAGGACCAGAGGCAATAGAATCCAAATTATTTCCTACTACATCCGAGATAATAAGCGTTATTAAAGTTGCTTTACTAGTATTATGTACTTTTTTTGCTAAATTTCCGCCTTTAAAGTCCGATAGATGTTTTCGGATAATATTTATTTCGTAAATTGACGCTCCCGAGGCTAATAATAATGAATTGACTTTTTGCAAATCCTCGAGAGTTATTCCTTGCTTAGGCAAAGGCAATAAGGCGGAACCTCCACCTGAAATTACACAAATAATTAAATCGCTTTTGGTGGCATTTTCAACAATTTTCACCATCTCCTTCGTGCCAGTTAAACCCTTTTCGTTTGGAATAGGATGGGAAGCGGGATTCATCCTTATTTTGCTCGAAGGACTGTAGTCTCTTATTTTTTGACCTTCTGGAATGTTGATGAATCCTTCGTATCTTATCTTAGTTTTTCTTTTCAAAATTTTTTCGAGTGCTAAAGTCATTTGAGCAGAAGCTTTTCCACCTCCAATTATAAAGATATTGCTAAATTTATTGAGATCGAATTTATCCTCCTGAATATTTAATTTACCATCAATAACTTTAACATTATTCTGGATTAGTTTGCTTGGCTCAACTGATTTAATCGCAATTTCTAAAACTTCAAGCCCTACTTTTCTTAATTCTAATGTAATTTTGTCTAGGCTTTTAGGAGTTAATTGCGATAAATTTTTAACGAACAACTTTGAACACTGCTATTTGAATTATTATTTACTAAATTGGACAAAATAATTAATTAAATTTAATATTGTTTGTACAATTTATATCAATTAAAATATAGTATTTATTACTTTATATTAAAGAAGTTGATAAAAAGGATGTCGGAAACTAAATTGTATGATATAGCGGTTATTGGATCGGGACCTGGTGGCTATCATTCTGCCATTAGAGCAGCTCAATATGGTGCAAAGGTCGCCTTAATTGAGAAAAAGAATCTTGGAGGGACTTGTTTAAATGTGGGTTGTATCCCTACTAAAGCTTTATATGCATCTGCAGAACTTATACAACGAATAAGAGAAAATGGAGAAGAACTTGGAGTAAGTTGTGATATAAAGTTAGATTTTGGCAAAGCTGTAGAGCGTAAAAATAAAATTGTTTCAGAATTAACTGGGGGAATAGCTGCATTAGAAAAGGCGTGGAAGAACGATGTTTTTATGGGGCATGGAAAAATATTAGGTGGAAATGCTAACGAAGGTTTTGAAATCTCAATAGAAGGAGAAGAAAAAAAAATTAT
Organism: Promethearchaeota archaeon Loki_b31; assembly: GCA_005222975.1. Classification (GTDB taxonomy): domain Archaea; phylum Asgardarchaeota; class Lokiarchaeia; order Sigyniarchaeales; family SOKP01; genus SOKP01. The sequence continues at coordinate 20,417 of NJBI01000004.1, forward strand.
TAAAGCAAAAAGAGTTATAATCGCTACAGGCTCCTCTCCTGCACTGATTCCCGCGTTTAATATTGATCACGATAGAATTTTAACTAGCGACGATATTTTAAGTCCCAATTTCAAAATTGTTCCAAAAAGATTGCTTATTATTGGAGCTGGAGTAATAGGATGCGAATTTGCTAATATATTTTCTGCTTTTGGAAGTAAGGTTATCATGTTAGAATATCTTCCCTCTCCGATCGCAACAGAAGAGCCAATGATCGTGAAAGAGCTACAAAAGAAATTGATTTCTTTAGGAATCGAAATTCAGGTCTCTCAAAATGTCTTATCGGTTGATAATACTGGAACAGGCGTGAAAGCAACAACTTGTTCAGCAGCTGTTCCTAGAGACCAAGTAGAATCTGCTGAAAAGTCTTACTTTGAAGCTGATTATTGCTTAGTATCTATTGGTCGAGCAAAAGAATCGGGCAACTTAGGATTAGAAGAACTTGGAATCGAAACTGCTAGAGGATCAATAAAAGTAGATCTCAAAACTTTAGAGACTTCCGTAAAAGGGATCTATGCCATTGGTGACGTGACAGGCGGACTTATGCTTGCCCATGTTGCTAGTCACGAAGGGGATGTTGCCGTTGCAAACACTTTAGCTAGCTTAGGTGGGTTTCCTGTTGAAGAAAGAACCACAGATTATAGGGTTGTTCCAGCAACCATTTTTACAAGCCCAAATATTGGTTCAGTCGGTATACGTAGAAAGCAAGCTAAGGATTTGGGATACACGTTAATGATGGGGAGATTCCCGTATATGTCGCTAGGAAAAGCGAAGTGTATGGGTGAAGAAGGAGGCTTTATTTTAATTTTGGCGGATAAACAAACACATAAAATTATTGGAGCATCTTGTATTGGAACTGAAGCACCAGAATTGATTTCAGAAATCGCTTTAGCCATGCAACATGGTTTAACAGTTCACGATGTCGCAGAAACAATACATTCACACCCAACCATCAGCGAGATGGTTTTAGAAGGAATGGAAGATGTTTTTGGTTTGGCAATACACAAAAAGGGTCGACCAGTTCATCATTAAACTTATATAAACCTTATTCTATTTTCTTTCATTTTTCAATACTGAGTATTTTTTTAGAATTAGAATTATTAAATAATAAAGTGATTGCTAATTGGAGATATGTATAACATCCTGGTAACCGGAGTAGATAAACGAGAAGTTTCGCTTTTACGTAACATCTTAAAGGAGTATGGAGATAGAAGTATTTTAATTGAAAAGGCTGTTGGGTCAACCTTAGACGAATCAAAAAAGAAACAATCGAAGAAAGCGTTTGTTCGGTATCTTATTGATAGTAGGATATATTCCCTCGATCAGAATTATACTATAGAAGATCTTAATTCCTCGAAAATTCCTATAAGAGACGCACATTTAGTTTTAGGACTTGAACCCCTTGAAACCTTAAAAAATTTAAAATACATTTCAGAAAAAACTATGGTGATTTTAAATACTCATCAAATAGATTTAAAGCAAAGCATCCAGAATTCGAAAAAGAAAATCACATATCCTTCGATTGCTCAAATTATTGATATTTTAGATCAATTGGCTAGAAAGGTATTTGCGCTCGATTTCAACGAGCTCTCAATTAATTACTTTGACTCCCCAAATTACAGCACTATAATAGCATTAGGAGTGGGGGTAAAAGAATTTCGAGACATATTTTATGAAAAGCTAATGTTAACGATTTTAAGAGAATTTCATGAAGACCCTTCAAGATATATACGCGCATTTGAATTAGGAACTAGCTTAATTGATTAACTTCTCTTTATTAAATTCAATCAAAGTTGTTTAAATTGACGTTTTAAGTACTTAACTTTAAAAGAAGCGAGTCTCCCATTTTTAATAACGATCTCTCGAAAAGCGCTTTCTGATTTAGGGTTTTTATAGCTCCCTAAGCCCAGTGCAGGTGTTTGAACGACAAAAGGAGCGTTATTTTCAATATCTTCTGGATTATTATATTGTTCAGAATAAATATCATAATATATCGCCGCAGGATTTTCTAATTTTTTTAAAATAAAAGGCGATGTGTGTGTGTCGCCGACTTTAGTCTTTAAATCTTGTGGGTCGCTCAATCTAAATTCTTTTAATTGGTGCGTATGTCCTGAAAGCGTAAGAATACAGAAATCTAAACAAAATTTAAGAAGTTTCTCCCAGTTTGTTGAGATTGCGCCATATTGCACGTCAAATTTGTTATCAATTCGAGCTAAGGAAAGTTTTTTACCTAACTTTTGAATTAAGGATTCTTTAAATTCATCGATTTTCGTTATTAATTCTTTTGATGGTTTTGACATTGCATACCGTTTAAGTGCGCTAATCTTTTTTTTTGGATTAATTGGTGGTCCATGAAGCATAAGGTAAGTATTGTTTTCTGGTTCTATCTTATGATTAATTATATTTTCTAAATATTTAATATGCTTTTCTGAGATTCCAGTAACCGATGGATGACCACTGAGAAAATCCATTAATTTTTTAAAAGAATCTGAGCCAGTATTTAAGAAAATAAAATTATTATTTCCTAACTTGATATAATAATCTAATGAAGAGTTAATTTCTATCAAATATGCTTTCAAAGCGCTGAAGGTCTTAGTTATTGAACTAATTGGGTTTGCCATTAGCTCTTCGTTCAAAGCGATTACTTCGCTTTGTAATAAACCTATTTTTCTATATAAATTACCCCACCGAAGGTCGTAGTGAAAAGGTCGATAATCGTGGTTTCCGGGAATAGTAAATATAGGACAAAGTATTTCTTCTCCAGAAACCATCCCTCTTCTTTTCTCTTGAGGAAAATTTAGCAAGATCTCTTTGAATATGCGCCAATTACTATCCTTATAGTTAAAATCTAGTGTTTTTCTTTTTGCCTGGGGTATTTTGGAGAGAATCGCAAAATCTATTAAATCTCCTGTCAATACGACAAAATCTAAATCGTTCTTATTTACTTTCTTGTTAACGAGCTTAATGAACTTTCTAAAGTTATTGTTAGGGTTTACAAATCGTTTACGAAGTGGTTCAGTACTTTTAATTGGAATTTTATCTTTTGGTTTTTTTATTAGTAAACGTTGAAAAAATGAAACTGCCTTCGCACCTTGGGCAAGAAGTTCGCCAAGATCTGATTTTCTCACTAAAACATTCCATTTCTTAACGATTTCATAAATTCTATCGTTCCGTTCTGCCAAGTGTAAATCTGTCGCGTGAAAGAATTTAAAATCGCTCCATTTATTTTTTGAAACGACGATTGAATGATAAGAAACGCGAATTTCCTTATTGGGCATTTCTTGCCAAAGATCAAACATTACAAAATTAAAACTCTCTAAAAATTCCAATACTTCTTTCGATAACTTGAAATGAATTGTCGCCTTGTAAAATTCATCTAAACCCGAATAAATATTATATTTAATTAAGTAATTTCGAGGACTATAATAACTGTCATATTTAATGTTATCAATTTCGCAAGTTTTTACGGGTTCTACCTTTAAAAGAGTCCCTTTTATTAAATCCCCTCTAAATGCTCGCGGCCTTAATGCTTCGATTTTTTCGGCTTGCACAATATCAAACTTTTTTCCCGTAGAATCTGTAAGCTCCAAAACGGGTGGTAATTCTTCTTCCTTCTTTTTTTTCCGAGTAAATATGCTTTTAATTTTATCCCAAATTCTTCTTTTCTTTTTTCTTTCCAATCGTTCTTCTTTCTCTTTTTCGAAATGTGCTTTCAATTTCCACTTGTATTCAAGAATGGGGATAAAGTTTAACCCATGCTTAATGAACCTCTCGAAATTATCGGTATTTTTTATATTGCTCACAAATAATAAGTTAACTTCAAATTCCTTTTGCTTGAATTTACGATCTATATCTAAAAACAGAGGGTGTCCCAAATTTGGGCTTATCAATAATGTCTTTTCGGGTTTAATACTCTCAGCTTCAATCAATTTTTAAAGACCTCTCTTAAAATTGCTTTTTAATTTAAAAATCAAATTTCAATTCCTATCTATTTACTAAAGAATTGCGATCTAATAAGTTTTTATTTGATCTAAATGAGATTTAATATCATGAAAGGATTTCCAAGAACGTGAAGATTTATTTTAGAGAGTTTTTAACCGTCTGGGTTGGCGAGATTGACGAATATTACATTATCACCACGTACAACGATGTCTCCAAGCGTTTCGTGCTCCTCGTGGAGAGAACCATCCTCATCTATGTATTCAAAAAGCTGAGTTGTTCCTTCTAGATACAGGTTAAGATGTTCGTCAAATCCTGCCAATTTACCTCGAAATAAACGATTCCTCTTAACTTTAATTAATATGATCTTATTCACAGAATTCTTTAAATAATCAATAGGTCTTTGTGGCCTATTTTGTGGGTAATTTCTTCTTTCCATTTTATATAACACTAAAAATAATATTTCAAAAAAATCTATACTAATAATAATTAAAATTAAAGTTCAGAATTAAAACCTTTTGATTTATTTATTCATCGTAATGTGGATATAAATATCCCACTATTATCTCTAATTTTTTATTTATAGTTTTTCTTTAAAGGAAAAGTTATTAATGTTTTCTTGTAGTTTCAAATAGCTTTCTTCCACTAAATCTATCATTAATGCATTCTCCTTTTCAAAGATTTCATCAAAAAATTGTTCAAAATTTATTGAATGAATTAAGGAATGGCAATTTTTGCACAAACAAATACAATCTTCATTCTTTAAAATAGTAATTATATTATTTATAGGAAGTTTAGATAGAACTTCCCATTTAAATTCTTTTATCTTTGGGTTTCGATGATGAAACTCTAAAGCAGGTAACTTGTCATTAATTCTTATGTTTCGACAACCAATGCAAGCACCATTATATAAGATTTCAATAATTATCCTCTTTTTGATCCATTTCTTAATTCTATATTTAATTCTTGCTCTATGTTGAGCTCCTTTAAGACATTCAGATCGATATTTAATATTACTTTTGATCTCTTCATAAACTATGGTATCAATTTCTCCAACATTATTAATTGATAATATCTCTGATAGGATAATCTCCTTAAATTTATCATAATTAGTCATTTCTTCACAACTATGACAGTTTCTACATAAAACTTGAAGATTCTCGTTTTTAATAATTCTAATTATCTCATCTATATTTCTCCCTCTTAAGTCTCTCCATGAATACTTTTTGGAGTACGGATTCAAGTGATGAAATTCCAACGCAGGTAAAATTTGAAGGCCACTATGGCAATTGTGACATCTTTTATCAAATAGTAAGGTAATTATTTTAATTTGTTTCTTAAAGTTATTAATTGCATGCATTTTTTGTCTGCAATCTTCGCAAATGGACCTCAAACGCCCTTGTCTTTTTCTAAAATATTCATGAGACTTGATCTCATGACATTTTCCACATTCCTTTCTTTCTCCATCATTGTAAAGTTTATTTCTTCTTGGATTCTTATTCTTTATGGTCACATTTTTAAGAAAAATAAAAACCAAAATAATAACATGGTCCTAGATGGATTTTTAAAATATGATTTATTAAGAATCAAAAAACATATATGGAATATATTCCTAGAATCTTTTATATATAAAGGCTCGTGGCGAAGCATGGATATCGCAGCTGCCTCCTACATAATGTGCATGGAGAAAGCAGAAGATCGGGGGTTCAATATAATATGCGCTTCGCGTTTCTTGAACATATCCCCTCGGGCCTGCTTTTTTATTTTTTAAATATTTAATGACAAATCAAACCACAAATCGTTAACTACGATATTACTTTATTTACATAACGTAAATTTATATAATCACTATTCACAATTATAAATTGCCTAAAAATTAAGGTGAAATTTATGCCAAAAAGAATATTAAGAGTAAATATGAATAAACTTGAAGCCAAATTTGAGGATTTTCCTCAAGATTACATGGCTCTTGGAGGTCGTTCGCTTACTTCGACGATTGTAGCAAACGAGGTACCCCCTCTTTGCCATCCTTTGGGTCCAAACAATAAACTTGTATTTGCACCCGGTATTGTTACGGGAACTTCAGCGCCTACATCAGGAAGATTATCAGTAGGGGCAAAATCACCCTTAACGGGAGGAATTAAGGAAGCAAACGCAGGTACAACTTTCGCTCAGAGGTTAGCTCGATTACAAATCGCTGCAATAATAGTAGAAGGAAAGCACGAAGGAAGCGACTATTACCTTCTAAAAATAACTAACGATGGCATTGAATTTATAAATGCAAATAAGTGGTCTGGAAAAGGACTTTATCAAGTCTATAAAGACCTTTATAAGGAATTTGGAGCCAAAGTAAGTATCAGTAGTTGTGGAATCGCTGCAGAAATGTTAGGTACGGCTTCTGGGGTTTGTTTTAACGATCCTGAAGGTTTACCTAGTAGATACGCGGGAAGAGGCGGACTTGGAGCCGTTATGGCGTCAAAAGGATTGAAGTTTATAGTTGTTGACGATGCTGGAGCACCAGGTGTTGAAATTAAAAACCCTGAAGTTTTCAAACAAGGGGCGAAAAAGTTAATGGACGCACTTACTTCTCACGATGTGACAAAACCTGGAGGTGCGCTAAATACTTATGGTACGGGTGTTTTAATTAATATCATTAACGAGGCAGGAGGGTTGCCCCAGAAAAACTTCTCATCTGGTCAAGACGATAGATCTGAAAACATTTCAGGTGAGAAAAAGGCGGAAGAAATAAAAAAGAGAGGCGGCGTTCGTCCTCATTTCTGTAGTCCAGGTTGCGTTATTCAATGCTCTGAAGTGTGGACAAAAACGGGCGGTAAAGATCCAGTTGGCGTTTTAGAATACGAATCTGTCTGGGCTTTAGGAGCAAATTGTAGCATTTACAACTTAGACGATGTTGGTGAGCTAAATCGTGCGTGTAACGACTTAGGACTTGACACGATTGAAATGGGGGCCACAATTGCCGTAGCGATGGAAGGTGGATTAGTCAAATTTGGAGACGCAAAGGGAGCGTTAAAGCTCATGGAAGAAATTAGAAAGAAGACTCCGACTGGAAGGATATTAGCAAATGGTACGGGATTTACTGGAAAAGCTATGGGCGTAACAAGAGTCCCAGTAGTAAAAAACCAAGCGCTACCGGCTTACGATCCTAGAGCAATTAAAGGTATTGGTGTAACATATGCAACAACTCCAATGGGAGCAGACCACACGGCAGGGTACGCCATAGCAACCGAAATTATGGGAGTAGGCGGTACCGCAGATCCTAGAGACCCTAAAAAAGCGGAATTATCGCGGAATTTACAGTTAGCAACTGCAGTAATTGATGCTACGGGTTATTGTCTATTTACCGCTTTTGCCGTATTAGATATCCCCGAAGGTTTAGAAGGAATGGTAGAATCCGTAAATGGAGTATTGGGAATTAATTTAACTGTTAACGACATCGCGGGAGTAGGAAAGTCAATAATTGATACAGAACTAAAGTTCAATAAGGCAGCAGGATTTACTAGCGCAGACGATAGATTGCCTGAATTCTTCCTAAAAGAACCACTGCCACCACACAATGAAGTGTTCGATGTACCAGATGACGAGTTAGATAGCGTCTTTGAATCTTAAATACCTAAAAAGATGACAATTTTAGTCAAACTATTCGGTGATTTAGCAAAGAAAATATCAAAACAAAAATCTCCAAAGAGCCCAACTAACATGGAAATAAGCACTGAAGGAATAGAGCGAGTTTCTGACATTCTAAAGAAGTTTTCAATCGAGGAAAGTGAAACCAGCCACATCTTTGTAAATGGAGTGTACTCTGGATTTAACAAAAAAGTAAACGATGGCGATAGAGTTGGAATATTCGCTGGAAACCAAGCTTTATTGTATAAATGGTATTTTACACGAGCCGAAGATGACTAACAATCAATTCTGGATAGAAATATAATTGAAATTTATTTAAACTATTTCTTTTTTTTTTAATTTTCTTGAACTAAATTCGAATTCTCTATTTTGTATAATTTTATATTTTTTCATAATAATTAGATTTCCATACAATATCTAACTAAGACGCTCCTTTTTTAGAAAAATTTAGATGCATTCTCAAATTATATTAATTAAAAACACGAAGGGTGTAAAAATGTTAGAAGTGTATAATAATAAACATAAAAATATAGGATATATAGATGGAAAAAACTATTTTAATAAAAAAAAGAAAAAAATTGGGTTTTTAGAAGGAAACATGGTTAAAAACAAAAGGGGATTTCCTCTATTGAAACTTGATAAGAATGATAATATTTTAATTTTTGGAGATGAAAAGGTTGGATTTATTTTGGATTCTAAAATTAGTGATGATGATGGAACCATATGCGAAATTTCAAAAGAGAAAGGTGAACTTCTCGATCCTGAGGGGGAGGTTCTTTTATCTCTGGAAGGTAACTATGAAACATTAGAATTAATGGATTATTTCGGAATTGCTGGGACTTATCTTAAATCCAGATGGAGCGAGAAGGTATTTGGGCGTTAAGTTTTAATTTGTGCTTCACCCTAGTGAAGTAATTTTTGTTTTCTTAGTTTTAACAAATCTTCTTTTAGGAGCGAATACACATAATTATCCAAATATTCTCCGTTAACATACATATCTTTCTTAAATGTAGCTACGCGAGTAAAACCGTTTTTCTCTGCGCAACGCCACGACCCTTTATTAACAACAAGTATAGAGGCTTTAAGTTTAAAAATGTTTAGTTCGTTAAATGCATATTCAACTAATAATCTTGTAGCTTCTTCTCCAATTTTTTGCCCCCAATAATCGGGCTCTCCAATAAGCAACCCTAAATATGCTTGTTGGTTGTACCAGTTGATATCTGACACTTCTCCATAGCCAATTATCTTTTTATCTTTTTTATGCCAAATTTCGAAACTTACCTCATTTTTAAGTCTTTTATCCGAAGGCTCTAGGTATTTCTTCATTTCTTCTACAGTACGAGGTAAAATGTTCCGAGAGTATATTCGCACTTTTGGGTTATTTTCCCATTTTGCATACAATTTAATATTTTCAATATTTAATGGGACGAAATCTATAGTTTCTCCTTCGATAAAGGTAAAAATATCTTGATTCTTCATAATTCTTAATGATATAAATGGTAAATATTATTTTATTCCTTTGATTTGAGCCAATCTTCTTTTAAATATCTATACATCCTCGCATCGACATATTCTCCATCGATATATATCATCTTCTTCTCAGCGCCTTCTAACACAAAACCATCTTTTTCAGCCACACTCCACGAACCTATATTAGGTTCAAATATTCCCGCGTAAATCTTATGAAAATTGAGCTCTCCAAATCCATAATCGATTAAAAGTTTCGATGCTTCGGTTCCTAAGTTTTTATTCCAATATTTAGGCTCGCCTATTGACATAAATGTATTGGCGTGTCTATTTATCCAATCAATATGTCCATATCCACAAGTTCCAATTGGCACTTTATCCTTTTTATGATAAATTTCAAAAGTTACAAATTCTTTTATCCCTTCCCTTGGTTCAAACCATTTTTTTGATTCTTCAACGGTAATTGGTATTGTATTACGAGCATATCTTCTTACGCGAGGGTCGTTTATCCATTTCGCATAAAGATTAACATGTTCTAAATTAATAGCAACCAAGTCAATATTTTCTCCTAAAATAAAGGGAAAAACTTCTGGTTTTTCCATCTTCTATAACCTCATAAGTTTTCAGTTTAAATTATTCATTTGATTTTTTATAATATTAATTATTTATTCGTTTGTTCCCATTCTTCTCTAAATATACAAAATTTCAATTCGTCGACATACTCTCCGTCGAAATATGTTTGATTTTTCAATGCTAATTCGAGTTTCATTCCAGTTTTCTCAAGCATACGACAAGCTCCCTTATTTGGCCTTAAAGCTGAAGCTGTAATTTTAACTAAGTTTAATTCTTCAAATCCGTATTTGATCATTAGTTTTGCTGCTTCTGTACCCAAATTGTTTCCCCATAATTCTTTTTCTCCTATTAAGAAGCCTAAATCTGCTGCGTGATTTATATAATTAATATGATGGAACTCTACAAAACCAACAATTTTATCAAGTTCTTTATGATAAATTTCAAAAAAAATATCTCTCATTGGTCGCTCTTGTTTTTGCTCTAAACGCTTCTTTAGATCTTCAGGAGATACGGGAAAAACATTTCGGGCGTATAATCTCGTTTTAGGGTCGTTCGCCCATCTAGCGTGGATTCTTGCGTTTTCGGGATTAAATGGGAGAAGTTCTATGCGTTCCCCCTCAATAAATGTTAATCGCGTATTTTTTTCCATAATTTACCCGCCAATCCTTCACTTAATAATTAATTTTCATCTTTCATTTTCCAATCTCTTTTAAACAATGCGAATTTGTGGATATCGTGATATTGCCCGTCAACATACATTTCTTCTTTTAAAACGCCTTCTTTTTTAAATCCTAATTTTTCAGCTGCACGAAGAGACCTTTTATTTGGTGTAAAAACTCCAGCAAAAATTTTATGAAAATTCAATTCAGTAAAACCATAATTGATCATTAAATTAGAAGCTTCACCAGCTATACCCTTCCCCCAATATTCAGGTTCTCCTATTGTTAAAAATATATTAGCATTTCTACTGACCCAATTAATGTGATTAAATCCTATACTACCGATTGGCCGTTTTGCGTGCTTATGATAAACTGTAAAGACAATGAATTCCCTCATTTGTCTGTCTGGTGGGGGTTCGAACCATTTTTTTACTTCTTCGAGAGTTTTTGGCCACATATTTCGAGAATAATGACGGACTTTTGGGTCATTCATCCATTTACAAACTAAATTAGCCCATTTAGAATTTCCAGCAACTAAATCGATGGTCTCTCCATTTATAAAAGGAAATACATCTTCTTCTTCCTTATCTTCTTTATCTTTTTTTTCTTCTGTCATGTTTTAGCCTCAAATAAAATTCATATTTCATTGAATTTGATTAAGAAATATGAATGAGAGTAAAAATTAATATTTTTACATTTAAAATAAAAAAAAAATAGAAAATTAAATAATTTTTTACAGTAAAATTGAAATCTACAATAATTTCATTGCCAGAGTCATGTCGTTAACAGTTAATTTCTTTCTGCCAATTCCTTTAAATTTATGAAATTAAAATAAAAAATTCTTTCTCCCGTTAATTTAGAATAGAAGTAAGTTAAGCTAATCTTAAGAAAATAGAGTTTGTGCCTGCTCTAAAGCAAATCTTTTCCAGTTTATTTATTAAAATTACAAAAAAATTGAGTCGCCTTTCCTATTGAATAAAAATTTATAATAAACGGTTGGATACTAAATTTTATGGATTAGGATGTGAAACCCTTAGTTCCGATTGTTAAGGTTTGATCGGGTTGATCTAAAAGTTGTTCTTGTTTGAAAAATCGTTTCGTATTCGATTGAGAAAAGTTTTTTGTCCTGAACTAACGCGATTAAATTCTACTAAATACACCTTAACTAACTCCTTATATAATGTTTTACCGAACTTGGTTTCTATGAGTTTTATTTTCATCACCTTAAATTCTTCTGTTGGCTAATATTTGCGATCCCTTTCGCAATATACTCTAAGAATTGATATATATTCCCGTTTCGAGAATCGAGCATGAGCAATTGGCACTTTGCTTTTTGCTGGATTTCTTCGGAACAAAAAGACAGAAAATCGGCAATGTCTTCTACGTGAAAATAATTCCTGCCCTTTTCGTCCTCAAATTAGATGTTATATCCCTTATCTAAGGCGAGCGTTGACAAAAACTAAAATAGAAGCCCTTTTTGATTTTAGTTTGGACTAATCTGAGCCCTATTTTATTACTAAATTCGGAATTTACGATTTTAATTGCAATCTAATTTTTAGAAACGAAAATCTTTTTATTCCGATGAATTCAATCAACGATTTTATAAAATACATCTCTTACTGACGCAATCAAAATACATTCTGAGCCCCCGCCGTCAATCCTCAAATTACTAATTACGTAAGGTCTATTTGAAGTGCCTTGCCCGACACATCTCCCCGAATTTATTAAGTCGATCCAATCGTTATCGTCGTCAATTAGGATGGGTGCTGATGGAACCGCGTTTGAAGTTTCTGCCTCCATTTCGCTGGATTTATAGGCACCTGTAGTACTCACAATTGATAACAAGGGTATACACGCTATTATAAATATAACGCTAACCAAGAAAAAAATCTTAAAAGTTTTCATAAAAATATAAGTCAGGCTATCGTACTTAAAGAAAAACTCGACTTGTTTCTACTCGAAAAGGATGAGTTTTTCTTTTTGATCGATTAATTAAATTAACTATTGATAAACGAGCTAAATCCTATAAATTTGAATCCAAAATTAAAAAAAAATAAAAGTTCAAGAGGGGTTGATATAAAAAGGAAAAATCCCGGCGATACATTAAACCGGCTAAGTGAAAAGATTTAAATACTGCGAAATAATTTCTATTCATAGAAAGATAAAATTCGAACAAAACGATTCTTTTGGATTTTAATCTATCACTAAGTTAGCTAGATCTGAAGTTTAAAATAAGCGTAAAAAAATAAAGATTAAGATAAGGATAAAATAAAAAACGAAATTGAAATGAGATAGGGAAAAAATAACCGTGACTCCTGCGCCACCCTGGATTTTTGTCTTTTGGTAGTGCGTAAAGCACTCATCTAATACTCCCCCTATTTTGTTTCTGACCTTCTTATTAGGTCGAGGCAGCAGGAGTCGTCTTTTTCTTTCATTTTCTTTTCGTTGCTTAATAGGAAAAATAAAAACTATAAAACTTTTTCTTTAAATAACCTCTTTCGTAACATATTAACATGAAAGAAGATACAGCAGTCGTGAAGATTAAGTTTTACGACCACGGGCTCGGAAGAGAGCAAGTTATTTACGGAGAGGTAAAAGCGAGCAAGATAGATCGGTTCGAAACCAACGAAGATTCTTGGATTACATTGACCGACTCTAATAGATCGCTTATCGTACCTAAGATAGATGTCGCGTGCATAAGCGAGTTCAAAGAACTCGGTGAGCTAGACGGTCATGAGAAAGAGTTAAATATTGCTTTTGAGTTTAACGGACCCCAACACTATAAATTGAGCCATTGGATGGAGGTATACGGATTAAGCGAAAGCGTTGCGAGAAAAAGGTTTTATATTCAAATTATTAACGATCTTAACAAACTAAGGGAATGTCAAAAGAAAGATACGGTATTAATCGTTCTATCCTCTTTGGATAATCCTAGTGACTGGCAAGACATCATAGTTCATCAATACGAACTTTGGACGGGTAAAAAAGCTCCAGTAAAACACCCATTAGATTACGAAAGTGTCCTTAAATTGATATCAGAAGAAGATATTGGAACCTTGAAGATTAAATTTTTAAAAAATTTCTCCGGTTAATTTTAAATTAAGTTAGTCTTATATTTATATGAGAATACTTAATAACATATTAAACAGAACTTAAGCGAGCGCATATTACTATGGATGAAATTAAAAGGATCAAAAATATTAATATAGATGAAATCAAACGGATGGCTAAGTTTGTTAATGATAATTACCTGACGGACTGCATTGGTAATAAGGAGAATTGTTTTTGCAAAGTTTTCTACGACAACAGAATTTTATTCTGCGAATTTCCTGCTTATTGTGCTCGTTTATTAATTAATAAGGAAAATGGATTGCTCAACGAACTGGTTGATGAAATATGCGAAGAGAGAAGGGAAGAAGCGATATATTGGAATTTTGTTAAGAGAGATCAGGAATAAACAGAATAAAAAAAAAAATTAAATATTTTTTAACTCATTGTCGTACAATCATTCGACTTTAATTCTACAATAATTTCATTGCCAAAGTCATGTCGTTGACGGTAAGTATAAAGATTTAAAGTTAAATACTAAAAATTTTCTTTCTGCCGGCATGTCGAGTCATTTCTAATGCTTTATTTGTTACTCCTCTAGCAGCTTTCTCTAAATAATCAATAAGAGCGTCTACTGCTTCACGAGCAACCATTTCAGCGCCGTTATCTTTCATTAACTTTCGAACTGGTGACCAGGCAAATACTTTTTTAGCCATTTTTTTCATTCCTCCACTTTTAACTTTTTAATATTTTTTTCTAAAGTTCACATTTTTCAATTTGAACCTTATTATATTATATATTTTCTTTTAAATATTTAAAACTTGCGTAATATTTTTGATAGGGTATGTTTCGGTTAATAATTTCTTCCGATCGACAAAATTACGATGTTAGAGAAGAAAAGCGGGAGATACACTTCTGAGCCGTTAGATCAGAGATCTTTTTTTATTTTTGAAAATATAGACGAGGCAGAATTAAGTATAGAGGAAATGAGCTAGCTTTGGTGAGAATGCTATTATTTGATATATTTTCTGGATAAAAGTTAATAATTTAAAAGACTTTGTTACCTTCTTAATTTTGATTACATAACACTTAATTGATTTAAAATTTTAAATATTAGATTCTCGAAAGTTATAACAAAAAAGTATTTATTTAAAAAAATGTCAATTATAGAATTTTTAAAAGCTGATAAAAAAAGAGCTGGAGTGATTATATCCATAATAATACTTCTTATTGGAGTTGTCCCTCTAATAATTTTTACATTTTTTGCGGACCCTGTTCATCCTTATACTATTACTCAAGAAACTTTAATTTCAGAAGACGGGACCGAAATACAAGCTTTAATTTACACTCCACTAACCGCTTCAGGTAACATCCCGGGCGTAGTGTTAGCCCACGGTTATTGTGGGAGTAAAGGTTCCTTAAACAGTATAGGTATAGAACTTGTTAAACGCAATTTTCTCGTAGTCAACATAGATTTCAGAGGGCATGGAGCCAGCGGTGGATATTTATCGAGAGATCCTCATGGATACGAAAAATTAGAAATGGATGTAATGGCAGGAGTGCAGTACCTCAAGGATTCAGGTGTGGTAGATAGAATAGGATTAATGGGGCACTCAATGGGAGCAGGTACAGTCAGAAGAGTAGCAGAGAAAATTCCAAATCAGATTAACGCAACTGTATCAATGGGTAGTATACCATCCTCAGCAAATACAACGCTAATTCCTAATTTATTAGTTGCTCTAGGACAGTTTGAACAAGCTATGGTAGTAGATTCTGCTTTAGATTTCTTAGAATTATATACGGGTCAAACTGATGTAGCTTTTGATACTCTTTATGGAGATTTTACCGATGGAAATGCAACTAAAGTAGCACTAGGCCCATTTAGCGAGCATTTATACGAAAGAACGGATCCCGTAATTCATTTCGAGATTGTCAATTGGTTTGAACTAGCGTTTTACGGTTCCGTAAGGTGGGAAATTGTTATAACAAGCATCTATCAAAATGCCTTCTATTATATTTCGATATTTGGTTCGGTTTGCCTATGTTTCGTTATTATAATATATTTGACTAAATTTATTTGGAAAAATGGGACAATATACTCGCGGAAAGATTTGATAAAAAACACGTCAATAATTCCACTTATGTTATATTCCATTATAATAGGAGTAATTGGTCTTTTGTCTTATCTGATATTATCCGATCTATTTGTCGATGTATTACCTGTTTCTGCGGGCGATCAGTTATTTGCGTTTAATTTTGGAACTGCTTTAGGGATTTTTATAGTTTATTCCTTACTCGTTCTTAGAAAAGAGAGAGTTGGTATCAAAAATCTCCCGATGAAGTTAAAAGAACTTACATCAAATAATGCTACAAGTTCTTTGATTTACGGTATCATTACAGCAATATTACTAATAATAGGTATTACAAGCATTTCTTATTGGAGCCAATCTCCTGGCTGGCCTACTACACGAGAAATAGGAACGATTATAGGATTAACATTTATATTTTTTCCACTGTTGTTTATCAAAGAGTTCTATTTCAGAACGGTTCAAAGTAAACTTATCTTTTCAAATAGATTTAAGGAATACTTTTCTATGGTATTTATCGGTATTTTTCTCGAAACCGTAGTGACTGTTCCACTAGCGCTTTTAACATGGGGATCTGCTAATTCTATGTTATCGTTTATATCTTTGTCGTTAACTGCAACATTCATTATGACAGTAATTCAACAGATTTTGGTGACTTGGGTTTATATGCATTCGGGTAGAAATATTGTGGGCTCAACTGTTTTTCTATGCATTCTTTACTCGTGGATAATAATCAATTTCTTTCCATTTGCCTAAAAATTAACTCTTTTTTTTTTTGTTTTCCAGATCTGATAAGTTTTATTACATCTGGTAATTTATTTTACACAATTAAATTATTTGACTTGAAATCTCATGAAAAAAATCATTTCTGTATGCAGGGGGGACGGCGTAGGTCCTGAAGTTGTAAACGAAGGAGTGAAAGTCCTTAAAATCGTTTCGGGTTATACTGAGTTTGATTTTGAATTCAAAGAAGCACCAGCGGGAGGGGAAATATGGAAAAAATTTGGGAATAATCTTCCTGAACAATCGTTTGAAACAATTAAGAATTCCGATGCGTTATTATTTGGCGCCCTAGGATTGCCTGATTTACCTTTTGGAGTAGCAGAAAGTGCAATAATGAAGATTAGACAGGGGTTAGATTTATACATTAATTTAAGACCAATTAAACTATACGACATACTTCGCGAGAGATGTCCATTGAAAGATGAATTTATAGGTAGCGGGATAGAAATCACTTTTGTAAGGGAAAATACTGAAGGGCTCTATAAAAATATAGGGAGTTTAGACGAGGATTCTGCTCAGAATCTAATGCTTTACACTAGAAAAGGCTGTGAACGAATAATAAAGTATGCGTTTGAATATGCCAAAAAAAAGGGGCATAGCAAAATTACTTCTGTTGATAAAGCAAATCTTTTAAAGACAAGTCAATTGTGGCGCAAAATATTTCACGAAATAGGTGAAAACTATCCAAAAATCCAAAAAGAAGATATTTACATTGACGCGTATTGTCAATGGCTTATTCGAGCACCTTATAAATTTCAAACGGTTGTAACGGGAAACATGTTCGGAGATATAATAAGTGACGAGGGAGCGTTTCTTATAGGAAGTCTGGGAATGGGCTCAAGTGGAAACATTCATCCCGGAAAAGTATCGATGTACGAGCCCATTCACGGTTCTGCGCCCGATATCGCCGGAAAAGGCATAGCTAACCCTATTGGTACTATATTAAGCGTAAAATTAATGCTGCAGGAGTCGTTTAATTCACTTGAAATAGGAAACGAAGTTGATAAAGCCGTAGAAGACGCCCTAAAGAGAGGGAGAACTGTAGACATAAAAAGCGAAAAATTAAAAACCCTCTCAACCGAGGAAATGGGCGATTTAATCGCCGAACAATTAAAAAGTAGGTTGAAAAAGTAATATATTATTATTTTAAGTTTCTCGTGTTAACTATTGCATTTAACATGAGCTTAAGGTAATCGTATATTTTTTCTCTGTAATCAGAACCAATTTTGAGAAACACTATCGATACAACCTTTTCTTCTAAATCTTGGTCAATAACAAATTCTTCCATTAATTGGGACCAGCTTTTGTCGTCAGAAACTCGAACTCCAACGATAATTGCTCGTTTTTTTCTAATTTTTTGAATAATTTGAATTAAAATCTCCTTCCAATTAGGATCGATGTGTTCTTTATCTCTAGCGTCGAATATACAAAAAACACCGTCAGAATTAGAAAGGTTAAATTTATCGTAAAGATAACTACTTAAGATCACTCCGTTCTTATAAGTGTATAATTTTTCTTCGCTACTATCTTTTATCTTAGAAAAATCGCCTAGTTTTTCGATATCCAATATAGTATGGAATCCAGGGTTCCAGCTCATGCTATAACTAATAAAAGTTAATTCCAATATAATCAACTCTTTTAAAGCGGAATAAATCGCTTCTATTAAACCATCTTTGATTCTATCCTTTTCCTTTTTTTTACTTTTTACGATATAATGATAAGCAATTAATTCAAATGCGTCCTTAACATTATTTCCCGTAAGTGCGCTCGTTTCTATATAGGAGGAGCCATTTTCAGACAATGATTTGGCTAATTCTTCTCCTTCTTCGGTAGAAATTAATCGTTGTTCGGTCAAATCGCTTTTGTTACCAATAACCACTATGGGAATGTCTTTTTCTTCGATGAGTTTAGATATTTCTTTATACCAACTCTTTATATTTTCAAAAGATTCTCTTTTAGTAAGATCAAAAACGATAAAAGCAGCTTCTGCACCAGTGTAATATATCTTGCGAAAACGTTTAAAATATTGTTGGGCACCAATATCCCATAACTGAACACCTATCTCATTTCCTTGGAAATCAAAATTATGTGCTAAAATATTTAGGCCAATCGTGGCTCTATAATCGTGTGAAAACTTGCGCTCTACAAATTGTCGAATCAATGATGTTTTTCCAACCGTATGATCACCAACAATTACGAACTTAAAGGCATACTTACCACTTTCAATGAATTCCGATTGACATATTGATGCTTTTAACTTTTCATGTCTTACAGCTTCATTATCAAAATCGGGAATTGCCAATTGTATTGAATCGCCCGCTTGGGCGTTCAGTATTTGAGCTGATTTCTCTGCTAAAAAGTACGTGTAAGGCGCGACTTTTTCAACTGACGCCATACTGTTAAAAATTATACTTAATATTCTCTCTTCGTCAATAGTAACAAAAAATAAACGGTACTCATCTGTGTCAAAAGCGGCAGTTCCAAATTTTTTGAAAGAGAAATCATTTCGTATCCTTTCTAAAATCGGGTTTATTAGTGTAGTTAAAACAGATACAATTTCGACATCAATATCTTTTCTTTTTTCTCCCGCAATAACTAACCCTTCGATGTCGGAGACGATAATCGCTTCTACATCTGCAAATCTTTCTAAAAAATTACCTAAAATCTCGTTAAAAAGTTGATTTCTGTTTATAAACAATCGAATCTACCTTCAAATATGATTAATATTGAATGGAATTTGTATTTATCATAAATATAACATAACTTATTTTTAAAAGTAGCTATTTCAATTTATAAAATTTTAATTAGAATTATTGGAGAAAATTTTAGAGGTTTATGATGGTGTTAAACATTACTTCAAGTTGGTCGTAGATTTCTAAGCGATACTCGAAACCAATCTTAAAAAATAAAAGAGAGACCATTTTTTTTTCTAGATATTCGTTAACATTAAATTCTTCCATAATATTTGACCAATCACTCTGATCAGATACTCTTACACCTATTAGTGCGACCTTATTTTCGCCAAGGTTTTGGATTATATTAACAACAACTTCTTTCCATTTTGGTTCGATATGCTTCCTATCTCGAGCGTCAAATATAACGAAAACTCCATCTGAATCTGTTACATCTAAATTGTCAAAAAGAAAGTTCTTTATTAACAAACCATTGGAATACTCGTATAATCTTTTTTCTTTGTCGTCGATTACTTTCTCACACTCGCACAATTTATTTACTTCGTTTAAGATTTGTAACCCTGGACTCCAAAACGGACTATCTGTTACAAACGAGATTATTAAATTTTTATTCTTATTTAAAATTGAATTAATTTGAACCATTAAACTTTCTTTTAACTTTTGTTCTTCTCTTTCTTTACTCTTCATTATATAATGATATGCTATCAATCTGAACGCGTCTTCTATGTTTTCACCTGTTAAGGCGCTAGTTTCAATATATGAGATATCTCCACCAGTATATTCTTTTGAAAGCTCATCAACTAAAGCAACACCGTTTTCATATCGAACAATTCGCTGACCAGACAAATCTACCTTATTTCCTACGATTGTGATAGGAATATTCTTATTTCCTAGAAATTCATCTAGTTCTTTATACCAAATTTTCACATTATCAAATGATTCTCGATTGCATACATCAAAAACTATAAATGCAGCTTGTGCACCTACATAATAAGTCTTTCTGAAGCGTTTAAAGTATTCTTGTGCACCTACATCCCAAAGTGATAAAGATACCTCGTTTCCATAAAATTTAATTGAGTGAGATAACACATTAAGCCCTAATGTTGCCCGATAATCGAGAGTAAATTTATTTTCTACAAACCTTCTTATAATAGAAGTTTTTCCCACTGAACTATCGCCGATTATTATAAATTTAAATTTGTATATTCCTCCCGAATCTAAACGGAGTTGATATATTTGTTCTTTTATTCTACTAGTACTATCAGAAATATTAGATTCTATTTCAAAATTCGGTATATTAACTTGAATTGAATCGCCTTCGTTTGCAAATATGATTTGAGCAGTTTTTTCTGCTAGAAAATAAGCATATGGGCTAATTTTATCAACAGAAGCTAAAATGTCTAAAACTACGCTAAGAGTGACATTCTCGTCTATAGAAATAAAGAGCAATCGATTTTTTTCGGTGTCAAAACTAGCTGATCCAAACTTTTTGAAGGCAAATTCTTCCCGTATTCTTTCTAAAAGTGGATTTATTAATGCGGTTAATACAGATACTAATTCCATATCAGTGCTTGCTTTTTTTTGACCAGCTATAATAAAACCTTCGCGATCAGATACAATTAGAGCCTCTACATCTTCATTAATAAGCAGAAAGTTAGTAAGAAGTTCATTAAAAAGTCGTTTTTTGTTTAAAGACATGATGGGTTCAAGAATAATACGATTATATTAGATTGAATTATTAATAAAAACCTAGGTTTAAAAGTAATAATTTTATAATTTATTAAATAGTTTTCTGATAGATATGGCTACTTGTATTATTTGTCATTTGGATATTAGTGAAGGTGTAGATTCTTTCGAGGAGTGTCCTAACGGACATCCTACTCATACTGATTGCTTGAAAGAATGGTTACTTCACGCTTCAAACTGTCCTTTATGTAGAGAACCGTACTCGAATCACATTATTGAAGTCTTTAAAGATTTTATTCAGCAAAAAGAGCAAGAAAAACAAGAAGCTTTAGAAAACGAACTAAAGCAAGAAAAAGTCAAACAGATGGGGAAAATTGCTGAAAAAATGATATTTCTGAAATTCATTGAATCTATTGAGGTATTAATGGATGCGAAAGAATACGAGTATGCTCTATCAAGGTTAGATTTACATGATAACGATACCACTTCAAATCAAAAAAGTCAAAACCTTTTGTATTTAAAGGGAAAGATAAATTACTTGAAAGGTCGTTATGATATGGCAATTAACTTATTAACTAAATTAGTAAAAGAAAAGTATGACTACCCAGAAGGTTTCTTATATCTTGGAAAATCCTATGAAGCCTTAGGTTTAAAAGATCAGGCAAAATGGGCGTATGATAGAGTTAATTAAGTTTTGATTTTTACTAATAATATAAAATGAAACTTTTTTGTTTAACTATTGCAGGTTCAGACCCTACTTGTGGAGCGGGAATTCAAGCGGATATTAGAACATTTGATAGGTGTGGAGTACATCCTTTTTCTGTAATAACGGCTATTACTTATCAATCAGCAACAGAATTTTATGGATATAAATCTCTTTCAGATGATTTAGATAACCAATTAAATGCGCTTTTCGCTTCTTATCCTATTAAGTATGTTAAAATAGGGATGATTCCAGATACCAAAGCGTTAGATATTATCGTAGATGTAGTTAGAAAACACGAATTAATCGCCGTTTTGGACCCTGTTTCTATTTCTAGCGCAGGTGAAAGACTCTCGAGCGAAGGATTTGAATTAGAAATAGAAAGAAGTTTGTTTCCCTACATTAAAATCCTTACCCCAAATATTAGTGAAGCCGGTTTTTATGCGAATCGAGATTTATCAAATAAAACTATAGAAAATATTGCTGAGCTCAAAGATGCAGCAATAATATTGGTAAAAAAGTTATATTCTGATAATCAGGCATTGGATGTGGAGAAAGCAGTTGTTATTAAAAGTGCAGGAGCTAAACAGGGAGAGATTTTCGATCTAGTATGTATTAGTAAAGGAATAGGTTCTAATGAAAATTATGAATTTACACTATATCAAAAGCCAAAACTATCATTTAATGGAAATGTTCACGGAACGGGATGTGTTTTTTCTTCTGCTTTAACTGCTTTTCTTGCTAAAGGAAATCCCTTAGTTATGGCCATTGAAAAAGCAGAAAGTTTTTTTGATGCTAAATTTCAGAAGTTTGTTGAATTACCCAATAAAGGTAAAGTAATAGATTTAACTATTTCAGAAGAAAGAGTGGAAGTTATAAATCAAATTAAGGAAATTTACAATTTTATCTCTAAATTTAAAAAATTTAGCAAATTAATTCCTGAAGTTAGAATGAATATATCTGGGTCCCTACCTAACGCTACTATAAAAGAGGAAATCGCGGGTATTGAAGGTAGAATCACAATTATCAATGGTTATCCACAAGCTTCTGGAGAAATAAAGTTTGGTGCCACAGATCATACTGCTCGATTGATACTTTCGGCGAAAGAATTCGATAATTCAATTAATTACGTGATAAATCTTAAATTTAATCCAAACTGGATAGATTTAATTCAACAAAACACTGATTTAGAATTACAAGAGATTATTAGAGAAGATCAACCAGAAAAGATTAAAAAACAAGAATTTTCAACTATGCAATGGTTAATTAAAGAAAGTATTGCTAGTAAAGGTAAAATACCAGATATTATTTGGGATAAAGGAGCAATGGGGAAGGAACCGATAATTAGATTATTTAGTAAAAATTCGAAAGATATGATAGAAAAACTCAAAAAAATTATAGAAATAATATCTTAGAATTTTATTTATAATATATTTTTTGAAGCTTTTTTTTCCAAAGCGTCCTTTAAGATTTTTATTGCGCAGAATTCGCCACACATACTGCATACATCATCATCGTCAACAACCCCATTTCTATAATGAATCTCGCGAGATAATTCTGGATCGATTGAGTATTTTATCATTCCTTCCCAATCTAGGTTTTTTCGGGCAATATCCATTTTGTAATCCCAATCTGATGCCCTCTTACCATATTTCGCAATATTTACTGCATGAGCTGCTATTTTAGAAGCAATAGTTCCTCTTTTAACTTCTTCCTTATTGGGTAATGCTAAATGTTCAGAGGGCGTAACATAACAGAGATAATCAGCACCAGCTAATCCTGCCATTACACCCCCGATAGCGCTTACAAGGTGATCGTAACCTGGAGCTATATCAGTTACTAATGGCCCTAAAACATAAAAAGGTGCTCCATCACATAAAGATTTCATTATTTTTATATTACGTTCTATTTCATTAGCGGGTATATGTCCAGGACCTTCCACCATTACTTGAACATTTTGTGCCCAAGCGCGCTTTACTAGTTTCGATATCTCTATAAGTTCTTGAATTTGAGCGTAATCAGTAGAATCAAATATACATCCAGGTCTGCACCCATCTCCAAGTGAGAGAGTGAAATCGTATTCTTTCGCCATTTCTAATAAATAGTCGTAATTATGATTAAAAGGGTTTTCTAAATCGTTCTCAAGTATCCATGCGGCTAAAAAAGTCCCTCCGCGAGATACCACTCCCATGGTTCTTGGATGATCTTTTAGGTAATTTACTATCTCTTTCGTAATTCCAACATGAATTGTAAAAAAGTCCACGCCTTCTTTGGCCTGTTCTTCTACTACGTTAAAGAGGTCATCTTCGTCAAAGTTTATAATAGCTCCTTTTTTTTCTAACGCTCTTAACGCGGATTGGTAAATAGGAACCGTTCCTATTGGGACTTTAACTTCTTTTAAAATTTGTTTTCGAATGGTTTTCACATCGTCCTCGGTTACTCCAGTGCTTAAGTCCATGACGGTATCTGCCCCATATTTTACAGCGATCTTGGCTTTTTCTAATTCTTCGTTAATATCACATACTCGTTTGCTGGAGCCTATGTTAGCGTTAATTTTTACTAGCAAACCTTCACCGATGCCAATAGGTTCGATATCGCGTTTATTGGATTTTGGAACAATAATACGGCCTTTTGCGATTCCTTTTCGGACGAATTCTACATCTACTTTTTCTTTTGTCGCAACTATCTCCATTTCTTTGGTGATTTTACCATCTCGAGCGATTTTCATTAATGTGGACAAATTTTTAGACCTTCTCGTATGTGATTATTCTTCTACTAACGATTAAATATCTTATATCTAATACCAATTAATAATAATTGAATTAAATTGTTTTGTTTAATAAAATATAATAAATCACCACTTTAGAAATATTTTTGTAATTGTATCTATATATAAAAAATATCTTGTTAGTATCCCAATTTTAGTTGTTTTAAAAGCTCAATTAAAGATTCGGTTAATTTATAATTTTTTAATTCATCAAATTCCACAAATTTAGCGTCTAATGCGTCGGAATCTGGTATAGGTGGTTGATTTAAATTGCTCTCAGTTTGTTCTACGAAATAATTAATCAAAACATAATGGTATTCGATCTTCCCGGTATCATCGTACATTATTTTATCTATTATGCCGGCTAATTTTGTAACCTTCACCTTAAAGCCCGTTTCTTCAAAACCCTCTCTTTCGGCAGCAGATTGTACTCTTTCACCGAGATCTAAGTGCCCTCCGGGAATAGACCAATATCCCGCATCAGGATTGAATTTTCGTTTAACTAGCAATAACGAATTATTGCGAATCAGTAAAACGCCAACTCCTATTAATGGAACGATAGGATAACGTCTTAAATCGAAGGGGGTAAAATCTTTTTTATTTACCATTTTTAAATAATAATATAAATATTTTTAATGATTTAGTTTAAAATTTATAACTTTAAATTGTTATTTTTATATAATCTACATTTTTCTTCTCAATATAATTTTAATCATTTGTTTATCAGAATAAGTTTAAATATTAGGAAAAAGATTTTTATCCTTAATCATTTAAATTAATTTCTTAAAAATGATAAAAGACGAAATTAAAAATGAGCCATTTAAATTTTAAAAAAAAAAAAAGCGTTACATTTTTTATAATTTCTCTGTTGTACTTTTCCTCAATCTTTTCAAGCGCATTTATGAATATTGGAACTTCAAGTTTATTTTTGGACGAAAATATATTTGGAAACAACGATGATTTGATCGAATTAAAAGTCACTATCTCCGAAATTTTAATAGAAGATAAGGAATCTCCAACTGGAGAAATTTTTCAACGTCTTAGTATAGAAGGAAGCGGAAACTTTGGTCAAACGGGAAGCCCTAGTCTACCCTTTAAAGTTGTAAAAATACTCCTTCCATATGGCAAAGATATGGCGGATGTCGAAATCATTACTGGAGAAACACAAATTTTAGAAGGATCGTACAAAATAGAACCCGTACAAGAACAAACTCCTATTAGCTCGAACGAGGTAACTGAATTTAAATTGGATAATTCAGTTTACAATTCAATTAACCCTTTTCCTGATAAACAATATTCAATTGTTGGTGTATATGAACTTAGGGGATATAGGATTTTAGTCCTAAATCTATACCCTGTGAGTTATGTCCCAAAAACGGGAAAAGTATCTTATTTTAGAGATATAACGGTGTTAGTTAGGCTTACAAATCATCCTAATGCAAATTTACTTTTCAGAAATTTAAAAGTAGATGAAAAACGAGTTGTTAATACCGTTGACAATCCAGAGTTGGTGGATGTTTATAGAGGAAAGAATCCTCAATTAATTTCTCTTGGATCAAGTTTAGATTTACCTCCTGGATCTTATGATTACATCATTATTACAAACGAAGCTTTACATGACTCTATTGGTGCTTATACTTTTCAAGACCTTAGGGATAGTAAAAATGCTGCAGGTATACAAACTACAATTGTTACTACTGAATATATTTACGCTAATTATCTTGGTGCCGATAACCCAGAGAAAATTAGAAATTTTATTATAGATGCCTATCAAACTTGGGGTGTAGAATATGTTTTATTAGGAGGAGATGGAGATGAAGTCGATATAGGTGGAGAGAGTGGAGATTTGATAATTCCATCGAGGGGCTTTTATGCTACGGCTTATGGAGAAGTAGATTACGACATTACATCTGATTTATATTATGCAGGATTAGATGGAAATTGGAATACTGACGGAGATAATATGTGGGCTGAACCAGGCGAAGATGATTTATACGCAGAGGTGTATGTTGGTAGAGCTCCTGTGGATTCTGAAGATGAACTATCTAATTTTGTATACAAAACTTTAGCTCACGAGACAGAAACTCATCACTACTTATCTGATGTTTTAATGGTAGGGGAAGATCTATATTGGTATGTGTGGGGCGGCGATTATAAAGACGAAGTAAAAGATGGTTCCGATGCACAAGGTTATACCACTGAAGGATTTCCACTAGGATATTTTGTTGATACGCTTTACGATCGCGAATTAGACCCGGCAAGATGGGATAAAAACGATCTTATCCCTTTAATTAACGATGGAATTCATATAATTAATCATCTTGGTCACTGCGATGTTGAGTATAGCATGAAAATGGAAAATTACGATGCAGACTCGCTTACAAATGATCATTATTTCTTTGGTTACAGCCAAGGATGCTACAATGGAGCGTTTGATAATAGGGGTCCTTGGGGGGAGATACATGCAAACGATTCTATTGTAGAACACTTTGTAACTACACCTCACGGAGCGTTTGCTTTTATTGCTAATAGCAGGTTCGGATGGGGCGACCCTTACGGAACTAATGGAGCTTCTCAGTATTACGACCGCCAATTTTTTGACGCTATATTTTCAGAAGGCATTGAAGAAATAGGAAGAGCAAATCAAGACTCAAAGGAAGACAACATAGGATTTCTCTCTCAAGAAGCAATGAGATGGGTTTATTATGAACTGAATCTCTTCGGAGATCCAACAGCAACGATCCCTCCTCAACCTAATGATTTTACACCTTCACTTACTGATGGAAGCCTTTCGCCAACTTCTGGAAACCAAACAACTCTATTTACATACAATGTGACTTATACTGATGCAGATAATAACCCTCCAATTTATATTAATGTATTAATAAATGAAACATCTTACCCTATGGAAAAACAGGATTTAATGGATGAAGATTACACTGATGGCTGTAAATATAATTATTTTACGTACTTACAACCTGGAAATTACAATTATTCATTTGAATGCGCAGATTATAAATTTTTTACTAATACAGGAGTAACCATCGGTCCTTCAGTTTCAGAAAGCCCAAATTTAAATTCACCTATTTTGAGTAATGGACAAGTTTCTCCTCCAAGTGGCGTAAAACATTGGGATACATTTAAATTCTCAGTAATTTATTCGGATGCTGATAATAATTTGCCGGAATACGTTAATATAATACTAAATTCGATAACATATCCTATGGCACAACTAGATTATTTAGATTCAAATTATATGGATGGATGCGTATATACTTTCAGCACAACTTTACATCAAGATGGTGATCAAAATTATTCGTTCGAGTGTTCTGATGGTGATTTTACTCATACTATTGGTCCCTTTAGTGGACCCTCTGTATACGAAATATTGAATTATACTATGATCCCTGATTACGAGTATAATTGGATCGATGCTTCAGGTGGAACAGAACTTTTATTAGGTGATGATGATTATGCTGCAATAGCATTACCCTTTAATTTTCAATTCTACAATGAAACCTTTTCAACTATATATTTATGCTCAAATGGATATCTTAGTTTCACAGATACGACCCCTTATCAATATTCAAATGTTCCTTTTCCTTCGGCGAACCCAACACATACATATATGATTGCTCCATTTTGGGATGATATATATCCCGCCTCTGGAGGACATATCTATGTACAATCATTTGGGACTTATTGGGTGGCAGAATGGCAAGATATATATCATATAAATGGGCCTTTACTAGGTTCATTTGAATTAATATTATATGAATCGGGAGAAATCATCTTTAATTACGATTATATCGATTATATTGATCCTTATACCAGGTATACTTGTGGATTAAATTTAGGTGAAGACACTAGATTTTATAATTCGTATCAAGATTTAACCACAGAAACTGAGGATTTTTCGTTATATTTTTATGCAATGACTAATGATTTTGCTCCAGAATTATCTTTAGAATCTGTTATACCGACAAGTGGATATCAAAATACACTGTTCAATTTCAACGTTACTTATACCGACCAAGATAACAATCCACCAGTTCAAATGGATGTTATTATAAATGGTACAACTTACCCTATGGAAAAGCAAAACCCATCTGATGATAATTACACAGATGGTTGTCTATACCAACTTTTGACTTACTTTCAACCAGCAGCTCATAATTATACTTATTACTTTAATTGCTATGATGGAATATTTACAAATACAACCACTATTTATTCTAACATAAAAGTGGAAGAAACGAATATCTTTAGCCCTAGTCTGTCAAATGAACAGGTCCTTCCAAATACAGGCTACGCACAAGCAACAATTTTCTCTTTTATGGTTACTTATACTGATCCTGATAATAATGCACCGGATTCTATAGAAATTACTATTAATTCGACGACATTTACTATGTTAAAGCAAGATTTTATGGATTCTAATTTCATGGATGGATGTGTGTATATATATAATACACAATTAAATGATATAGGTATTTATTTGTATAATTTTAGTTGTTCAGACGGAATTTTTACAGCCAGCGCTGGACCTTTTGCGGGACCAGTAGTAGAAAAAGGTCCTTTGTTTGATAGCATGTATATAGACCATTATTTTTCATTAGGGCCTTACGGTTATGATTCAACGATATCTTATTCTACTGGTTCGACTAGTAATTTTAAAGCGCATTGGGCTTTTGCGGGAATGATAGGCTCCTGGGATATCGATTTAGACACAAGAATTATGTCAAATTGCGTAAATCCTTGTTTTGTAGAGGGCACTCATACACCATTTTGGATCAGTACTAATACTACACTCAATGATATAATCCCAATTTCTGTAATGAGTGAGGGCGATCATAATTTTCAGGTTTCTGATGAATTACTATTTGATTTACCTGAATTTGGGCTTATTGACGTATGGGAGTTAGAAGATTTAACTGATCCCGGCGGAGTTGCGTGGTACGAAAAAAGTACAGGAATTTTACTAAATGGTATATTCTTTTACGGTGGTGGGGCTTATAGCTATACGTTTGATTTCATCGATACTAATGTTGAATTTACTTATATTACCTTCGATCATGAATTAAAAGTTTCTTTAGATGTTCCAACTAATCCAAAAATTGATCAGACTTACATCATTAATGCAACAGTGACTAATAACGGTTTGAACGATGAATATGATGTTGATTTATTGCTATATCTTGATGACGTACTTGTAGATTCAATTACTATTTCAAGTTTACCTGTTGGTGCGAGTGAAACAGTTAATTATATGTGGACTCCAACTGAATACAAAACCTACAATTTCACTGCTTATGCTCCACCTGTACCTGATGAGTCTTATATTGATAATAATATCAAAACTAAGCTAATACCCATTAGGGATATTGAATTATTCGATGGAATGTATATTGATCATATTTGGACTGTCCCTAGTGATATTTACCCTTCAAGGTTTTCATATTCTTATTACTCAGGTAGTCTATTTATTGAAACTTGGGATATTATGGGATTTTCTATTCCATGGTATGTTGATTCTCAGACAAGACTTATGTCAGGTGGGTCAGTTTTTGGTGATGGTACACATACTCCGGCGTGGATTTTTACCGATGTATCTTTAGGTGACGAAATTTTAATTGCGGTCGTTGGTGAAGGTGATCATCTTTTCAGCGTAGCAGGCGAATTAATCTATGATCTACCCGGTTTTGGATCGGTAGGTGTGTGGGTACTAGAAGATTTAACTCTTCCTGGTGGAGTTGCTTGGTATGAAAAAAGTACAGGAATTTTACTAAAAGGTACGTTCTTTTACGGTGGTGGGGCTGCTAACTATACGTTTGATTTCGTAAGTACTAATGTTGAATTTACTTATGTGCCGCCCGGTGATTTTGAACTATCAACCAATGCTGGAACTCCCTCCGACAATGATGGTAATTTTGATTTAACATGGGAAAGTGCAGATGGAGCTCTTACTTACTCAGTGTACCAATATTCAAGCTATATAACGGAAATTAATGGAAGTTTAACCCTTTTAGGAGATGGAATAACAGAACTTTCTCATGCTTTGAGTGGTTATACTGATGGGACCTATTACTTTATCGCTGTCGCACATAACGCCTATGGTGATACTCGATCAAATTGCATCGAAGTTGTTGTTCAAATACCAAGTGATGGAGGAATTCCTGGATACTACTTCGTAATTGCAGCAATAATTATAGTTGCAGTAATAGGTATAGTTATTGCTATAATAATTATAAAACGACGTAAATGAAGTGAATACTAAAAAAATCTTAAATTCTTATTTTTTTCTTATTATTATATTGTTTATTTTCTAATTATGTCAGAAATTTAAAATTAGGACATAAAGATACAACATATCTCTTCGAATAACAAAAAATATTAGAGGAAATTTTTAAATAATAAATTAGGTTTTTTTGTGTTAAACCTATAAAGGTAACATTTAATTATAAATTTCCTTTAAAGGAATAAATATAAAAAGGAAGAAGATGAATTAATTCATACCTATTTTAAAAGTTGTTTAAAAACTTTTAAGAGGCGAAATTTTAAATGAAGTTTTTGAATCTTAAAAAAAAAAATGAAATCTTTTTGCTATTGTATATATCTATCTTAGTATTCTCTTCTTTAGGTTCTATAATTACTTTTTACAAATTTACAGATATTGAATCTATCTCTTCAGACAATGATACTGAGAATGATCTAAATACTGCTGAAACTTTTATATATACTCTAAATGGTAAGAAATATTTGGCTGAATATATTACAAGAGAAAAAGTAGAAGAAATGAAAGAACAAATTGGGGTAATAGATCCTAATAAAAATTATAATCAAATCATTGATGGACACGGCACTGGATACGCACCTCCAACAGAAGAAAGTTTGGAAAATCTAATTGGAAAAATATCTTTATTACATGAAATCAGAGATCCTTCCCAGCCTTCCGCTTACAGAGCAGCCATAGATCTTTCTGGGCAAATATACTTTCCTATTGTAGGAGATCAAATGTCACAAGGGTCTTGCTCAGCATGGGCGAACGCTTATTATGCTTATGGATATTTGGAAGCTAAAGATTATGGTTGGGACGCAAGTTCTGGAAATCCTGATTATTTATTAAGCCCAGCGTGGGTTTATAATAAAGTTGCTGCTTTTGATTACGGCTCTGTACCTAGTCACAACGGTTTACTTATACAAGAGTGGGGTTGTGCTACTATGACTACAATGCCTTATAATGATGCTGACGTTGATAGTTGGGGCGATGAACCTGCTTGGAGAGAAGCTCCATATCATAGACTTCTTGATTTCACTTTAATGTCCTATGTGGGACCTTCAACGATCGATACAATCAAAAGTTTAATCGATGGTGAAACTCCTGTAACATTTGGTATCGACGCATACCAATTTTCGAACGGATTAGACGATTTTACTGAAGATTTTATATTATCTTCTGTAGAATATGATGATAGTGGTTCTCTTAATCATGCACAATGCATTGTCGGATATGATGATTCGGTAACAGAAGGTAGTGATGTTGGTGCGTTTAGAGTAGTTAATTCATGGGGAGATTGGATGGATAGCGGTTATTACTGGTTTACCTATGATGCATTCAATGAAATTGGAGATGTCTTTGGCCAAGAAATTATGTTTTTTTCCGATAGAATAGGTTATAATCCGAGTTTGATTGCCACTTGGGAATTTGCTCCTGCACCCACTCGGATGGACGATATTATCACATTAGGAGTGGGGCCACATGATGCACCTTTAGATACAATAACCCCCCATTATGATAACGATGAAATTAATTTATTCCCGGAATTTATGGCTTTAGATATCTCGGAGTTCCAATCTTATTATGATTTAAATAATGATGTGTTATTTTATTTAGAATTAGGATCATCACACACATCTGGGATAATCTCTTCTTTCCTTATTGAGAGATATATCTCTGGAGCTCTACAAGAAATTACACCCGAGTCACCAGATGTTCCCAAGACTACTCCCGGATATGTATACGGTACATTCATGGCTTTAGATCATGAATTAAAAGTATATTTGGAGGTTCCAGAAGATCCTAGTATTTACAGCACCTATATCATTAATGCAACAGTGACTAATACCGGTTTGAACGATGAATATGATGTTGATTTATTGCTATATCTTGATGACGTAATTGTCAATTCAATTACGATTCCGAGTTTACTTGTAGGCGCAAGCGAAATAATTAATTATATGTGGACGCCAACCGGATATAAAACCTACAATTTCACTGCTTATGCTCCACCAGTACCAGGTGAAAGCTTTACATCGAACAATATTCTAACTGAATTAATTACTTTAAGAATAACCATCTTTTTCGAGGATTTTGAAAGTGGATTATCTCAGTGGGATACAATTACAGGTTTATGGCACTTAACGGATGACAGTAGCGCTTGGCCTGATCCCTATCATTCTCCTACGCATTCAATGTGGTTTGGTCAAGAAGCAACAGGTGATTACGATACGGGGTTCCGGGAAATGGGAGATTTAATTTCAGTACCTATAGATTTATTTGATACTACAGATACTATATTGAATTTTTTCCATTGGAGAGAAAGTGAACAAGGTTTTGATTATTCATATGTTTATATTTCAATAGACGGTATTAATTGGGATCTTCTTTATAAAACTGATGCTAATATTTTACCGTGGGAAAAAGTATCTTTAGACATTTCAAAATATGCTGGCAATTCATCCGTGCAACTCAGGTTCTTTTTTGATACGACAGATTCAATTGCTAACAATTATAGAGGATGGCTAATAGATGATATTGAAATTTTGGGCACAGGTGCTTATGATCACGATTTGAGTGTGTCATTAGAAGTTCCAACTAATCCAGAAATTGATCAGACTTACATCATAGATGCGACTGTTATCAATAATGGTGAAAATGATGAAACTAACGTTGATCTATTTTTATACCTTGATGACGTAATTGTCAATTCTATTACGATTCCGAGTTTACTTGTAGGCGCAAGCGAAATAATTAATTATATGTGGACTCCAACCGAATATAAAACCTACAATTTCACTGCTTATGCTCCACCTGTACCTGATGAAGAATTCATAAATAACAATATCGCAACTGAGATAATACCAATTGTGGATATTAAATTATTCGATGGAATGTTCATCAATTATACTTTCACTATTTTTGATACTGTTTACCCTTCAGAGTTTACATACTCCTATGTCTCAGGAAAAATCTTTCATGTTGATTGGCTTATGCCAACCCAACTTCAGTATTGGGACGTTGATGCGCAAACAAGAATTATGCAAGGTTCTTCAGGTGGCTTTGCTTTTGGAGATGGATATCATACTCCTATATGGATTTTTACCGATGTATCTTTAGGTGACGAAATTTTAATTGCTGCCGATGCTGAAGGTGATCATCTTTTCAGCGTAGCAGGCGAATTAATCTATGATCTACCCGGTTTTGGACCGGTAGATGTGTGGGTGCTAGAAGATTTAGATCTTCCTGGTGGAGTTGCTTGGTATGAAAAAAGTACTGGAATTCTCTTGAATGGCACGTTTTACTTTTCGGGAGGAGCAAGTTGGTATACATTTGATTTCGTAGATACTAATGTTGAATTTACTTATATTTCCTTTGATCATGAATTAAGCGTTTCTTTAGATACTCCTGTGAATCCTAAAATTGGAAATTCCTACATAATCGATGCAACAGTGACTAATGACGGTTTGAACGATGAATATGATGTTGATTTATTGCTATATCTTGATGACATAATCGTCGAGTCAACCACTATTTCGAGCCTTCCTGTTGGTGCTAGTGAAACTATTAGTTATATGTGGATTCCACCAGATTTTGGATCTTACAATTTTACTGCCTACGCTCCCCCTGTGACTGATGAAATACACACTGGAAACAATTTCATAACCAAAATAATACCTATTGTTGATACTAAATTATTCGATGGAATGTATATTGAGCATATTTACACTGAATCTAGTTCTGGCCCTTCAATGTTTTCATATTCTTATTACTCAGGTAGTCTATTTATTGAAACTTGGGATATTATGGGATTTTCTATTCCATGGTATGTTGATTCTCAGACAAGACTTATGTCAGGTGGGTCAGTTTTTGGTGATGGCACACATACTCCGGCGTGGATTTTTACCGATGTATCTTTAGGTGACGAAATTTTAATTGCTGCCGATGGTGAAGGCGATCATCTTTTCAGCGTAACAGGCGAATTAATCTATAATCTACCTGATTTTGGACTAATAGACGTATGGGTTTTAGAAGATTTAGATCTTCCTGGTGGAGTTGCTTGGTATGAAAAAAGTACCGGAATTCTCTTGAATGGAACATTTTACTATTCTGGAGGAACATATTGGTATACATTTGATTTCGTAGATACTAATGTAGAATTTATTTATGCGGTCCCACCCGGTCCTTTCGTATTATCATCTAATGCTGAAACTCCCGACGACAATGGTAATTTTGATCTAAATTGGACTGCGTCTGATGGTGCATTGAATTATTTTGTATATCAATATTCTAGTTATATCACTGAAATCAATGGAAGTTTAACCCTTTTAGGAGATGGAATAACAGATCTTTCTCTTGCTTTGAGTGGTTATACTGATGGAACCTATTACTTTATCGCTGTCGCACATAACGCCTATGGTGATACTCGATCAAATTGCATCGAAGTTGTTGTTCAAATACCAAGTGATGGAGGAATTCCTGACTACTACTTCATATTTGCAGCAATTGGTATAATTGTAGTAATAGGTATAGTTATTGCTATAATAATTATAAAACGACGTAAATAATGAAGTGAATACTAAAAAAATCTTAAATTCTTTTTTTTTTCTTATTATTATATTGTTTATTTTCTAACTATGTCAGAAATTTAAAATTAAGACCTTGAGACTAAAAATGAATTATGCTAGAAAAATGGCAAAAAAATATCAAAAAAACTGATAATGTAAAGTATTTATGTCTAAGTGTCCTCCTGGAATAGACCAATATCCCGCATCGGGATTGTACATTCTTTTAACGAGTAATAAGAATTTATTTCGAATCACTAAAACACCTACGCCTACTAAAGGAACAATAGGATAATGCCTTAAGTCAAATGGGTTCAATTCTTTTTCATCCACCATTTTTAAATAATAAATTAGGTTATTTTTGTGTTAAACCTATAAAGATAGCATTTAATTATAAATTTCCTTTATAGGAATAAATTTAAAAAGGAAGTGGAGAACTAATTCATACCTTAAAAGTTGTTTTAAAAATTTTTAAGAGGCGAAATTTTATATGAAGTTTTTGAATCTAAAAAAAAATGAAATCTTTTTGCTATTATATATATCTATCTTAGTATTCTCTTCTTTAGGCTCTCTAAATACTTTTTACAAATTTACAGATATTGAATCTACTCTATCCAGTAATGTTGGAAATGATGGAATTTTTACCTATACTAAAAATGGTTTGGAATATTTTGCAGAGTTTATAACAAAAGAGAAAGTGGAATTAATGAAAAAACAAGTTAGAATCACAGATTACTGTAAAAATTCTAACCAAATCATCAATGGGATGGGCACTGGGGCTGAATCTCTAACAGAAGAGGCGTTGGAAAAGATGGTTGGGCAAATTATGATTTTGAATGTGATTAAAGACCCCAAAAATCCAGTAGATTCGAAAGCATCTTCTGATTTTTCTTCAGAAATCTATTTTCCCCCTGTAAGAAGTCAAGGTAGCCAAGGATCTTGCACCTCTTGGGCAAGCGTTTATTATTCAATGGGTTATTTAGAAGCAAAAGATTATGGGTGGGATGCGAGTTCTGGAAATAATGCTTATCTGCTGAGTCCAGCTTGGTCCTATAATAAACTCACCGATGAGGGGTCAGGTACTAACCATATTGAGACTGGGCTTCTTTTAGAAGAGTGGGGTGCAGCCACTTGGGAAACAATACCATATACAGACACTGATTACACTAATTGGGGTAATGAATCTGCATGGAGAGAAGCACCACTCCATAGACCCCTACAATTCAATTGGCTCTCCTACTTGGGAGATCCGACGATCACCACAATTAAAAATCTTATCGAGGGGGGAACTCCAGTGACATTTAATATCGATGCTAATGGATATAATCAGGGATTTGTTGATAATTTCATTATATCTTCTGCAGAATATTCTTCTAGTACAATCAACCACGCTCAATGCATTGTTGGATTCGATGATAGTATAGCAGATGATGGTGATGTTGGCGCGTTTAGAGTCGTAAATTCATGGGGCGATAGCTTTGGCGATAGCGGTTTTTACTGGTTGACCTACGAAGCACTAAAAGAAATTGGAGCCCTTGGGGATGGTTATATCCAAATAGGATGTTATGATGATAGAATTGATTATGAACCAAGTTTGATTGCTACATGGGAATTTAGCTCTGCTCCCACTCGGATGGACGATATTATCACATTAGGAGTGGGACCATATGATACACCTTTAGATATGATAACCCCATTTTATGAATTATCTGAAATATATTTATTTCCTGAATTTATGGCTTTGGATATTTCGGAGTTCCAATCATATTATGATTCGAATAATAATGTATTATTTTATCTAGAATTAGGATCATCAAACACGCCTGGGATAATCTCTTCTTTCCATATTGAGAGATATATATCTGGGGTTCTACAAGAAATTACACCCGAGTCACCAGATGTTCCCAGTACTACTCCAGGATATGTAATTGGTACATTCATGGATTTAGATCATGAAGTAAAAGTAGATTTAGAAGTTCCAACCAATCCAGAAATTGATCAGACTTACACCATAAATGCGACAGTAACTAATACTGGCAGTAACATTGAGACAAATGTTGATTTGTTTCTATATCTTGATAGTGTGCTTGTTAATTCAACTACAGTTTCAACTCTTTCTGTTGGTGCGAGTGATACAATTAATTGCGTGTGGACGCCAACCGAATATAAAACCTACAATCTCACTGCTTATGCTCCACCTGTACCTGATGAGTATTATATTGATAACAATATCAAAACTAAGTTAATACTAATTAGCTTCCTTCAAAATTATAACATGATACCAGGTTATGATTATAGTTGGATAGACGCTTCTGGTGGAACAGAACTATACTTAAATGATGATGATTATTCGACACAATCTTTACCTTTTGATTTCCAATTCTACAATAAAATCTTTTCAACAATCTATTTAGGATCAAACGGGTATCTTAGTTTCACAGATACTTCTCCGGATGAAGCTGGTAATGATCCAATTCCATCGGGAGACCTTGATAATTATTATTTAATCGCTCCATTTTGGGATGATTTACGACCCACTTCTGGTGGTGGAAGTGGAAATATTTATGTACAATCTTTTGGCACATATTGGGTAGCAGAATGGGAAAATATTGAACATTATAATGGAAATTTAATTGGATCTTTTGAAGTTATCCTATATGACTCAGGAGAAATCATCTTTAATTATGATTACATTGATTATGTGGGTGATGGATATACATGTGGATTAAATTTAGGTATAAATATTAGCTATTATAATTCATATCAAGGCTTAACAGCTTTAACTGATGATTTTGCCTTACGATTTATTATTGATCCTCAACCCGGTCCTTTCAATCTATCATCTAACGCGGGAACTCCCGATAATAATGGTGCGTTTGATTTATTTTGGACAAGTGCAGCAATAGCTATAGATTATTCCGTATATGAATATTCTAGCTATATCACTGAAACTAATGGAAGTTTGACCCTTTTAATTGATGGTACGACTGATCATACACTTCCTTTAAGTAGCTATTCTAATGGAACATACTATTTTATTGTTGTCCCTATTTGATAAGCGTATTCCGAAGTTCTAAAATGTGGTTTAAAAATTAACTTAGTCATATTATTGAGGCTCTTAGAGTCCCAGAGCTCAAAGCTTTTGACGTATGCTTTAACCTCTTTTTCGCTCCAACTATCTACATGAGCGTGGTAGGTGGCATTAAATTTGATCATAGGAATTTTCTTTCGAGCGCAATTTTGTTTCACCAACAGGTCAACTGAAGGACCTTTCAACGGATCGGGACAAAATTCGCGCAACGCGATTTCTTCTTGCTCTTGGGCGCTGAAAAGCGAGTTCAAGCTTATATCTGCGATACCTTCACAAATGACGATGTAAGGATTGCATTGGAGAAGAATTGCTTGTTCAAAATGGTTGCGCTCGTTAAATAACTTATCTTCTGCCACTACAAATTGCGTGTGATGTCCTGGATAACACTCGTGCGCGCTAGTTCGCAGAATGCCCGTCCAATACATGCCAAAATCTAGCGTAACGTCTACAATGGACTTAAAGTTCCCTTGATACCAATTGTAGCTTACCCAATTTATACCGTCCGAAAATAGTATCGGATTCAACTCAATCTGCTCTCCTTTTGGGAGCATATCTGGAAATACTTCTTTTGTTCTTTCTTCGACGATTTTAACGCCTTTCTTAAACGCTTCTAAGGCTTCTCTTTGGGGGAGTGCCCTCTCTACTCGTAATATTTCCATGCGTTTTTTTAGCGTACCGCTTACTTCGTACGCCTCGTAAATTTGGTCTTTCAAATCGCTAAGTTCTGATTCTTTAAAAGGTTTTACTTCAAAGTCGCATTGAATTTATGTTTCTGTATTGGAATGACTTCAATGTATCCCACCTGGGTGATAATAGGATTATTATATCCACCTATATTTAAATGAGAGAACTTTAAATGAGAAAATACTTTAATTTTTTCATCTTTTTCATTATATTATAGAGATTAAATGAAATAATTATATTCATTCGACAAAATAAGCGGCAGAAGGTACGAATTTAAAATACGTTTTAACAAGAGAATTTTTGAGGAATTATTTATTTAATTCTTTTCCATACTTAATCCATTTTTCAATTGTTTTAGCTCCAACTCCAGGGACATTATCTATGATATCATTTACATCACACTTAATTAAATCATCAATTGATTTAATACCATATTTATTTAACTCATATTCGTGATTATATCCTAATCCAGGAAGATCCTTTAAGTTGTATGTAAGTTTTAAACTCTTTTCAAATTGCTTTAATTCATCTTTTGAAAAATACAAGCTTTTTACCAAATCATTAAGTTCATCGTAATCCTTTTTTATGAATTTCTTTTCTAGTTTTTTAACTTTATCTACAATTTGCTTTTCTAAATTCGGATCTATATTAACAGGTATGGGTAATTCTTCTAAAAATATTTTTTGGATTTTTGAGAATAATTTTTTATAAGAAAACAATGTTGTATAATATAAATTCATGAATTCGGAGTTTAAAATAGCCAGTATAAGTCTAATATTATAGGATTTTTTATCTATCATCCAGATCATTTGAACGGAATCAAGAGTATAAAAGTAATCTTCCTTCTTCTCTTTCTTAGTATCTAAGGCAGCAACAAGTTTATTGCTTATACGTTTTAAAACTATTTTTTCTTGTTTAAACCAAGAATCTTGTTTAAGATTTACTTTAGAACCCTTAGGATAAGTACTTTTACTATAATCAATGTATTTTTGATAAAAACTTGCTGCTTTCCACTTTATTCTAAACCGTTCTATATTATCAACAGCAATTAACTTTCTTATTGTAGACTTTGTGGATGTTATTGCATCTAAGGCATCTTTTTTTTTGAGATTTTCAATTCCTCTTTGTATATTTACTATAGAACTTAATTTAACTAATGTTTTTTGATTTAATTTTATAAAAATGGATGCAAATACTAAACTCGTTATATTATTCATTCGTATTGAAAAAACATTTAGTGGATTATGATTGAAAAACCGTTGTTGAATGTAATGAGGTGTTATAATGTACTTTGAATAATTACCTTCCTTATCATTCTCTTGTAATTCTCTTACAGATGTATTAATAATCTGAATTTTATTTCTTGATCTTGCTTTAGCATTTTTTCTGAAAAGTCGGACCTCATAACTTTTAGAGTTTCGAGAATCTTTTTATCGAAAATATCATGGGCAACCATTTCCATTAAATCATTTAATAATTCGTGTATAATTGTGCTATTATAATCTCGAGTGTTCCTCCTAAAATCTTCAAGAGCCGCATCTAATAATTTTAAAGGATTATGGCTGCGATCCCGACGGTCTCTAAAAGACATCACCTCATCAAACTCATGAACTATTCTTTCTAAGCGATCCCTATAATGAAATGAATGAGGATGAAAATCTAATGTAACTCTTAGGATGGGAAAGCGGTCTGTCATATTTCTGAAGTTATGTTCTATTTCTCTTAAACCATCAAAGAATCGTCGGGAAACGTCTTGAAGTCTAGGCAACCGAAATGTGATAACTTTTCGTATGAAATTAGCCATTAACTCCTTTTGTTCAATAATTTTTAATTTGGAAGGCTCTTTCTTTAGCTCCCTCATAATTGTTCTCTGAACGTCGCCGGGATAGTTCTGGATATGTTCTGCCACTATTTCTTGCTTATCTTTCGGTAAATCAGGAACTTGAACAAGCGTCCTCACTGGTAGTTTTATCCTGCCCTGCTCAATCTTTTTCTGAACAGAATCCTCTATTTTTAACATTTTCAGATAATTTCTTACCGTCTGGATAGACTTTGCTACTTTTGCCGCAACACGTGAAACATCTTCTCCAAGAAGTTTATAAAGTATTCTAAATGACCGCGCTTTATCCAATGGAGTTAAGCCAACTTTATGAATATCTTCCTGAAGAGATATTGCTAAAGCATCCAGATCGTCAACCTCTTCCAAGATTTTTGCTGGAATTATCTTTCGTCTTAATGATTTAAAGGCCAATAGCCTCCTCTGACCTATGATTAACTCATAAAGTTTTTTACATTTTTTAAAAACAACAATATTTTGGAACAAACCATATTTCTTAATACTGTTTGCCAAACCCTCTATATCCAAATCGTCCAAATTTTTTCTGCAATTAAATTCAGAAACAAAAACATGGTCTACTCTTATATTTTTAACTTTCATAATTCAAAATCACGTCAATAAGTTAGTTTTAATAATTTTATTAAGCCG
This sequence comes from Promethearchaeota archaeon Loki_b31, assembly GCA_005222975.1. Classification (GTDB taxonomy): domain Archaea; phylum Asgardarchaeota; class Lokiarchaeia; order Sigyniarchaeales; family SOKP01; genus SOKP01. Next base: position 61,606 of record NJBI01000004.1, read on the forward strand.
GAAATTGATTAAATCTAAAATATTAAACTGAATGAGCCTAAGATAATTAGAAATAATAAACAAGAGGATTATGGGGGATATCCTAATACCAACTAATCCTTTTACCTCAAATTTCAGACCTTCATGTCGATTCTCCGACATTGTCTAAGGATCATGAAAATCAAGATGAGGAACAATAATCAAGCAATGTTGTCTGAGCAATAATGAGAATCGAAGGTAACGATAAATATTAGTTTTAGAGTGATACAAATATACTAAATCACATATATAAATTTATCGAGTTTTGCTAAAAATTTGAATAATTATAAAAGGGGTAATTTTTTTGGTAATACATATGATAAAAATCATATTGGAAAATTTGTGTTTCAATATTATATCAATGTATATTTTTATAGTTCTTTATTTATAGTAAGTTGTGAATAATATATGGTTATTTGTCCTCGAATTAATAGAGATTGTCCAAATAGGTGTAGCACTATTATGGATACAAATGCCTTAATCCATTATATGCAATATCTTTCTGAAACTAAATATAGCCGGGAGAATTATCCCTCAGAACAAGAATTTAGAAGAAGGCATTACCATGATATACTGAATGATTTCAGGAATGTTTTTGCGGGTATAAAAGCAGATTGCTCTTTCGGAAGATTTTTTGCTTCAAATTTAGGTATTGACAAGGAGTACAAGGGAACATTTCTCGATAAGGTTAGGTTTTTAAACAATTTGTGTGCATCATATCAGCGAAATTTTTTGGATATTTTATTAAATGGAATAAACAGCCATAATGTTGACCGTGATGCTTTAAGAGACCTGAAAATTAAAGCGGATAATTTTACTAGGAATCCTAATAGACGATTGTCAGAAATTGATTATCGAGATTTATCTTTTTTACTGGGAGCACTAGAAGAAATCAACCTTCATCACAATTATAAATATTTAATTGTAACAGGTGATGACAGTTTTCGTAAATTTGTTGCTCATGTCAAAGCCCAACGACAAATATCCTTAGCAGGTCAAGTTTACCTGACCAGAAATGTAAATGGGATTATGCTTTTAACACACTTAACGCACCTATATAAATGCTGTCATTATGATGACCTAAGAGAATTTAGAAGATTTATGTTAAAGAAAGTGACTGAAGACAAACCAAAAAGAGTTAAGATTAGAAAAAGAATAAAATATGAAGATTGGATTTTTGATGTATTTGAACCTGCGATAGCTGAAAAAACTAGCTTAGGTGTATGTTAAAATGAGTGAGGACCCAGATAAATATCCCGAAGACCTCATGAAAATTGAAAGTACTTTCTCAGATGATTATGACAGAATGAACTTATTTCTAGAATTTTTTGAGAGAATTAAAGAGCTATTATTCAGTCGACCAGAAATCAGCATAAGAGAAATCGATTTTTTAAAAAATAAACCTGAGACTACAGAAATTTTACCATTTACATATATTATTGAGATAAATCAAAAGGAATATCTGTTAATATTTAATGATAATTCTGAGCCAACCATAAATGAGATGGAGCTTAAAGATTATCAGAGTTTATTTACTAATAGTAAAGGGCAAGATGGAATCATTATAATTTGGAACGATGATTCTTTATCATCTTTTAAATTGTATAAAAATACAATTTATTCTGACCTTCAAGAGATTCTAAAATACTTTGAAGTCGGAACCTTCGCTAAATTATTAGATGACGAAATAAATTTTCGACACCGATTTATAGATCTGATAGAAAAGCAAATTAAAAAAATTTCGAAATCCCAAGCGCCAGATCCAGCAGAACAATTTAGTTCATATCTTACTGATACCTTTGAAAATTTTAAATCAAAGCGATTTCATAAAGATAAAAAAAAACAAATGCTTAAACTCAATCATTATGAAATAAATCCCTTTATTAGATTATTTTCAGATTTTATCTTAGAAAATATCGATATGGAAGAATTTGACAAGAATTTTAATGATATAATTAGTAGGGGAAATTCAAATGATTAAAAAAATATCGATAAAAGAGTGGAAATGCCATAAAGAATTAAATTTGGAATTTAAAAAGGGAGTTAATTTCATTATTGGATTTAATGGTATTGGGAAAACATCTACTCTAGAGGCTATTATTTATGGTTTAATTGGAAGAGTTAGAAATAGAAAAGAAGAAGAATTAAGAAGGATAGGGAGTGCTGATGATACAGAGGTAATTTTAGAGTTTGAGCATTTAGAGGAGGAATATGAAATTACTCGGCGCTTTAATGGAAAACCGACACATAAATTAGTCAAGCAATACACGGAGGAAATACTTGAGGACGAGGAGGAGATCTTAGAACTTATACTTAAACTTTTTAAAGCAAATCGGTCATTTTTAGAAAATATTTTATATTCTCCTGAAGGAGAATCCTATAGCTTTTTAAAGTTGGATAAAAGAAATCTAATTGATTATTTAGAGAAAATGGTCGGAATCGGAAAAATTAATGAATTTTATAGATATGTGACAAATTTAAAAACTGATTTTGAGAAAAAGAAAAGAGAGACTAAAACTTATATTGAAAAGTTAGAAAAGATAGAAGAACCAGAGGATTTAAGAAAAAAAGTCGATTTGCAGAGAGAAAAAAACATGGTTCTTCAAAATATTGAAAATGTAGATGATGAAATTCTCAAAAAAGAAAAGGAGAGATCAGAATTAGCTGAGAAATATGAGAAAGATTACAGGGACCATTATACTTTTAATAAAGAATTAGAAAAACTCGAAAATATGTATAACCAGAATAAAGATTTATTTTTAGAGATGAACTTTCGAGAATTTAATCTACAAGAATTTTTATTGAGAGTAGAGAATATTAATGAATTGATTGAACAACAACATAAGAATGTGCGTAAATATCGAGATGAGATAAGTAAAATACAACAAAAAATTGCGGAAAATAACGTTAAAACTGAAGAGAAAAAGAATATCCAAGATATAATGGATAAACTAGAACATAACCTCCTTAATGTTCCTAAAGTGGACTGCCCTATATGTAAAAAGCCGTTTACAAAATCGGAATTCTTAGAAGTCCATAAAGATATATACAAAGACATCGAGGATTTACGAAGAGAAACTTCTCAGATCGATGAGGAGTTAAAAGATTTAAAAAAAAAAGAAATAAGTTTAAGAGAATCAGAACAATTGTTAAGAGATTTTCTAAGTTTAATAGAATCTCTGGGGAGGTTTGATCCGAGTAAAATACAAGAGATGACTGAACAGAAATCTGAGTATGAAGAGATAAAAGAAAAGATTGAATCTGAATTAAGGCAATCAAAAGATAAGAGAAAAAAGTATGAAAGTCGGGAAAGAGAAATTCAGAAAAAAATAAGTGAAATAAAAGCTGCTGAAAAAGTAAGAGGTGCTCTAGAATATGAGAAAGAATACCAGAAAAATATAAAAGGGGGTTTAATTTGTGAATTAATCGAGGAAGTAACTAAAAAAGTTCTGGATAAACAAAGAAATGTTAGCCTAAACGAAATTAAAGATGAGATCCAGAACATTTGGCAAATAATTTTTCCCTCAGAGAATAGACGATTATTCTTTACTGATGATTACCTACCATATTTTGAAAAAAATGGAGAAAATATCTCCTATAAAAATGCCAGCGGAGGAGAAAAAATGATCTTATTAGTTCTTATAAAGACTGTGCTTGCTAAAAAATATACAGACCTTCCTTTCTTATTCTTTGATGAACCATTAGAGCACTTGAATTTTGAAAACCGAATTAACCTTATTGATTATTTAACAGACATTTGTGAAAAAGGACTAATCAGCCAATTAATTATAACTACATTTGAAGAATCTCTTACAAGAAAATTTAGGAATTCAGATGAAGTTAATATAATTTCATTGTCTGAAGTGTTAAAATACGACTATGATCTTAGTACAAAGGATTCTAATAAGAAAACAAGAGCAGATGTGATAGAACTGGATGAGGAAAAAGATCCCAATAAAGAACATTAACATCCACCAACATAATTTTTATGCTATATTATTATTCCAAGAGTCATTATTTAGGGGATCGAGAATCGAGAATTTCCCTAACGGAGATTATGATTCAATTTCTTTACTCTTTGAAATATTAGGAGGAAAAATAAAGTCAACTTATAAAGCAGCTTTAAATGGGTTTGCAGGCAGAATCGGTTATAATCCTTTAAATGAATTTTGCGATTTACTCATGCAAAATGACATACCGTTCTTCATCCAGGAAGATATGGTTTATGAAGCGCAACTATATTACGCGGGTCGAAATATGAATCTTAGACCCTATGTGTGGAACACTCTTTCTTATGATGGAGATGAATATAGTTCAATTGCAATTATTGATACTGGCATTGATGATTCACATAGCTTCTTTACTCCGGGTTATTCAGATGCAGATTTTAATTACAAAATTGTTGGTTGGAGAGATGAAGTAAACGGATTACCTAGTCCTTATGATGACAATGGTCATGGTTCCCATTGTTCCGGAATCTCAACAGGAGAGGGTGGTCCCAATTATGACGGAACTGGGCGAACTGTTGCTACTGCTGGGTATGAGTTTGATTATACTGGCTATAATGTACCAGAACAATCAATTCTATTTAATTGGGCAAGATTTAATGTTACTGATCCTGGTTTGATAGAACTTTTCTGCGAATTTGATGATTTTACACCTGGTCTTGATGATGTTGATTTTTGGGCTTATCTTTATTATGGAGAAACTATAGTAGATTCGTATGAAGTAAATACCGACTCTTGGTCTCAAACTCTTTCGTACACAGCAACAAGTAGCTCTCTTGGACTCTATTCTTTCAGATTTTTTATGTTTCTTATAGATAATACTGCTGACGGTTATGTAAGTGATTTCAATATTAGATTTAGAAGTGAAATGCATTGGCCTTTTAGCCCTAATCTTTTTGGAAGCGGAGATGCATGGAAAGGAGTAGCTCCTTATGCACATTTAGTAGGAGTTAAAGTACTTGATGAACATGGTAGTGGGTGGAGTTCAGATATAATTAATGGAATAAATTGGGTAATAACAAACAAGAATGTTTATAACATTACTACTATGTCTTTAAGTCTTGGTGGTGGAGCAGGTGATACAGCATTTATTAGTGCCGTAAATAATGCCGTCGAAAATGGAATTGTTACGGTTGTTTCAGCCGGAAATGATGGTCCAGGAGGAAATTTTATCGGATCTCCTGGAGATGCCGATAACGTAATAACTGTGGCAGCAATGAATATCTATGACGAAACAACTGATTATAGTAGTCAAGGTGGATTATCATATACGGGCAATACTGTTAAACCTGATATAACTGCTCCCGGTGGAAGTCTCTACAATGTGCAGATGTTTTCTACTGATACTAACGATAACGATGCTGAAGGAGGATATCCAACTGATGGATATGCAAATGATATGGACGGTATGCAAGGAACTTCAATGTCTGCTCCGGCTGTTGCAGGAGCCGCAAATTTATTAATTGAAGCTATGGGTGGCCATCAAAGTTGGGGTTATACTGGTACAGAAGCCAAACGAGTAAAAGCATTATTATTAATGTCAGCTACCGAAACCTATCCATTATTAAGAGAAACGTATGGTGGCACATACTCTCCGGAGTTAAATCGTGGTGGAAAAGATGTTCATGAAGGGTACGGAAGACTTAATGTTGATATAGCAATAGAGGCATATACCCAAGAATTAACTCTAGGTTCCACACAAAGTGCTTGGATCGCAAGTAGTTTTGATAATCCGTTTAGCAAGCATGGACTCGGTTGTTACATAAACCTTAATGTTGGAGAAAGTTACACTTTTACCTTGGATGTTCCAGTTGGGGCAGATTTCGATTTACATCTATACTCAAATAATCCTTCTTCAATAGGGGAACCTATTATGGTCGCTTCAAGTACTTCCAGTGGCTTAGGAACGGACGAAATAATATCTTATACAGCAACAGAAACAGGAAAGTATTATTTAGTCGCTAAAGCCATTTCTGGCGAAGGAAGCGCAATTATAGAATATCCAATTATGGATCATGAGTTGAGTGTGTCATTAGAAGTTCCAACTAATCCAGATATTTATCAGCCTTACATCATAAATGCGACAGTAACTAATACTGGCAGTAACGTTGAAACAAATGTTGATTTGTTTCTATATCTTGATAGTGTGCTTGTTAATTCAACAACGATTTCAACACTTCCAGTTGGTGCGAGTGATACTATTAATTTTCCATGGATTCCAACTGAATTTAGAACCTATAATTTCACTGCTTATGCTCCACCTGTACCTGGTGAGCCATTTATTGATAATAATATCGCAACTAAGTTAATAACAATTGACTATCTTGAAAATTATATTATGACGATAGATTATGGATATAATTGGATCGAAGCTTCAGGTGGGACAGAACTTTTCTTAAGTGATGATGGTTATGCTACAATAGCATTACCATTTAGTTTTTCATTCTATGGTGTAGCTTACTCAACAATTTATTTAGGTGCCAATGGATATCTTAGTTTCACTGATTCAACTCCTAGTGATTATTCTAACGATCCAATTCCTTCAGGAGATTTAGATCATTATTACTTAATTGCACCATTTTGGGATGATCTATACCCACCCGCTGCTACATCACATGTCTATGTACAATCATTTGGAAGCTATTGGGTTGCAGAATGGCTAGATATAAATCATTATAATGGAGGTCTAGTTGGATCCTTTGAGGTAATATTAAATGAGACAGGGGAAATTTTCTTCAATTATGACTATATAAGCTATACAGGTGGTGGATATACATGCGGGTTAAATTTAGGCGTAGATACAGATTATTATAATTCATATCAAGGCTTAAACGATTTAACTGATGATTTTTCAATATTATTTACATATGAGTCATTTGATCATGATTTAAGCGTTTCTTTAGATACTCCTGTGAATCCTAAAATTGGCAATTCCTACATAATCGATGCAACAGTGACTAATACCGGTTTGAACGATGAATATGATGTTGATTTATTGCTATATCTTGATGACATAATCGTCGAGTCAACCACTATTTCGATCCTTCCTGTTGATGCCAGTGAAACTATTAATTATATGTGGACTCCAACCGATTTTGGATCTTACAATTTTACTGCCTACGCTCCCCCTGTGACTGATGAGATACACACTGGAAACAATTTCATAACCAAAATAATAACTATTGTTGATAGTCAATTATTCGATGGAATGTTCATCAATTATACTTTCACTATTTTTGATACTGTTTACCCTTCAGAGTTTACATACTCCTATGTCTCAGGAAAAATCTTTCATGTTGATTGGCTTATGCCAACCCAACTTCAGTATTGGGACGTTGATGCGCAAACAAGAATTATGCAAGGTTCTTCAGGTGGCTTTGCTTTTGGAGATGGATATCATACTCCTATATGGATTTTTACCGATGTATCTTTAGGTGACGAAATTTTAATTGCTGCCGATGCTGAAGGTGATCATCTTTTCAGCGTAGCAGGCGAATTAATCTATGATCTACCCGGTTTTGGACCGGTAGATGTGTGGGTGCTAGAAGATTTAGATCTTCCTGGTGGAGTTGCTTGGTATGAAAAAAGTACTGGAATTCTCTTGAATGGCACGTTTTACTTTTCGGGAGGAGCAAGTTGGTATACATTTGATTTCGTAGATACTAATGTTGAATTTACTTATATTTCCTTTGATCATGAATTAAGCGTTTCTTTAGATACTCCTGTGAATCCTAAAATTGGAAATTCCTACATAATCGATGCAACAGTGACTAATGACGGTTTGAACGATGAATATGATGTTGATTTATTGCTATATCTTGATGACATAATCGTCGAGTCAACCACTATTTCGAGCCTTCCTGTTGGTGCTAGTGAAACTATTAGTTATATGTGGATTCCACCAGATTTTGGATCTTACAATTTTACTGCCTACGCTCCCCCTGTGACTGATGAAATACACACTGGAAACAATTTCATAACCAAAATAATACCTATTGTTGATACTAAATTATTCGATGGAATGTATATTGAGCATATTTACACTGAATCTAGTTCTGGCCCTTCAATGTTTTCATATTCTTATTACTCAGGTAGTCTATTTATTGAAACTTGGGATATTATGGGATTTTCTATTCCATGGTATGTTGATTCTCAGACAAGACTTATGTCAGGTGGGTCAGTTTTTGGTGATGGCACACATACTCCGGCGTGGATTTTTACCGATGTATCTTTAGGTGACGAAATTTTAATTGCTGCCGATGGTGAAGGCGATCATCTTTTCAGCGTAACAGGCGAATTAATCTATAATCTACCTGATTTTGGACTAATAGACGTATGGGTTTTAGAAGATTTAGATCTTCCTGGTGGAGTTGCTTGGTATGAAAAAAGTACCGGAATTCTCTTGAATGGAACATTTTACTATTCTGGAGGAACATATTGGTATACATTTGATTTCGTAGATACTAATGTAGAATTTATTTATGCGGTCCCACCCGGTCCTTTCGTATTATCATCTAATGCTGAAACTCCCGACGACAATGGTAATTTTGATCTAAATTGGACTGCGTCTGATGGTGCATTGAATTATTTTGTATATCAATATTCTAGTTATATCACTGAAATCAATGGAAGTTTAACCCTTTTAGGAGATGGAATAACAGATCTTTCTCTTGCTTTGAGTGGTTATACTGATGGAACCTATTACTTTATCGCTGTCGCACATAACGCCAATGGTGATACTCTTTCCAATTGTATTGAAATTGTTGTAGAACTACCACCACCACCACCAGACCTACCACCAGGTGATTTTGAACTATCATCTAATGCGGGAACACCGGATGATAATGGTGCGTTTGATTTAACGTGGGAAAGTGCAGATGGAGCTCTTACTTACTCTGTGTATAGATATTCAAGCTATATTACGGAAATCAATGGAAGTTTAACCCTTTTAGGATATGGAATAACAGATCTTTCTCTTGCTTTGAGTGGTTATACTAATGGAACCTATTACTTTATAGTTGTAGCGCACAATGATTATGGTGATACTCTTTCCAATTGCATCGAAGTTGTTGTGCAAATCCCACCGGAACCGGAGCCAACACCGCCCGTAATTCCTGGATACAACCTCTACTTCATATTTACAGCAATAGGTATAGTTTCTGCTATAACAATTAGAAAACGGCGTAAAAAAAGAAGTGAATACTAAAAAAATCTTAAATTCTTTTTTTTTTTCTTATTATTATATTGTTTATTTTCTAATTATGTCAGAAATTTAAAATTAGGACATAAAGATACAACATATCTCTTCGAATAACAAAAAATATTAGAGGAAATTTTATTTTTCATTGTCGTTGAGTTAAACTGTTAGAATATAAAGAGTAATAATAAATAGAAAGTAAGAGGTAATTAAATATACGTCCTTGGTATTGGCCTATTGAGGGTATGCCCAAAAAATCCGAGCCGTTTACGTGGATTGTTAAGGAAAAAATGGCAGCAAGTTGGTGGCCTGATCCGCCGGTTTTTGAAAAGTACAAAAAAGAAGGAATCTCAGTCGTAATCAATTGTTCGGAATTTGATAACAGAAAAAATATCCCTAACGGATTTAAATATTATCATATAAATGTTCCTGATTATGGATTACCAACAGAAAAGCAAATAGAAGATTTTCTGGTAATTTGTGAGAAACATAGACAAAATAATGAATCAATCGTTGTTCATTGTGTTGCGGGGTGTGGGAGAACCGGGCAATTTATTGTAGCATGGGCTGCCAATAATGGATATATACCCGAACATATGGATCCCGTAAGATGGATACGAAAATATAGACCATGCAGTCTTGAGACTAAAGAACAAATGAATTTTGCGCGGAGAATAGCAAAAAAATATCAAAAAAACTGATAATGTAAAGTATTTATTAGATTAATTTTATTAGATTAGTAATTTTGTATTGAATAAGTTGTCATAAAAATATTTACATCTAAAATTCTTGATTATTTAGGGTTATTATGAATAAGGAAGATTATATTTACATGATATTAGATAATGTGTTGGTCTATAACATTAATCTTCCTACTGAACTTCAAAGTAACGGATTGAACAGCCATCTTAATAAATTTGACGAGAAAAATCTTGTTATAATTGCGGGCTTTACCAAAAACTTCTTGGAGCACTTTTTAATAGTTTCAAACGGTAAAACACAGCAAGATGTCGCCGAACTTTTAAAAAAAATGGAAAAAATTTCCTATATGGTTGGACCAATAGGGAACCTAAGCTATTTAACCAGCGATCAAATCGATCACATACTTACCAAAATAAATTCTCTTAAAATAATTGAAATTAACGAAGAGAAAATTAGTTTGCTTGCAGACGATCGACTAAGGGAACAATTTGGGGGCACAAGCACTTACAGTACTTCGGAAGCTTTGGAAAACCAACTAGCAAGTGCTGCTTTTTACTTAATGAATATGGGATACTCTCGAGAGGACATACAAGAAAGATTTAACGAAGTTAGACAAGATCCTACGAAATTAGAAGCTCTTTTTAATCTAAAACAGAGAGAAATTTATAGCACACCTTCTGAAATCCAACAAGGTTCTTTACCATCTCCACCGAGCCATCAAGAAACACCCATCGATCAAAGTCAAGATTTGAACGAAACAATTGCGCGTCATATACAATCAATTCACCAAGAGATAACAGAGGAGAGAGCGCAAAAGGTTGAAGTAATCGTTGAGCAAATAAAAGCACATGTTAGAGATAACATGAGCGAGCTCCAACAAAAAGTGTTTAGAAAAATGCACCCAGATAGATTAAACCGAGCGTTGAAGACGCTCAAAACAACAAAAAGAAAATCAAAACGGATGAATTTATATATAGAATGGTATACAGCTAGTTTACTTCTTTCTAAAATAGAGTTAAAAGTAGAGCACTGGCAAGTTTCGTCTACGGCAGGTCATGGAAGCGCAGGCGTTTATACGGCCGGATTAGATTTTTCTCGATACGATAACATTATCCGTGAATTTTCGGATGGAAAGCTAACTAAAGTTGTTAATATTGCTAAACGAATTCTGCAAAACCCAACTAAAAAAGCCATTCAAAAGCTTGGTCAAGATCTCATAGCAGAAACGGGATTTGACGAGCATCTATACTTTACAGATTAAATTTGGAACTTTATTAAAGAACATTTAAAATAAAAATAATAATATTTTTTTATTCTTTCTTAAAAACTGATCTACCCCTTATAATCGTTTCAAGAACGCGAATTTCTTTAATCTCATCTTTAGGAACTTCTAATGGGTTTTTATCTAATATAACAAAATCAGCAAGTTTTCCTACTTCTATGCTCCCCTTAATGTTTTCCTCAAAGGCAGCGTATGCAGCGTTAATAGTATAGGTTTTTAAAGCCTCTTCCATAATTAAAATCTCTTCTGGAATAAAACCATTTCTAGTTACTAAAGCATGTAATCCTAAGATAGGGCTAGGATCTTCGATCGGACAATCTGATCCTGAAGCAAGAACGACGCCCGCATCAACAATTGATTTCATTGGATAAGTATACTTACATCGTTCTTCGCCGAGCCGTTTTACCAACCAGGTGTATTCTGAATTAATAAAGGGTGGTTGACACGAAGCAATTACGCCATAAGTAGCCATATCTTTAATAACATCCTTAGTTAGCATAGAGGCGTGCTCAATTCTATGGCGATGGTCGTTCCGAGGAAATTCCGTTAAAAGCTTCTTATATAAATCCATGGCTATTCGGTTTCCTTTATCTCCGATTGCGTGAATCCCAATTTGAAAACCATTGTTATGGGCTACAACCATCTTCTCGTAAATTGCTTCCTCCTCAACAACACAAAATCCACACGCTCCTGGCTCATCTGAAAAGGAGTCGAACATACATGCTGTTTTTGCTCCAAAAGTACCGTCGAGAAATAGTTTTAAAGCACCAACTTTAAACTTACTATCTTTCTTTCCACCATCTAAGGGAGGTTTTCTTAATTTGAGCAATTTTTTAGGTTTCTCAGTATTGATTAAAGCGTACCAATTTTGTAAAATACTATTTTGGATTGATTTACGTAAGGGTAGTTCCATTGCTCCTGCATCACCAAATTCTCCCGTACTATCGGCACTAAGTATACCGTGGAGCGATGTCAATCCTTTCTGAGCGAAATTCCTAAAAGCTTTAACAGCCGCTTCTTTTATTTTATCTACACTTGGAAATGACATTTTAGATAAAATGATGTCTAATGCTTTCTCAGATATGACACCTGTAAGATTTCCATTACTATCTTTTCGTATTTCGCCACCTTCAGGAATTATTGTATGCTCGTCTATTTTTGCTAGCTTTAACGCTTTGGTGTTTGCGATGCCTATATGTCCGTCATATCTCAACACAAAAACAGGATGATCGGGGCATGCTTCGTCTAAATCTCCCTTATTAGGTAACTTTGGAACATCGAATTTTTCCTCGCATAGATTAAATACTATCATAAGCTCATCTTTGTTTCTTTCTTTTGATGCTTTCACTAAATATTCTTTAAGCTCTTTAATACTTTTCACATCTGATACATCAGGACTTAATAAATAAAAAATATAAATAATCGGATGTAGATGACAATCAATAAATCCTGGAAGCAAAGAGTGACCCTTTAAATCAATAAGCGCAGATTCATTCCCTAAGACTTTTTTAACGTCTTCTAAATCACCAACAGATACGATCTTTTCGCCTTCAATTCCTATAGCCTCGACGAAGGGTTGATTTTCGTTTATAGTTACTATTGACCCTCCAAAATAAATTTTTTTTTCTAAATTTATCATGCTCATAAAACCAATATTTGATAATTTTTATATTATAAGAATTGGTTTAAACAAATTAAAAATTGATTTTTTCCATTGAGTAAGTATTTTATAAGAAAAGTTTAAAAAATTTTGATTAATTCTTAGATTTAACTGTAAAAAAATAAATAGCTTCAGTTAATAAGAAAGGCGTATAGAAAATGGTTAAAAAATCCGACTTAAAGAAACTTAATTCGATTATGCAAGAAGGAAATGAATTCAAAAACCTAAGAAAATACAATAAAGCGGTTGAAAAGTATTTCGAAGCTTTAAGGTTCGTAGAGGAGAAGGTCAAAGAACCAGAAGAACGCGAAGACGAGACAGCAAACATCAAATCTCAAATTGACCAAATATATTCTGTAGAAATCATCGATATTATTGAAACGGCAAATAATTTCATTAATAACAACGATTTCGACAATGCTTATAAAACTTTTGACGAAGTAGGAAGGATCGCTGATAAAATTGTAGACAAGGGCTTGAGAGATTATGAAGTTAATGAAATTAATTACATAATAAATAAAACCAAAATTGAAGAGTCCCTCTTCCTAGCCGAAGCAGTAAAAAAGGAAGAGCAATACGATCGAGCTATTAGCATGCTTAGAGACACCTTAAATGCCGCCAAAGAGTTTTATATGGAAGATCTCGAAGGTGAACTGATTAAAAAAATTGAAAATTCTATCAATGAAACATATTCCATAAAAGTTAATCTGTTAGTTGAAAAAGCAAATAAATTAAAAGCAAACGGAAATCTTGACGCCGCGCTTAAAACATATAGTGAAGGTCTTAAATTGACAGATAATTATTACGAGTCTCAATTAAAAGATACTGAAATAACCAATTTGATAAGTTTGATCAACCAAATTTATTCGAATAAAGTGAAACCTATTGTACAAAATGGACAAAACTTAATCGAACAGAACAACTTCGAACAAGCAGCCAAAGAATTCGAAGAAGCATTAAGAATTACTAATGAAATGTACGATTCAGAACAAAAGAAATCGGAAATAAAACGAATAAATTCTATTGCCTCAGGTGTGCTGAATCCAATTTATTTAGAAAGAATTAAACCTATTTTAGATAAGGGAAAAGAGCTAACTATCAAAGATAATTTTGAGGAAAATGTTAGTGTTGTAAACGAAATAGTTGATTTTTATCATAAGGCTTTGGAAATTGCAAATAAGATGGCTGAATCAAGAGAACGAAACGATCAGATAACCGAAATAACTAATTTAATTAACAAGACTTGTAAAAAGAGAATTGATTTTATTAAAGAAAAATCGATTCAAAAAATAGGACAACGAGATTACGAAAAAGCAATTAACGAGTTATATGCCGCAATTAGTGTCGCAAAGAGAATGGCTATTCCTGAAGAAACAAACGAATTTTTTATAGATTTGAAAAATACTGTAAATAAGGTCTATCTCGCTCAAATTAAGGAGGTTCTTAAAGAAGGTACAGATAAATTAGCTCTGAAAAATTATAACGAAGCAATAGTAATTTTTAATAGGGCTCTTGAAATGACGAATAAAATGTACCTAACTCAAGAGATGGAAGAAGAGATTAACAAAATTAAAGGCTTAGTCTATCAAGCAGAATTAAAAGAGTTAGTAGACCGTGGAGATTTATCTGAAGAAATACAGAAATACGAAAAAGAACTCGAAAAACTTAACAAAAAAATGGATTACGCCAAAACTATCGATGACCCCAACCGTAGATTTCAAGAGATGGAACAAATAAAGAAATCTATTGACGAAGTATACCACTCCGAAATCAAGCTACTAGTTGAACAAGGCGTACAGTTAGCAGATAGCGAAGCCTTTAAAGAATCCTTTGAAAACTTTGAAAGAGCAATTAAAATTAACGAATCCATCAAAAGTCCAGAATTTAAAAACCTAATTGCCATTAAATACGAATACAAGCTTAAATTAATTGAAAAAGCCATATTAGAAATTAAAAGAAAAAGCTATGATATTGCCATCGCAGATTGCAATAAAGCAATAGAACTTGATAGTACTTTTATAGACGCTTTCTATTACATCGGTATTGCAAACAACGATAGACACGAGTACAACACTGCCATTGACTATTTTAATAAAGCTATTAATTTCAACCCTAAACACGCAAAATCATGGAATAATATGGGATTTAGTTACGAAAAATTAAGTCAATTCGATAAAGCAATCGACTCTTATAAAAAAGCGATTGGAT
The DNA here is from genome assembly GCA_005222975.1 of Promethearchaeota archaeon Loki_b31. Classification (GTDB taxonomy): domain Archaea; phylum Asgardarchaeota; class Lokiarchaeia; order Sigyniarchaeales; family SOKP01; genus SOKP01. The sequence continues at coordinate 76,680 of NJBI01000004.1, forward strand.
TTGAACCAATTTACGCATTAGCATACTATAATATGGCAAATTCGTATATACATAAAGAACAGCTTGATTACGCAATTGACGCTTATAAAAAGGCAACGGAAATCGACCCGGATTACGCGTTCGCTTGGCTTTTTATGGGATATGCTTATTTAGATAAAAATGATTACCATTCAGCGATCCAAAACATAGATAAAGCAATCAATATAAATCCCGAAATAGGAAACGAGATTAGCCCTTTTATTGCTGATATTAAAATATCAGTAGAAAAACTTCAAAAAGGCTTATCAGAGAAGTTTGCTAACAAATAAATTTCTTACCTCATATGACTTTAATTTTAATTTGTTGATCTTAATCTAATTCACTTTCATGTTAAATTTTATGAATATTAAAAAAAAAGACAAGAAAAATAATACTAAAAATAAGTTCTATAAAATATTTGAGGCGTATTGCTCAACTAAATACTCAATTTTACCCGAATCTAATTGTTCTCTCGCAAGCTCAGGGCACATATGCTCTAAGTGGCACAATAATTCGTTTATTCCTTCTTCAGCTTCTTTAGGATCTATGTTATCTTGATCACTAATAACTATTGAACCCATTAGATGTTTAGACCGCTTTAAGATAATAACATTTCCGCTCATTTTTAGCTGGTTAAGTTCTGAATGAAATGATTCTTTTACAAAACTATTAATTGCAGCAAATAATCCTCCTTGTAAAATATCTTCGTTTGAAGATGATGTTAACGGTATATCTCCTTGATCAAAGATAGTTATAGCTTTTGGACTAATTCTTTTAGTAAGTGGTTTTCCAGTTAATTTAGAATAAAATTTCATAAATGTTTCAACAATGCTGTATTTTTTTGTATTTTGTAAAGATAAAAAACTTTTGATAACAAAACATTTTTAACTCTCTTTTTTAGTAAACAAAATGTAATAGTTTTGCTTTAAAAATAAGGTTTTTTTTCCAAATTTTTGTACTGTTGCCACAAATATTAATTTTTGTACACAATTCACATTATTTGGGCATAACTTTCTAAGCATAACTTTCTAAGATTTCCACTATTTAGACATAGCTTTCAAAAATTTTGGCCACAAGGTTAATTTTTGTAGCCCGGGTAGAGCTCCAAATAAGCGCTCTCCGACATATCTATCTCGATCCGTGTCGTAATTCCATAAATCTTGGATAGTATGCGCTTCGTACACATATCTTCTAACTGTTTTATTAGTATTTAATAGATTAGTATAAGTTGTCCATAAGGTTTTTGCGGACGAATCTTTACTGTAGAACAGCAATTCGCAGGCAACTCCATTCCTAAAATAACCATTCAACAAAATTCGAGCAATCTCTTGATCGTATGTTATTAATTCTGATCTTGAAAAGTTTGAATTGTTTTCTAATAACGGTTTTATGAGCTTTGCTGCGATATTAGCACTAGCTAAACCACCTAAAAGTCCTTCGTAAAAGAATGCGGTAACCACTCCTGCAGCCTCCCCTAAGACAATTACGCGATCTTTAGTCATGGTACTTATTGGATGTTTTGAAATCCCTCCAGTAATAAAATTTCTGTCCCATTTCAATCCATTCATAAAAGGTTGAATTTTCTTATAGTTTCTTAGAATTCTTTCTAATTTTTCTCTGAGCTGGTCAGGAGATTCTTTATTTCCTAGATATCCTGTCGAAACCCTACCTTTTCCTACGTTAAAAAAGAAGGGTCCATTAGGGCTTATGTTAGGGTTTAGATGAAACATATATTGAAAGTTAAAATTCTCATCTAGTAGGCTTTCATCAGCGTATGTATTAGTATATATTCCCATAAAAGAGTCAGGAATTTCAAAACCTAACGATTTCTGTAAATCAAATCCACGAGAACCTGTAGCTAAAATTAAAAGTTTAGTTGTATAAGATTCTCCTTTATTGTTAATAACCTCAACATAATCAATGTGTTTTACTACTTTTGCTACTTTTTCATTAAATTGCGTTGTGCCACCTTGATCTTTAAACTTATCAATAAGTTTTTTAATGAATATTTCTGTGTGTGAAATCTTTCCTAGCGGCTTGCCAAACTCTTTAGAATTCAAAAGGCCATCATACTTGTCGCTCTTATAGTTTAATTGGAGAAAAGGTCGTGGAAAAATTGAATCGTCGTTCCAGAACACATCGTCAATAAAAGGTTTATTATGTTCTGCAAATATATTTATTCTAACAGGTATTTCCCGATCGTAATCTTGTGATTCAATTAGAAGAGTTTTTGCGTACTTTGATGCCTTATACGCTAATGATGCTCCGGAAATCCCAGCTCCTATAATAATTATATCGTAATTCATTAAATCTTTAAATTATTAATAAAAAAAAAAGATTATTAAATAGAATTTTAATAGAACCTCTTAAATTCACTAGTATAAAATACTAACTAAACTTACACTTAGTTGTTTGATGATTTTCTTGAGATTAGGCTCACCAAGGTCAAAAAATTAGAGGATATTTTCGATCGTTTTAATTAATTTATCTAAATTTAGTTCAGCCATACCGAGAGGGACCGAAGACTCGAATAACACTACGATCAATAATGGATCGAGCTTCCACGGAATATTTATTTTTCTCGTAAAGATTTTTTGTCCATTGTCTAAGCTAACAAATGTCAATTTGAATTCGTTTGCCACCATATGTCTAATTTCTAATTCTTTTAAAGAGGATAACAATATATTATGCGGGAGAGAAGTAAAAATTACTTTTCCATTGATCGTAAATAAAATAGCACCTAATATCTCATTTTCTAACGTTAATCTCTTAATGAAATCGATAATTTTTCTATATAAAGGTTGACTACCGATCAATTCATCTTCACCGGTAATAATTGAATCAATTTTAGAGTCGAATTCGGCGCTTTCGATTACTTGGCAATCTTCAACATCGTTGTTCTCTAAAAATTCTTCAAATACATCAACTATACTAACCAAACGGGAATTAATAAACAATAAACTTGCACTTGAATCCGCTAAAATAGCATAAATAAATTCTCCTTTCACTTTAAAAGCAATTCTAAATCCGCCCATTTCGAGAATTTCCGGAGTCTGTTTAGAGATAACATTTGCTGAGAATGAAAATAACGCTGAAAAAAAGGGTGTAATTAAATTAGGTTCAATATTATCAAAATCGCTCGTGATATTTCTGCTGTAAATACAAGCTCCTGTATTTTTTAATATAAAAAGCGAATGGATGTTCATCTTTAATTACACCGATATCTATTTATAGAAAAATAGAATAAATTTACTTTTTTAAGTGTTATTAATAGAAGAATAGTCTGCTAATATTGTTAATCTTTATTAAAAATAAAAAAAAGTTTTAAATATTTTTCGTTTTTTCGTTCTTTTGTTGGGACTTTTTTTTCATAATCGCGAGCTTTAAATAGAGGACTAAATATTATAAATTAATAAAGTTATGTGATTGTGATGCACTATATCACCACTTTAAACTTGGTAGTAAACAACACAAAAACGGAAAAGAAAATGTCTGATAATGATTTAGAAAAGATTCGGCTAAAAAAGGCCGAAATGCTGATAAAAGCTCAATCGATGCCAACAGAAATAGTTAAAATTCATTCGGCAGAAGAGTTTAATAAATTAACCCAAGATTTCTCTGATAAGGTTATAATAATAGATTTCTGGGCGGTTTGGTGTTCTCCTTGCATGATGTTTGCACCAATATTCGAAAAAATTCAAAAGGAGCGCTATCAAGATTTTATCTTTGTTAAAGTAAACGTTGACGAAGTCGGCTCTATAGCCCAAAATTACAGAATTACTGGAATTCCTACGACGTTATTTATTAAAGATAATAAGGTAATACATAAAATTGTTGGCGCAGTAAACGAAGATTACATGAACAGAATCCTGGAAAAACTTAAGTCTTTCGCGTAATTTATTTTTTATTTTTTATTTTATTAAATTTTAAATTAAATAACAAAATAATTATTGGTGTTAATCCTTGGAAAGTATTTCAGAACAATTAAAAGGTATGTTAGAAGAGAAAAAGATTTTTAAAAGTGGAAAATTGTTTAAATGCATATTAGGACTTAACGTTATAGAATCAGTTGTTTTTTCTTATTTATTAAAACACAACAACGTGAGTACGATGGAATTAACTGAATTATTTAAAAAAGATCGTAGCTCAATTCAAAGAGCCCTCCAAACTCTAATTGAAGTTAATGTTATCGAAAGAAAATCAATGTCTTTAAAAGAATTCAGCGAAAAAAAGGATATAGAAGATAAAACTAAACGTGGATACTTATATGTTTACGGAGCAAAAGATTTAGAAATGGTTAAGGAGCAGACTCGCGATTTACTTGATAAATGGTATGCATCTATGCTAAACTATATCGAAAATTTAGATAGTGTTTTTGACTGCTACGAAAAACAAGGAGAGCTTTGTTAGGTTTTAATTTGTATATCTATATTTTTAAACTCTTCCTTTGATGTAAGACTAATTAAAATATTGCAATCTAATTCTTTGTGAATTATTTTAAGTTTCAATTTCTTTTTTTATCTTTTTATAGAATAAAGTTTAAATCTATAGTATGAACGATATTTCGAAAAAAATGCCATTATTGTCAATTATTCTATTTGTTTTAATCATTACGCTAATAAATTCTGTATCGAATATGATTTCGCCGAATTTACTCGTGATTTCAAATTATTTCGGGTTTGGAGGTGATACTGCACCTATTGGAGTACTTACTTTCTCTTTTATGATTTTTACTGGGATAACGATGTTAATTTTTGGATATTTGGCAGATAAAATCGTTAGAAAATGGATTGTGTTTTTTGGTTCATTAATATTTTCCATATTTTCGCTTTTTACTATAACTGTTCCAACTGGAACTATTGGTTATTCAGTTTTTTTCTTCTTAACTATCTTAACAGGAATAGGATATGGCGCATTAATTCCGAGCATTTTTTCGTTAATGGGGGATATGGTCTCGAGTGAGGATCGCTCTAAAGGCTTTTCGTTTTTCTCGATCGCATCTTTATTTGGAATAGTTTTTGGTAGCGCTTTAGCTACATATGCTGGCAGTACTGATTGGAGATTCCCCTTTCTAGTAATTGGCATCGTTGGAATTCTAGCATCGTTATTATTTTTGCTTTTTAAAGAACCTTCTCGTTTGGGTAAAGATCACTCCTTTGATATAGACGCTGTCGATTACTCTTATAGGATAAAACTATCAGATGTAAGGATAATTTTTAAAAAGAAGGCTAACATTTGGTTAGTTGTTAATTTTGTAGATACGATTCCTACCGGCATTATACTAACCTTACTTTATGCATATATGGAAGTATATCATGGGATTACCGCGGATGTGACTGTGCTAATTTTCTTAATTATCCTCGTAAATATCATACTTGGGACTGTAGTGTTTGGGTATATTGGAGACAAGAAGTTTAAAAAAGGTAATAAAAAAGCGAGGGTTCTTTTAGCGTTATTTGGCAATATTGCACCTATTCCATTTCTATTCGCCGCATTAATTATTCCGTTTAGCGCTCCTAATTTATTTCCAGGCTTATTAATTTGGATCGTACTATTCAGTATTGGAATGTTTACAAATGGAGCAGTAAACGGGAACTGGTATGCCACAGTCGTAGACTTAAACCTACCAGAAAACCGTGGAACTGTGTTGGCAACCTCAAATTTTTTTGACATCATTGGACGGGCGATTGGTCCTTTAATCGGAACCATTATCGCAGATATATTCGGTTTTGTTATTGGAATGATGATTTCAATTTTCTTTTGGATTTTTATTCCCTTTTTCTGGATTCCAGTCCTTAAAAATGTCGTAAGAGAAATTGAATCTACAGAGAAAGTATTTGACGAGAGAATAAAATCTCTAACTAATACTTAAAAAATCCTTTTTTTTATCATTTGTCAAATTGGTTTTTTCATTTAATATTAATTTAAGAAAAAAAAAAGAATTAAAATTTAAATTAAATTAGGATAATATATAGGGTAATACCAAATAGCACAACCAGCAATATAGAAACAATTATAAATAGTATAAAAGCTATAACTGTAACTACTATCGCTCCTAAAAATCCAGTATGGTGCCGTCCGCTAATGATTAACCACGCAGTAACTAAAACTATGATCCATGCTAACCAACCACCCAGAAACAGAAATGTAAGAGCATAAATAATGGTTAAGATGAACGCCGTTATAACAATTTGTCCGAATTCTTTGTGTTTCGCTTTACTGAAAAAACTTAAGGCAAGCTTAAGAAATAGTGCCATTATTATAAGAAAGATCAAATAAAAAATAAGATACCACATTATTCCTTCAAGAGTGCTAAAAGTTTGAGCCCAATCTACGTTGAAAATATCAAATATCATATAAAAACCTTGTTTTTAATTTTTAATATATTCTTTTTTAAAATTTCATGAATATTTAATTTATTCTTTATTTAATTTAGGTTATAAATTTAATTTGAAAAAAACGTATGAATTAAATTATGAAAGAATTATATCGGATACGCATGAGTTTTAATAATAAAGAAGGAGTAAAGTTCTGGAACAATTTATAGATTTTTTATCCACTCTTTAAAGAATCTCCTATTTTGATTGATAAATGAAGATTTTTAAATAACATTCTATATTTCTAGTTTTTATTAGGAGAAAATTTTTTGAATGGATGTATTATGACAAAAGAGAAAAAACAAAAGGAACAGGTTAATGGTAGTTTTGATTTATCCGATAAGGATGAATATAACCACGATTGGGGAAAGTTTCCTCCATTCCATAACGAGAGTTGGTACTTCAATTTTATTGATCGCCCAAATAAAGTTTTTTTTATTACTAGATTATCTTACAACATGGATAAAAAAAAGTCTCTGGTTTTAGTTTTGCCGATAATTGATGGTAAGGTTAGAGTTTATTTTAAAGAAATTCCTCTTGAAAAAATGCCTGCTAATTGGGAAATCGATAAGAAAGTAAAGTATTACTGCATCAAACCAATGAAGCAATGGAGAATTAAATTCAAAAATAGTCAAGTTGATTTAGATGTTAACCTTGAGGGAAGGTTTCCAGTATTTAATTCAGCTGCGGGTACAGATCCTTTAGCATTTCTTAAGGAGGACTATACTAAGACAGAGCAAGTATTTGCTCAGATGCATTATGAGCAACCTATGATAGCTACAGGAACTTTGATCCTGAAAAAAAAGGGGGAAGTAATTGAAACGCGAACCATTAAAGGTTTCGGTCATCGCGATCACAGCTGGGGCATTAGAGAGTGGGGCGGGATTGATTCGTGGAATTGGGTTGTTGCCCAGTTTGAAGATGAGACAATTAATTTTTACAAAGCTGAAGCCCTTGGTGAAGAAAAACAAGATGGAATAATTTATTCTAAAGGCGCTGATAATATTAGAATTACAAACATAGAAGTGACCACAAAAACGAAAGAAAACGAAAAAACACCTGTTTCATCAACATTTATCATAACGGATGAAAATGGAAAGAAAAGAACCATAGAATCAAAAACAATATTTTCGCAATATTTACCTCTTCCATCCGAGAAAGGATTAACTGAAGTTTACGAGCAAGTAGCAGTATTCACTTACAATGGAAAGGAAGGCGATGGCATTTCGGAGTATTTATCCACAACGCGGGATTAACGCTATGAACTGAAGTTTGAACTATTTTTTTTTACTTTTTATTATTATTTAATCGGTTATGTTTTTATATCTTTTTATGAATAATCATTCATAAAAAATTAGATCTTATATCACAAAAATTGATCGTATAAAATAAAATATAAATAATTTATGTGATGACATTAACTATTCATCTTGTAAAAAATAATAAAATGGGTCTGATCTTGCGACTCTTTTACTTCTAAACATTCGCGTAACAATGGGATGTACCCCTTTGTATTTTTCTAAAGCTGTAATGTACAATTTCTCTACTTTTGTTTCAGCTAGGTTAGACTTTATTTTTTTCCCTAATTTATCAATGTAAAACTTTATTTTATCTTTGTCGATTAAGTCAGTTTTAAGTGGTTTGCCCGATGCATAGTCAAAAGCCCAAGTCCAGTTAAATTTATCTTCTATACCTGCGTATTGGGCGTACACACCTAAGACGATATTAGCATAAAGGTGACTCCCCAGCATCAATCTTTTAGTAAAGTTCCATTTCGACATATTAAGATATAATTCTTTCGTGGCACTTTTTGCAAATTTCGACAGTTCCTCTAAAATATTAAGCGAGAGGGGTTTTAATTCACCTAAATAATCAGGATATCTAAGATCTTTGGGGTGCGATAATTCTCTCGTCCAAATCCCTATTGATGTTATTTTTGAAGAATAATCGGTTGGATCGGCAAATAAAGTGCCCCAATCGTTAAACTCGATTTTGTTCATATCTTTTAGCGTCATTCCAAATATCACATTTGAAAACGGTGCAATATTGGTGATTTTATATGGCATATTTCCAGTCATATCTATTCCATACATTACATCTCCAGTGTATAGTTCTATGAATTCTTTGAATATTAAAGGTTCAGTGTTGTCTTTAAAATAATATGGTCCATGCTCAGATATAGTAAATCTACACTCGGCTTGGGAAAGGAAACTATAGATGGTTAAATGGGCGATGGTTTGCTTTAAACGCTTTGTTATCTCTTTATTATTATTTATAGGGATCATATTACCTTTTAATTTTTCAATATAATCGTCAGAAAGGCATGTAAGTCTTTTATTTTTCAATATTAGAGTCTCGTCATTGAGATAATTGGGACTCAATCTTTTCCAAAAGTCAAGAACGAATTTAGTTTCTTTTTTCTTCGTTTCTGGCTCAACAACGATATTAGTTTCGCCACCTTTTTTTTTATTTAGGTTATCGTAAATAACTTGAGCTCGACCATGCAAATACAACATACATGTAGAATAAAAACCCAAATGATTTAATCCTGGGCCCAAGGATTTCGATCTTCTGGCGAGCTCCTCAGGCGATATCTTACTTGCAACTTCTTTTAAGATATTATAAAGATAAGATTGATCGTATAAAACATAACAAGCAACGTGAATGTAATGGTTTACAGGAAACATTTTACTTTCAACCATTCCACGCTTTAGAAAATTTGCTACAGTAGTCTTAGAAATCAACGCGATTAGTTCATTTGCTTCTTGGTCGCTAATATCACCTAACATATAAACAACTCCTTACAATTTGATATTTTTAAGATTTTAATTATTTAAACTCATTTTCTAAATATAATATTAGTAAATTTAAATGGAAAATAATTTTATTAATTACTCAAATAAATAAATAAATAATCCCCCTGTCTTCACTTTCCGTAATTATTTTTCCCTTTTTCCCCGTCAGTGAGGACAAATCGTCTATTAAAAAGTCTACATTCATTATACAAGGTATTTCGAATTCTCTTGAAACTATGGCGAGATGTGAGCCTGCAGAACCGAGTGGACATAATACTCCTGCCAAATCTGATAAAATTGGACCAAGAGTAGTAGTACCAGAATCTTCGACTATACATATTTTCCCGTTGGCATTATCAAATAAATTTATAACGTCTTCTACAGATTGGATAAACACTAATTCCCCTATTGCTTCTGAATTGGACGAACAAGATTCACCTTCCCCAATTTTTTTCATTTAAATCAACAAAAAATTTTATTTTTAATAATATCAATCTATTATTTTTTAAATTTATAGTTATTTATCGTAATTATTTAATTTTTTATTTAACTTCTTAGAAATTTATACATAAATATATATTGTTTTACCTTATCTTTGAAACTAAATATTTAAAAATATAGTAAACAAATTATATTATTTACTATTTTAATGAATATCGATGATAGGATCAGAATTCGTTGTATTTTTTCCAGAGGCAAAGCCTGATACTGCCTTATTAGGGGGGAAAGGTTCTAATTTAATCAAATTAATTAAGATGAAACTCTCTGCAAAAGTTCCCCCCGGATTTATAATCAATACAAATTGTTTCAAGAAATTCCTTAAAGAATCGAAATACTACGACCAATTGAGTAATTTATTGGAAAAGACCTTAAATCCAAAAGAAATTTTACACCATTCAGCCAAAATTACAAAATTAATATTAGAATCAAAAATTCCTAAAAAAATAGTTGAAAGCATCGAAGGAGCTTTTGATAAATTGGTTAAGGGGAAGGATATAGGCTTATCTTTTGCCGTAAGATCTTCAGCAACAATCGAGGATTCAAGCAAATTCTCCTTTGCTGGACAAGCAGAGAGCTATTTATATAATCTTACTTTTCATGACTTATTACAATCGTTAAAAAATTGCTGGGCATCTTTATTTTCACCTCGTGCAATATTATATATGCTTCATATGAAAAAGTTGGGCGTAAATTTCTCGTTGAAGAATATTCATATGGCAGTTATTGTTCAGAAAATGGTTAATTCACAAATATCAGGAGTTTTATTTACATCTAATGTGGTCAATAGCGATTCAAATCAAATGTTGATCAATTCCACATGGGGACTTGGTAATACGATTGTTGATAATTTAATTATCCCAGATTCTATTATAATTAAGAAAAATAAATTTGAAGTTTTAAAAAGGATTATCGGTAAAAAAAAGAAAAAGTCGATTAAAAACCCTGAAGGCGCACATACTGTTATAGTAGAAACATACCCAAAATTAAGGACAATTTGCTCTTTAAACGATAATCAACTGCGCCAACTTCATAATTTAGGATTAAAAATTGAAAAAGAATTTAATTTTCCTCAAGATATTGAATGGGCGATAGAAAACGATGAAATCTTTATATTACAAAGCCGACCAATCACTACTTTAAAAAAGTGAAGAATTAAAATTAACTTTTTCATGTTTAATAATATTAAAAGAAAAAAAGAGATTTATTTACATTAAATTTAATTAAATTAAATACCGATATCCCACTTTAGAAAAGAATACGGAATGAATTTTTCTTGTTCTACTTCGGCTACTACGTATCCCTTTTTCATAGAGTTATCTCCCTTTAAATACGCAGCTCCTAATACTCTTTCCACCTCTATTTCGCCCCAAGGATCGCTCTCAGATGACCTTAATGTAATTTCTGCGTTCCCCAGTTTTAATTCCTTAGGTCTTAATGGAACCTCTTCTCTTATTAACCGCGGGTTGTAATCAAAACCCTTACCATCTGGAGAAGGAAAATGCTTAAAATTATATGTTACTGACACAATTTCAGAGCCATCACCAATTGTGCCCGTAAAAAGCTCCATAGCATCAGGTGCATTTAATCTACCGTTCAGTTTTGCCTTAACTTCGTAATATCGCGTTCCTTGGCGCTCTATCCATCCTTCAACGATTCTCTTTTCACGTTTAAAATAGATATCTGCCATTTTTTTTGGATATCCAAATACCTCTCGACCAGCGACTAACGCTTGGTCGTCTGTAACCGGCATTGATAGACAATAACCTCCTTCTACACCGTCAAATTCTGCACTTAGAAAAAGAGCGCCTTCGTTATATGTCACTCCGAAATTTGTTTTAGGATAATAAGCGACAAACGCGTAGGCAATTGGAGTGTCCGTAGGTTTTAACGGAGGCGGTAGCAACCGTTTTATTATTTCGGGTTTTGTCTCCCAATACACGACCAGCAGTTCTGCGTCGTAGAAGTCAGCGGTTTCTCTTTTAGTCATAAACCCGCCCGAAGATCTTAAAAAACTCGTTTTATTTTCACCTCAAATTAGATTTTTACTAATATTATTATTAATATTTCAATTTTTAATTTAAAATTACTGGATTGATTATTTATTTATAACAATGCTTGATCTATTAGTTCCATTAGATCGACCATCTTAATATTTGAATTTAAAGCGATTATTGCATCTGTTAGATTTCTATAACAAAATGGGCATATACTTATGAGGTAATCTGCGCCAGTCTCCTCAGCTTCCTGAACTCTAGTCTTAGCAATTTCTAATGCTAAATCGGGAAAGCCTTTCTTTACGCCTCCACCAGCTCCGCAACATTTAGCGTTCTCTTTAATCGTTTTCATCTCGGTTAAATTAGATATTTTTGATAATATCTCTCTTGGTTCTTCGTAAAGCGGTGAAAGGCCAGAATTTCTTCCTGTATGACAGGGATCGTGATAGGTCGTATTAATTTCTAAATTATTAAGAGTTATATCTTTTTCCTCTAAAAAAGATTTGATATACTCGATTGTGTGAAACACTCTAATTTCTAAGTCCTCAATAAGGTCAGCGTAATCTACTTTTAAAGTCCTGTAACAACCCGCGCAACTCGTAATTATAGTGTTAACGCCACTTTTTTTGAACAACTCGTAGTTTTTCGCAGCCACTGAATTGAATGCTTTCATATCCCCAGTTCTCTTACCTACGCTCCCGCAACATACTTCATGTTCTCCAAAAATAGAAAAGTCAACTCCAAGTTTACGAAGTACTTTTGCTGTGTTTATAGCGACTGCTTGAATATCTGGAGTTAGAGCAGCAGTGCACCCAACAAAATAAAGCACATCCGCTTTTTCAGAATAGGCATTTTTTACCTTAAAATCAAGTTTTTCCCTCCAATTCTTTTTCTCTTTGTTATCTCTCTGATATGGATTTAATAATTCAACCATTGCCTGATTCATTGGTATGTGTGCTTCCAGACCACAACCTGCGTCAATTAATTCCGCTCTTAAAGCCTCGTAAATAACTGTGTTATCCATATCATAGGCACAAGCTTCAGAGCACGCGTTACAAGTTGGACATTGATAAATAACTTCAGCCATATCTTTGCTTAGCTCTAATTTTCCTTGCCAAAGAGAGCGAATAATTTGCATTTTTCCCCTTCCAAAGAAAGCTTCAAAGCCAGATGTGTGATCTCTTGCCACGCAAACGCCCCATTTTTGCGGATCTGAAGTATAATCTGTAGCTTCTCGACAATCTCCACAACTTATACATTGTAAAATTGTCGGGCCAATTTTACTTAAATGCTTAAACTTTTCGTTAGGATTTATTTCAGTCATCTTATTTCCATCTACTCTTCATTTTTAATAATATTTTCTGTTATATCACTATCGTAACTATACATATGAAATTTATTTGGAGACAATAAAAAATCAGGGTCTACAACCCTTTTCATATCTTTAAAAAATTGTAAAAATTCGGGAGTATAAGCGTTGGCTTCTACTATTGACTGAGAGATTGATTCTCCTAACCAATAATGTACACCCCCATACCGAACTTGATACCTTACCTTTTTATGCCATATATCCATAGCGACTTGACGTTGATCATCTACATTTTCGGCATTAAAACCACCAGCAAAAATACAATGACCATTAGGTAATAGATGGATTGATCTAGCGAATAATGAAAAACTTTGAGCCGGGAAATTACCTCTATTTTCGTTATCAAACCCCTCGTTTAACTCTTTCTTATCTGCTATGGACGAAATTAGTATTTTATGACAAGTTGTACAGGATATTTTAGGAGGCGCTAAGGAGATAAATTTGTTGAAATAGCTATAAGGAAATTTAAAATCAAACTTCCAGTCCTTAGCTAATTTTAGATCTAGATCAATTTCTGTCCATTCAAAAGGTCTTGCAACATTATCTTTAATCATTATTCTATTTACTTGTTCAATATAGACGTCCAAAATTCGCTCGTCAAACGCTTCAAGTATAAACATAAAAACAGGTCCACTAAGTCTAGCTCTTTTTGGGGGTCGAATTTTAGCTTGGGAAGCTAAGAGTTGTACTACTACGCGTGGGTTTATATAAAGATCGTGTATTCCGTCTTTAACTTCTTTTTGTAGTTTATACATTAATTCAAAAACTTTATTATAATCATCTTTTTTAAGAATGTAATTTTTCTGTATCTTATAAGGCGAATTAGGGAATAACCTTAAAGAACATTTAGTTTTAATGCCCATAGTTCCTGCATCTCCCATAAATAGCCCCGTAAAATCGGGAGCAACGCCGTACCTACAAAAAGGTTTTGCGTACTTATTAGCTGCAGCTCCAGTCCAAATTATCGTTCCTTGCGGATTTGGCAATACTACCTCAACACCTAAGCAAATGTTTGGAACTAAACCATATTTAGTGGACCCAAAACCAGCGGTGCTGTTAGAAAGACCTCCTCCAATTGTGGCTGAAAATCCACTTCCGGGACCAAGAACACCTGTCGTTAAATCTTTTTTGTATAGTTCTGATAATAAAGCCCCCCAGGTTACTCCACATTCTACTTCACAATAGAAATCCTTTTCATTTATTTCAATAATTTTATTCATTCGCGTAAGATCAATAAGGATTCCCCCTTCAATTGTCGCGCCTCCAACTAAATCGGCCCCTCCTCCTCGCGGTACTATAGGTATTTTATAATTATTAGCAATTTTTACAATATCTGAAACTTCTTCCGTAGTCTCTGGACGTACTATGATATCAGCCCATCTATCAGGAAAGGCAGGATCAACGTTTCTAGAATAGGCAGCTTTCATGAAATCTTTATCGGAGATATATTCTGTTCCAACCGCTATTTCAATTTCTTTGTATACCTTATCAATTTTGGACATGATTCAATATTAACATATAATAGATTTGTAATATAATTAATACCAATCCCATTTGAGAAACGAATAGGGTAAAAAATCTCTTTGATCTACCTTAGCAACAACCTCTCCTGGAAGCATAGTATTGTCTGTTTTAAGATATAACGCGCCTAGTACCTTTACAACCTCAACTTCAGCCCATGGATCGTGCACAGTTGAGTTTAACTTTATTTCAGCTACACCCATTTCCATCGATATTGGACGAACCGAAGTTTCCTGCTTAACTAACCACGGATCGTAATCAAAACCCTTTTTATTAGGTGCTGGAAAGTACTTGAAGTTATAATTAATCGTATTTTTCTTTCTTCCCGGAAGAAGACCCAACTCTTTTATGATACTTGGTGTTTCGCTATCGTTGAATTTACCGGTTAAATTTGCTTTAATTTCAATATTCTTAACTCCAAGACGCTCAGACCAAGCTTCAACATATTTATCCTTTCGATGAAAATGTATTTTAGCTATTTTTTTAGGGAATCCAAAAATCTCCCGACCTCCAATCATCGCGCGATCGTCGTCAACGGGCATAGCTAAGTAATAATTTCCTTGTAAGCCATTATATTCACATCTTAACGTCAAAGCACCTTCAAGATACGGTAATCCTTGATTGGTACTAGCGTAATTTGCTATAAATGACATAACTACTGGTCTACTAACAGGCTTTAAAGGAGGTGGTAAAATCTTTTCGACTATCTCAGGTTTAGTCTCCCATAAAACGGTTATCATTTCAGCACTTTTAAATTCGGTCGTCCTTAACCTTTCTTTTCTCTCTTCTATCTCTTTTATTGAACGCTTAAAACTAATTTTAAATCACCTTATTTTCCTCTTTTACAAAATGTTCTGATGGATCGTGATCATAACTGTACATGTGAAACTTTTTAGGACTTAGCAAGTAATTTGGATCTACAGTTTTTTTCATATCTTTGAAAAATTGAATAAATTCACGCGTATAGGCATTAGCCTCAACAATAGATTGAGAGATTGCTTCTCCAAGCCAATAATGTACGCCTCCATATCGAACTTGAAGGCGTAGCTTTTTGTGCCACATATTCATGGATTTTTCGCGTTGTTCATCTATGTTATCGGCATTGAATCCGCCTACAACTACACAATTACCATTAGGTAAAAGAAATATAACCGTTGCAAATAATGCAATACTTTGTGGTGGAAACTCATCCCGGTAGTTAATATCAAATTGATTGCTTAAATTTGCTACTTTAGGTAAAGCAGAGATTGGAACTTTATGACAAGTGGTACACGATATTTTCGGTGGGTTTACTGATATAAATTTATTAAAGTAGTGATAAGCATATTTTAAATTAAATTCCCAATCTTTGGATAGAGGCTCTTCGGGGTCAATTTCTTGCCATTCGAACGGTCGAGCATCGTCTTTCATAAGATTTTCAATTTGTTCAAGGTAAACATCTAACACCCGCTCATCTGTAGATTCCACTAATATCGAAAAGACCGGTCCTTTTAATCTCGGTCTTTTGACGGGTTTATTTTCCACCATACCTGCCAATAATTGAACTACAATAACAGGAATTACAAGTACATCGTGTAATCCGTCGCGTATTTCTTTCCGTAATTTATACATGAGCTCAGAAACTTTATTATAATCGTTCTTCTTTAACATATAATATCGTTGCGCTTTAAACGGCGTCTCGGGATGCAATCGTAGGAAAGCTTTAGTCTTAATACCCATAGTTCCTACATCCCCCATAAATAAACCCGTAAAATCGGGAGCCACTCCATATCTACAAAAAGGCTTTGCGTATTTATTAGCCGCCGCTCCTGTCCTAATTATCGTTCCTTGTGGATTTGGTAAAACTACTTCGACACCTAAACAAATATCAGGAATAACACCGTATTTTGTGGACCCAAAACCTGCAGTACTATTAGAAAGTCCACCTCCGATAGTGGCTGAATAGCCACTCCCAGGACCGAGTACTCCTGTTGTTAAACCTTGTTTTTGTAATTCCGAAAGCAACTCACCCCAGGTGATTCCGCATTCTACCTCGCAATAGTAATCGTTTTCATTTATTTCAATAATTCTATTCATTCTCGTTAAGTCTATCAGAATTCCACCTTCGCTTACGGACCCCCCTACGAGGTCTGCGCCACCACCTCTGGGGATCATTGGAATTTTGTACTTATTAGCGATTTTCACGATATCAGAGACCTCTTCAGTTGATTCTGGCCTAACTATAATATCTGCCCATCTATCTGGAAACGCCGGGTCAACATTTCGAGAATATGCCGCTTTCATAAAGTCTTTGTCTGAAATATAATCGGAACCGATTATTCCTTCTATTTCCTTATACGCATCCTTTACTTTTGACATTATAATCATAAATTTGTTTGAAAGTAATAATTATAAGATAGAACTTGTGAATTAATAAAAGTATATGAAAAAAAGATTATTTTAATTTCTTGACTCGTTTAGCTATTTTCTTTTTAATATCTTCGTAAGATGGCGGGGGTCCCGTTCTAATCTCCTTCCCGTCAATAAAAAGTGCATCAGCGATTCCCCACTCCAAAAAAGTTTCCCTATTGAATGTATCTATTTCTGTAAAAATTACTTTATCTCCAAATTCGGAAGCTGCCCTTTTTGCTCTTTCAAAAACCATATTTTGAGCAGGGCACCAGCCATTTATAAACGCTGTCACTGATACCTTCCCTGGTATTTCTTTGGGCTTTTTCTTCTGCCTTATCATTTTAGGCGGAATAGCATCGTTGGAAAAAGGTTTCCATAGTAAAACGCTTATACTCTGCTTATCAACTTTAACATATCCTTGCTTTTTAAACCAAGAGGCTCTCATAAAGACAGGTATAGAAAGCCCCCATGCTACTAATCCTTTCGCACCCTTACTCCTTACATCTTCTTCAGCAGCTTTTATTAAACGCTTACCGATTCCTTTCTTCTGGAAGTTCCCAACGCCCTCTTTGTAGCCGTGCACCCAGATACAATTTATAAAGTATAAATTATCGCCTTCTGCTGTTGAATATTCAAGAGGAACATATTGTATCATTCCTACTACTTTGTCGTCCTCAGTCACAGCAATTTTAACGCCAAGCCCTTTGTCTTTCATTTTGTTATACCAAAGCTCCTTGTGATCCCCAGCTTCTTTCATCTCGTCGATCCAATCTTCAAGACACATAAAATAAAGTCCGTTATATTTTTCCTCTAAATCAATTATTTTCGTAAAACATCACTCTACTAAGTATTGGATTTACTTAAATAAAACTTAATGAATATAAGTACATCTAACAATAAAAATTTATCATATATTAAATAAATCGTTACATCCACGAAGCTATCTTTGGAGTTTGCGCTAAAATATCGACGAGAACATCATATTCAATACATCTTATTCTTGTGTCAACTGAGTCAGGGTCAATCCCCCGCGCTAAAAGGTCGGGTGTCATCGCAAATACGGCTATGGGCAGATTTAACAATAAATTTAAAGAAGTGGGCATCACTCCCTTTTTAGGAGTTCCTATAACTCCGTCGTGGATCAAAACAACAGTGATATTTGCATCTTTAGTCTGTTCCTTTACTATATTATATAAATTATTTATGGATGTACTTTTTCTCGTGCTAAATCCAAAAAGGTACACCAATTTTTTTATCTTTTCCATCTGTACTACCATAATCCCACCACCCTAATATCTATAAAACACATCTGCTTCTAAAATAAACGCTGAAATCTCCTTCCAGCTCGCATTTTTTACATTGTCAAAATCTATCAAATCTGAAGGCTCAATACCGGCTATTTCTAAGGCGGAGTCTAACGCGTAAACCTCGAAGTCAGATAACTCCATCATTCTAAAGATGTTCAAGGGGGTTTCCATGTTAACTTTCTCAGGATCAAAATTCTTACTTAAAAAATAGACCGAATCGCCAATAAATACAATCTTACACTCGTCTAGATCCCCCACTGCCATAATTCCAGCAGCCATACGGATTGCTTCGAGAGCAGAATTTTTACCTATTGGAGAATCTTCGCATAAAATTACAACAGATTTAACCATTAATTTACACCCCTGGACCAAATACTATAACTCTATCTGATTCTGCCATCCACTCAGACAACCCACCTAATCCCACTTGACGCGCTTCTTCAATAAAATCATCGGACTTTAGCCCCGTGAAGTTAACCCAGGTACTACAGGCAGATAGATTTAGGCTATTCTTCTTTATGAAATTCTCAAGGCGTTCGGGTAGATTTCTCATGTTTGAGCTTATATTTATTTCACGCTTGATGTTATACACGCCACTCCCGTAGAAAAAAATACCTAAAATTTGATGCCCTTTCTTTAAGATTGCCTCTCCTAAGTTAAGCATCGTATCTATCGCTTCAAATTTATAAGGTTCCGCGCACACAATAAAAGTAAAAACAACCATATTAGCAATATCACATCTTTTTAATATTTTATTATAATGATATTTTTTTAATTTTATCTCCTATTTTAACTTATCAAGAACTTGTATTAATTTTATGTACTTTTAAATCAAAAATCATCAATTAAAATATACTATATTGAAAGGGTGCTAATTTCTATATGGATAAAAAAACAAATAAAAACAAATTTTCAAGTCATATATTCGAATTTCGCTCAGTAGAAAAAAGAAAATTAGTTTTATCGTTAATGATTACGCTAATAGTAATGTTTTTAGAGATTTTTGGAGGTTTAATTACATTTAGCATTGCTTTAATTAGTGATGCAGGCCATATGTTTACTCATGCTTTCGCCCTAGGAATAAGTTTATTAGCAATATTTATAGCAAGAAAGCCACCATGCCATCATAAGACTTTTGGTTTGTATCGGGCAGAGGTTTTAGCTGCCTTCATTAACGGATTATTCCTCCTTCCTATTGTGGGCTTAATTATTTATGAAGCTATTATGCGGTTTTTATTTCCACAAGAGATTATCGGATTATATATGTTTATAATTGCCTTCGTCGGACTAGGTGTAAATATTACTAGCATTATCATACTTTATGGTAGCCAAAATGCAAACTTAAATATAAAAAGCGTTTTTTATCACATGATTGCAGATGCTGCATCGTCAATAGGTATAGTCGTAGTCGCAATTATAATCACTTTTACGAGTTGGAACTTTCTTGACCCTCTGGTAAGTATTGGAATTTCCATAGTTATATTATATTGGGCATGGGGCATTCTTAAAGAATCAACTAGGATTCTATTAGAAATGGCGCCTAAAGGATTGGATATAAACATTATTGAAGGAGATTTGAAAAATAATTTCAAAGAAGTCTTAAATTTGCAAAATACACACCTATGGACAATTACGCCAAACATACGAGTATTTTCTACTCATGTCTTCTTAAAAAATATTGAAAATAAAGTTGATAAAGAAAACCTTGTCTTTGAAATTAACAAATTCTTATTCAAGGATTATAATATCATTGAATCTACGATACAAATTGCTCTCAAAGACGAATTCAAGACTTGTTAAATTGAGTAATATTATTAGATTAAAAATTAATATTGTATATTAATATTTTATAAATCAAATTTCCCCCTATAATTAAAATTTCAAGGGATAACTCTTTTTCTTTTATATTAAATAATACTAACTTTTTTTTCTATAAATTGCCTTGAAATAATTGAATATTAAAAAAATGAAATATTAAAAGATCTTTAAAAGGTTTAATTAAAATGTCTCTTGTTGATTTACTAGTACCAATGTTTTTAGGTTTTAGAGAAGGTTTAGAATCTGTTATCATTATAGTTATTATTTTATCCTATCTTAAAAGTACGGACCAACGAAAATATTATAAATACGTGTATATCGGAGCTATTTTTGCCGTAATTTCCTGTATTATTTTTTCTATTGTCTTCTCGTTAATATTGGGAGGATTTACAGGAATATTGGAAAAATTATTCGAAGGATATACTTTTGTTATTTCTGGAATATTTATTATAACACTCATTTTATGGATAAGTAAAGAGGGTTCTAAGATGAGAGAAACTCTCGATGAAAAGGTGGAGCAATCCATAACAACCGGAAAGAGTTTTTCAATCTTAATTTTAACCTATGTAGTTATAATTCGCGAAGGAATTGAATTAGTTTTGCTTTTGGTAGGTGCTACATCGTTAGGAACCTTAGATCAAGGGAGTATAATTATTGGCTCATCAATAGGTATCGGCATTGCAATCATAATTGGGATCCTTATGTTCTATGGTATAAGAACTATAAATTTATCAAAATTTTTTAAAATTACCAATGTTGTTCTTATCTTATTTGCTGCCGGATTGATCACATATGGGATTCACGAATTCATAGAAGCGGGAGCGCTTAACCCTATTATTGAGGAAGTATGGAATATTAAACATATTTTACCAGAAAGCTTTCCAGACACTAATCCGCTCACTCCAGAATGGCTTGAAGTTATTGGGGCTCTATTAAAAGCCTTATTTGGTTACAACGCAAATCCTTCGTTATTGGAAATAATTATATATCCAACCCTTATTACAATTATTAGCGTAGTTTCAATCGTAATTTGGAAAAAAAATAGTAAATAAATTTTTTTTCTATTTTAAAAAATAACATGACAGGATATCTTCTTTCCATTAAAAATTTTAATGAATCACTCTTTAGAACCATTGAGTGGCATCAGCTTCTAATGATAAGTCATTTAATGTTGCTGCTCCTACTATTTTAACCCCGGGAATAAGTTCCACCTTTTCCCATCCTAACATTCTTTTTGAGGCTTCACAAACTAAAATTTCAACTCCCATTTCCAGAGCTTTATCTAACATCTCTTTGACACTGGGAAATCCTCCTAGTTTTATTTTTTCGGCCTCTCCCGGTTTTAATATTCGCAGTCCTGTCCCTAAGTAGTAAACTGTTGCTTTAATATCCATTGCTTTAGCGGTCTGCGCTAAGACTAACGGTGAATATTGTCTTTCTGGATCATCACTCGTTTGAACATATAATATATATTTTTTTTCGATTTCTATACACCTCTTTATTTTTTTAATTTAAAATTATTTGGTTATATTAAGTTTTATATTAAAACCTCAAATATACTTATACGTTTATCGTTCTTATCTTTGGTTTTTCTAATAAAATTATTTTCCTCTTCTTTTTTTCAGTAATAATAGCTCAATTACATATTATACAATTCTTAAACTAATAGAAACTTTATATTGAATAATGATCTTGTTCAGGGTGTACTTTTCGTATAAATGTGGGGTCAAATATGTTTTCTTGCGTAAGTTCCTTTTTAATATAATTAAGATTTTTAAGAGTTTTTACAAATTCCATTGTTGCATTTATATAATTTTCTGAAAGGGAAATACAATATTTTGGTGATATTTTTAAAACAGATTCAGCGTAATTTTTGTTAATAATTTCAAAAGTTTTAGATATCTTCTCTGCTGCTAACGATTGTGAGTTTCTTAGCAGATAAGAAGCCTTTTTATGATGATTAAGAAATTCTATTATTATATCTGGATAGTTTTCAATTAAGTTTTCATGAAGAAATATGCCATAACTAGGATTGTTAGCCCATAAATGCTTAGGTTCGACAATTATATGAGAATCTAAGATGGTTGAAGCGAAAACTGCTAATGCTGGGGTTCCCACACCTGCGTCCAAGATACCTTTTTTCATATTCAAAGCAATAAATTCTGCTTGTCCATAATTTTTTACATCAACATCATTTGATAAATCGTACTTTTTCAAAAAATGACTTAAAATAACTTCATGTATAGAACCTTTGCTCGTAACACCAATTAATTTTCCTTTAAATTGAGAAAGAACTTCAGCCATATTATTATCTAATTGATTCATATCTTTGTATTCTTTTTTAGCAATAATAATAGTTCCTTCAACATGGCCTCCAGCAACACATTTAATTGGAACACCTTTATCAATCCCAATAATTGCAGGAGGTAATCCCATATAACCAATATCTAACTTTTTATTCTTGAAAGCTTCGATCATAGCGGGTCCTGTCCCAAAAAGAATCCAATTGATATCTATTTTAAGATCATTCTTTAAATCGTCACCTTCCATTAAGATGAAATTAGTATGGTAAGCAGTAGACAAATGTCCGATATTTAATTTATTATTTCTAATAAAAATCACTAATATTAATTATATAATATTCGCAATAATTGCGATAATATTTAAATTTTATAATCAAAATAAATAATTACCTAAATTTCTAATATATTTATGAATTGAAATATAAAGTGGAAATATAATTTTAAAGGGTTTTTTCAACGATTGATATAAAAATATTCTTTTTATCTTTATTGGCAGACATTACAGGAATAGAAGAAATTATAATGTCATTTGACGATAACTCAACCATTAAAGATGTATTAAAAAAATTGAACTTAAAATTTGGAAAAGATTTTGAAAATAGTGTAATGAATACTCCAGATTTATTAAATAAATACATTCTTATAGGGAAAAATGGAAAAGATATTCGTTCTTTTGAAGGTTTGATCACCACTGTTCAAGAGGGAGATGAAGTTTTCTTATTACCTGCCATAGCTGGAGGATAAAGAGCTTATTTGTGATATCTTTATTCAAATTATAAAAGAAATGGTTTTAAAGAATCTTGAGTTGCTTTTTCGACTATTAAATGTTCAGTCAAAGTTTTAGGTTCTTTACCGTATATAATTTTTCCATATGAATTTTTCGCATCCGAATACCTTAATGTCAAACTTGCAGCAAAGTTGATTGCTTTCACATCAATTCTCCCTAGAATAAGTGTAGTAGGTCCATGTACTCTAGCTGCCTCCATTACTATGTCATCGGGGCCTTTTAACTGAAGTAATAAACCATTTTCTAATTTATTTCTTCCAATAATAATCTTAGAATGATTAAACCGAAAATGTCTGCCGTATTTCAATAGTCTTACATCGTCCATAGTTAAGATTTTATTAAATTTAAGATAATCTCTCATTCTACTAGCAAATTCTTTTTCTGTAAGAAGGCATCCTCCACAAGCATAATATTCATTCAATAATCCATGAGATCTCGCGAGTTCAAGTTGTATTTTTCTACTTCGTCCCTTTATCCCTAATAATTTAGATCTATCAATTATTCCTTTTTCTTCTAAAATAGTAGGTTTTAATAATAAAGCCGATAAAGGTCTAAGCAATTTTCCCTCAAGTAAAGCCTCCTTTTCAATAGTCTTTAAAGCTTTTAAATTTTGAGACTTAGGTCTTTGATCTAGTACTTCTCCCGTAAAGATAAAATCAGCATTTATTTTATCAGCAAATTTTTTAGCTTTCTTTAAAATATAAATCCTACAATCGATACATGGGTTCAAATTTTTACCGTAACCGAATTTAGGGTTTCGTATTATTTCTAAATAGTCGTTTTCTTTTTGAAGAAAATAGGTTTTTATTCCTAACTTGTCGTAATAAAGATTTAAACCGCACTCGGAATTTTTATGGGCTTTATCACATATACAAAATGGAGATTTGAAATTTAAACCAATTACCTCAATATTTTGTAGTTTTAAAAGTAAACAAGCAATTAAACTATCTAAACCTCCAGAAATTAATCCTAGCCCTAAAGGGGAGCCTTTTTTAAAGTCTTCCAATTAACTTTTTCACCGATTTACCGATTTTCATAACTTCTTTAATAATAGTATCCATTCGTATTTTTCTGGATTCATTTCTTTTATTTTAATGACTTCAGCTAAATTTTGTCGCTTACAACTTACAGGGATATTCTTGAGAGCTGCAGGGAAATCCAAGTGAACTTCTAAAATACTCCCTTCTTCGAGCTTTTCCAGAGTTAGTTTAGTAAGTACAAATGTCATTGGGCATACTTCTCCCCGGATATCTAAGTACTCAACATCATTTTTATTTTTTATATTATTCATCGCAGACATTTTCCCCCTCGTAATTTAATATTTCGACTAAGTCCTTTGCATTGGCGCCACATGCAATACAATTATTATCTCTATGTACTTCGATAAAATCAAAATTGTTCCTTAAAAGATCAACATACATAATTTTGTTTGTTAAAAGTTCACCTATACATAAAATACTTTTAATTGCCTCATTAGCCTCTAAACACCCTAAAACGCCAGGCACCAACCCAATTACTCCTGCTTGAGAACACGACATACTCGGATCGCCTTCAGTTATATCACCGAACACACACCTATAGCAACTTGTTTTATCTTTTGGAACTACTGTCATTATTTGTCCGTGGAATCTCAAAACGCCTGCAATTGTAAAAGGTGTTTTTAAATTTATACATGTATCATTAATTAGCATTTTAGTTGAGATGTTGTCCGAACCTTCAATAACATAGTCCGAATCTTTAAGGATATCTTTTGAATTATTGGCTGTAATTCTTTCATTTATAATTTCTATGGTACAATCAGGGTTTAGCAAGTTAAGCTTTTCCACAGCGCTCTTAGTTTTTTGCTTGTTAATGTCTTTTGTAAAATGAAGAATTTGTCTGTGCAAATTTGATATTTCCACTATATCAAAATCTATTATTTGTAAACTTCCAACACCCGCTGCTGCTAAATAGTAGGCGGCAGGAGATCCAAGAGCACCTAAACCAATTAATGAAATCTTTGAATTTAATAATTTCCTTTGCCCGATTCCTCCAACTTCCTTTAAAACTATTTGACGCGAATATCTTCTAATTTGTTCGTTAGTTAAATCCATTTGTAGTCGTTTTAAATAAAATGTTTAATAAAGAAAGCTCTTTAGATTATAAAAAAAAAGGTGCAAGTTTTACATTCTTATTTTATATAAGATAAAAAATGAACAGTATCAAGTAAAGTAAAAACTTATGTCCGGATTAAAGTACCAATTTTTCCCCCTATTTTTTGCCTAGAATTACCCGGCACGCCATTAAATATGCCTTCCTCAATCAGGTCGTAAATAGAATGCTTTAACGCGATTAAAGGTATTTTTTGAATCTCTTTTAGTTCTATTAACTCGTCTATTGTGATAGATTCTCCAGGTGAAATAATAGATTTAATAAATTTTTTAATATCAGCTAAATCAGTCGTAAACGTAATAATATCGCGATCGTCTTTTTTCGTTAGAGAAACTTTAGACACGCTTATTTCTGACATTAAAAACCTAACCTGTTCTTCCAGTAATTTAACTCTTCCTTTTAACTCTGATATTGCGTCTTTACTAGTCTTCCTTGGAATAGATTTTTGTGCTAAATATTTATTTAGGAGTTGTTCAAGATAGGTTTCTTCAATACCAGCATTTTTTATGGTGGCAATTTTCTCTGGCTTCTTAGTACCTTTTTTAAATTTAATCCCACACTCTTTAGCTAACCGGTCCAATAGGGAAACGGTCAATTCGTTCAAATTTGCCATTTAAAGTCATCCACGAATATCTTGTTATTTTTCTTTAATCTATGTTAGGAGAATTATTACTTAAATAAAACTGTTGCAACAGATTTTAAAAACATCGTTATTAAAAATTAGAAATCTTAAAAAATTAATATTAAAATTAAAAAAAAAAGAAGTAATTAAACCTATTCATTCAAAAATTCAAGTATTAACTCGTTTACCTGAGGAGCGTATTCTAAAAATAAGTGATGACCTGCTTTATCAATGACATTTATTCTACTATTTGGAAGTTTTTCGTTTAACTCGTCCATTACCAATTTTGGAGACAGTTTATCGTTGGAAGCTGCGATTAACAAAGTTGGGTGAGAAATTTGGGAAAGCTTGTCCCTTGTATCGTGCGCATCAAGTGCATCCGCTAAAAGCTTATAATCGTGGGGGGTCATTTGATCTTCTGTAGTCTCTTTGATTAAATCCTCTGCGGACCATAATCCATGAAATTTCTTTTGAGGGTCTGCTTTCATTTCTTTTATAAAAGCCCTATAATGCGTTAATTTAGAATAGTCCCAAAAAGCTTGCTCTTTATTTTCCTTCCGAAGTTCAAAAAAGTTACTCATACTTCCTTCCATCATATGAATACCTGCTCCTTTATGATTAGTTCCAACTAAAATCAATTTATTGGCACGCTCTGGGTATTTTAACACAAAATTTTGAGTCACCCAACCACCCATAGATTGACCCATTAGATGAGCCTTTTCTATTTTTAGAAAATCCAATAAACCTTTTAAATCCTCAACTAATGTATCCATCGTATAAGGATCTTTAGGGCGTTCTGATTTTCCACTGCTACGGCAATCGTAAGTGATAACCTTAAAATCTTTTGATAAAGCACCAACTTGAGTCATCCAAACTTCCTTTTTTGCGCCAAAACCATGAAGTAATACAAGAGGGTATCCATCTCCATTAACTTCGTAAAAAAGTGATGTTCCATTTACATTTGCTAACGACATAATATTTATTTAAATCAAATCTCACTTATAACTTTTAAAATTCAGTTGATTTTTAAAAATAAATAATAGCCTAAAAGACTTAAAAAAATTTAACGAAAAACCCTTAATGGTACAAGAGGATGATTGGGACGCTTTTAACGAGAAGTTTTTTCGGTCGTTTACTGAACTTTAAGTTCAGTTTATTAATTTTTTTTGTTTCTTTTTTTTAGCTCAAAAATCGAAGAATTTATTATCTTTTCTTGTTTATTATTAACAGATGTTTCGTAAAGAGGCATTTTAAAAAAAAAATGGTTTTAAAAGTGGTAAAGGGAACCGTTAAATGGTTTGACTCTAGAAAAGGATTTGGATTTATAACGCGTGAAGATGGTTCGGGTGATATTTTCGTTCACTTCTCAGCAATCAAAGGAGATGATAACGAATTTAAGATCATCTATGAAGGAGATATCGTAGAATTTGAGATCACAGAGGGGCAGAAAGGCCCTCAAGCAACTGACTTAACTATTGTCGAAAGAGGACCGCGCGAGGATTATAGATCAAGACGTTATTAAGAATTAATGTAGTAGTTAATTTAGAACGCGTATCAAAAAAATACATATTAAAGGAAATATCAGAATAATAGAAACGCACAAAATGCTCTTGGGAGAAAATTTTTACTTTTTATTATTGGTTTTTGAATTTCCCCCTTTTTTTTTATTACATTTTTTTACAATAATTAATCAAATTTGAAATACTCAAATAGAGTTAATGTAAAATCATTTTTATTATATCAAATTATATATTGCTAAAATTATATTATAGAACTTGATGGTAAACCTTTTCAAATCCTTTGGTAATTTTACCACTGGGCAGACTTCATACTTGGCTCTCGTTTCAAAAAAATCCAGAGGTACCATCACGTTAACTGACAAGGAGTTTTCTTTTAAATCCGAAAAAGATAACATAGTATTTCAAATGAGAATACGCGATATTGAAAATTTTTCTATAAGAAATCGATTAAAACTTCCAACGATCGAATTAATAAGCGTCCAAGGAATCGTTTTTACGTTTTATCCTCATAAAAAAGAAAATAGTTCGCTTTTTACATCAAAAAAATCAACAGAAGAACTTTTTAGACAACTAACAAGGATTACTTACAAAGAGGAAAGCCCGATTTTGTTTGAAATTAAGGGCGGATTTATGGCCGACAGCTCCATTGGCGAAAACTCTGCATCTGAAACGCTAAAAGGGATTATTTTTTTAAACGAAGATTATTTATCTTTTAAACCATTTAACGAGAAAACGGTGTACCAAATTGCTATATTGAATATTTTAAGAATTATGAAAGAGGATACCAATTTGGGTCCATCTGTAAAGATTCAAACTAATCAAAACATAATTTATTCGTACATAGTACTCAAAAAACAATTGGGCTTGTACGTAAAAGATAAATCAAAAACGGAAAAATTATTTGAAATTATAAACCAAGCGAAGATATATAAAACATCAGAGCAAATCCGATTAGAAAAAGAAGACAAGGAACGAATCGAACGGGTCAAATCGATGATGGAAGTCTCAAATCGGTTAAGGTTTGATATGATGCGTATTGCGTTAGACATGGACGAAAAGACTTTTACGGAAAAGGTGTTCCAATGGGCAAAACGATTCAAGTTTTTAATAGATGGGGATTATTTGATCGTTAATCAAGATACAGTTGAAGATTTCCTCAACGATTTATCTACTGGAGCGGGCGTCTTATTACGTAGGGGGTTAAAAGTTTATTGCCAATTTTGCGAGAAAAAGATTGATTCCAACGCAAAAATATGTCCATATTGCGGGAAGGAATCTGGGCTAACAACAGGAGAGACTTAAAAAATTAAAAAGTGGACTTATTAGCGGAAAATCAAAGAAAATTGAAAAAAATTTTTTTTTAAGATAGGAGTTATTCTCCCCATTGGACTAAGCGTCGTTCTCCTTCTAGCGTTTTAATGTGAGTAATATCTTGCGATACTTCTAATGTACCGATGTATTTGTCTTGGTCGTCCCTTATGGCAAAATATCGAATGTTTATAAATTTATCGCCGAGTTGTATCCAAAATTCAGCCACACTCTTTTCCCCGCTTTTAAATTTCGCTACAATATCTTCTACAATATGCATTGATTTTGGGGGGTGGCATTTTTGAACCTTCCTTCCTATGACCGCTGGGCTCCTTGGAAATAGACGGTCGTCGGTTGCGGAATAATATTTTACTTCGTCGTTAACATCAACAAACGAGATATCAATAGGTAAATGTTTTAACATTAGGTTGATTTGCTTTAAAGATAACTTACCCGTATCTAAATCAAGCAAATTTGAAGATTCTAACTTGATCTCAGGGGCATGAACATCACTAGGCGTTACTGGTTTCCATTTATCTCCAGGGCGTACCCAAACATAACCAATTTCTTCTTCGCCACGTTTAACACGAGCCCAATCTGATTCTTTAAATTTTTCAAGCGCCATTGGAAATAAAATGTGCTCTTCTTTGTAAATCATCTCATCCACTTTTTCTATGAGCTCTTCGATATTTTCAAGCTTGTTTTCTTTAAAACCTGCTCGAATCTCGTCGTGAACTGCCCACATTACTTGAGGTGGGCCAGAAATGTCCAAATTCTCTAGTATTGGAAAAAGTTGATTCTCAATGCGAGTATAATGAATCTCTAATTTTGCTAGTTCTTTTAATAATTCTAATTTATTCTCATCGGCAGCGGATCGTATTTTCTGGATTAAATCCCTTGCTATCTTATTCTCTTCCATATAAGTGTGAATTGGGTGTCCTGAAACTGTTTCTGGACTTTCCTTTTCATCCAACATATCTTTGAATAATTCAACGTGTATATCACATAGTTCAGTAATTTGATCAGCTTTCAGAATCCCTTCATCAATTAAACTTTGTTCCATCTCACCTATTTCAGACGACGATACATCTACTAAAATCTCTTTAAACCGTTGTTTAAGGCCCTCGAGCTCCGCTCCCTTGTGCATGTCAATTACGAGTTCTTTTAATTGTTTTCTTCGTTGAGTTTTTAATTCCTGTATCTCTTCTGAAGTTTTACCCATCGATTCTTCAATTACTTGGAGAATTTTGCTCAAATCAACGTCAATTAGTTTTGAAACATCCTTTATTGTAGCGCTTTTTCCAATAGTTCTTCTTACTATTGGATTTTTAAGTCGCTTAATTTTAGGCGATAGCTTAAGTAATTCGTTATAGACGTGTGGAAACTGTTTAATTAAGGGTAATATCTTAGTTTTTTTATTTATATCCATATTACTACTACCTTTACAAAAATAATTGCTCTAAGCTATATCAACATAATATATAATTTAATTTTTTATGTGAACTTCTTCATAAAAATTGAAAAAAAATAAAAAAATATCAATTTAACTTGAACTCCAATTAACCTAAGATAATTTTATAGAGATCTTTAGCGAATTGTAGTTGAAATTTTAATAATTTATTGGAATCCAAGGTTAAAATTCTGAATTTTACAAAGATTTCGTTGCTAAAGTCTAAAACATGAAAGTGTGGTCGAAAACCAAAAATTTCTCCGTATTTACCGCATAATCTATTAAATTGGTCTATCTTGATACGGAATTCTCCGTACGGAACTCGCATTTTGAAAGTGTAAGAATGTATTATCTTTTTGCGGTCTTCAGAAAACGAGTTAAAGAAGTTTTTGACGTCGTTCTCTTCTTGTTTTCTAATAACCTCGTTGTAAGCATCAATGTCTAATCGAGCGTTGCCAACATCTTGGGGAGCTCGAATTTGTCTTTTAAAGTGAAAATATTTCTTTCTTGATTTGGGCTTTATCGTATAGTTTAACACTATTGACGAAACAACATCAGAATTGGAAATTTCTACGATAATACGGTCAAACGTCTCAATAACGATTTTTGTAAGCGTAATAGACTTAATTACGCCCTTATGGCCAGAAATTTTAACTACATCCCCAATATCAATAGGATCTATAACCCATAATAATACACCTGCTACAAAATTAGAAAAAATTCCGCTTGTTACGAACGCTAAAGCTGTGCTTAATGCACCCGTTACTATTGCAGTAGTTTCAGGAGGGAGTGTTGTGAACGAGGGAAATCCGTTTATTATAAAGTAAAGTAGGGTTAATATCGACGCTATTCTAATTACAAAAATTAATTTATTTTGTTTTACTATAGGGATTTTCCCTATTCGACTAAACAAATACGATAAAAACTTGTTAACAATAACCAATGAAATGGCAATGATAAAAACAAAAACAAACGCTTCAGGATCACTATTAAAGATTGAGTCTATTTTTCATCACCCTCATCTTCTAATTTTAAATCAGCAAGACTTTCTTGGTATTTATCCCAACCCTTATAAATTCTATCGGGATATAAAGCAAAGAGAATGTCTCTAAGAAAAGAATCCAAGTAGTTCATAATAATTAATGGGTTCTCTGACTTCACATACAATGTAACTCGAACACGTCCAAATCTCGTGGTGTCAACAGCATAATCGGGTTCGATGCCGAATATTGGTTCATAATCGTTAAATACATTCAGTAACAGCTCATCGAGTTTTATTGGGTCTAAGGACCCTAAAATTTCTACTTTTTTGATGTATGTAGTTGTTTTTATATTCGCCGATAAGATCTTATTTATCATTTTAATATATTCTTTATAGTACTTACTTTTGTGAAATTCTTCTTTCTTTAACGGTTCGAATATTTTGAACTTATCGTGAGTGAACTTCACTATAGTAGAACCGTAAACGTTACTGTTTGGAATTTTAATCTCAACTCCGTCAAATTCCCGTATTTTAGTATAATTTAAATTGATTTCGCTTACAATTCCTTGTATACCATTGGTTTCTATCATATCTCCTATTTCAAATTGCCCTGACGATAACAAAAGCGCTCCTGAAGCCATATTATTAATGATATTTTTAAAATTTAACGACACGGCAACGATTAAAAATGGAACTATGGCGAAAAATAAAGTATCTTCAATAACATACAGTAACCAGAATAAGAAAATGCTCCATATAATTGTTATAGCAATTGAAACAACAGTTCGATAAGAGCGCTTTTTGAATAAATACGTAGAAAAACTATTCAATAGTTTGCGTATGATGTAAATGATTATATTTATTATAATCAAATTTTTTACAGATTGTTCCCAAGGTGGAAGATAAATTACCCATACCACGGTGATAATGAGTATAAAGTAAACGAGAAAGTAGTATTTTTTTTTCATAATTTTATATTTTGATGGCTAATTTATAAAACTGTTGTAAAGCGTCACAAACAAAAATTTAAAGTAATTAGAACCTAAAATAATAGTAAATAAGTTATTAGTTTTTATTATTTTTTTAATAAACTATTTATGTCAAACTAACCTAAGTTTTATTTAGCAATAAAAGTACATTTCTGTAAAAATGTGAGGTGTGCGAAAAAATGATGCATAATAATATGGAAAACTTACCGTCTGATTACGAAAAAGACCTTAGCATATTGGAAA
Source organism: Promethearchaeota archaeon Loki_b31 (assembly GCA_005222975.1). GTDB lineage: Archaea > Asgardarchaeota > Lokiarchaeia > Sigyniarchaeales > SOKP01 > SOKP01. Next base: position 109,126 of record NJBI01000004.1, read on the forward strand.
ACCAAATTACAGAATTATTTGCTCTTCTGGAAAAAAAAGAAATACAAGTATCTCAATTAAAAGACGAGAACGCAGAATTAAGTGCTCGGATTCAGAATCTACAAAAACAATTAAATCAACCTCAACAACAAGTAAGTCCGCCTCAGCAACAAGTAAGTCCGCCTCAGCAACAAGTAAGTCCGCCTCAACATACGAATCAACAAATAGATACAATAAGAGTGCCTAATCAGGATATATCTATAGCAACCTCACCTAGCACCAGCTATTCTACTCTTAAAAGAAAATGTCCTAAATGCGGAGCTATGGGTTTCGCCATCAAGGAAGTTTATGATAAAACGCGTTTGATTAGCTACGTGCCAACAAGAATTTACGCGAAAAAACGAGTCTGCACTAAATGTAGGTATGAGTTTTAAATCGCACATTTAAATTCGGTTTTTCCACCAATAGGGAACATTCATCGAGATAAATCGATCTTTAACAAACAATTTGATTTTATTTTCGGTTAAAGTGAATGCGATTCCACCTAAAAAGGGAACCCATTCCGCGTCAGGAGGTATTCCAAACCATCCGAATCGTAATGCCATTAAAAAAATATCGTGTGTTATGTGAATGTCGATCCCTCTCTCCTGAGCATTCTTATTTTCTTTCCAAATAACATCTGCCGCGTTTCGACAGTATGTCTGAAGTGGATTTATTCGTTCCGGAGAATAAAACCCAACTGCCCAGCGATACAAAAAAGGTAAGTGAGATTCTTCCTTTACAATATCTACGAAAAATTTTGGAGCAGTTCCCGCGAAAAATAAAGGTGTAATTACCCCCTTTAACACCCCTTTTCCTCCAACATCTTCAAATCCGATTAAAATATCTTCTGCTGTTTCTTTACAGCGACCTACAGGACTGTGATACAATCTGATTGCTCTCTCTTTAGGTAACTTTTTACCAAAAATCGTAGCTACATGATGTCCTTGAGGAGTTAACCTTATATCATGTAATTCCTCTAATTCAGAGGGATTTTTTCTATGGGAATGTCGCAGAATTAAAATTATCTTCGAATCTACTGGAAATTTATTAAGAGCTTTAATGATATTACGCGCCTGTACGGTCCATTCAGCGCTTTCCCAAATATTTTCTTTATACATCTTACATAATTAAAATTTATAAAATTAAAAAAGTTATTTTTAGCAAATCCACTTTCTCGAAAAAGTAAACGCTTTTGAACCTCTATAACTTAAATTTAAAATTGTTCTTTTGGTAAATACATTAAGGAATTGATTAGATCAGATACACATTGAGCTGTGGGGTGTAATTTATTCATATCGATTTTATCTAGTGTATCTTCTGCTGTAAGTAGATAATAAGGAGATCTAATCCAATGTATAACTTTTAAATCGCCATGAATAGCAAAATGGCCCGCTTCACCGATCGGAGGCGTTGCAAAGAAATTATCGGGAACTAGTATCATATTTTCAATCTTATGTTCTTTAAAAGCTTTAACTGTAAGCGCTACTAAACTTTCGGTTTGTGAAATGAAAACAGCACCTAACGCTAAATTCTTAGTTAGTTTAAAATTATGCGTTTGAGGGTCTTCTGTGACTTCTCTAGCACATAAATGTTCCAGATTCACATCTACTAGTACATCTTTTAATAAATTGTTTTTATATTTCCGGGCGAATTTTTCAGCACCTATCCCTCCGTAGAGATGTCCCGCTGATAAACAAAACAATAAAGATCTAGGTCTTTCGCTCTTAGGAATTTTTGACCACGCCCTTAATTGAGCTAATACCATAGCAATACCCGTTCCATCTTCGGATGCGCCTTTAAACGCCGAATCGTGATGACTTGAGATCATTATTGATTCCTCAGAATTTCCTGGTAGAATACCCCATACATTATGAGCTTTAGTCGTTTCGCTATATCCTTCGAGAATTAAGGTTCCATGAGAATCTTTAGCTTGTGCTAATTCTCTAACTTTTATGCCATCATATTTTCCCACATATAAAGCTGGAATTGGTTTCATAGCGCCATCGTAGGGCCCCCAATGACTATTCACATTTGAAGGGTAGTCTCTTAAAATGAGAACTAATCCCAAGGCTCCACCATTAAATGCTCGCCAATATACAGAATGTTCTCTAGGTTTTCCTCCCAATGATTGTGGGGGAAAATTTGATAATGCAAAAGTTAAAACAAGTTCTGTCGTTTCATCGATGATATTAGTAGGATCAGAAACATAATACGGTTCTGCTAGTTTCATTAATTTTCCAAAAGGCATGGTTGGAAATTCAATATCGGCAACTACAATTTTACCTTTAACATCTTTATTCTTAAAATCTTTTTTTTGCCCAGTTCCCACGTAAACTAAAGAAGCTTCTATTCCTTCATTATCGGTAAACCCCGTATTTAACACGTAAAAACAAGGAACCTCAATTTGGTCTCTATCTCCCGATATAATTAATTTCCAATTCGTTGCAACCCAATTTACAATATCAATTGGTTCCTTTTTTACTGATTCCAGCCCTAATTCTTTTAATTTACTTTCTAAAAAATTTTCAATTATATTCCCCTGTTTTGTTCCTATTCTCCTGTGAGGTTCTTTACAAATAATCTCTAAATCTGTTTTAATAGTTTCTAAGGAAGGAGCTTCAATCTGACATTTAGGATCACTCCAATTTAATAGGAATTCTCCTACTTGCTTTCTCATCTTTCTCATTTTAGGGATTAATTTCAATAAATTAATTAAAAATTTCTTTTTTGACATGTGAAATTCAGGCGAGGGCTCGAAATCTTGTTCTATTTCTTTCATCGTTCAATTAATATTTGATTTTTTAGAAATATATAATTTAGTCATATGAAATTATTCTACTTACTAATTTATTAAATTATTAACTAAAACTAAGATTTTTATAAAACAAACAACGCGTTTAATTACTTTTTTTGTTTTAATATTATTTTTGAACAATCGATAGCGCTTTGTGCTGCTAATTCAGTTCCAATTCCCCAACCACCTGCGTCTCCGCCAACTACGTATAGCCCTTCTATAGGTAGAGATGTGGCGGGTCTATTTACTCCTGTCTGATCTACAGTTTGTGATACTCCAATAACGGATGCTTCTTTTCCACCTATTGATTCGATATCTTTTGGCGTCGTGACTTCCATCCACATTAAGTTATTTTGGAATTTTGGGAACATTTCTTCAAGAGTTTCCATTGTACTACTTATCCATTTTTCTCTATTTCTTTCAAAATTTTCCCGAGGTACTGCCGTTCCCGCGATAATTAGTTGCTTTCCTTTTGGTGCTAGTTCTGGGTCATAATTCGAAGGGATAGGAACGAATAAATCTACTTTGTCAGGGACTTCTCCTTCCAAAACTGTATTAATTTTTTCCTCAAAATCTAGAGATATTGAATTAATTACTTTAAAATGAGTTATTGGTTTTTTTAATGCTAATTTAAGAGAAAAAGCGCTCATCGAATACTTAAGTTTGTCAATTTTTTCAAGATATATTTTATCGAAATAGTTTCTACCAACCATATTATTTATAGTTTCTTTTATCCCTGCATTGCTAATGACCAATTGAGACGAAATAAATTTATTATTATCGAGTTCAACGCCTTGGATTTTTCCATCCTCGATGATAATTTTTTTGGCCGTGACCCCTGTTTCCACAGTACCCCCAAATTTTTCAATCGCTTTAGCATAAGCAAGAGGTATTGATATACATCCACCTTTAGGATACCCAGTACTCCTATTTTGCACAAGTGAAGACAAACATCTCACAAACTCACCAGCAGAAGCCTCATTGTAAGAAACTACAAAATATAAACCGCAGATAATATTGATAAACGAGTGGACAAGTTTATTATCGGAATATTTTGATAACCATGTTTTAATGCTAAGATTATCAAGTTCTTTTGTATCCTTTATCCGCATTATATCTCTAAGTATTTTTATAAGGCTGGAAAAATCGGAAGGAGGAATCAATTTTTCAAGTTCTTTAGGAAATTTCCAAAATTTTCCCTGATAATATTGTACCGGCCCTGGATTTCGCGCTAGAACCCAATCAACAGCATCCTCCATATTAATCATTTTTAATACTGTTCCAAGGGGACCATTACTCGTTCTTCCAAAGGAATGCACACCTATATCTATTTTAAAACCCTCTTTTTCATATGTACTACAACGACCACCAATAAATTGATTTTTCTCTATAAGGAGAGTTTTTAATCCATTAGACGCCAGAATAGCTCCAGAAGCTGTACCTCCAACTCCACCACCAATTATAACAACATCATATTTTGACATCTTTAATCATCACTCTTATATTTTAATTATATACTTTTTTATCCAATATTACTCCAAAATAAAACATTTAAACAATTAAATGTTTAGAAATAGATTTTTTTATAAAAAACAACTTTGAATTAGTTCAAAGAAGAGCACAAAAAAGGGAATAATTAATAACCACATCATGGTTTTCCCGGAAAACTAAATTTAAAAATTTTAAATAAAAAGAGTTACAAATAAGGTTGATCTCGAATTTTTTTGCGAGCTCCGAATTTTTTTGCTCGGATATTCCAACCTAGATTTCCCATTTTTGTATATAGGGTAATGGGCATGAACTTTTTTCCTACAAGCTCTATGGCTTCTTCTGGAATCTTTTCTCCTTCGGATAAAGCTTGCGCTGCAATATCAAATCCTTTCGTTACATTTCTCACCATTCCTCCGCGTTCTTCTAAGGATTTACCACCAAATGCTCCACCCATTCCAAGCGTTAAAGCACCTTTCCACTCAAATCCTACTTCACGAGCAAATATTTTACAAATTGACACCGCAACATTATTATGTTGTGTTTCTGGAAAACCACAGTTGATTATCACGACAAATCCTTGTTTTTTCGGATTGCTCATTGACTGTTTGTGATCAGAAATGAGTTCTAGCGCTTTAATAACCCCAGCAGGCAAACAATCAATGTAAAGAGGGAACGCTAAAATTATGAGATCAGCATCTTCCACCTTAAGAAGTAATTTTTTCTGCCCATCTTCTTTTTTAACGAGTTTATAAAGATATTCCGTATCTATAGATAACCCTAATTCCTCTAACCTTGAAGTTAAAGAATTTCCAAGAGAAACAGAACTGCTTAATGAGCCCTTAGGACTTCCAACAAGTAATAAAACATTTTCATATTTTTTCATAATATCGCCTTTACCTCTCTTAATGCATTATTAAAATTATTAACGAAATCTAGCGAATCTTGACCTCTTGTGTATATCATCGCTCGTTGATATGGGCTCCACATATTAATTGAATTGCGAGCAACTAAAGTTTTAAAAACTTCCTCTTTTTCAGCATCAGGATTATCTAAAATTCCTATACCTAATAACGATTGTTCCTTTTCGTACCTCTTTTTGTGGTGAACTTCTCCATCAATTTTCGTAAAATAAGGTAAAACTCGAGAGATTTGACGATCTAAAGCCTTCTTTAGAATTGACGAGTACCCCCCAAAAACTATAGGAGTTATGTATATTATAAGATCGCTGTGAACCATCTTCCTTACAATGGTTTCTTCATAATCTTTAATTACGCATTCACCGGGCGTTTGGACCCAACATCCAAAACAACCAGTACAATACGCAATATTTTTATCTTCAAGAATTATTGAAGTCGCATCCCAATTTAACTTTTTAAGTTCTTCCAGCATCATTTCGTGAATCTTCGCCGATTCACTGTCGTCCGTTTTACTTCCAATTAAAATTATCGCTTTCATTTTAGTTGTCAATAAGATTTATTTTTGATTTATTTTAAATTTTATTTGATAATTGAAATCTATAATTCCTCAATTAAAAAAAAAGAGTAGACCAGTATTTATCTATTATTATAAAAAATGTTGTTTCAATTTTACACTAATATCTAAGAACGGTGTGAAAATTTAAAAGAAAATAAAAATCTTCTATTTTGAATCCTTTCGAAGATATTTAGCTTTTATTAGGTTATCTAATATTCTTCTTAAATAACCTTCAAATTCATCTATTTCTTCTTCGGTTAGCGTTCCGTAAAACACTTCAGTCATTTTTTTTGAAACTTCTATGTATTTTTTTTGAAGATTTTTACTCTTTTCAGACAGTTTGACTTTGATGATTCTTCTATCTTTACCTTTCTTTCGGTTCAGAAAACCTGCGTTTTCAAGCCTATCTAGCATTGTTGTTAACGTAGATTTAGTTAATTGAGTTTTTAGTGACAGTTCACGAATCGATATATTATCATTCTGCCAAAGTGCAAATAATATCCGCCCTTGTCCTGGGTTTAACTCTTTAATTCCATATTCTTTTAACATCTGTTTAAAGATTCTATTTGTGATTTGGTGTATTTTTGCTATAAGGAATCCACCCTCACGCTGATCTTTCATGTTCTCACTCAGAACTCAAAATTTACCTGATTTAATTTATAATAATACTTTGCGTTTTTTGGTTCCAATCGAAGTAGTGTATAATCTGGATCTTCTACTCCTTCTGGATAATATCGTGTCCACCAATCTAACCAGATTATCTTCTTTAACTCCATATCATCAACAATTTCTACTGAACCTCCTAACATAAAACCCTTAAAATCTTCTGCGTCGCAGAAATATACACACATCTTAGGATTTTTGTTTAGATGAGCAACCTTACTTGAAGAAGTATTAGTTGAAATGTAGATTGTAAATTGGTTTTGTTGATTTTCAAAAAATTCTGAAAATTCAGGGAATTGCTCCTTATTTCTTAGATTAAACATTGCTCGCGTTATTGGAAAACCATCTGGATCAATTGTTGTTAGAATTACAGCTTTTGATTCTTCCATTAATTTTAATCCCGATTTTTTAGCTTCTTTCACGTCCATTTTTACCACTTCTTTTTCCTTTAAATTTTAGTTATAACTTTTGTCGAATTTCTTCTAAATTTTGTTTAGCGCTCGGAGATTTTTCAAGACTATTTTTCAGAATGTCACAAATATAATCTTCACAGTAAGCGCAATTTTCTAATTTTTTCTCTGTGCAACATATTCTAATATCACAGTTTGGAACCCAGCTAAAATGTCTTCCTTCTTTACAGCAACCATCGCAATAAATTTCCTCAGGTGTGAATTTCATCGCATCACTTGACCATTCGTCTGCAATCTTTTTTATTTTTTCTTCGTCATTTTTTTGAGTTGCTAAATATGCTGGACATTCGGCACAATTTATTCCACAAAACGATAATATTTTTCCCATTACATTCACCTAGATATACTTTCAATCTTGTATACTAATTTTAATTATATTGTTTGATATAGTACTATCCTATATCGTATTTAAATATTGTGAAATCCACAAAGTTTGTTACCAATAGGAGAGAAGGTTAAAACCAAGGTAAAAAGCAGCTTTAAACAGAATATTCTTAAACATTATTTTATTAAACCTTAATATGCCGAAAAATTTTCCTATGAATTTAAAAGGATTCCACCCATTTGGGGATTTAATTGGCTTGAGTTTTACAAAATTCGAGAATGGATACTCTCAATGCACTTTAGATGTTGTTGACAAATTGTTAAACCCTCACAAGGTAGTCCATGGTGGTGTGCTATATTCGATGGCAGATACGGGTATGGGTGCTGCGCTTTATTCCAATTTAGATAAAAATGAACTTTGCGCAACAATAGAAATTAAAATTATCTACTTTAAAGCTGTTAAATCAGGTGTTCTCATTTGCGATACAAAAGTAATCCATAAAGGTAAAAAAATAGCTACAATGGAATCAGAAATTATAAATGAAGAACAAATAGTCGCTAAAGCAATAGGAACATTTTCAATATTTAAAATTAAAAATAATCCATAAACACTTAAAATTCAAAGAAAAATTCATTTTAGGAAAATATTTTTCAAGATTCAAAAATAATAATGAAATTCTACGCCTAGACATTAAACATTCTATATGGTACTCCGAAAAAAGTATCTCCACCAATTAATTCTTTTATTTTATTCTTTGTATAAATTGTATCGTAATAAATGAAAAGTTCTCCCTTTCCATCACATCTCTCATTTATTTCAACCCACACATTTCCAGGACTGGTATTTTCAATCTCTTCAATAAGATCCTGATGATCTTCTATAATTTGCCTAACAGTCTCGATATCAGGAAGCTCCTCACAGGGTAGCCCTGAACTGCCTTTAATTGTCTCAAAAATGCTAAACGCGAGAATAACTATAGGTATACTTACAATACTTACAATAATTACCAGAATTATTATTAAAGCATAAAATTTATGCGGTTTTGTTTTTCTTTTCGAGCGTGCAATCATCCTTTTCTTTTAGAATAAATGATAAAATAATATTTAAACTTATTTTATTCGAAAATTTTACATCCAAATTATTATTGGGCATTCTTGTTTTAAAATATATCTCTAAATTATTCTCGATTAAGAATAGCACCTAAATTCCGAGGATAAACATTTAAATAGTTAGCTAAGTCGTGCTTTTCAACTTTTTTTCTAGTTTCTTCAGGAAGCTGTTCTACGCTCTTTCCGCTCAAGAGCAATTTTGTCTCTTCTTCGTTGAATGTGGGTCCTGGTTCTACCCAATTTATGACTTTTTTGTTTGCGGGACATACTTTTTGGCAATGCATGCATCCAACTAAACAGTTGTGCCAAAAAGGATCGATCCAATCCGGAAAAGGAACATCTGCGGGATGTTCATTGTGAAAAGTCAAACAATATTCGACGCGTAAGAGGAACCGATCGGTAGGGATGGCTCCAGTTGGGCAATTTCGAACGCAAGCGGAGCATTCCTTACATAAATCCATCATTTGTAGTTCCTGCCAGTCATCTTGCTCAATAGGGAAGTCCGAATAAAATGTTGAAGGTCGATGAAAACTACCCATACCATGTACATAAGTAATATTATTTCTACCGTATTCTGCTAATCCAACACGCACTGCTAGAGTTTTTTGAGGAACTTGAGCAAATTCTACGTTATAACCCGAAGGTTTTAAAATTTCTGTTAGAAATGCTTTAATTTTTTTTATTATAGCCATACCGTGTAAATAGGTAGGGGGAACGATCAGAGGAACTTCTTTATTATTCCAATGAAAAATAACTTTGTATTGAGGTTGTGGTACAGTTATAATAAAGAGAGACTTAATCTCGCCGAATTCCGCTTCTGGTTGAAATTCGAAATAGTCTTTGTACTCTTCGTAGAAATTTGGGTCCAATAACTTTTGTTCGTGAAATTTTTTGATAGCCCTTTGCAACTCTGGAATGTGTTTGGCAGAGACAATTTTTCCTTTATAACCCTTAGCTTCTAATTTTTCGTAAAAATCTTGGACTATTTTATTTTTATCCATCTTATCTATTCTATGTAATATTAATTAAATAGTGCTCGTCACTTAATAGTCTTATTTCATTTTTTAATTTACTTAATCTTATTAGTGTTAATCATCTTTTATTGGTGCAATTGCGGAATTAGCTGCAACTACTTTTTGGAGCATTTTAAACGCGTTGTTAGAAGTTGAAAAGGTTTTTGCATTATATTTTTCAACTAAATCTATGAGTTCTTCGTCAAATATTCGCACAAATAATTCGATGTCGGGGTAGCGTAAGTTAATTTTAGAAGTTAGATAAAGTGATTCATCAAATTCCGAGTCTTGCTTCCAACAAATAAATACTTGGGTAACTTCGTCCACGTTTACATGAACGCGTAAATCGCTTAAAAAACAAGCGAATTCGTTAATGATGTGTAATTGGTCGTTTACTTTAAACTCGATACCATCGTGTATATCGTCAAAAAGGTAAACATCGCGTTCTGGTTGCAGAGAAATGTGGTAAGCAATTCGATGCGTTAAATTATCGCGTCCAATTACAATTGCCTTACCTGTTTTGTTTTTGGTCCATTCGCGGATACCATCCATTGCCCATTTTGAAGTGGAAAATGGGATTGCATTTAAAGGCGGCTGTTTAAGATATTCTCGCACATGGTCTTCAAATACGCGTACAAAAATAGGGCATTCTTCGTTAATTTTGCGGATCTTTTCTGTGCAAATTATTGCTATTCTAACATCATCCGAATTTATAAAAACTTCCTTAGCCCGCTTTATATTCGTAAATGCAAGGTTAGTTGTCTCAGTAGGGTCACCAACGACTACGGGATAGCCAGTGTTGATTAAATCTTCGACTAATTCTAGATTATCCTCGATTATACAAAATGATTTCTTATTATCGATGCAAAATTCAATTATCCTCTCAGATATGTGGTGAAATCCAATGATTACGGTATGGTTACGCTTATGCTTAGCGAGAATTCTACTGGTAATAACAGGATTATATTTTTCTATTAATTCACCCATGATAAATCCAAAAACAATCACCTCTAATAAAATCGGCCACACTAAGGCGTAAAAATTAGTGAAATCAACAGCACTTACTATACGGCGTACAGTCAAGGAATATAGGATGTATTCCCACAAACTGTGATTGGGCTCAATAATAATGAAAGAAATTAAACCCCCAAACCAAAATAAAAACAGAAAAACAAACTGTAACTAGTATTGCTTAAGTTTAAGCTCAATTTCAATGAACAAGTTTAGGATACTCATAAAATAAGATAAAACACTCCAATATAAAAAAGATTTGATCTCGATTTGTTCTCTAATTATTATTTTGTTAATATTAAAAAGAAAATAGGTTTTCCTACATTATTCGTTTTAGAGCTGCGTCATATCTGTGCTAAGTTCCCACAACCTCTTAGCATAATCCTCGTTGTAGGATTCTTCAGAAGATTGTTTTTGTTGCTTTTTTGCGAAATATTTTCCTGTTATCCCTTCTACTTCTTGCGACGATGCTAAATAAATGGATGTTTCTGCACCTTTTTCCGGTTTTTTAAAGAAAAGCTTGGCGAATCCTTTGCTAAATGAGGATTGATCTTGACCTAAATTAGTATTAACAACACCAGGATGGACAGTATTAACAGTTACACTGGTTCCTTCTAATCTTCTGTTTAATTCAAAAGAAAATAGCATCAATGCTAATTTTGAGATTCCATATATTTTAAATAAGCGATACTTCCTTTTTTCGCTCTGAAGATCGTCAAAATCCATTTTTGCCATTCTATGCGCTGCAGAACTTACATTTATAATACGACTTGGAGCACTCTTTTTTAACACATCAAGCAATAAATTCGTCAATAAAAAGGACGCAAGGTAATTCACGGCAAAATTCATTTCAAATCCATCCACGGATATTACTCGCTTCGAGAGCATAACTCCAGCATTGTTTATTAATATGTGTAATTTTTGATATTTACTCTTAAATTCGGAAACGAATTTGCGTATGGATTCCTGAGAAGATAAATCACATAAAAGCAAATCCACTTTTTTATTACCGGTGAGTTCAATTATCTCTTTTTGCACTTCTTCTCCACGCTCTTTGCTACGACACATCATTACTATTGTAGCATTCATCATTGCTAAACCAATAGCTGTAGCTTTACCAATGCCAGAGTTTGCGCCGGTTATTATACAGATCTTTCCTTCCATACTCATAATTTACATTATCAACTCATTCTTAGTGGTTACCTTAATAATTCAATTTTCATTCTAATTACGATTGTATTTTAAAATATATCTAGTTTTTACTTATTTTTTATAAACTATAGCTGTATTTTAGAGATAATAAAAATTACCTAACATATAATATCGACTGTGTCTCATTCCAAAGAGATCTAGGATCATCTGGTAAAGAAAAAAAAAACTTATTGAAGATTCTTTGATTAATAAAAATGTAATTAATCATTAATCTATGAGTTAAATCTTTGTATAAAGGTAATAAATCGTGAAATATATTGAAGAACCACCAAGAAAAACTCCAATTATGGCGGAAACAGATGTTTTAGTATTAGGTGGTGGACCAGCAGGACTTTCTGCTGCGTTAGCTGCTGCAAGAGAAGGCGTTGATACCACCCTTGTAGAACGATACGGTTGTTTTGGAGGGGTACGCAATCTATCAGAATTCATATAATTATATTTTTGAATACCGAAACTATATAAAAACTGAGAATTACTTAACAATTGTATTTAATAGAATATTTTATCGACAAATTTTTCTAAAGAAGTGACAATCTATAAATTCTCAGTCATAACCAGCAACGGATTCCCATATTATCAGCTAAAGGTGAAAGACGTTCCAATGGGCATCAAACTATACTTAAGATTTTTTGATTTTTCAAAAGAGGAATTTAAACCTCAATCAGATTTTGAAATCGCAGATTCTTTTGAGCTAAACGCAGGATTAGTTTCTGCGTTATTTAAATTCGCGCGAGCCATGTCTAAAAACATTCATATTCTTGAATTCAATTCAGACGAACAAGCGGATATACAAAATAATAAAGACAATTACTCGGGGGATGTACTCGTAACATGCCAAACAGAATCGTATCTATTTCACAAATCAGTTTACGCAAAAATTAAGTTAATATACGATGTACTTCTCTCCTATAAAATACCACTTGAATCTGCTATAGAAATCTTGCCCGTTCAAGAAGAAAAAATCTACAACATTTTAACTGATTTTGACGCTAGATCCCGCGTAGACGAGCATAAAAACCAATTAAAACGTTTAGTAAGCGATTTCCTTAAAGAAATGAAGAATTATGGTTTACGTGAAATTTGTATAACCTCTTTCGATCTTTCACCTATTATGTTATTTAGCAAAAAATACTCGCTCGATGATGTCCACGGGATTTTAAGAAACATAGGAAACATCCCCGAAATCCCTCTGTTAAACTGGGTGTATCGACAATCTACACACGATGGCGAGGAGATTTGGGTTTACATATATAAATCAGATGTAGGACCCACCATTGAAGGCTTATTTGAACCTTACCTTTATCTGCTAATTTGCGATTTTAACTCGTATCTAGGCGAAATCCCTGAAGTTCTGGGAAATAAGCTCAATCGAATACTCAGTTAGCAATTTTATAATCAATTTTTTATATTTTAAGATACTAATTAAGGACTGATTTTTTTAAACAGTTAAATTTATTTTTATACATCCAATTAGCTACTTAATATATGGTGGATTTAATGACTAAAGTAACTATTATTTCAACAAAAGATCGCGTTTACGGTGTAAACAAATCTTTAGAGTTGTTAGGTATCAACCCCGTTAATGATAAAAACGTAATTCTTAAACCAAACTTCAATACTGCCGATCCTCCTCCTGCTTCAAGCTCAATGGAAACTGTAAGGCAACTTGTTTTAAAGTTAAAAGAAATGGGTGCGAAATCGATAACAATTGCGGAACGCGCCGGACCAGCTAAAACTTCAGAAGTTTTTAAGAAAAAAGGCTTATTTGCTTTAGCAGAAGAACTGAATTTTAAGATAGTTGATTTAACAGATGTAAGCAGTGATGAATATGTCCTTAAAAACCCTGATGGTAATCATTGGAAAGAAGGATTCCTTTTTGCCAAAATTTACGACGAAGCAGAATGTATTATTGAAACTTGCTGCCTAAAAACTCACATGTACGGTGGACAATTTACCATCTCGCTAAAGAACGCAGTAGGATTAGTCAATAAAAAAAACATGTCAGAGTTACACTCCTCAAAGTATCAAAGGGAAATGATAGCGGAGATTAACTGCGTTTATAAACCTGACCTGATCGTTATGGATGGCGTTATTACATTTGTTGATCGTGGACCTATGGAAGGTACGCGCGTAGAAGCAAATGTATTTGTTTCCAGCACAGATAAAGTAGCTATTGACGCCGTGGGAGTCGCAATATTACGAATTCTTGGAACAACACCAGAGGTTACAGACGGATCGATTTTTGAACAAGATCAAATTAAAAGAGCCGTTGAATTAGAATTAGGGATTACATCACCCTTAGATATTGAATTTTTAACTGATTCTGAAGAAAGCGAAAAATTAGTTGCTCAAATAAAAGAGAAATTAGCACTGTAAATTGGATTTAGCCCGAAAAACAAATAAAAGCCTTATATTTATTTGTTAAGGAGAATCGAAAAATATTTTTTAAAATCTTTTAATTTAACAAAAAAAGCTGGTACATTTTCCCTATATTTTTTGTATTGTTCCCCAAATCTTCCAATAAGTTCTTTTTCTTCGACCAATTTAAGGTGAATGTTTATTCCCACTAAAAACATTAAAAAGTAGATAACCGAATAAATGGAGAATCTTAAAAATATGCTTCCAATACTAATTAGCATTAAACCATGGTAGGCTGGGTGGCGTAATATAGAATAAATCTCGTGATTTTGAAGCGTTGATTCATTTGGATAAAAAACATAGACCAATGCCATATTATCAATGCCAAAGATACGTAACGCTTTAAAAATCACAGTTAATCCTAACAATAAAAATATGAAGAACAGAGCTACCCTTATATAAAGAAAGAGAGGCGGAAAATTCAGTAGAAACTCAGATATAGGGGTCCCTAGATAAGAGCTAGAAACATCAGTATCTCCGTATCCCGCAATCAAATCAGTTGGGATAAAACTATGGACGATGACAGAAATAACTATTGGAATACCGATCGCTACAAATCGAAACGCTTTTTGATATGCTTTTACCCCAAATTTAGAGATGTATTTATCACGAATTTTCCAAAAGCTACGCACTATCATTAAACCAATAATTAAGACTAACAATGACCCAATAATAGGAGTTAAAGGCGCAATTAACTGTAATATGACTATGTCTGAAAAAATCCGCGGTAAAGAATCCATTATTAATTGGAACACTAGCGAAATTATAAAACAGCTAAAAGCAATTACCTGAAATAGTCGTAGTTTTTTTCCTTGATAATCGGGTAATTTTTCTTTAAGTTTATCTAATCCCTTCATTGTTTATAATAAGATCGATACATCTATAAAAAATTAATCAATAAAGCGTATAAAGGTTGGATAATAATGAATAATATTCAATAAATAATCTTCAAATTGATGAATTATAAATGATTGTATTGATAGCAGCTATAATAGCCGTTGTTTTATTTGCTGGGATGAGCGTTTTCCAGTTACTACTTGTACTAGGTCTACCTTTTGGCCGTCTAGCTTATGGTGGAAAATATGAGAAACTTCCTTCTAAAATGAAAATAATCAGCTTAATAGGTATTGTAATTTTTATATTCACATCATTATCAGTATTAGAACGAGCTGAAATAATAATTATCTTCAATAATCTGATGTTTGTTATGGTGGTCGTTTGGATAATTGCTGTTTATTTAACTTTTATTACAATTATGAATGCAATTTCAAAAAGCAAATGGGAAAAGCTTATCATGACCCCTATATCGCTAACATTAGCCATATGTTGTTTTATAGTTGTGATAGTAACATAAAGATAAAAGAAATTATTGCTATTCTAAAACAGCTCAAAATTTTTTCTAGCCCAATTTTACATTAGGGATTACAATTTATGCGTCTATAAATCTATTAGGAGACTCCTTCCAAAATATGCATATTGGAAACATAACATTAAAGTTGATGGCGTTAATCTTTTCGACGATCTTGTTAGTAGTGAGTTTATTTATAAAACTAAAAGTCTCTTAACTTAATATTAAAGTATATACCAATGTATATCCCAAAATGATGACAAAATGAAGCGTTGCGAAAAGCGCGCCATTTTTTAGTAAGCGTCTGTAATCTAAATTCACCACTTTGTATTTTTTTGCCAAATTCAGGGTGAGAAGATCGCATGCAGAACCTTGCGGTAGGAAATTACCTGCCATATTAACACCGCCTATGAAAGCAATAATAATCGGGTTAGGAAAGAAACCCTCTCCTATGATTGCCGAAAAAATCGGGAGAAGAATGATGGTAACGGGTGTACCCGCAAGAAATGCGGACAAGAGAGTAGTGACACCCAATGTTATCAACACGGCCAGATAAATGTTATTATTTAACAAACTTACCAAACCTGTGGAGATCAACTCTGAAAAGCCAAAATATGATAAAGAATTCGAAAGAATGAATAAGATCGCAAATGTAATGATGATTTTCCAATCGATATCGTTCTTAATATCCGAAAACTTAGATTTCTTAGAGTGAAGAAGAAGAAGTATAGCGGCAGATATGATCGTGACAAGGGCAGGTTCAAATCCTAGGAACATGAACACGAAAGTGGCTAGAATAATGATAATTGTCATTAAAAAGTACTTTTTATCCCGAATTACAATTCCCGGGTCGAGCATTGATAATAGTATCTCCTTGTTTTTTTCAGTTGGTTTTTCTTCTTTTTTTAATATGAACCTATCCATCAAGAAAATGGTGGATATTAACGCGATTAAAAACAAAATACCCATATTGGCAAGATACTCCCCAAAACCCCACCCAAATTCCTGGCCGATTATCAAGTTTTTTAAGCTCGAGACAGGCGTGAGTATTGCGCCGATGTTTATAGTAATGGTCATCCCCATCATGTATGTACCAGCAGGTATCTCTAAAATTCGGCATGTCCTGTATATCAAAGGAACCAATATCAACGAGAGAGTTACATCCTCGATAAAGGCAACTATAATACCTGTAAACAGGCAAATCATATAAAAAAATAATCGGTTATCCCCTTTCGTGATATGAATCAATTTGATCGCGGTATATTCTAAAACTCGGTTATAAGTTGCAAAATAGATGATTATCTGCATGGCAAATATGAAGATTAACGTGTTAAACTTGATAAATCCAAGAATTTCTATCTCTTCAACATTACCAAGCGTGGTCATTGAAACTACTGCGATGGCTCCTACGATTAATGCAATAGGGAAATAATCTATCTTGTTTTGAGAAAAAAAAGCCATCAAAATCGAAAATAAAACCAAAATCAATATGATTGCGGGTAAGTTCATTCAATAAAAAGAAATGGTTTTTAATTTAAAAAATATCACTTTGATTCGGAGATCGGAAAACTTCAAGGATTTTTTCTTTCAATCGTTAATTCTTTTGATCTCCGTCCATTACTAATTGCTATCCTATTTGATTCCTCGAAGTTATTACAATTCATTTTTTATAGAAATAATCTGTTTTTTCAATTTTGGTAAATCTGTTTTAATAACTTCCCACGTAAGTTCTAAATCCACCCCGAAGTATTGATGGATTAAAATATCTCTCATTCCTGTAATTTCCTTCCAAGGGATATTTTCATGAGTTCCTTTAAAGTCGCTAGGGATATTTGTAATAGCTTCGCCTATGATTTCAATCCTTCTAATTACAGAGTCTTGTAATTGCTTAGATTCTAGAAAATCTGATTTCTTCTTATCATTAATATACTCTTCAATTAAATTTATAGCAGCTAAAACGTGTTCTAAAAAGATTTTTACATTCTTTCTCATAAAATCTCAACTTCTTCAGCTAAAATTTGGTCTTTTAATAAAGGATGCAGAGAATTATAGGTTAGTACATCTACTTTACACTTTAATGCTTCTTCAAGTTCTATTTTTAACCTTGCTAAATCTAATAAGCTTTTAGTCCCTTTAAATTCTATTAATATATCTATATCGCTCTCATCAGTCATCTCTTCTCTTACAATAGAGCCAAATAAGGAGGCTCTTTTAACATCATGCTCTTTTAATATTTCCAAAATGCTTTTTTTATACTTTTCAATTTGAGACAACATGTTTGTTTATCAAACTATTCTAAAGTTTAGTTTATCTTTACTTAGTATTATCTTAACTAAGGTTAAAAAACTTATTTATTACTTTAGCTTCTATATTCAAAACTATCTTGTTTTAATAGAATATATTCTCTGTAAATGCGTCATAAAAGTTTAATACTATTTAAAACTGCAAAAAATACTTCAGTTAGTTCCAGCCAATTTTGGAGTGGGGATAAACACTCTTCTAAGTGGCGTCCTTTCAAGGCTCCTCGCTTCCTCGGGGCAATGGTGAACGCAGACACCACAACCAACACATTTCTTCTCATCGTCGTGAGCCTTGCCATCTATTAAAGAAATTGCTTCAATCGGACACTTTTCCACGCAAACTCCGCACCCTATGCATTTATTTTCATCTAATTTGGCTCTATAAGATGTCATAGTGTGAAATGGCCAGACTCCTCGATAATAACTTTGAAAGATAATGCAACAACATTTACAACAACTACATAAACCCACTTCTTCGTTTTTCGTGTCAAAATCATCATGGAATACCTTGTGAACGAGACCTTCATCTTCTGCTACCTTTATTATCTTCTTTGCATCTTCTTTTGAAACGGGTTTACCATATCCATGCTCGATGAAAAAACGACCAAGATTTCCGAAGTGAAAGCATTTAAATCTATCATCTGTCGCCTTGCAAGGGTCGTCTAAGAGAGTTCTTTCAAGCTTACACGGACATTCCGAGAGTGAGATAACATCATGTTGATCGATTATTTTTGAAGCCTTATAAGAGGGTAATGTAACTTCTTGCGGAACTACGAGCTCTTTTTCAACCGGTACAATCCTGGAAAACGCCGGTAACTTATCTCTGAATATAGGCAATAACCCTTCGTAATATTTTTGGCTTAACTCAATCGCCTCTTTAACCATTTTTTCAAATACTTGCGCAAGTTTCTTCTTTTTTTCCATAGTTCCCTTCGTGACAAGAGAATATTCGAAGATATCGGGAATAGGAGCTAATAGACGGTACTCCATGATTTCTGTAGTTCCAATAGGCGCGTCCATAATGATTCCCTCATCCATCAATGAATTCAACATTTCTGCTAAATCATTATCATTCATACCTGTTTTTTCTTTTAACTCCTCAAAAGTCAACTTAGGTTTCCTGAAATTCAAAAGAAATCTTGCTTGGTCTTCATTCAAAAGAATTTTTAATAGCTCAATCAATGTATCGTTAGCCTGAAAAAGAGGATTACCACTACCCCTAACAAGAACTTTGGCCGCTTTATACCAAATTTTTTCCGACATCTTAAAAAATACCTACGAAACTAATACAATACTTATTTTGAATATTTGAATAAATTGTATTAAAAAGATAGAATAACTAAGAAAAATTATTATATAACTTTTTGTTAAATAGCTTGATTTCTTTCGTATTTAATCGACAAGAAGAGTTTTAAAACAGATTTTTTCATATTTTTTTTTAGTGAATTGCCCCAATATCTTTTGTAACCGAATCCCATATCGACCATTTAAATTTCTGATATAATTAGAAAATAATATTGCCACTAACAATAATAAAATAAGGATAAGAAAAAAAAAATTAAATATTGTCGTTTTTTCACCATTTTGTCATTTTCTCCCTTATTTTAACAAAATTAAATAGTCTTTCTTTTTATTTAAAGATTTTATTTACTGATTCCTTATATTTGTTATCTCTCACTTAATTTGGATCAATTACATATCTTTCAATAGAAATAATCACTTTAAAGTTTAAATAAGATCGATCATATTAAATTTCAATTATAGAGATTGAATTCAAAAAAATATATTACACTTTTAAATCATTAAAGGGGT
Source organism: Promethearchaeota archaeon Loki_b31 (assembly GCA_005222975.1). GTDB lineage: Archaea > Asgardarchaeota > Lokiarchaeia > Sigyniarchaeales > SOKP01 > SOKP01. The sequence goes on from NJBI01000004.1 coordinate 128,586, forward strand.
TATTAATCGATATGACACTCTCTTTTTATTATGATTTTACTATTTATTCAGTTTTAATTTCAGCTCTTTGGATATTTAGAGACATAACATTAGTTCTTTGGACGCAAACTATGAAGAAAAGGGTAACTAAATCAAAATATATTAACTATCTTCTTATCACGGGAATTATGCTTTTAACTTGGAGTATCCTTTCTGTTTTTCTCCCTGAAGTCAGAATTTCCAATTATACTGAATCTGAATTCTCTACGTATAATACAATTATATTCCTATATGATTTAATTCCAATTATTCTGGGAGTTTTTCTTGGAGTAACTTTATCGCTTTACTTTTATCGTATTTATTACCAGCATAATAGGAAAGCTTTTTTAGGACCTGGATTATTCCTTCTTGGATATATAATCTATTTATTTTTTATGATAATTAGTTATTCCATCTTAATATTCGATTCTACACTATTCGATGCAACCTACGAGGCATATTTAATAGGAAATATTTTAACCAGTTGTCTTCCGGTTGTAGGGTTTTCTTTCATTTTCTTATATTCTATTTATATTAATAGCGATTTCTTAATCATGTTTTGCGGGTTATTCTTTGCTTATCTAATGATATCTCTTATTTATAGTATAAATATTACAATATTTTATTTTAATAGGTGATTTATCATGGAAAATCGAGAAAGAAATAATATATATGCTATACCATTTATCGGGGGTATTTTATGTATCACTCCACTTTTCATACCTAATTTATTCTTATATATTAGTTATGATCTAATATTTGGGTTGATTTATTTAATTCCTAGTTTATTGGACACATATTTTGGTATTATAATGATATATTCTGCAATTATGATGAGAACTGGAAAAACAACATGGATTCAAGAAAGAAAGAATCTAATGATTTATTCATGGTTAGCAGTTAGTGTTTCTCTAGGTTCGGCTACTTTAACTATGATGGTATCAGGATATTTCCTTATTAGCCCTGTATATGGGTTTGTAGGGGGTTTAATAACCATTCTGGGAATTTATTTTTATAAACTTATAACTGAGCGTAATTTTCTATCTGGTCCTACTTTAGTCCAAGAGAAAGAAAAATTTGAGGCAAGTCCTATGAAAGAACAAGGATTTTATGACAATCCTAAATTATGCACTATTTGTGGATTTAATTTTGGAGAAAAGCCCTATAAATTCTGTCCAAATTGTGGCAACCTAATAACTTCTGAATAAAAAATAATTAAATTGCGTCTTTGCCCTCAATTCGTGTAATTTTTCGAGAGTTGCAAAGGAAATTTAAAACATTGTACAAATTTTGAGATAACTTCTTTAATTTTAAGAAATCGTTAATGGATATGAGATACTATTGCTACTAGGCAATCTGCCATTGCTGTAATTATCGTTAAAAAGAGACTAAATAAATTAAAGTAAAAAAGAAAAAAAATGGCATTAATGCCTTTTAGGTCATTACAAAATTTTTTTTCTTTTACTTATTTTGTAAAAATTTAGATGGATGTCATTTAAACCTTTGGATCTGTTCCATTCATGTTAATTGAACTATCACTCTTTGGGCCGCTAGGCGCCCCAGCTTCCGGGGAAA